>JAEUNM010000006.1 GCA_016791105.1 Rhodocyclaceae bacterium | reverse complement strand
GCCATATGCCAGTAACTATTGCTGCTGACGCCGTGCTGGATGGCCGTTTTAAGGGCCACACCCAACTTCACCAGATTCTGGATTTTCGTGCGCGCCCAGCGCCACTGTTTCCAGTAGCACATGCGGATGCGCCTTCGTATCCATTCATCCAGTTCCGGAACCGGGCGGGAGTACTCGCTGATGCCGAAGTACGCCACCCAGCCGCGCAGAGATGGCCCCAGTTTGTGCAGGCGGTATTGCATCGACACCCCCCAACTGCGCCCAGTCAGTCCTTTGACGCGGCGCTTGAATGCCGCCAGTACCTTGTCGGTCCAGCGGATTTTGCCTCCCTTGAGCGTGAAGCCCAGGAAGCCACATTCGCTCATCGGTGCGACCTTGCTTTTGACAAGGCGTACATTGAGCTTGAGGGTGTGTTCCAGATAGCGCGTGATACTGCGCATGACCCGTTCGCCCGCGCGTTCGCTTCTGACCAGTACAGCCCCCAAGAGGGCAACCGGGGTCAGAGTGAGGTATCTTTCGCCAGCGACGGAAAAAGGTCCACCCCGGAGCAAGCGTGCATTTGGAAATTACCTCGCTCTGAGCCCAATTACTTCGCACCAATTCCTTCGCAAAAGTAGTGGCATTGGAGCGTGGCCCGTCTTTCTGGCCCAGCGCTCGCGGCAATCCACATGCCGCGCCGTGGTGCGTCGCCGATTGCGCGCATCCCCGTCTCCGCGCCCATTTAGCCCGAATCCAGCGGTGCGATAAAACGGGCCGATCGGCAGCCGTCGAGACCTGTTGTGTCCGGACACCTAGCCGCGCATTTTGCGCATCGTACGGGCGCAAAGCGGGCGATAATCCTGTCGTCGCTCGTGCATGCGGTGGCGAAATGAAGTTTGCAGCGGAGGAGATGTCATGCCCAGGCGCATTTTGATTGTCGGGTCCTTCGATACCAAGGCCGACGTATTGAGCTTTCTTCGGGCGCAGGTGGAGGCCAGGGGGTTTGCAACGCTGCGCATGGATACGTCCATGGGCCGCGATACGGTTGACCAGGTGGAAATCAGGGCCGAACGGGTGGCGGCCGCGGCCGGTGTTGCGATAGACAGCATAAGGCGCTCGCCGGACACCCGCTGGGCAACCGACGTCATGGCGCAAGGCGGATCCAAAATCGTGCTTGAGCTTCATGCCGCGGAAGGTCTGCACGGCATCATAGGCGTGGGCGGTGCCAGCAATACTTTGCTCACCACGACGATAATGCGGCAACTGCCCTTCGGTGTGAGCAAGGTGATGGTTTCATCGATGGCGGGGGTGCCCGCCTATGCCGGTAGTTATTTCGGCACGACGGACATTGCCATGATGCATTCGGTCGTGGATATCGCTGGTCTTAATCCACTTCTGAAAAGTTTGCTCACGCGTGCGGCGGCCGCAGTATGCGCCATGGCTCAAAGCGAAGAGGGCGTTTCTTTTTGCCGGGGCGAAAAGGCGCATCCGCGCGTAGCACTTACCGGATTCAAATTTTCCGAAATTTGCTGCCGGGCTGCTGCGGACACGCTGTCCCGGGCCGGTTGCGAGGTGCTGCGATTTCATGCTCAAGGCGTGGGTGACCGCGCCATGGAAGAGTTGATCGAACAGGGCTTGATCGACGCGGTGCTCGACGTGGTGCCGGCCGGCGTGGCGGAGGAACTACTCGGCGGGAACCGCGCTGCCGGCCCGCACAGGCTGGAAGCAGCCGGCAGGATGGGCGTCCCTCAGGTGCTTACGCCCTGTGGGTTCGACATGCTAAGTTGCGGTCCCATAGATCGCCGCGACCGCGACGATCCGCTGTGGACATCGCGCGGCCTGGCCAGTCGCAAGCTTTTCATCCCGGACGCACTGCGGGTTCAGGTGCGCACCAGCGCGGAAGAAGGCCGCATGATTGCGGACGCGGTAGCAAACAAACTGCTGGCCGCCAGGGGTGAATGGCAGTTTCTCGTTCCGCGCAAAGGCTGGTCATCATTGAGCGAACGCGGCGCCCCGCTTTTCGATCCCGCGGCGGACGCCGCGTTTGTCGCGCGCATCGAGGAGCGGCTGCAGCCGATGCGCAAGCTGAAAGTATTGAATCTGGCTTTGAATACCGAAGAATTCGGCAATTCCGCAGCCGATACGCTGCTTACCATGCTCGGCTCGGCAATGGCTGACGAGAACCGGGCAGGCGCTTCGAGTTGAATCGTTCCGGATGAGCTGTGCGCCGCTCATTTGGCGGCTTTCATGGTTTCCGCCAGCAGGGTGTAGGCGCGTACCCAGGCTGCCTTTACGTCTATCGTAAAAGCGTCGCCAAGGCCCTTTTGCAGCGCCCAAAGCAGGGCTTCGCCCACCGTGTCGTAATGGCGGTCTTCAACTTTATACGACTGATGCTTCAGGCCCAGGTCCTGCAGCGTCGGGATCAGATCATCCAGTGCCTGGAGGCCGCGCACCATGATGCTTAGCATGCCGATTAGTTTTCTCTGCTGCGCCCGCGGGTCGCCGCGAAACAGGTGGCGAAGTTGCGGGTCCAGCTCGAACAGGCGCTGGTAGAACAGCGCGGCGGCGCTATCGCCAATGGGGCGCACCTGCGCCCAGCTTTCCTGCACCAGTGCGATTTGCGCCTCGGTGATCGGCGTAGCCGCCGCGGCGGGCGGCGTGGCGGAGGTGCGTGCGCCGTCGTTTGCACAAACGTCGGCGGGCGGCGCTTCGCCGGCGCGGCTGGCGGCTGTGATGCTGCTGCCATCCGGAAGGGTGAACTGCGGCCGCAAACTCGCTACGCGTATGCCTTCACGATCCAGCCGTGCCAAGGTTCCTTCCAGTGCGTCGGTAAGTGCCGCCGTGTCGGATACCAAGGTCATGTTCACAAAGAACTGCACGCGGTAACGCACGCCGTGCTCGCGCGACGACTCCAGCACCACCCGCGGCTTGGGGTCGGACAGAATGCGGCCGCGCTCGGCTGCTTCCTGCACGCCTTCGCGCATCAGTTTCCGCGCCACCCCCACCGGCACCGCTTCGTCCAGAACCAGGGAAAATTCAACGCAACTGGTAGGCGAGGGCAGCGAATAGTTGGTAACCAGATTGCGCGCGATATGGCTGTTCGGCACGCATATGATGTTATTGGCGCGCGACAGCAGCCGCGTGGTGCGCCAGTTCATGTCTATCACCTGGCCTTGATGCTGGCCGCCGATATTGATCCAGTGCAGAATTTTAAATGGCTGTTCCAGACTGAGCATCACGCCGCAAAATGCATCAAGTATCACGTTCTGCAAGGCGACCCCCAGCACCACCGTCATCACGCCGGACATCGCGCCCACTGCAGTTGCCGACAGCCCGAGCACGAAGTAACCGGCAAGGGTGCCCATCATGACGTAAGCCAGAAATACCACCGCAAGGTGGGTGACGGATGGGATAGGGTGACCGGTACGCCGCTTCACTTCGTCCCAAATAAAGGGTAATACCGAGTGCAGCCATACCGCCGGGAGCATCCACCAGATACAGCGCAGCAGGTTAAGCAGTTGCCGCAGTGCCACGGGGTTCAGCAGGTACAGAGCGCACCACACCAGCAGCGACTGCGCGAAGTAAAAGGCCGCGCTTATCGCCAATAGCCGGACAATTATGCGCGCCGCGGCAGCCAGCCGGCGTTGCGCCGCCCAGCCGGTGCCAAGGCTGAGGCTCAGCCCCAACAGGGCGGCAGCGGGGAGCGCCGGTCCGCTCAGACTTCCTGCGAGCCCTGCAGCGGGAGGGAAACTGCTCGGCGCCTGCAGCGACAGCTTGGCCTGGACCAGCGGGCGTTCCCGTTTCCCGGCAGGAAAACGCGGATTTCCGAGTACCGGCTGTACGTCGGTGGTCCCTTCGAGCGAGGCCTCCGCCAGGGACCAGCCCTCCGCCCCGGAAAGCAGCCCATCCGCGCGCAGTTGGTTGAGCCAGCCGTCCGTGCCAGCGGAAGACAAACCCATCCCTTCGTAATCCGGCACGAAAGCGCCCTCCCATGCCACATGCGGGCCAGGACCGAAGCGGATGCGCAAGCGCCGCTGCCCCTGCACCAAATCCCTGTCGTCCATGTCGTAGCGCAGATTTGCGCGCACCCGGTACAGGCGGTAATGGTCGTTCCCGCTATCCACGGAATCGAGGGCTTGTCCCAAATCCACCGGCCCGGCGGCGTCCGGAAACACCAGGTCCGCGGAACTGAAGCTGCCCGTGTAACGCAGCCACAAATCGAATTCAAGCTCGAAACTGCGCTTTGTATCGGGCGGCACGAGGATGGCGCGCAGGCGTATTCCTGCGCGTACCACCGGCGCGGAAACCGCCTGGGGCTCGGACGCCGCAACTACCGTCGCGCCTGCGCCGGGCGCCCAGGCGATCAGCCAACACAGAACAAGCAGCCACCACGACGACATACGCTTGATGGTTCTCTGACGCGCAAGAAGAAGTGAAAAACGGGTTGCGAGCACCGGGGGCGTTCGGGGTATATGGGCGAAGTCGGCACTTGCCCGAGTGTCTTAGGCTAACACGTTTGGGGCGTAAATATTGCCACGCACTTACGGGACAAGTCGACGTGCCGGCGCACCCAACACGCCCGGCGGCGCCGCTGACTGCCCGCGACCAACAAGGCGCGCGAGTCGGAAAACGTGGCGGCACACAGGCAAATCCGGGTAAATTGCCATGATTCTCTGGAATTGATACGCCGCGCCGGGGATCAGTCCAGCCCAGCCACTCGCCACGTTTCGAATGCGATCTTGCCCCCTGACCTGCCGGCGAAATCTCCAGGCCCTTCCGTGCCACGTCCCGGCGCGGGGAAATAATAGGAAACAACAGGGGGCGCTGGAATAACAGCGGCCGTACCACGAAATCGTTCCTTGCCAATGGCACGAGTCAATGTCCAGGCCGGTAGCGCGGGCTGACATCAACGAGCGTTCAACCTCCCCAAGCGACCGACACCGCCGCAGGCTTATCGAACCCACGCGCGCCAGCTCAATCCCCAAAACGGCGCACATTCAGCCCTGTATGGCAATTCAACCGCCCCATACGGCGGATTGCGCCTGCGGCTTATCCGCCCTACGCCGCTGTGATTCATGCCACGTCGCGCTCGACGTCACCTCGCCAAATCACCCGGAAGCTTGCACAGCGCCGTCACGACAGCGAGGCGTGCTTTCCCGCCGAGGCAAATTAGCTTTCCTGCAAGACGTGGCTGGGCTTGTGCTTATCGGTAACCGGCTGCAGGTTGCACACCTATGTCCGAATGACAATCCATGTGCAATTGATGTTGACTCAACAGGACGATTTGTTTCCGTTGCTTCTACCCGCGGTGTAATTGAAATGCCATGAGCAAACGCAATTCAAGGGTAACAGCCAATGCCGTCAAGTCAAGTTCGTGCGGCGCGCTTGAAGCCCGATTTCCCTCACCCCCTCCCCTCTTCCGCAAAGCGGGCGACGGGCGCCTGCGCGTCGGGTGCTGAAATGCATCGCCGGCTTCGGTGCGGTGTTCGACACGGCAGCGATGCTCGGTGCGACTCCGCTCGCCCGCGCCTGCTCCTGACTTAATGACATTGCCTCCGACCCAGGCTTGTACCTTTGGCTTTCGCCCCGCCGGCTGCCACCTCAATTTTTCCAGCTTCTTTCGCCACCCCGTCGCTGCGGTTTCCGGCAGCCATCGAGATCGGACAGCATTAAATCAGCCTTCCGCGCCTGAATGACATTGGCTTGGTGGATCGGCCACTGGAAGCGAGTCGAGCGCGGCACGCCGGGCTTGCAAACCGCTGTACGGCCGCAGCACGCAACAGCCGGCCGGCGCGCACCGATCAGCGATACAGCTGGCTGCAAGATACGCCTTCCACGAGCGCCACTCAGAGGGTCGGACGGCCCGACTTTTCTTGTATTTTTGACATTCATTCTCGCAAAATGCCAATTGCGTTCGACCGAAACCCGGACAGGCCGCACCGCGGCAAATCGAACAGCCGGACTTTGGCCATTTTTATACGTTCTATCATGTAGTTACAACACAACGACCTAAACAAGCTTTCATAAACGTCAGCCATGGGCGCCATAAAACACCTGAACAACAGGCACCCAACGGCTATCCCAAACGCTTGAAATTTGTAGTTTTTGACCTTGTCGAAATTTTTTACATAGAAGCTCGTTAATGGAAATCCGCAAGGTCAAGTTACTTTACATTTCAGCAACTTGAATCAATTGGCATAGGTCTTGCTAATCCTTGAGCATGAAACGCATGCACGGATGCATGCGAAATCGTCAAGGGAAAAGCCATGAATATGAAGTTGTGTTCGTCCGCGATGCTCGCCGCAGTGTGTTTCGCGAGCAATGCCCAGGCCGGTGTTGCATTTCGCTTCGACCCCACGGGACAGTCCGGCGCGAACGGCTTCATATCCGTCGAAACTTTCGACTGGAGTCCCGATAACGCGCTTTCAATCGGGGCGTTTTCGACGGCACCCGGCGCGGACGGCTCCATTGACGTAACCACCGTTGCGCAAGCGCGGCTAACGCAGTTCATCAACTCGTCGAACGACGACAACTGCGCGACCAACATCGCGTTCTGCGCCGGCTTCTACAGCAGAGAATTTACGTTCCAGACATCGTTCCTTGAAAAAATCATCGGCGTCGGTTCGGCCAACACGAACATGACCCTGGCCACGTCGCGAGGTTCGTACTACCGCATTTATGCCGACACTGCGAAAGACGCAAACGTAACCACCGGCAATGGCTACGGCAATGGAACGCTCATTTTCGAGGCGGTAATTACGGCCCTGGCCGGGACATTCCATGACGCGTCGCGCGACACGCCAGCAACGCCCATACAACTGCTCGATCGCAACGGCGCGGACAATCAGAATGGCGTGCGCAGCCACCAGGGCACCGGCAACAATACGCTCGACATGTCCGTTACTTTCCTCGACACGAGGTTTTTCCTCGACCAGGTCGCCAACGGGAATGACACGACGAACTTGCGCACCTCGTTCAATCAGGTCAACCCGTCGAATGCCGTGGTTGGCGTAACGCCCGCCTACAGCCGCGACGGGACGTTGAAGGACAACGGCGCGATCGACCCGACCAATCCCGCGGTGTGTGCCCCTAACCACCCGATCGGGAGGACGGAACTGAACGTAAATGTTGCGCGTTGCGACTTCCACATCCAGACGGATGGATCGCTGAGCTTTTCGCGTCTCGTACCCGAGCCGACTTCGCTGACGCTGGGCCTGCTGGGTTTTGGCCTGCTGGCTCGGAATCTCCGCCGCCGCGCAGTCTGAACGATCGCCCGCCCCGGGGGTAATTCCTGACCGGAACCGGAACGGAACGAGACTGCACAGAAGTCGCTTCGATCTGACCCAAATGGCAATGCCTCAGGCATGCCATTTGTTTTGCGGCGGTCCACATTCGAAAGAATCGCGTGGCCTGATGCGGCTTCCTTGCCCTTTTTCTGAGGAAATCGGGAGTTCAACGGAAGTAGCTTGCGAAATCGGACCGGCTCCGGACAGGGCTTTTTCGGCCCCTAGCGAAAAATACCTGCCCGCGACCTCAATGCCGCCAAGTCGGGATCGTGCGGCAATCTTAAGGGCCGTTTTCCCTCACCCCGCCCCCCTCCCGCGGGCGCGCGGTAGGCGCCCGCTCGTCAGGTGCTGCAAAGCGTTGCCGGCTTCGGCGCGATGTTCGGCCTGCCAGCGACGCACGCCGCGTGCGACTCTCCCCGCCCGCGCTTGACGGCATAGCCTCTGCCGCCGGTCTCCCACACCGCAGCGTTCGCGCTCCATCGTCACAAATCGGCGGCTTTCGCGCCGGCAGGTGCCAGCCTACAGCCATAAGCCGGCCCGCGCCTTGGCGCGAAACAGCCTGCGCGACCAGCTTATCGCTAAACAGGCAGACTGCGTCTTGCCTGCCGCGCTTAGCTCCTATCGTCCTGAAGCCGCGGCCAACCGCTGATCCGCGTGAATTTCAGACTTCCTGATCTCGGAGGAAATCGGTTTGGCACTTCGGACGAGAGCGTAGATGAATTTTGCACCGGTTGCGGGGTGATGGAATTCCTGCTCGTCGGGGTCATTGAGTTGCAAAATTACCCGCAGAATAGTCCATTAACTTGCGCAATGATCCGGCTCCGTCGTTGGGGTCCCTGGCGTCACCCCAACCTACGATGCTGGCGACACGCCCGCGCGACCGGATTGCGGCCGCCTCCCCCGTGCAACCCAATCGCATAGCGCGGTTTGCCCTTCCACCGCGCGCGGCGGACAGGCGCGTGCCAGAGGATGATCGTAGATCGTAGGTTGGGGTGAGCTTGCGAACCCCAACACGGTGGCAAAATTACCCGCAGAATCGTCCATTAACTTGCCCAATGATCCGGCCCCGTCGTTGGGGTTCCTGGCGTCACCCCAACCTACGATGCTGGGTTTCCGGCGTCACCCCAAGCAAGCTTACTACCCCTCCCCCGATACATCCCCGGTATCCGACCCGTTGATGATGCGGTCGAAAGTATCCTCGTTCAGCGAGGGTACCTGGAAGTCGATCTTGCTGGGGTCGAACACCACGCCGCGGTCGTCGCTGTAGTAATCGACCGGCACGTTGATGCCCATTTTGAGCGAGGAGCCGAATTCCCGTTCGGCCAGCGTGAAATCCTTGCGCCAGATGGTAAAGGTGGTTACCAACAAGTCTCCCAATAGTTTCGGTAACCGGTAACGGAAAAACGCAATTTGGGGCTGATGGTAGTGCGTAAATCAGCGTGGATGTGCAGTCCCGTTGCCGGTTTCCAGTCTATGTCCACGCCGGGGGATATGTCCGCCGGAACCGTCACGCCGGCGCCCAGCGTAAGCCCGGCGCGGAATTTGACCACCAGGGGAAAAAACGGCCACTCTTGAAAATCGGGTGGGTGGACCGTGCCCGCTTTTGTGTTCGAATGCGGTGTCAAGGGCGGGCTTTGCCCGGCGAAGCGAACCCTTGACACCGCATTCGAACACATACAATGGCCCAAGGCTGAAGGCGGCAGAATGCGGCATTCAGCCTTGTAGACACGGTGCGGCTGTCGAAATCCGACAAACTAGAGCCCCGGCGAGTGGCTGATCGGCGGTCAAAAACGGCAGCACCGCACCCGGACCAAAGGAAATCGGGTGAAAGGAAATCGGGGTCAGAAAGGAAATCGGGGTCAGAGTGAACTATATCGTACTGTCATGTCTCCGTAACTGGTCGGGAGCGTTTGGGATCAAGCTCACGCTTGGGAATTGCGTCCCTATAACGCCGAATGTCACCTGCGCCGGTTGCTTGGCTGACAGGAAGCGGACCAGCACGGACTCAAAGCACTTCCTCGCAGAAGGCGGCCGGGGTTACGATGCGCGTGCGGCCAACGCCGCCGCATTGCAGCAGCCCGGCGCGACGGTCCCCGGTCACGAGAAAATCCGCCGCACTTGCCAAGGCCAGCGCGAACAGGAATGCGTCGTTCGGATCGGCAGCCGTGATGTGTTGCGGAAGAGGCGGCAGCGCCTCCAGCACAATGGCGCGCTGCATGTTGTTGACCATTGTGCCGATCCGGTGCGCAGGCAGGACGGCCTTTAGCTTCGGGTAGCGGCTCACGCGTCGCAGTTCGTCGAGTTGCGCCAGCGAAGTCACCAGTTCGAATCGCGCCGCGCGCCAGGCGCGATAGATCGCGTCGGGCGGACCGTGCGGCGAAATCAGCGCGCCAAGCAAAACGTTCGTGTCTAGGATGACACGCATTACCTATCACGGGCCCACTGCACCGCCTCGTCGATGAGGTCGTTCAGCTCGGCTTCGCCCATGCCCGCCGCAGCGGTCTTGGCCTGATGGACGGCACGCTCCAGGAGGTAGGCGCGGACAGCCTCTTCGATGAAGCGAGACAGATCGCCCTTGCGGCCCCCGCCTTGCGCGGCAAGAAACATGCGCACGGACTGATCCACTTCCGGCGACACGGCGATATTCCAGCGCACCGTATTCATGATGCCCCCAATCGGCGTTTGTGCACATTGGTGTTTATACGCCAAGCTGCCAGGCCGCGCAATTGTTCGTCTACGTCCAGCCTGTGCCCAAACCGCCGGAGCTAAGATACAAAGGACCAGTGGGCCGGGAATACCAAACCGGATTCCGAGAGTACCGATTTGCGCCACCCACCGAAAAAGCCATTTCAAGGCGGGGTTTGTTTGGGAATGCACCTCACACCGGCTACGATTTCCCTGCTGATTTCCACCCAGCCACAGATTCCATTCATGCCGGTCGGGCATGTTGGCCCGTCCGTCGTACTTCAGCGATCGACAAGCGGCATTCCTTGGTCGGTCGCACTTCCGAAACCGGTGGGGACGGGTTAGATACCCGGCCCCGCACGGACACCCGGACCCGCTCGGAATACCGCAACAGTGCAGGCGCTGCGGCCGTATCGGCCCGGCCGCGGCACCCAGCCTGCCCGCACGGGACAACCAGATGCCAAGCGCCCGCGGCAGGCCTACGTTCAGTCGCCCAGATCGGCGGTCAAAAACGGCATCACCGCGGCGAGCAGATCGTCCGGCGCTTCTTCGGGTATGTAGTGGCCGCAGGGCAGGCTGCGGCCTTGCACGTCCTTGGCCACCTTGCGCCACTCCGCCAGGGGATCGAAACAGCGCTCTATGATGCCCAGTTCGCCCCACAGCACCTGCACCGGCATGCTCAGTTTGTGGCCGGCGGCGCGGTCGGCGCGGTCGTGGTCGAGATCGATGCCGGCGGCGGCGCGATAGTCCTCGCACAGGGAATGGGCTGCGCCCGGCAGGGCCATGCAGCGTTCGTATTCGGCCAGGGCGCGTGGGTCGAAGGGTGCCATGCCGGCGCGGCGGCTGCCCATTACGTCGCGCAGGTAGGCGGCCGGGTCGGCTTCGATGAAGCGCTCCGGCAGGGGGGCGCGCTGGATCAGGAAAAACCAGTGCCAGTAGGCGCGCGCGAACGTTTCGTTGGTCTGTTCGTACATCGCCAGGGTAGGCGCGATATCCAGCAATACCATACGCTGCACCGCCGCGCCGTGGTCGGCCGCGAGGCGGTGTGCGACGCGCGCGCCGCGGTCGTGGGCCAGCACGTCGAAGCGCTTGCAGCCCAGGCGCTCCATCAGCCGCAGCAGGTCCAGTGCCATGGCGCGCTTGGAATAGGCGGAGTGGTCGTCCAGGCCGGGCGGGCGCGAAGAATCGCCATAGCCGCGCAGATCGGGTGCCACCAGGGTGAATTGCCGCGCCAGTTCGGGCGCCACTTTGTGCCAGATGGCATGGGTTTGCGGGTGGCCGTGCAGCAGTAACAGCGGCGGACCTTCGCCGCCGCTGCGCACGCGCAGGCTGATGCCCTCGCCAACTTCGACGTCGCGCAATTCAAAACCGGGGAAAAGACTTTCGTTCATGACGCCTCCTCGCTGTCAAGAGCCGGCCGGCCGCCTGCCCATTTTTGCGGCACAGCACCACAAGTGTTGCGCTGCAAGGCCTGCGCCGGGTTGTCCACAGACCTGTCCACGCTTTTTGTGAATTGCCGATGAAAAATTTATATCGCTGCGGCGACCGCGCGCCCCATGTCGGTCGTGCTGGCCGTGCCTCCCATGTCCGGCGTGCGCGGCCCCTCGACCAGCGCTGTTTCGATGGCGCGCACGATGGCGTCGTGGGCGCCGCGGTGGCCCAGAAAATCGAGCATCATCGCGCCGGACCAGATCATGGCCACGGGATTCGCAATATTGCGCCCGTAAATGTCCGGCGCGGAACCATGCACGGGTTCAAATAGCGACGGAAAATCGCGCTCGGGATTCAGGTTGGCCGAAGGCGCAATGCCTATCGTGCCGGCGCAGGCCGGCCCCAGGTCGGACAATATGTCGCCGAACAGATTGGACGCCACCACCACGTCGAATCGATCCGGGTTCAGCACGAAGCGCGCGGTAAGAATGTCTATATGGTATTTGTCCCACTTCACGTCCGGGTAAGCGGGTGCCATGGCGGCGACGCGCTCGTCCCAATAAGGCATGCTGATGGCAATGCCATTAGACTTGGTGGCCGAAGTAAGATGCTTTTTCGGACGGCTGGCGGCCAGTTCGAATGCGTACTTGAGGATGCGATCCACCCCCTTGCGCGTGAAGATGGATTCCTGCAGCACGGTTTCGCGCTCGGTGCCTTCGAACATGCGCCCGCCCACGGACGAATATTCGCCTTCGGTATTTTCCCGCACCACGTAAAAATCGATGTCGCCCACCTTGCGGTTGGCAAGCGGACACGGCACGCCGGGCATGAGGCGCACCGGACGCAGGTTTACGTACTGGTCGAATTCGCGCCGGAAGCGCAACAAGGAACCCCATAGCGATATGTGGTCCGGCACTTTGTCGGGCCAGCCCACGGCGCCGAAATAAATCGCATCGAACGGCTTTAGTTGCGCGAACCAGTCGTCCGGCAGCATTTTGCCGTGGGCCAGGTAATAGTCGCAGTGCGCCCAGTCGAAATGCGTAAATTCCAGTTCGATGCCGAAGCGGCGCGCGGCGGCTTCCAGCACCCGCAGCCCCTCAGGCATGACTTCGCGGCCTATGCCGTCCCCTGCGATCACGGCGATGCGATGTGCGCTCATTGCGTCTTGCTCCTGGTGTGTGGCGATGGGTGTAGATTAGCGGACACGATTCTTTTTGGAATCCCCCGATCCGTGGCTGCAACATTCACAAAGCGTGAACGATAAACCTCTGCTCGAAGATTTGCGCCTGTTCTGCGCCGTGCTGAAGCAGCGTAGCCTGGCCGCCACGGCGCGCGAACTGGGCGTTTCCAATGCCTACGTTAGCAAGCGCTTGGGCCTGCTGGAACAAAGCCTGCGCGCACGCCTGCTGCATCGCACGACGCGCCAGGTGGTCGCTACCGAACATGGCGACATCGTACGTGCCTGGGCCGAACGCATACTTGAAGACGTCGACCAGATGAGCGCGGAAGTATCGCAGGTGGCGCTGGCACCGGCGGGCCGGCTGCGTATTTGCAGCAGCCACGGCTTCGGCCGCCGCCACCTGGCACCGGCACTATCCGACTTTGCGGCGCACCATGCCGGCGTGGAAATTCAGCTTGAATTGCTGGATCGCCCGGTCGATCTGTTGGACGAAGGTTATCAACTCGACATACGCGTGGGTGCGGTGCATGAACCGCACCTGATCGCGCGCCGCCTGGCGCCGAATTACCGCGTGCTGTGCGCCGCCCCGGCGTATCTTGCGCGCCGCGGCGCCCCTGCCCGGCTGAGCGATCTGACCGAGCACGACTGCATCGTGATACGCGAGCGCGATCAGGACTTTGGCCGCTGGGCACTGGCCGGTCCGGAAGGTTTGCAGTACATCAAGGTGCATGGACGCATGTCGTCCAATAATGGTGAAATCGTGCGCGCCTGGGGTCTGGCCGGCCACGGCATCATGTTGCGCTCGCTGTGGGACATTGCGGCGCCGCTCGCGCGCGGCGAACTGGTGCGGGTGCTGCCGCAGTACGCCCAGGCGGCAGACATATGGGCCGCTTGCCCGAGTCGCTTGAGCAGTTCTGCGAAAGTGCGCGCCTGCGTGGAATTTCTGCAGCAAAGGCTGGCGCGCGAACCGTGGGCAAGTTCCGCGCCTGATGGCGATGGTAAGACAGACTGAACTCAGGGCAGAAGCTGCCATGGCCTGCGGGTGCAGCCGCAGGGCCGGCGCCCAGGCGCGCATTGGCCGTGGCGGTCAGGACTTCGAATTGCCCATCAGATCCGGCCAACGACCGAACCGCCCGGCCGGACCCGGAATGTCTGCGCGCATCGCATCACTTCCAACACCGCCAACCACGGCCGGGCACTGCCCGGCTTGCCCTTGCCTGCCGCTCGTGCTTACATTGCACCCGGCGCGAATTCAAGACGGCAGGGCGCGCACGCCTTGCACCAGACTGACGCCTTACAACCAAGCGGTCACGCAGAGCCGTGTACGAGCATGGGCCAAGCGCAAGCCGCCACAGATAGATCAATCGGGAGTTTGACGTGGACATTGATCAAGAAATTTTGAAACACCTGGACTGGATCGAATCGCTCGTATCCCTGATGGGTAAACAGAACGTTTCGAATGAGGAAATTCTCGAAGTTTCGACGCATGACCGGTGTCAGCTCGGGCGCTGGCTGGAATCCGAGGACTTGAGCGCGTACAAGGATTTTCCAGACCTTGATGCCTTGAAGGACAGCCACAAGGCGTTTCACAGGTTTGCCGGGCAAATGGTTCGCGCCGTGCGGGCGAACGACGAAATGCAAGCCCTGGCCGCCCAGGATGGCTTGCTCGCCAAATCTCGCGAAGTCATGGATTATCTGGCGGCAATGCAAGCGAAATGTGCCGACGCGGGTAAAGCCCCCGACTAACCGGGAATACACTCGTAGCCTGGTAGGTTGGGGTGAGCTTGCGAACCCCAACAACCACGCCTCGCACCCGCCCCAGCGTTTCGTAGGTTGGGGTGAGCCTGCGAACCCCAACAATCACGCCTCGCGCCGCCCTATCCAATGTCCCAACGCGACGCCCCAAAACCCCGCCCCAATCAGCCCCAAATCAGGGCTGCCAGAGCACTCTTACCGGATGATGGGCTTCGTTATAGCGCAGCACGATTTCGCCGCCATATTCCGTTTGCAGGGCCTCGCCCAGACTGCGCGCGAGTTCGGCATCGGTGGTGGTCACTTCGATCGCACCGTCGCAATCCTGCATGGACATGATGCGGGCGAGCGGCTCGGCACGGCAGAAAATGTCGTGCTGATCTTCCAGCAATTGCAAAATCTGGTCGCGATGCGCCACCGCAAAGTGCGCATCGATACGCAAGTAACCGGCCGGCAGACAGTCGCGCACGCGATGGCAGGACGGGCATAGCGCCTCATACACACCAAGCATGGCATCGGCATCGACGGCCCACATGCCGGCACGGTATACCGCACCACAGCCGGGACAACGGGTACCGTCGCGAAATTTCAGTTTTGCCCGATACGGATCTCCCCCAGAAAGTTCCGTTTCGGGACCGCGCAATGTCGTACTGCGCACACGGGCGGCAATCATATTTTTATCCTCACGGTATGGCGCATGAACTTCACCAACAACTAATTTCTCCATACCAACCCGACAGTGTAGCCGAAAGCCACACTTCGCTGCTTGACAAATATCAAGCGAAACCTACCTCAAGAGGGATACGCCTGCACGCGACACCCTCCGCTCGGCCCTCGGCAGGCGCCTTGGCGCCGCCCACGGCGACCTGCAAAACCCTTGCCGTTCCTGCAAATTACGCTTGGTACGGAGCACGTCGGCGCAGCCGGTTGCGGCAGCGCCGCCAAGCCGGCGGCTTGGGCCGGAACGTGCCATTTCTGCATCGAACAGACCGCGGTACCGTACACGCTGCACGCACCGCAACAGGCAACGCAATTTCACACCGGCCTTGTTAAATATTGATTAAGCGCAACGGAATCGTTTCCATTTGCGCATCCGCAGGCCGCCCGCACCCACTCATTGCCGTTCCCTGGCGCGCTTGTATGGAAACTAAACAGACACCAACATTTTCATTTAGTTGCACCTATATTACGGAGCATGGACTCCAGGGGGCGCAGCGCGCGCCCTGCCCGGCTCACGACACAGGTTTCGTAAAGCCGTCTGCGTTGCCATCGACTGCAAGCAGCCTACCGCGCCGGCTGTCGCGGCTTCATCGTCGGCGCTGGCGCCGCCCCACACCGACCCGGCCATTTAGTGTACTGCCCATCGTACCGGCACAGTATTGTATAATCGGCACTCGATGCAACTGCCTGATGCCCAGAACCGTCAACACAAATTCACATCAAGTGATTGATTTTAAATTCGTTTAAGCAATGTCATGGGGAATAACAGGTATTCTTGTTAGTTACTTCCAGCGATACCGGATTACCGCAAAACCGGTAGCCCCTGATATCGCCAGCGATATTCGTCAAACGCCTGCAACGGGTTCAATTCGAGCATCGAGCCCGATTTGCGGCAAGTCCGACCGCCGTGACGGCGACCGCATGCTTCGGTTGCCCCCAGGCTGGCGCGGCTAGAATCAAATTTGTTGCACCAGGAGTACATCATGACCGTCAAAGCCCGTCACGGAATCCCCGCCATGAAAGTCGGTTCTGCCGACTGCCGCTCCTGCCCGGTCCGCAAGCTCGGACTAATGGGGCCGCTGGCAACGAGCAGTACCGAAGCCATCCAGGCCTGCGTGGATGTGCTGCATTTTCGCGCCCATGCGCGCATTTATTCCGAGGACACGGCCGGCAGCCATCTGTATTCAGTTCGCAGCGGCATCGTGAAACTCGAACAGGATACGCCGAGCGGGCGCACGCGCATCCTGCGCCTCGCCATGCCTGGCGATACATTGGGCCTGGAACTAATGACCGGCTTTCGCTATAAACATACCGCGCAGGCCTTGCGCGCAACCGAAGTGTGCCGCATACCGGCGGTTCTGGTGCGCGAACTGCGCGAATCCAGTGCCGCCCTGCGCGAATCGCTGCAAATCCACATGCAGCGCACGGTGGACGCGGCGGAATTTCAGATCGCCCAGTTCTGCACCGGCAACGCGCAATCGCGCATCGCGCGGCTGTTATTGCATCTGGCGCCGGAAGATCGCACCGACGGCAGGCGCTGGATCATGCGCGAGGACATGGCCGCCTTGCTGGGCGTTACACTGGAAACGGTAAGTCGCACCATTTCCGACATGAAGCGCCAGGGCATGCTGGAAGAATGCGGACATGCGTTCAAATTCCGGCGTGGCGATCTGGAGCGCATCGCCGGCAGTTGAACCGGTTTCGCCGGACGCACGGCGCTCCTGCGCCGCGCGCAAGCCGTGCGCGCTTTGGCAAGTGCGCCGCAGCCAGCCGCTTTGCGGCGCCTTTGTTTCCCCTTTTGCAGTCAAGCAACGTAGAATGCCCGTTCGGGTCAGCACCATACGCGCGCCGGCGTCGCAGAGTCATTGCGTTTGCAAGGTGTGCCAAGAACGAGGAGACGGGCATGATTGCAAAGCGCGGCATAGGGCCAGGGAGTCGTCCATCCCAAGTATTGCAGCTCGACGAGGCCAGACGCGGGCGCCCGCACGCCGCGCAGCACGTGTCCACCGACCACATCGCATGCGTCATTGAACTGCACCCCGGTGCATGGCTCGTTCCGCAGGCGCCGCAAGCGGTGCACCATTGGCCACTGGCCGCTATTGCCACCTGGGGCATGGCCTGGGACGTAGCATTTACCTCGTTTTACCGGGTGCCGATGCAGTTCGGCATGGGCATGATGTCGGTCTTCGCGCGCCCCATGCAAGTTCCGCCGCGTCGCTGGCGGGAACTGCCGCAGCGCGGCGTCTAAGCCTCCGCCGAGCGCCGCCTGCGCCTGCCGACCGAAGTCCGCAAATCCGCTGCGTGGGCTGCAAACCGCGCTGCTTGGCGCCACTCAAGTTTCAAATTCGTACCGCCCACGCAAGCTCCGGTCCATCCGGCGCTGGACGGCTAGAATGCCGGCTTTGCGTGCCCGGCGGCAATCCGCGGCACACCGACGCAATGGAGATCCGGCCGTGCCGCTCACCCAGCAGATAGAACTGATACGCCACGCCCGCCACGGCGATCCGTTTTCCGTGCTGGGCCCGCATCGCACGGCGGACGGCCGTACTTTGCTGCGCGTGTGGCTGCCCGGCGCACGCGCGGTAACGGCGCACATGGAGGCCGAGGCGCGCACGGTGCAACTCGCCTTCCTGCATGTGGATGGTTTTTTCGAAGGCGAACTGCCGGGCAGCGCGGCATCGCCTTATCGCCTGCATGTGGTGTGGAGCGATGGCAGCCAAAGCGAGCAGGACGACCCCTACCGCTTTCCGCCGCTGCTCGGCGACACCGACGTATGGCTGCTGGGCGAAGGCACGCACCTGCGCCCCTACGAAATTCTCGGCGCGCATCCGGCCACCCTGGCTGGGGTTGCTGGCAGCCGTTTCGCCGTGTGGGCGCCCAATGCGGCCCGCGTGAGCGTAGTGGGCGATTTCAACTTTTGGGACGGCCGCCGCCATCCCATGCGGCTTCGGCGCGACTGCGGGGTGTGGGAAATATTTCTGCCCGGCGTCGCGGCGGGTACCCGCTACAAGTACGAAATTCTGTCGCAGGCGGGCGAAGTATTGCCGCTCAAGGCCGATCCCTACGGGCTGGCCGCCGAATTGCGCCCGGCCAATGCCAGCATCGTCGCCGCCCGGCCAGGCCGCTGCGCCCATTCGGACGCACGCAAGGCCGCCAATGGCCTGGATGCGCCCATCTCCATCTACGAAGTGCATCTCGGCTCCTGGCAGCGCGGTGGCGCCGATGGAACGGGTTTTCTGGCCTGGGATGAACTGGCTGACCGGCTGGTGCCCTACGTGCTCGAAATGGGCTTTACGCACGTCGAACTGTTGCCGGTTTCGGAACACCCTTTCGACGGCTCCTGGGGCTACCAGCCGATTTGCCTGTATGCGCCCAGCGCGCGCTTCGGCGACCCGGCCGGCCTGGTGCGCCTGGTGCAGCGCATGCACGAAGCCGGCATAGGTGTGGTGATGGACTGGGTGCCGGCGCATTTTCCGTCTGACGCGCACGGGCTGGCACGCTTCGACGGCACGCACCTGTACGAACACGCCGACCCGCGCGAAGGGTTTCACCGCGACTGGAACACGCTCATTTACAACTTCGGCCGCACCGAAGTGCGCAATTACCTGATCGCCAACGCGCTGTACTGGCTGGAGTGCTACGGCCTGGATGGGCTGCGCGTGGATGCCGTGGCCTCCATGTTGTATCGCGACTACAGCCGGCCGGCCGGCGAGTGGGTGCCCAACCAGCACGGCGGGCGCGAAAATCTGGAAGCCATCGACTTTTTGCGCCGCATGAACGAGGTGGTGGGCGTGGAGCGCCCGGACGCCGTCACTTTCGCGGAAGAATCCACCGCCTTTCCATCCGTGTCGCGGCCCACTTACCTAGGCGGCCTGGGCTTTCACTACAAGTGGAACATGGGCTGGATGCATGACACGCTGAAATACATTGCGCGCGACCCCATACACCGCAGGCACCATCACCACGAGCTGACTTTCGGCCTGGTGTATGCCTTCCACGAAAATTTCGTGCTGCCCTTGTCGCACGACGAGGTGGTGCATGGCAAGGGGTCCATGCTGGGCAAAATGCCCGGCGACCGCTGGCAGAAATTCGCCAACCTGCGCTGCTACTACGCATTCATGTACGCCCATCCGGGCAAAAAATTGCTGTTCATGGGAAGCGAATTCGCCCAGGAACGCGAGTGGAACCACGACGCCAGTCTGGACTGGCATTTGCTGGACCGCCCGGAACACGCCGGCGTGCGGCGCCTGGTACGCGATCTGAACCACACGTATCGCCGCCTGGCCCCGCTCCACGCACTGGATTTCGACCCCGCCGGGTTCGAGTGGATAGATGCGGCCGATGCGGAAAATTCCGTACTCACGTTTTTGCGCCGCAGCCACACGCCGGATCATTGCGTGCTGGTGGTTTGCAATTTCACGCCCGTGCATCGGCACGGCTATCGCGTGGGCGTGCCCCAGCCCGGCTATTACCGCGAAATTCTGAATTCCGACGCCGCGCTGTACGGCGGCAGCGACGTGGGCAATCCGCCCGGCGTAGAGGCCGCAGCCGTGGCCATGCACGGGCGGCCGTGGTCCATCAACTTGAGTTTGCCGCCGCTGGCTACGCTGTGGTTCGAGTGGCGGCAGTAAGACGCCGCCTGCGCCGGCCGGGGCCGTGAACTAAACCGCCAGTCTGGCCAGCATATCGACCGTAATAAGGGTGATGCCGCGCTCGGTGCGGTAAAAGCGCCGCGCGTCCTCCGTCGCATCTTCGCCCACCACCATGCCATCCGGAATTTTGCAGCCGCGGTCGATCACGGCGTGGCTGATGCGTGCGTGGCGGCCGATTTCGACACCGGGCAACAGGACCGACCAATCGACGCGGGCATAAGAATGCACGCGGCAGTTGGAAAACAATAATGAGCGATCGATGGTGCCGGAAATGATGCAGCCGCCGGACACCATGGATTCGATCGCACAGCCCATGCGACCGGGCTGGTTGTGCACGAATTTCGCCGGTGGAAGCTGTTCCTGGTGGGTCAGGATGGGCCAGGATTTGTCGTACAGATTAAGCGCCGGCCGGGTGGCGGTCAGATCGATATTGGCTTCCCAGTACGCATCTATGGTGCCGACGTCGCGCCAGTAAGCCTCGGCTTCCCATTCGCCTTCGCTCTTGATGCAGGACATGCCGAACGGATGGGCCAGCACCACACCGTCGCCCACCGCAGACGGAATGATGTTGCGGCCGAAATCATGGTCTGACGCGCTATCCGCCGCGTCGCGCGCCAAGGCGTCGTAAAGCCAGGCGGCGTCGAACACATAAACCCCCATGCTGGCCAGCGCAATATCGGGTTTGCCCGGCATGGCGGGCGGATCGGCCGGCTTTTCGACGAAATTGGTCACGCGGCGCGCGGCATCCACCGCCATCACGCCGAACGCCGTGGCCTCGCAGCGCGGCACTTCTATGCAGGCGCAGGTAACTTTGGCGCCATGGTCCACATGGTCCGCCAGCATGACGGCGTAGTTCTGCTTGTAGATGTGGTCGCCCGCCAGCACCACGATGTATTCCGGCGCATAGCTTTCGATAATGTCGAGGTTTTGATACACCGCGTCGGCGGTGCCGCGATACCAGGATTGTTCATCCAGCCGCTGCTGCGCCGGCAGCAGATCGCAGAACTCGTTCATTTCCGATTTCAAAAACGCCCAGCCGCGCTGCAAATGGCGCAACAAGCTGTGCGACTTGTACTGCGTCAGCACGGCCACGCGCCGTATGCCCGAATTGAGGCAATTCGACAGGGTGAAATCGACGATGCGAAATTTGCCGCCGAAATACACCGCGGGCTTGGCACGGCGGTCGGTCAGATTTTTCAGCCGGCTGCCGCGCCCACCCGCCAGCACGAGAGCCATGGCGCGTTTGGGAAGCTGCAGATTTCTGGCCAGTGCGGCGGCTTCCATGCGGAAATTTCCCTCCAGATTGTTTTGATTTTACCCGACCGAAATTTGCCTGCCGGCCTGCACGCGCTCGCGATCGCGCACGCCTTGCGGTGGCCACGCTAGCCGCGGCTTGCGGCGCCCCAGCGGGCGGCACGGCGGATCAGGAAGCCTCGTCCGTATCCACCGCCCTGACGGCCGGCTTTTCGCTGCTCCAGACCGTGCGCACGGCGTCCAGCAATGCCTTGATGACAGGCTCGCGCTCGCGGTCGGCCAGGTAAATGAACCATAGGGTGGTTTCGCAGCGCGCCTTGGGCCAGATCACCACGTCGCGCGCCTTGACCGCGGCGCGGGCCTGGTCTTCGCGCATCAGCCCCAGCCCCATGCCGGCGATCACCAGGCTGCTCATGAGCGCTTCCTGATCGGCCTCGACCACTTTTCCGGGCACGGTGGAGCGGCTGCGGAACAGGCCCTCCACCATTTTTCTGTGCGTACTGACGGTGGGCGCGAACACCCAGGGCATGGCCGCAATGTCGTCCCATTCCGCGTTCTGCAGGCGCTTTTTCCAGGCCGCCGGGCCGGTCACGCAATACACGATGTCGCGCAGGCGCATGGCGGCGACGCCGGCCACGTTGAGGTCGCCGAAATAAAAACTGGCGTCCAGCGTGCGCTTGCGTACCCCTTCCAGCGCTTCGCCGCTCACGTTCTGGAATATTTCGATTTCGACCAGCGGATGGCGCCCCAAGGCGAGGTTTACCAGGTCGCCCAGACGTATCAATTCCGGGTCGGCCACGGCGCCCAGACTGAACTTGCCAGCGATGGCGCCACGCATGTGCGCGGCTTCGTTACGCAATTCCTGCGCCGCCTGCAGCACCTTCTCGGCTTTCACGAGCATTCGGCGCCCGGCTTCGGTAAGCACCATGCCGGCAGGCGTGCGCTCGAACAAGCCGAGCTGCAGTTCTTCCTCCAGCGCCTTGACCTGCGCGGTAACAGCCGGCTGGCTCAGATGCAACCTCTCCGCGGCGCGGGTAAGTTGCCCAAGTTCGGCCACCGCCGCAAAGGTTCTGAGTTTGTAAATTTCCATGCCTCTGCACCTCCCTCACCGCGCCCCGACGCGGTCCCTGCTTATATTTACTTCGCCTTGCCACGCCGGCCTTGCCGAGCATCGCTCGCTTGGCGCTTGCGGACTTTCCGCCGCTGCACCGCGCAATGGCACGCTCTGCCGCGCCGCACATAGCGCGCTCCTGGCCGTCGCGCATTGTGTTCCGCGCCAAAGCCGCGCGCAAGCGCGAAAACCCTGTCGCAATGCCGCATGAAACCTTGATCCGGCATTTGCAGCGCTGATACGCCGAATCAGAAAAAACGATTGGAATCTTGCAGGTGGGTCGGGTATTCTTCTTTTTGTGCACTGCAACATTCTACGCCACAGCGTAGCCGTGATGCAGGGCTGAAAAGATACGGGCGTGCTGGTATTTCCTCCTTCCCGGCACGTTTTTGGACCCGGCACACTGTTTGCGCTTCGGACCTGCCCGCCCCTCCTCCAGTTTCACAGGGCAGCCCGAAAAGGTGTGCCGGTTTTTTTTGCCCTTTTTCTGTCCATTTTCCTCTCCACCGGCACCCAAATCGCCCTCGCCACCGCACGGCATCCGCCGCCGCCGGCCCGCACCCGCGAAACCGCGGGCTGGTCCGTTTAAGAAGCGCCGAAGCCAGGACATCGCCTCAGTACTGGCGCCGTAGTCCGTCACGCCTGAGCAGCGGATTAGTGAGCGCGCTTGCGGTAGGCCGAAGCCGCGGGCATGGCGGCAGACGTCGCGCCGGGATGGCAGACCTTCACAACCGAAGCGCGGCTGATCAGCCACCATCGCGGCCATAGTGCACCGGCCAACGCCGCTTCAAGCTGCCCGCGTCGACTTTGTTCCGAGCCGCCGCCAAAGCCCCCGCAAGCGGCGCTTAGTCGCATTCACACGGGCAATAAGCTGAATCAGAAAATGCGATTGGACGGGCCGGCAGCAGGCACGGTATTCTTGCATTGTGCGCTGCAGCATTCGTCTCACGCCTCTGCGGCGGCAGCGCACGGTTGAGTCGGGCGTGCCGGAAAGAAGTTCCATCCGGCACGTTTTGTCCTGGCACACCATTTTTGCTTCGGGCCGCCCGCCCCCTCCTCCAGGTTTCAAGGGCGGCCCGATTCGGTGTGCCAGGATTTTTTTTATCCCGCCAGCGCCGCGCACGCGCGTTCCGTTCACTGGCTTGCCGTGTGTACGCCCTATGGCGGAACCACGCCTGCAGCTTGCTCGCCCTACCTCGGCCGCGCCGTCACGCCGGCATCAGCGCCACAAATATCGCGCATCAAGAAATGCGATTGGATACCCGCGGGCAAGCGCGGTAAGATTCTATTGTGCACTGCAACAACGAAGCCGGAAGCCAAGGCCAAGTTGATGCGGTGTTTGAACCGGGCGTGCTGGAGCCTCCTCCTTTCCGGCACGTTTTTGCACCCGGCACACCATTTGCGCTTCGGGCCTGCCCGCCCCTCCTCCAGTTTTACAGGGCGGTTCGAAAAGGTGTGCCGGCTCTTTTTGCCTATCTTTCCTTCCCCCAGCCATCCCGCCGCGGCGCCATTGCTTCCGACCAAAACCCCGGGGCCTTAGCGCCACCAATCCACCTCGCTTGAAATGCCGCCGACAGACCGCCCGAGCTCCCTTCCGGGACATTCATCGCGGCAATGCCCGGAATCAAAATTTGCGATTGGATTGATTAGCAGCGTACCGGTATTCTTCGTTTGTGCGCTGCAGCAACCGTGTTGTGCGGCAGCGCGGCTTGCGCCTCATCGAGTCGGGCGTGCCGGAGAGACCTCCTGTCCGGCACGTTTTAATCCCGGCACACCGAGTGTTTTATGGCTTGTCCGCCCCTCCGTATCACAGGGCAAGCCGAATCGGTGTGCCGGGGTTCTTTTTCTGCGGCCCCCAACGATGCGCCTGCCAATCGCGGCGCACGTCATGCGGCGGTCCCATACGCTTACCCGCGGCGCCTCTGCCACCCCACTCAGCACGATCCGCATAACATGCCATCTAACGGGCGCATCCCGGCCGCCATGTGCCGCGCCGCGTGCAATACCCTGCCGCTATCGCCTCCGACGCCTTGCCGGATAGTCAGCAACAGCCGAAAGCCCCTTCAGTGGCCTGTAACGCGGAGCAGGAAGGCGGTATTTATCCGCCAGGCACCCGCTTAGATCCCCGTCGGCACCCGCGGCGCGATGTTGGGATCCTTTCTGCCGGCACCTTTGCGGGTCCGCTTGCGAACATGCCATTTTCTTGTCAACATGCCGCGTGATTGTCGAAAAATTTACGGCAGGCCGCCCGAACGCGCAGTGCGTATGCACCCTGGGTCCGTGCTTTCAAGCACTTCGCGACATTGGGCCAGTATTTGCTTGAGTACAGCTTTGTGCGTGCTTGGGGACCATACGGCCCTAATGAAGCAGCGCGCTTGTACCGCTGTTCGGCGCAAGCAGGATCGCGGCGTAAAACTGCTGGCTGCAGCGCAGGCATCAACAACAAAAGGAGTAAGCGGTGAATCGCTTGAACAACACCCTGCTGGCCGGCGCACTGCTCTGCATGGGTGCGCTGGAACAGGCCGGCGCAACGGTTACGACACAAAGTCTCGATGCAAATTTTGTTTCGGCACCAGCCTCTTTCTTTGGTCCGGACAAGGGCGGCACGTATTTTTCGTTCCGAAATCTGCTGGGTGACACCAATTTCGGCCTGCAATTCAATCTCGAGGCCAGCAGCGGCACCGTGCAGTCGAGTTACAGAGGCCGCGTCGCCGTATCCTATGACAACGAAATCATCCTGGGCAGCGGGCCGGCCAACCTGTCCCTGAGTTATCAGGGGAAACCGGGCGGCGCCAACTTCTACACCGTCCTCGGCGCCGATGCCTTCGTAACCGCCTTCCTC
Source organism: Rhodocyclaceae bacterium (assembly GCA_016791105.1). GTDB lineage: Bacteria > Pseudomonadota > Gammaproteobacteria > Burkholderiales > Rhodocyclaceae > JAEUNM01. The sequence goes on along the minus strand of JAEUNM010000006.1, from coordinate 68,937 downwards.
CCGATAGCAGGCGCCCTGCCGATTTCCACTCCAACTGTCGGCTTGATCGGCTTTAAACAATACACGCCATCACCGCCGAACGCGACAACGACTACTGCCCAGACCCCGCATGTTACCGTTGCGGTCGGGCCAAACATTGGCGTCGGCGGGGCTCAGGCCGGCATAGACTTCAACCTGTCGCAATTTTCAAAACATGTCGTCAGTGGCATGTCCGGAACAATTCTTGCAACCCACGTGGGAGACGGCCAAACCCGCACCGGTAGCTTTTCGCTCGCCGGCCCCGTAACGGTGCCCCTTGATCTTGACCTCACGGGGACGTGGGACATTCAACTTACCAACATCTCACTGGCGAATTTATTCAATACCCAGATCAGCCTCAATTTCTCCGCCTTTGCGTACTACTACCTGGGTATTAACTGCGGCGATCCGGGGTCGGATTTAGACAATGGCTTTGGCTGCATTGACGATGCCGAGATCAGCACTTCGCGCACCGGCTTCACCCTGTTCAACAGCCGTAGATTCGCGCTCGACATGCTGTTACAGACCGCCTTGCCGTCGTTTCAGGTGAACGTCGTGGCGCCGGACGAGCCCCCAGTCGGGCCGCCGGTCGGACCGCCGGTCGCCCCCCCCATTGACCCTCCTCCGGTTGATACGCAAGTGCCTGTGCTGCCGCCTTACATGCTGCTCGGCGCGGGCCTGGCAGCGATGGGGATTATCGCGCGTCGCCGCCGGATGGCGCTCGACAGCTAAGTTGAAGTATTGGCGAAGGGCACCACTCTTGTATGGAGGGCGGCTTGGACAGTCGATAGTTTCGACCGGTTCCGCCAGTAGTTAAAGCGGGTACGTGGAATACGCACCTGTAGCCACCGTGGCGGCAGGTGGATCCCAATGCCAACTTTCGTTAGCTGCGTATTCCGGCGACCCCGCACATTCCGACCGCCGCGCACCAAAACCCGCCATTCCCGCTCGGGCGGGAATCCAGTCTTTTGCGTTCGGCCGGGCCACGGCATCCACTCCCCCACGACCAGTTGACCTTGCGGAGCGGCTCCCACTCACTCAACCGTCAGTGGATTCCCGCCTGCGTGGGAATGGCGACGGGAGGGGTTTTCGCCTCGGGCAGTGCCTACCTGGCTAAACCACGTAAAGGGCGTACCGATTACGACCGGCCTACGACCATTTATCCTCGCACTTTCCGGAGACTAATCGGACGGGAAAGGACCCCGCGGTTCATTTTCCTGCCGGCAGGCACAGCGACACGCCGTACATTGGGGGACAAGCGGTCTTATCCAGCGCGAATGGCAGTACAAAAGCGACGTGCTGAATGGGTACAGCGAGTTGTACCACATGCATCAACTGGTCTAGGTTGACTTGCATCCCGATATGGCCGCAGCGCTCCTGCGCGATAGGCGCATAAAGAACTGGAACCGGGCCTGGAACGTTCGGCTGATCGAGCGCAAAAAGGCCGCTGTGGAAGAACCTTTGGGACAGCATCGTCCAGGCCGCGAAGCTGCGCAGCAATTACCGCTCTGGCGGAAATCCAGTTTTCGTGTCCGACCCGGCGGCTTGCTGAAATCCCGAGGAAACGGGCCACTGGCCAATCGAGCTTGGACCTGAGCAGTCGAACTTGGCAATTCATCCACTAATTTGCCCGCCAGTTTGTCTGGCGCTTGCGCCCCCAGCGCGGGATAGCCGCTTCCCTTCATATCCTGGCCCTGGGCGCTGGCCGATGTGGACGGGATTTTTTCGCACACCGCCATCCCGTGCCCGACGGCGGAATTCCACGGCAAGGCGCGCTACATTCGATTCGATTTGCGGCTCGGGGAAACGGCTTGGAGACCCATCTACGCACCTGGCCCGCCCTGCACGGTAGGGCACGTCGAGCGCGGCTTGCCGCCCCCTGTTTCCGGCTGTTCGCCATTCGGCAAGCCTTAGGGCCTCCGGCGCGGCCTGTTCTACCCGATAGCCCGGGTATTCACGCCACAAATGCCGCACATCAAAAAATGCGATTGGATCGATTCGGGCTAGCCCGGTATCATTCAATTGTGCACTGCAGCAATTTAGCCGGCACCAAGGGCTGAATTGACGCGGTGAATTGAATCGGGCGTGTCGGTTCCTCCTCCTTCCCGGCACGTATTTGCACCCGGCACACCATTTGCGCTTCGGGCTCGCCCGCCCCTCCTCCAGTATCACAGGGCGGTTCGAAAAGGTGTGCCGGCTTTTTTTGGCCTCGTTTCGCCTCGCCTCCATCCCCCCCGCGCATGTGTCAAGCGGAACGAAGCACTGCCTCCCTGGCGACACCAGGAACTTCCCCCAGTACAGGCGCCGCGCGGCACTGCCTGGCGCTGCATTTTCGAATCGTCTTTTCCTGTCAGCCGGAACTCCGACGCTCAAGTCCGGCAAGCCTGGCCCCGCCAGGATTGAATGCCAAGCGTTGCAGCCCTCCACTCATGCCACGCCTGCACTGTCAGATTCAGGTCGTGTATCGATCCGGGAAATATCGAGAATCAGAAAATGCGATTTGATTCATGCGCAGACGCTCGGTAATATCCAATTGTGCACTGCAACAAAGCGTTCGGAACGAAGGCCCGAATGAATTGAGGCGGTGACGGTTCGGGCGTGCTGGAGTCTCCTCCTTTCCGGCACGTTTTTTTACCGGCGCACCATTAGCGCTTTGGGCTTGCCCGCCCCCTCCTCCAGTCTTATTGGGCAGCCTGACTCGGTGCGCCGGTCTTTTTTTCTCCCCCCGGCATATCGCGACACCTGCGCCTCGGCGACCACCGCGGCGGATTCCTCCCTGTGCGCTCCGCAGCCGAGCCACAAGCCTCTGGTGTTGGCAGCGGTGAATTTCCGTTGAAAATTGGCGACGAAAAGCACTGGTCTGTATGGCTGCAAGCGCACAACTGCTGCGCTTACAGCCATGCCCGAGCATACCTTGGTCGTTGCCGTGTCAAGGGTTCGCTTCGCCAGGCTAAAGCCCGCCCTTGACACGGCAACGACGACGCAAAACATGTGCCCAATTATTTGCCGCCGCCGTATTTCGGCGGATTTCGACCGCCGCTGACATCTGGCCCAAGTCGCGCCGGATCGGGCGCCATTTACAGAACGAATGGCCGGCATCAGAAGAAACGATTGGATTGGCAGGGGCACGCTGTGTAAGATGCGATTGTGCACTGCAACATCGCAGTCGGATCAGGGTACTGGGTTGAAGCAGTGAGTCGGTTCGGGCGTGCTGGAGTCTCCTCCTTTCCGGCACGTTTTTACCCGGCGCACCATTTGCGCTTCGACCTGTCCGCCCCCTCCTCCAGTTTTACAGGGCAGTTCGAATCGGTGCGCCGGTCTTTTTTTGCCCTCCCGCATAGCGCAATACCCCGGGCGTCCTGGCTGGCGCCGAAACAATATCCTGTGTCTGTGCCGCAGCGGCAGCAATCGCCTCGTACCTGAGCCGCGCCGGCTAGCGGCCATTCGCGCGGCAAATACCGCGCATCAAAAAATGCGATTGGATCAATGGCAGCAAGCTCTGTAAGATGCGATTGTGCACTGCAACATCGCAGTCGGAACAGGGTACTGGGTTGAAGCAGTGAGTCGGTTCGGGCGTGCTGGAGTCTCCTCCTTTCCGGCACGTTTTTCCCCCGGCGCACCATTTGCGCTTCGGCCTGTCCGCCCCCTCCTCCAGTTTTACAGGGCAGATCGAAACGGTGCGCCGGGTCTTTTTTTCCTTGTCTGGAAACCCTATGATCGAAAACCGCTGTGGCGGCCATCGATCCGTGCTGTCCGGGCAAGGCGGATTGCGCAGGCGGTCATTCGTGCGGGCGAGACGCCCGCACCCCCAGGAAGGGCGGTGATCAAAGCGGGGCGCGCAGCGGCGTTGGCGTCAGCTTCAACGCAGCCTGTGCCACGCGCATAAGCCCGGCCAAGATGGATACGTCTGCGGCACCGGATTGGGCACCGCAGGCGGCAAATCTAATGCTTGATGTTGGATTGCAGCGCGGCGTGCAGAGCACCGGTTTCGGAACGCAAGGCCTGCAGGCGCTCGGACAGCATGCGCAAATGCTGCTCCAGCATGCGCGACAGTTCGCGCGTGGCGGCGAGCGGCGAGCCGGCGACGGCCCGCGTTGCATCGATGCGGGCCTGCAGCTCGCGCAGCATGGGCTGGGCATCCGCCGGCTGCGCTGTAATGAATGCTTCGATCATGGAATTGCGCTCGCTGAAATAGGCGCCAGGATCGCGCTCGGCCAGGTTTTTCCAGTGGTCGAAGTCAAATTCGTCGGAATCGGGCATGTCAAGTCAATCGGCAGGATTTCGGCCGGATTGGACCACATACCGCGAATCAACGCGAGGGCAGTGCTTCACAGGCGCCACCTAGCCTGCGGGCATGGTCGCGCAGTTCGGTGGCGAGAGAGTCGGCAAGTCCGGCGCAATACACGCCGTTGGCAGAAAAGTCTTCCACGGCACGGATGGCGACGGCAGATTCTTCCACACGCGCCAGCACGCTTTGCGCGGGCCGCGCAGCCACGGTGGCGACCGCACCCACGTTGAGCGCAAGCAGCGCGGCCTGGCGGCTCAACATTTCGATTTCGGCCATCAGGCGCGCCGCTTCGTCGTGGTGGGCATGCACCTGGTCGGCGGCCAGCATGTTGGCAAGGGGAAGTTCGAAACTGCTGACGGAACGGGCATCCATGGCGTATCTCCGGTTGGGACGGCGGGCAGTTGGAATGTTCACGGCATGCCGCGGGAATACTTTAGGCCGCCGTAGCACCCTGCCCTCGCCGCACCTCAGGCCGCCTTGGCCATGTTGCCGAGCAAGGTTGCACGCGCCACGCCACGCGCGTCGCCCAGGCTGGACAGCAGTTCTTTCATGTCCAGAATGAGCACGATCTGCCCGTTCGACAAGGTCGTCACACCGGCCACGCCTTTGGGACGGAAGTCGTCCAGCGACTTGATGACGGCATCTTCGCGCCCGGCAAAACTATCAATGGCCAGGATGAAAGTGTGTTCGGCGGTCTGCATGAGCACGCCATATTCGGGGTTCTGGCTGGGCGGCCAGCCCAGCAGATAGGGCAGCGGCAGCACCGGCAGCACTTCGCCGCGCACCACCATGGTGGCGCGGCCGCCGATTTCCTGTACCCCGGCCGGCTCTATGGGCAATATTTCGCGCACCATCGAAAGCGGTACCGCGAACGGCTGGTCACCCAGTTTCACCAGCAGCACGGGCAAAATGGCCAGCGTGAGCGGCAGCGATATCATGAAGGTGGTGCCTTTGCCCACTGTCGAGCGGATATCTATGGTGCCGTTCAGTTTCTGGATATTGGTGCGCACAACGTCCATGCCGACGCCGCGCCCGGATACGTCGGACACCTTGTCTGCAGTCGAAAAGCCGGGCAGAAAAACCAGGTTGAGGCTGGAGCGCTCATCCAGCGTATTCGCTTCTTCATCGGTAATGACGCCTTTTTCCAGCGCCTTGGCGCGCAGCTTTTCCGGGTTCATGCCGCGGCCGTCGTCGGCCACGATGATTACGATGTGATCGCCTTCCTGGCGGGCTTCCAGCCGCACCAGGGATTTTTCCGGCTTGCCCAGCCCCAGCCGCTCCGAAGACGGCTCCACGCCATGGTCTATGGCATTGCGTATGAGGTGGATGATGGGGTCGGACAAGTCCTCGATCATGGTCTTGTCGATTTCGGTATCTTCGCCGGCCAGATCGAGTTCCACGTCCTTGCCCAGACTGCGCGCCAGATCACGCGCAATGCGCGGATATTTCTGGAACAGGCGGCCTATGGGCTGCATGCGCGTTTTCATGACCGCGTTCTGGAGGTCGGACACCAGCAGATCGAGCTGGCTTACCGCAACGTCCAGCGCGTGCATGGTTTCGGTATCGGAGCGGCCGTTCAAAATATCGGCACGCAGCGCGGTGAGGCGGTTTTTCGTGAGGCCGATTTCACCGGACAGATTCAGCACCTGGTCCAGCCGCGAAGTATCGACGCGGATGGAAGTATCGCGACCGCGTTCGAGGTCGCGGCGGCCGTTCGGGCCGCTGAAGCCGGGATGGTCGGACGCGCGGCGGCCGAATGGATGCGCAGCCGGGTCGGCAGGCTGATTCGCTGCGCGCTGCGCTTCCGGGGGCATGCTGGGCGCGGCCTGCGGCACCACGCCGGTGACGGCACGATGCAGCAATTCCCAATCCGGTTCGCCGGCTGCAGGGACCGCCGCAGGTGCGGCAGGGACTGCGGCAGGCGCTGCAGCAGGCACTGCCGCGACGTGAGCCGGGGCCGCCTCCAGCGCTTCGCCGCGCAAGGCGGCCTGCAGCCGATGGATAATGTCTGCCTCGGCCGCCGGCGGCTGCGCACCGCGCTCCAGGTGCCCGAACATGTCCCGCACCGCCGCCGTCGCCGCCAGAATGACGTCCATGAGCGGCGGGCTCAGGTGCAGTTCCATGTTGCGCAGCTTGTCGAACAGGCTTTCCGTGAGGTGGCAAAGGTTCACCAGTTCCGCCGCATTCAGGAAGCCCGCCCCGCCCTTGATGGTATGGAAGCCGCGGAATATGTCGTTGAGCAGGCCGCGGTCGCCCGGGGCGCGCTCCAGATCGACCAGCTTGAAATCCACACCGCTCAGAAGATCGTTGGCTTCGACCAGAAAGTCTTGCAACAGATCGTCCATACCTGCGAAATCGCTCATGTTCTGCTTCTCCAAATTTCCCGGCCGGCGCAGGCTTCGCCCATGCGCACGGCGGCTGGGCTAGAAACCCAGGCTTTCCAACAGATCGTCCACCTGTTCCTGGCTGGTCACCACGTCGGTGCGGCCGGCCGAGTTGATGACCGGACCGTTGAGCAAACCGGTCGGCGCTTCCGGCCGTTTGTCGGCCGGCATCGCTTCGATGAGCACCTGCAATAGCCCGGTTTCCAGCTGCTGCGCAAGTTCGACGATTTTTTTGATGACCTGGCCCGTCAAATCCTGAAAGTCCTGCGCCATCATGATTTCGTGCAGTTGCGTGCTGGTGTCCTGCGCGCGCTTGGGCACGCCGCGCAGAAATTCGCGCGTTTCGGCCGCCAGGGTTTTGAATTCGTCCACGCCCATCTGGTTGGCGTACAAGCGATCCCAGCGCGCGGTCAGTGCCGTGCTGTCCGACCCGAGCGCGTTTTGCAGCGGGATGGCCACGTCGGTGGCATTGAGCACGCGGCAAGCCGCCTGTTCGGTCAGTTGCCCGATGTAGGACAGGCGTTCGCGTGCATCCGGTATGGTGCGCGCGGCATCTTCCAGGGCGCGGTCATAGCCCAATTGGCTCAGGGTGTCGTGCAGTGCGCGCGCCATATGCCCGACGCGATTGAATACGCGGTCGCAGCTATGTGCGTCGCCTTCTTCGTCCAGTTCGCCGACAGCCGCTGCGTCCGGGTGGGCGTCGTCATAGGCGGCGGCGGTCTGGTCGAACAAATCCTGCAGATCGGCCGTATCGGCGGTGCCCGCCGGGGCACGCTCTATCACTTCCAGGCGCGGCTTGGCAGCGGGGCCGGATGTGGCGGCAATATTGTCGAACAGCGCCTGCAATTCGTCGCTGTCGCCGGAATCGTCGAATTTCAACTTTTTGGCCATGGGACCTCCTGCTCGTAGGCCGGCAAAAGCGCCCGTTCAGGCGGCTTTCTTTTCCATTTTTTCGAAAATCTTGGTGAGCTTTTCCGACAGCGTGGCGGCCGTGAAAGGCTTCACGATGTAGCCGGATGCACCCGCCTGGGCCGCAGCGATGATGTTTTCCTTCTTCGCCTCGGCGGTAATCATCAATACCGGCAGGTGTTTGAACTGCGCATTGGCACGTATCGCCTGCAGCAGTTCCAGGCCGGTCATGTTCGGCATGTTCCAGTCCGTCACCACGAATTCGATGCCGCCGGCCTGCAGCTTTTGCAGCGCCGCGACGCCGTCTTCGGCCTCGTCGACATTGGTGAAGCCCAGCTCTTTGAGCAGGTTGCGCACGATGCGGCGCATGGTCGAGAAGTCATCCACGACCAGGAATTTCATTTTCGGGTCAGCCATAAAAATCTCCCGTCTGTATCAAGCGGCGGATGGGCCGGGTAAGGTCAATCTTTGGAGCGAAGCAGCGGCCGCAAGGTGTCGGCGAGCACCTCGGCGTCGAATTTCGCGACATAGGCATCAACCCCCACACTTTTGCCCATGGCGCGGTTGGCCTGCGACGACAAGGACGAATGCATCACCACCGGTATGCCGGCAAAGCGTGGGTCGGCCTTGATGTTGCGGGTGAGTACGTAGCCGTCCATTTCGGGCATTTCGGCATCGACGAGGATTACGTCCAGTTCCTCGCCCATCGAGTTCTGAATATTGGAAAAATGCGCCGCCATGGCCTGCAGCCGGGTCCAGGCTTCCGCGCCATTGACGGCGTGCTTGTGGCGCACGCCCAGCTTGTCCAGCACTTCGGCGATCTTGCGGCGCGCCACCGAAGAGTCATCGACGAAAAACACGTTGTAATCGCGCTCGCCGCCTATCGGCAGAATTTCACCGGTAACGGCTTCGCCGAAGGTGGCCGCCAGGATGGATTCCACGTCCAGTATCGATACCAGCCGGCCATCCGGCAGCTCGGTAATGGCAGTAATGAAATGCTGGTCGCCCGACAGCACGTCTTCGGGCGCGCGCACCCTGTCCCAATCGACGCGGATGATGCGGTCCACCCCATGTACCAGGAAGCCCAGCGTGCGCTTGCTGTATTCGGTCACCATCATCGAGGCGGTAGGCCGCTCGGCGCCGTCGAGCTGCATGATTTTGGCCAGATTCATGACCGGAATGACGTTGCCGCGCAGGGAAATCAAGCCTTCCACGCCGCCCGGCATGTTGGGCGCCGGCGTAATCATGGGGGTGCGGCACACTTCGCGCACCTTGAACACGTTAATGCCGAAAGTTTCGTGCGTGCCCAGCGAAAACAGCAGGATTTCCATGCAGTTGCTGCCGGCGAGCCGGGTACGCGCGTCGACCGCTTCGAGCAGGGAGGTATCTGCGATATCCATTTGTTTGTCCTTGTGTTGCAGGCGCCGGCCGCGGCTTCAGGCCGCCTCGGCGGCGGCGGCCTGGCCGAGCATGCGCGCCAGCGTTTCGGCAAGCCGGTGCGGTTCGAATTTCGACACGTATTCATCCACGCCCACGGCGCGTCCCAACTTGCGGTTCGACATGGACGACAGGGACGAATGCATCAGCACCGGTATGCCGGCGAAGCGCGGGTCGTTCTTAATGTTGCGCGTGAGCATGTAGCCATCCAGCTCGGGCATTTCGACGTCGGTCAGCACGAGCTGCACCAGATCGCGTACCCGCCGGTTCTGGGTATCCGCATAGGCGGCGAGTTTGGTCAATTCCTGCCAGGCATGGCGGCCGTTGATGGCGGCGTAGTGGCGCACGCCCATGCGATCCAGGGTGCGCACGATTTGCGCGCGGGCAACGGATGAGTCGTCGGCGAACAGCACCGTCGCACCTTCCATTTCCAGCGGCTTGATGTCCTGGTAAGCGAGGTCGTTGTCGATCTGGGCGGTTTCGGCAAGTACCTTTTCGACGTCCAGCATCATCACCAGGCGGCCGTCCTGCAGTTCCGTCACGGCGGTCACCAGGCTGGCCAGATTGGCCGTGAGCATTTGCGGCGGCACGCGCATTTGCGCCCAGTCCAGGCGCAATATGGTGTCCACCGATTCCACCAGGAAGCCCTGCGTGTGCCCGTTGTATTCGGTCACGATCATCACGTCGCGCGAGCACTCGGTGGAAAAGTGCGCAAAACTTGCCAAATCCACCACCGGCACCAGCACGCCGCGCAGACTGACCATGCCTTGCACTGCGTGCGGCATTTCCGGCGCGGCGGCGATGGGCGGCGTGCGCATCACCTCTCGCACCTTGAACACGTTGATGCCGAACGTTTCGCGACGCCCGGTGCGGCTATCCACGCCAAGCGAAAACATCAGGATTTCCAGCTTGTTCGTCCCGGCAAGCCGGGTGCGCGCATCTATGTTCTTGAGCAGTTCGGACATCGTTTAATCTCCTGGGACCGGCACAAACCCGACCGTTGTTGCTTTACGGCCTCTACGCCTGCTTCTTGAGCAGGCGTAAGGCACACTAGAGCCGGAAGCGCCCCACCGTGTTTTCCATGCGCGCGGCCAGTTGTTTGAGCCGGTCCGCTTGTTGCGCCACGTCGGCGACGGAGTGGCTGTTCTGCTCCGCGCGCTGCGCTATGTGTTCCACGTTGCGCGCGATATCCTGTCCGGCGATGGTCTGTTCGCGTGTCGAGGCGCTGATTTCCTGCATGCCGTTGGCACTGCGTTCCACTGCCCCGTTGGCCGCCAGCAGCACCTCTCCTACACGCTCCAGCGCAGCCGTGGTAGCGGCGATGGCGGCACCGCCCTGGCGCACCACGTCATCGACATTGCCGGCGCTGCTATCCAGTTCGCGCGTGATGCGCTCGATTTCGGCCGCCGCCAGAGAGGATTTTTCCGCCAGCTTGCGCACCTCGTCGGCCACCACCGCAAAACCGCGGCCTTGTTCGCCGGCGCGTGCCGCTTCGATCGCGGCATTCAATGCCAGCAGATTGGTCTGTTCGGCAATTTCCTTGACGCGCTGGGTCATGTCGTTGATGGCCCGCGTACTGGCCACGAATCCGGCCGCGGCGCTGGATATTTCGTGCACCACCGATTCCACGCGCGAAATGTCCTGGCGCATCACGGCCACCGCCTGGTTACCCTGGCGCGTGCTTTGCAAGCCGGCGGCGGATTCGCGATTCACATCGGCTGCGGCATCCGAAACGCTGGAAATGCTGACCGACATTTGTTCCATGGCGGCCGCCATGGAGGCAGCCGACTCGCTTTGCGCGTTGGACGCATCGCGTACTGCCGAGGTGGTCATTGCGAGGCCGTTTGCGGCCTGGGTCAAATCGCCCGCGCCGGTACGCGCTTCGGTAATCACGCCGCGCAAGCCGTCGGCCATGTCGTTGAACGCAGCACCGATTTCCTGCATTTCGTCGCGGGTCGGAATTACCACGCGGGTGGAAAGCTCTCCGGCAGCGAGCCGGCGGCCGCCTTCTACGGTGGCACTGATGGAAGCGCGCAGCGACGCGAAAAACCCGGTCACGAAATAGATAAGTGCGGCCACGGCCAGCGCAGCCCCACCGCCGGCCACCCAAACGTCGCGCAAGGTGCGCGCCGTGTGCGCATCGACGTCGCGATTCAGTTCCTGCAACAAGACCTTGGAAAACTCCCCACCGGCCTGTACCGGCCGCGTCGCAAGATCGAACAGTTCGCCCGCCGGCATGGCAAATTTCTGCTCCAGCACCTGTTCGCGCACTGTGGCCGAAACCGCGCTCACACCTTCGCGCATGTCGCGCAGCGCTGCATTCCACTGCGCAACGGTGGTGTCACCTTGCACGGCTTTGAGCCTGCGCGCGAGGCCGTCCATGTCGGCCACGTAGCGCTCGGCCGTCACCAGCATCGCCCCCAGTTCCACCGCTTCGGCCTGGTTCAGGCTTTTCTTGGCCTCCAGGGACGCCGCGCGTCCGCGCAAACGTGCGGCACTTTCGATGAAGCCCGGCACCCAGTTCAGCGCGGTGTCCATGACCGTATAGCTATCTGGATAGGGGTCGTAGGAAAGCCCCGTGGCATCGGCAAAGTCGCGTATGTGGGAAATCCACTTTTCGACCAATTGCGTATGCCGCGCGAAAGTTTGCGCGGCCGTCTGCTGCGCCAGGTCGGCCTTGATCGCTTTCCAGTCGGCTTCGAGACGGGCCTGATCAGCCACGATGACGGACAGTTCGCTGCGCGCCTTTCCTGCTTTGAGAATTTCTACGTAACTGGCGTCAACTTCCTGCTGTTTGGCCATCACGCGTGCCTTTGCGGATTCGTCGCCATTGCGCCAGGCTGCCGCCAAGCCGCGATGTTGCTGCAGGCCAAGAATGGTGCGCATCACGATTTCCGCGTATTCCGCCCCGACTTTTTCCTGTTCCGCCTGGCGCAGGGCGGCCACTCGATCCGACACGAGTATGGCCGACAGGGCACCGCACGTGATGGTCACGATGCCTATGATCAAGAACATTTTGGCGCGAAAGCCAAGGTTGCCCATGAGCGCAGCCGCCGGGGCCAGCAATGGATGCGGTCTCATTTCGGATTCCTTTCGAAAATATCTGTATTGGCGTGTATTTACGGCCGCGCCGCGCGCTGCTTGAATTTGCGACACAAATCGGGCATGGCGCGCGCACCATGTCCGTGCAGATCGCACGAACTTCCGCCGGCCACGCAGTCCGTGGGGGCGGGTAAAGGGGAAATGAAATTGATGGGCCGGCAATGAGACCGGCCCAGACCGCGCGACCGTAGCCGCCGCGCGCAGGGACGAAGTCAGGTGCGGAAGCGGCCGGCCACTTCCGCCAGGCTGCCGGCGAGTTCCTGCAGGCGGCGCGCCTGGGCGGCGGACTGTTGTACTTCGTGCGCGTTGGACTGCGCCATGGCAACGATACGATCGACGGCATCATTGACGCTATGGCTGGCGCGTACCTGGCCGCGCACGGCTTCGCTGATGCTGCGCATGCCGTTCGCGGTTTCGTGCGCGGCGTGCGAGGCCTGATCCAGCACGCCCTCGACCGAAACCAAGTGTTTGCTGGTGCTGTCGAGCGACTGCAGCCCGCGCTGCACGACGGCATCCACCGAACCGGCGCGCTCGGCGAGCTGGCGTGTCACGCCATCTATGTCGGCCGCCGCGAGCGCGGATTTTTCCGCCAATTTGCGCACTTCGTCGGCCACCACGGCAAAACCGCGCCCCTGTTCGCCGGCGCGCGCGGCCTCGATGGCCGCGTTGAGCGCGAGCAGATTGGTCTGGTCGGCAATTTCCCGCACCTGCCGCGTCATGCGCGTGATGGCCCCGGCTGCGTCGGAAAACTGCGCGCTGGCGCCCACCATGTCCTTCACGATGGTTTCGACCTCGGCCAGTTCGCCCCCCATCTGGCGTACCGCGGCGCGGCCGGCATCGGTATGTTGCAGGCCGCTGTCGCTCAGTTGTTCAACCGCTCCGGCGGTGCCCGTCACGCCATCGATGGCCGACGCCAGTTCGTGCATGGAATTGGCCGCGCGTCCGGCCGTGTCGCTTTGTTCTTCGGTGGCGCGCGCAACCGCCGCGGTGCCGTCGGCAAACTGCCCGGCCAGGCGTTGCACGTCGGCCGCGCTCAGGTTGAGCCGCATGGCCATGCCGCGCAGGTTTTCCTGCATGGTGCCGGCGGCACCGAGCAGGCTGTCGCCACGATCGGGAATTTCCTGCGACAGGTCGCCGCCCGCCATGCGCCGCATGGCGGCACGGACCACCTCGGGTTCGCCGCCCAGCATGCGGTCCAGCGAACGCCACAGCGACATGAAAGCCACCAGCCCGGCTACCGACGCGACGGTAATCATCCCTAGCATGATCCACGTCGCGCGCGCCGCGCTGGCCTGCAACTCGGCGGCCGCCGTCGCGCCGCTCACACCATCACCGGAAAGTGCCGCCGCGGCACGGCCCGCCAGATCGAAAAACGTGTACAGGCTGTAGCCGTTGGCAAGCAGCGTGGCGCCGGCAAGTACGGCCAGCACCACCAGCAGCCGGCCTTTCAGTGTTTGCATGGATCATCCTTCGTAGCGGTGACGGAAACACGACCGGTCCCGGGCGGTAAGTGTCAGGCCCGGTAGCCGACGCGGAAACCGCCCCAATGCCGGCCGCGCACGTAAATCGGCGCGGAAATGTCATGCATGACTTCGCCCGTATCGCGGCGGTAGGTTTGCAGCAGGAAGGGCAGTTCGTGCTTGGCGCCGCGTTTGGATACCGCGTCATCGAATATGCGCTTGGTGCGATTGCCGGCCAGATCGCGCTCGCGGTCGCCGGTGAGCGGCTGACTGAAGCGGCGGTTGTGCGTCGGCAGATAGCCATTGATGTCGCCCGCGCAGGCATACACCACCATGGGATTTTGTTCCAGGACGGGCTCCTGCAGTCCCGGCAGCAGCCGGTCCGCCAGCGCGTCGCAGGGCGAGTGAAATTTTTGCGGGTAGGTATTCGCGATCGGCGTGTAAGTCGTATCGAATAGCGCGTGTTCAGTAATTTCACCGCGCTCCATGGCCTCTTCGAGCGCACGCCCGACAGATGCCGCCACCCGTTGCACCACCTCCGGCATACGCTCGTGCAGGGCCAGGGCAGCCTCGCCCACCTGCCCCAGTTTGAACACGTTGCGCACTTCCTGAATATTCGCGCCTATGTGCTCGACCTGACCAGATTCGCACAAGGTGCGCGCCGCGTTCGCGGTATTGCCCTGCACCATGTGCAGGATTTCGTGCACATGATTGGCAATGTCGGCACCGCGCGCGGCGTATTCGCCTATGGTCGTCGCGATGGAATCGACTTTCGCCATGGTTGTTTCGGCGCCAGCACGAATTTGTTCCAGCGCGTCGGCGGCGGAGGCCGCAAGCTGAGCACCGGAATGCGCCTGGGCGCTGCCCTCCTGCACTGCCAGCACGGCCTTGTGGGTTTCGTCCTGAATGGCGACGATCACACTGCGAATTTCCCCTGTCGCGCTGGACGTGCGCTCGGCCAGCTTGCGCACTTCGTCGGCCACAACGGCAAACCCACGCCCCTGTTCGCCCGCCCGCGCCGCTTCGATTGCGGCATTCAAGGCGAGCAGATTGGTCTGTTCGGCAATGTCATGAATCACCTGCAATATGCCGCTGATCGCCTGGGTGCGCCCGCCCAGTTGTTCGATCAATTGCGCCGAAGCACTGGCATTGCGCGCGATGCGCTCGATTTCCTGCGCCGCGCGATCGGCAATTTCCGCCCCGCGCACGGCGTGCCCGCGCGCGTCCGCCGCGCTGTCGGCGGCGTAACGAGCGTTTTCGCGCACTTCGGCTATGCCGCGGTTCATTTCGTCCATGGAATGGGTTGTCGCTTCGGCGGCCTGCCCCTGGCGGGCCGATGAGTCATTCATGGAACGCGCCGATGCGCACAGCTTTTCCGACGCTGCGCCCAGCTGGCCGGCGCTGAATACGATGCGCCCTATCATGCTTTGAAAGCTGCCGATCAGATCATTCGTGGCCACCGCAAGCTGGCGCGCCTGCCCGGCCCCGGCAGGCGTGGCGCGCCGCGACAGGTCGCCGTCGCGGTACATGGTGCGCAGCACGCTCGTGAGGTGCTCCACAGGCCTCGTCACCCAGGCCCTCACCAGAGCGCCGGCAATCGCCGCACTACCCAGGCCAGCCGCTGCAATACCGCTCCATTCCAGCCAAGGGTGACCGCTCAAAGCGCCCCATACTGCAACGCCGGACGCCAATGCGCCAGTTGCGCCGGTCAGCGCAGGCAGCACCCAGCACACATGTTTTCCGCCGATTTCGGCCATTTATCTGTCTCCATCTTTCAAGTCCTTCGGCCCGCCCCTCCAGTGTTCGGGCCAGACGACCATTCACACCACGCGGAATAACTTGGTGAAATTCGCGATATCCAGCACTTGACGCACGTTGCCGCCGCAATTGGCGAGCGCCAGTTCTTTTTGCGCCGATTTGGCCTTGTCGCGCAGCATGAGCAACATGCCCAGGGCCGAACTGTCCAGGTACACCACGTTATTCATATCGACATGCACCTCGCGCACATCCTGGCGACCCATGGCGGCGTCGGCGGCCTCGCGAAATTCGCGGTGGGCGTTAAAATCAAAACGGCCACCCAGACGGATGACTGCACGGCGGTCCTGATAAACGACATTTGCTTCCATTCGATTCTCCTTGGCGGCGAAGTGCCGACTTGACCAAAATTAGTCCGTGGGCGCATTACGGCAACAAGGCGCAAAGCTTTAGCCTGAATCGCCGGACCGGTCGGGACGCAAACCGGTAACAATCCTGTGCGCCGCCAGTGGGCGCAACGGAGCGAAATTTTGCCCACAGACAAAACTGCAGTTCGCGCACGGCGCGCTGTTCTGCCGGCTGTCCGCCAGTACGGTCGGGCAGACTTGCGGCATTGTCGCGCGGGCACGCGGGCGCCCTGCCGCATTGCAGCCAATGTACTCTCATCCACCGCTGAAATGAGCGCCCTGGCCTGCCCGGGCGGGCTAGGGCGGAAAACCAGCGAGTGCCATATAGCCTTCTGGACTGGGCGCAACTAAGCTGAGAAAATACCGGCATGTTACTTATCCCCATGGCCGATCGGCTGGATTGGCGCAAACCGCCGATTGCCGCATTACTGATCATTCTTGTCAATGTCTGCGTCTATTTCGGTGTGCAGACCAAAGATGAGCGCTACCAGGCCGAAGCGCTCAGGTTTTATCTGAACAGCAGTTTGCCCGACATCGAATTTCCGGCCTACGCCGCCTTCCTCGACAGCCGCAGCGAACAGGCGGCCGCGGCGAGCTACCAGGCCTATTCGGTGCAGAAACCCGCAATGGCGGTACTGGTTCTGCACCACGACAACGGCTTCAAGGCGCGCATCCAATCCGGCCTGGTACCGGCGGGCGATGACCGGGCGGCAGGCTGGAAGCGCGACCGGGCGCAGTTCGAGCACCTCATGGCGCGCCAGTTCACGCCCGTCTATAGCTTCGTCGCGGCCGAACACCGGCCGCTCACGTTTGTGACGCACATGTTTCTGCACGGCAGCGCGGACCATCTGCTGGGCAATATGGTGATGCTGTTCCTGGTCGCTTTCCTGGTCGAGCGCATGCTCGGGCCGCTGCGCTTCGCGCTGTACTACCTGATTTCCGGCGTCGCCGCGACCACCCTGTTCTGGGCCGTGCATCCGGACGACCAGTCGCTTTGCCTGGGTGCTTCCGGCGCCATCGCCGGCGTCATGGCCATGTATGTGGTGCTGCTCGGCATGCGGCGCATCAATTTTTTCTTTTTCGCCTTCGTCTATTTCGATTACATACGCGGCCGCGCCATTTATCTGTTGCCGCTGTGGCTGGCCAATGAGGCCTGGCAGCTCTACAGCGCGGGCGGAACGACCAATTACCTCGCGCACATAGGCGGTTTTCTGAGCGGCGCGCTGCTGGCGGCAGCGCATAGGCGCGACCGCGCACAGGCGTCCAGCGCCATCGTCACGGCCGCCGAACGTGACGAGGCCGAGCGCGAATTACAGTCGGCGATTGCCAAGGCGCACCAGCTGGTCGCGCAAATGCGCATGGCGGAAGCGCGCAGCGCCTTCGCGCGTCTGGTGGAACAGCGGCCGGACGACCGCCATCTGCTGCAAAGCCATTACAACCTTTGCAAGCTCGAGCCCGGCGACGATCAGTTTCACCACTCGGCGCTGCGCATCATGGCGCTCAAGCAGGATGACGCCGCCACCGACGAATTGATTTTGCGTACCTATCGCGAATACATGAAGCTGGTGGAACCCGGCACGCGGTTGCCGCGCCGTATCGCCACTGCACTTGCGATGCGTTTTGCGCGGCGCGGCCTGGTGGCGGATGCCGAAGCCGCGTTGCTGCCGCTGTTGCGCCGCAAGTCGGACCATCCGGGCGTGCCGCCGGCCCTGCTGGCCCTGGTGCTTGCCTGCGACAAGCGCGCCGACCACGAGCGCGCCGAACGCCACGCACGCCTGCTGGCAGCCTTCTACCCCGATTCCGACGCCGCGCGCGACGCGCAAAGAATGCGCGGCAAAACGCCGGCCGCCGCAACGCATAGTTGATCCGGCCTAGCCCGCCGCCGCGGGCCGGCAGGGCAGCATGCCGGGCTTGCAACGGTAAGCCCGGCTGGCGGGCCGAACTCCTTATAATTTGCCGGTTTTCAACCTTCCGCCGGCCGACACCGTGAATCCAGACCTTGCGCTCCTGCAGCCCTACCCGTTCGAAAAGCTGCGCGCGCTGACCGCCGGGGTGGAAGCGCCCACGGGTTGCAAGCCCATCCGCCTGTCTATCGGCGAACCGCAGCACGCCACGCCGCAATTCATCAAGGACGCGCTGGCCGCCAATCTTGCCGGGCTGGCGAACTATCCCGCCACACTGGGCACGCCGGCCCTGCGCCAAGCGATTGCCGCCTGGGTGGAGCGCCGTTTCGGGGTGAGTTTGAGCCCCGACAAGCAGATATTGCCGGCAGCCGGTACGCGCGAAGCCTTATTCGCCATCGCGCAGTGCGTGATCGATCGCTCGCGCGCCGGCGCGCTGGTGCTGTGCCCCAATCCGTTCTATCAGATTTACGAAGGTGCGGCGCTGCTGGCCGGCAGCCGGCCGGTGTTCTACAACCAGACGCCGGAAAATGGCTTTGCCTGTGCCTGGGAAAACATCCCCACCGAACAATGGGCGCGCACCCAGCTCGTCTATGTTTGTTCGCCCGGCAATCCGACCGGCCGCGTACTGAGCCTGGACGAATGGCGCACCCTGTTCGAGTTGTCGGACCGCCACGGCTTCGTGGTGGCCGCCGACGAGTGTTATTCCGAAATATATTTCGACGAATCCAACCCGCCACTAGGCGCCCTGAGCGCCGCGCGCGCCCTGGGGCGGCTCGATTTTCAGCGCCTGGTGGTGTTTTCCAGCCTGTCCAAGCGTTCCAACGTGCCGGGGCTGCGCTCCGGTTTTGTCGCAGGCGACGCAACCATTATCGAAAAATTCCTGCTCTACCGCACCTACCACGGCTGCGCGCTCAGCCCGCCGGTGCAGGAAGCCAGCATCCGGGCCTGGAACGATGAGGCGCACGTGGTGGAAAACCGCCGTCTTTACCGCGAGAAATTTACGCAACTGCAGCCTATACTCGGCGCCGTGATGCCCGCCCCGATGCCGGACGCAAGTTTCTACCTGTGGGCACGCACGCCCGGCGCGGATACGGATTTCGCGCGCGACCTGCTGGCCGCCACCGGGGTGAGCGTACTGCCGGGAAGCTATCTGGCACGCGAATCGGCCGGGATCAATCCCGGTGCCGGTTTCGTGCGCATCGCGCTGGTCGCCGAACCTGCCGAGTGCGCGGAAGGAATAGCGCGCATCGTGAATTTCTGCAGAACTTTATAAAGGAGCGTTTGCACGATGGACAATTACCGTAGCCTGATCGAATCCGCCTGGGAAGAGCGCGCCGCCCTCAAGCCCGGCGCCGCACCGGCAGATCTGGTCGAGGCCGTCAATGGCGTGCTCGCGGAACTGGACGCGGGTCGCCTGCGTGTCGCAGAAAAACGGGATGGCGACTGGGTAACCCATCAGTGGATCAAGAAAGCCGTGCTGCTGTCGTTCCGGCTCGAAGATAACTGCGTGATGGATGGCGGCCCCATGCGCTATTTCGACAAGGTGCCGACCAAATTCGCCGATTACGACAGCGCACGCTTCCAGGCCGGCGGGTTTCGTGTCGTGCCCCCCGCCACCGCGCGGCGCGGTGCCTTCATCGGGCGCAACGTGGTGCTCATGCCGTCCTACGTCAATATCGGCGCTTACGTAGATGAAGGCACGATGGTCGACACCTGGGCCACGGTGGGCTCCTGTGCGCAGATCGGCAAAAACGTTCATTTGTCCGGCGGCGTGGGCATAGGCGGAGTGCTGGAGCCGCTGCAGGCCAATCCGACCATCATCGAGGACAATTGCTTCATCGGCGCCCGCTCGGAAGTCGTCGAAGGCGTCATCGTGGGCGAAAATTCGGTCATTTCGATGGGCGTCTATATCGGCCAGAGCACGCGC
Organism: Rhodocyclaceae bacterium; assembly: GCA_016791105.1. Lineage (GTDB taxonomy): Bacteria > Pseudomonadota > Gammaproteobacteria > Burkholderiales > Rhodocyclaceae > JAEUNM01. The sequence goes on along the minus strand of JAEUNM010000006.1, from coordinate 49,346 downwards.
ATTTACGACCGCACCACGGGTGAAGTTCTGTACGGCCGCATTCCGCCCGGATCAGTCGTGGTAAGCGGAAATCTGCCCGCGGCAGATGGCAAGTACAGCCTGTATTGTGCGGTCATCGTGAAAAAGGTGGACGCGCAAACGCGCGCCAAAACCGGCATCAACGACTTGTTGCGCGGCGATTAGCAGGCGGCTCGGCGCAGCAAGGGGCGGGTGACAGAAAAAAGTACCGGAAAACCAAGCAAAGCATGCGCGGGTGGGCAGCACCCGCCCGCGCGAGTAGGCTCACCAGTTCTGCACGGTCGAAGGCGGCAATAATGATCCTAGACAAATTGTTTCAGGTAATGGCGGAGAAACAGGCCTCCGACATTTTCATTTCGGCTGGCGCCCCGATCAATATCAAGATTCAGGGCAGCACGATTCCGATCAATCAGAAAGTCATGGATCCGGAAACCGTGCGCCGCATGGCCTACGAGTTTCTCAACCCGGAACAGGTGAAGCGTTTCGAGGAAACGCGCGAAATGAACCTGTCTTTCGGGCGGCGCGACGTCGGCAATTTCCGCGTGAACATGTTTTACCAGCGCGGCAGCATCAGCATCGTGGTGCGCTACATTTCGCACGAAATCCCGCCGCTGGAACAGCTCGGGCTGCCGCCCGTGCTGGCCGACATGATCATGGAAAAGCGCGGCCTCATCCTGGTGGTGGGCGCCACCGGCTCGGGCAAGTCGACCACCATCGCGTCCATGATCGATCACCGCAATTCCAATCGCGCGGGCCATATATTGACGGTCGAAGACCCGATCGAATACCTGTACCGCCACAAAAAATCCATCGTCAATCAGCGCGAAATCGGCATTGACACGATGGATTGGGACGCCGCCCTCAAAAACGCCATGCGGCAGGCGCCCGACTGCATCCTGATCGGCGAAATTCGTGACCGCGAAACCATGCAGGCGGCGCTGTCCTATGCGCAAACCGGCCACCTGTGCATGGCCACGCTGCACTCGAACAACGCCTACCACACGATGAACCGCATCATCAATTTTTTCCCGCACGACAGCCGCGGCCTGCTGTTCCTCGATCTGGCGGTGACACTGCGCTGCATCGTGTCGCAACGCCTGGTCAAGAAGCCCAATGGCAAGCGCATACCGGCCGTGGAAGTGCTGCTGAACACGCGTCACGTGAGCGAACTGGTGCAGCGCGGCGACATCAACGCCATCAAGGAAGCCATGGAACAAAGCCTGGCGCCGGGCTCGCAAACCTTCGAGCAGGATTTGTTCCGCCTCTATCGCGAAGGCTTCATCACGCTGGAAGAAGCACTGGCCAATTCCGATTCGCCGACCAATCTGTCCTGGCTCATCAACAATTCCCAATTCGGCCCCACCGAAACCATAGGCGCCCAGCGTTCCGAGCCGGCACCCACGGCGGCGCGCAACGAATTCGAAAAGACCGTGCCGGGCACCGGTGCCTCGTTTACCGAATTCACGCTCAATCTGGACGGCAGTTAAGCGCGCATGGCATTCGATCCCCCCGCTGAACTGCCGGTTGCACAGCTGGCCTGCGCGCTCATGCGACGCGCCTCGGTAACGCCGGCCGACGCCGGCTGTCTGGACCTCATCGCTGACCGGCTGGAGCCTCTCGGCTTCGTGCTCGAGCGCATCGACCGCAATGGCGTGTCCAACCTGTGGGCACGGCGCGGCAGTGTCAAACCTTTGATGGTGTTCGCCGGCCATACCGACGTGGTGCCGCCGGGGCCGCGCGAAGCATGGCAATCCGATCCGTTCGAGCCCGAACTGCGCGGCGAGCTGTTGTACGGGCGCGGCGCGGCGGACATGAAATCATCCCTGGCGGCGTTCGTGGTCGCCATCGAACGTTTCGTGGCGGCCTGCCCCGATCACGCCGGTTCCATCGCGCTATTGCTCACCTCGGACGAAGAAGGCGACGCCGCGGACGGTACCGTGGCGGTGGTGCAGACACTCGCCGAACGTGGTGAACGCATGGATTACTGCGTGGTGGGCGAGCCCACCGCGGTGTCGACCCTGGGCGACATGATCAAGAACGGCCGCCGTGGCTCCCTGAACGCGCGGCTCACCATATTGGGCGTGCAGGGCCACGTCGCCTATCCGCATCTGGCGAAAAACCCCATCCACCTTTTTGCGCCGGCCCTGGCAGAACTTGCCGCGCAAAGCTGGGATGCCGGCGACGAGTACTTTCCGCCGACCACCTGGCAGGTATCCAATATCCACGGCGGCACCGGTGCCGGCAACGTGATTCCGGGCAAGCTGGAGGTACTGTTCAACTTCCGCTACAGCCCGGCGTCCACGCCGGAGCGCCTGCAGGCGCGGGTCGAATCGATACTCCATGCCCACGGCCTGCAATTCGAAATCGTCTGGAACCTGTCAGCACGTCCGTTTCTGACGCCGCGCGGAACTTTGGTCGAAGCGCTGGCCGCCGCCGTACTCGCCGAAACCGGCATCACCACGGAACTATCCACCACCGGCGGCACCTCGGACGGGCGCTTCATCGCGCCCCTGTGCGATCAAGTGGTGGAATTGGGGCCGGTCAATGCGTCGATACACAAAATCGACGAACACGTGCGGCTGGCCGATCTGGAACCGCTCGCCCGCATATACGAATCCGCGCTGCGCCAGTTGTTGGGTGCGCCGCAGCCATGAGTTCGCAGCCCGACATGACAGCCCTGGCGGCCGTGGACGAGCTTTGCACGGTGCAGGACTGGCTGCGCTATTTCGTCAGCCGCAGCAACGCGGCCGGCTTGTTTTTCGGCCACGGCAGCGATAACGCCTGGGACGAATCGGTCTACCTGCTGCTGCACACCCTGCACCTGCCGCTGGACCGCCTGGAACCTTTCCTGCCGGCGCGCCTGTTGCGCAGCGAACGCGAAGCGCTTGCCGCGGTGCTGCACCAGCGCGTGGAGCAACGCCGGCCGGCCGCCTACATCACGGGTGAAGCCTGGCTGGGAGAATTCCGCTTTCGCGTGGACGAGCGGGTGATCGTGCCGCGCTCCTATATCGCCGAATTACTGCGCGACCAGTTCGCGCCCTGGATCGACGACCCCGCCCGCATCCACCGCGCGCTGGATCTTTGCACCGGATCGGGCTGCCTTGCCATATTGCTGGCGCACGCATTTCCGGACGCCGACGTGGACGCGATCGATCTATCCGCCGCGGCGCTGGAAGTGGCGCAGCAGAATATCGCCGACTACGGCCTGGCCGATCGCGTGCATACGCAAACGGGCGACCTGTTCGCAGCGCTGGGCGGCCGCCGCTACGACTTGATCATTTCCAACCCGCCCTACGTAACCTTGCAAGCGATGTCCGAATTGCCGCAGGAATATCGCCACGAGCCCGCAATGGCGCTCGCCGCGGGCGAGGACGGCATGGATTTGGTACGCCGCATCGTCTGCGACGCAGCGCGCCACCTCGAGCCGGGCGGCATACTGGTGGTGGAAGTAGGCCATAACCGCGCGCAGGCCGAAACCGCCCTGCCCGATCTGCCCCTGCTCTGGCTGGATACCGAGTCGAGTAGCGGCAGCGTTTTCGTGCTCGAGCAGAGCCAATTGCCCTGAGCAGGGCAATTCCTGCGTCTTTGCAAGCGCCATGGCAGTAGCGGCTACGCATGCCAGCCGCGCCACCCGATCTGCCGCCGCGCGCCGTTGTTGTGGCCCTACAGCGTGATGGAGAGGCGCATCGCGGCGCATTTCGGAAAATTTCAGCGGGCGTCATCCGGTTCCGCTACATCGACCCGCACGAGGGCATTGGCATAGCCGCGGGACCATGCGCAAAGCATTTCACGATCCAGCCAAAATTTGCCGGTTACCTTCTTGAAGTTGTGAATTTATTGCAGAAAAACTGCCTGAATCTGGTAATTTCTATGCATAACTTCTATCCTCCACTATGCGCTTCAAATAATTTTCTTGGAACAGGCCTGTATTAGCTTCAAGGATGAGTAGATGTATGCTTCCCACACCTTGAAAACATTACGTTTTATTGTTCCGCATTAATATTTTGCGGCGTTAATAGAATTCCGTAGCGATATGCCATTACTTTACGACGTTGCGCAGCCTGGAGCTTGACAACTCGATCGCCCGCACAGAGGCGCGACAGTATTCATACGATTCTTGGCATGACGGCGCCAGGACAGCGCTACGCGCGCCAATGCAGTTGGAGGTTTGGTACACATGCGTTTATTATTCATTAGAATCTTACGGCCCGGAGCTGCCCGTTCAGCCCAGGGCGACATGTAGACCGCGCGCATGCCCGGGAAAATCAACAAGCATGCCGCAACGCCGCAAGCGCGCGCTGGCGCTGGCGGACGCTCAGCAGACGCCATGGGTAGTGTGAATACGCGCCCGGCACCGATACGCGCCCGATGAATTTTCAATTCAGGAGAACTCGATGGTAACCAAACGCCCTATATTGCTCGTGGAAGACAATCCGGACGACGAGGCGTTGACCTTGCGCGCGATTTTCAAGAACCGTATCACCAACCCGGTCATCGTGGCGCGCGACGGTCTCGAAGCGCTGGAATTTCTGTTCGGCACCGGACCTTTCGCCGGCCGCGACATGAGCGTCATGCCCGCCGTGATTTTGCTGGACCTGAAATTGCCCGGTCTGGACGGGCTGGAAGTGCTGCGGCGCATACGTAGCGATCCGCGCACGCGGCTTTTGCCCGTGGTCGTGCTGACCACTTCGCGCGAGGCGCAGGATTTGCACATGGCCTACACGCTGGGAGCCAATAGCTACATACGCAAGCCGGTGGATTTCGAGCGATTTTTGCGCGCCGTCGGGCAAATGGCGGTGTATTGGCTGTCGCTCAACGAACCCATAGAAGGCAACGGCGAGGATTGATTACCCGCCGCCAGGCCGCTGCCATCTGCTTCTTGCAGGCCAGAACGCTCCGCCCCTGCTTGCAGGGAACTGCAGTTGCCGTGATTCGCGCATCCGTCGGGTGGCCGGCAGTGCGCATCGACGCCTAAAATAGGCAGTTCCATGCCGACTTCCATTCAGCCCGCGGGCAGTCGCGCGCGGCAGCGGCCGTCCGCGGCCAGCCGGCGCCAACCTGCCGCCTTGTCCCTGTCCTGTCGCGTCGCCAGCTACCGGTGCGGAGCACCACTGCAGCACCGGCACACCTCCGCCGCGGTCTGAACCAGCGTGCGCACCGCCATCAGTTTGCGCATCGCAGGATTGGCATGGCCCATGCTGATCGCGCAACTCGCGTCCATGGCCATGAATGTGGCCGACACGGTAATCGTGGGCCGATTCGGCACCACGGATTTGGCCGCCGTGGCGGTCGGTAGCGGCATCTACATATCGGTGGTGATATCGCTCGCCGCGGTCACGCAAGCCGTATCGCCGACCGTCGCACACCATTTCGGCGCCGGCAGGCTGGACCAGGTAGCGCCCGAGTTCCAGCACGGCGCCTGCCTCGCCCTCATGCTGGCGCTGCCGGGCGTGAGCCTGTTATTGGCGCCGGACCCTCTGCTGGCCCTGACGCAGCTTAGCCCCGAGGTGGAAATGAAAGCCCGCGCCTACCTGCGCGCGCTAGCCTGCGGGCTGCCGGCGGTGTTGCTGTACCGCGCCTTTCACGCCACCAATCACGGCCTGGGGCGGCCACGGCCGCTCATGTACATCAGCCTGGGCGCCACCGCCGGCCATATTCCGCTGGCCTGGAGTCTGGTTTCCGGCAGTCTGACCGGACAGCCGCTGGGCGCCCTGGGCTGCGGCATATCCACCGCCACTTTGAATTGGGCCAGCCTGGGCGCGGGCGCGCTCTATGCCACGCACAGCCGGTTTTTGTCCGGCCTGAATCTGTTCCGCGACTGGCGCCGGCCACAGCCTCAGCGCCTGTGGCAACTGGTGCGGCTGGGTTTGCCGATGGGCTTTTCGAGTTTCGTCGAAACCACCAGTTTTACGTTCATTGCGCTATTCGTAGCCAGTCTGGGCGCGGAAGTGGTCGCCGGTCACCGCATCGTGGCGAACCTGTACGCCCTCTGTTACATGCTGCCGCTCGCCTTGGCGTCCGGTACGCTGGTATTGGTGGGTCAGGCTTGTGGCGCTCAGGACGCAGGGCGCGCCCGCGCCACCGCCCACGCCGGGGTAGCCACCGCAGCCGTTTGCGGCGCGGCGCTCGGTACCGCCCTGTGGGCCTGGGGCGATACGCTGGTCGCGGCCTACACGGCGGACCCGGACGTGCGCCGCGTGGCGCGCACCCTGCTGCCCTATGTGATGGTATTTCTGGCGATAGACGGCACGCACACGGTCGCTTCGTTTTCGCTGCGCGGCTACAAGGTGACCGCCATCCCCATGCTGATACACGTGGTGTGCTTCTGGGTAGTGGCGCTGGGCGGCGGCTGGTGGCTGTGCTTTCGCACCGCCGCGCCTATGGGCGCCGCCGGTTTTTGGCTCATGGCCGTATTGGGCACCCTGGCCGCGGCGCTACTGGTGCTGGCTCTGCTGGAATTCGTCGCCCGGCGCGCCTACGCCCCAATGGCGTCCGCGGACAGCGCTGGAGTGCCCGGCAAGTCGGCGCCTGGCTAACGCCCGGTACTGCCGAAGCCGCCGTCACCGCGCGAACTGGCTTCAAATTCATCCACCACGTTCAGCGCTACCTTGATGACCGGCACCACCACCAGTTGCGCGACGCGCTCCATGGGGCTGACGGTATAGGTATCGCGCCCGCGATTCCACATCGAAATGAATATTTCGCCCTGGTAGTCGGAATCGATCAGCCCGACCAGATTGCCCAGCACGATGCCATGTTTGTGGCCCAGTCCGGAGCGCGGCAAAATCACCGCGGCCAGGCCCGGATCGGCCAGGTGGATGGCCAGCCCGGCCGGTACCAGCACGCTGGCGCCGGGTTCGAGATGCAGCGGCTGATCCAGGCAGGCGCGCAGATCGAGCCCGGCCGAACCTTCGGTGGCGTAATGCGGCGGATGTTCTTTCAGCCGTGGATCGAGAATTTTGACGTCGATGCGATGCATGGCTGGCTCCTTCCTGAAATGACCGTGGCGGGGCCCTCATTGGCCATTGGCCCCAATTGAACATCACGCCGGCTGCCAAATGGCCGCGGGCGCGGCCTTCTTCACGCCCCCGGCAAGGCGCCGCGGCGTTCGCGCCAGGCGCCGGCACAGGCCGCCGCGTGGGCAATGATTTTGCGCGCCAGTTCTTCTTTGGGCGCGCGCTCCAGCGCATGGCGGCCGGCCTCGTCGTAAATCACGATGCTATTGTCCGTGCCGCCCAGACCATCCTGCACCAGATTGCCCACCACCATGGGCAGGCGTTTGGCGCGCCGCTTGCCTTCGGCGTATTCGTCCAGGTTGCGGCTTTCCGCCGCGAAGCCGACGCAGAAGGGTGCATCCGGCAGCGCCGCCACGGCAGCCAGTATGTCCGGATTGGGTGCCAGCGCCACGCTGAGCGGGGCAGAACTTTTCTTTATTTTGTGCCCTTGTGCCGCGGCCGGGCGGTAATCCGCCACGGCAGCGACGGCGATGAAAAAATCCTGGCCGTGCACGCGCTGCATGACCGCGCCGTGCATGTCCAGCGCCGAACGCACGGCAACACGCGCCACACCACGCGGCGCGGCGAGGTCTACCGGCCCGCTCACCAAGGTCACGTCGGCACCGGCCTGTTGCGCGGCACGCGCCAGCGCGTAGCCCATGCGGCCGGAACTGAGGTTGGTGATGACGCGCACCGGATCGAGCGCCTCCTGGGTCGGGCCGGCCGTAATGAGCACGCGCCGCCCCGCCAATAGCTTGGGCTGGAAGAACGCCACCACCTCTTCCAACAGTTCTTCCGGCTCCAGCATGCGCCCCATGCCGATTTCGCCGCAGGCCTGGTCGCCGGCAGCCGGACCCAGCACGCTTATGCCGTCCCGCCGCAATTGTTCGATGTTGCGTTGGGTGGCCGGGTTTTCCCACATCTGGCGGTTCATCGCGGGCGCCACCAACAGCGGGCAGTCACGCTCAGCGCCCTCGATGCCAGCCCGCGGACGCGCCAGACAGAGCGTAGTGAGCAAATCGTCCGCCATGCCCTGCACCAGTTTGGCCAGAAAATCCGCGCTGGCCGGCGCCACCAATACCGCATCGGCGGCGCGGCTGAGGTCGATGTGGGCCATATTGGCCGGGCGCCTGGGATCCCACAGGTCGGTCCACACATAGTTGCCCGACAGCGCCTGAAAGGTGACCGGCGTGACGAAGCGTGCGCCGCCTTCCGTCAGCACCACATCCACGCCCGCCCCTGCCTTGCCCAGAAGGCGTGTCAGCTCCGCCGACTTGTAGGCGGCGATGCCGCCGCTCACGCCCAGTACGATGCGCCGCCCGGAAAGTTCGCCTGCCGCCATGACAAATGTCACCTCTCGAATTACACTAGCGTAAGCTCGCGCGCCGGCTTGGTGCGCGATGGACGGCGATTTTACCGTGTCGGCCGGCCTGCCCCGAATGCCGGAGAATATTTCATGACCATCAGCGACTGGCCGGTTTCCGAACGCCCGCGCGAAAAACTGCTGCAGCACGGCGCGCAGGCGCTGTCGCCGGCGGAACTGCTGGCAATTTGCCTGCGTACCGGCGTGCGCGGCAAAAGTGCAGTGGATGTCGCGCGCGATCTGCTCGAGCGTTACGGAGGCCGCCTGCTGCCGCTCATCGAAGCACCGATTGCAGAATTATCGTCCCAAACCGGGCTGGGTCCGGCCAAGGCGGCGCAGCTCAAAGCCAGCCTGGAAATTTCGCGCCGGGCGCTGCTGCAAACCATGGCCGAGCGCGATATGCTCGGTTCGCCGGCCGCCGTGCGCGACTGGCTGCGCCTGAAACTTGCCCATCTCGGCCACGAAGTTTTCATGGTGCTGCTGCTGGACGCGCAAAACCGCCTCATCGAAGCGTCCGAACTGTTCCGCGGCACCCTCACGCAGACCAGCGTGTACCCGCGCGAAGTGGTGAAGCTGGCGCTGGCGCGTAATGCTTCGGGCGTCATATTCGCGCACAACCACCCGAGCGGCACGGCCGAACCCAGCCGCGCCGACGAGTGCCTGACGCAGACGCTCAAACAAGCCCTGGCGCTGATCGACGTGCGTGTACTCGATCATTTCATCGTGGCCGGCATGGCCCAGCCGCTGTCATTTTCCGAACGCGGCCTGTTGTAATGCCACGCGCGCGTAAATGTTTGAACAGCACGCAATTTACCGGCTATAATCTACGACTTTTTGAATCCGAGGGAGCACGCGATGTCCCGCGTTTGCCAAGTAACTGGAAAAGCGCCCATGGTCGGGAACAACGTTTCCCACGCGAACAACAAGACCAAGCGCCGTTTTCTACCGAATTTGCAGCAGCGCCGCTTCTGGCTCGAGTCCGAGAAGCGCTTCGTAAGCCTGCGCGTATCCACGCGAGGCCTGCGCACGATAGACAAGAAAGGCCTCGAAGTGGTGCTGGCCGAAATGCGCGCGCGCGGCGAGAAGGTATAAGCGCAACCACTGCGCCCACGCCCGCACGCGAATAATCATTACCCGGAGAGCATCATGGCCAAAGGTACCCGAGAAAAAATCAAGCTGGAATCCACCGCCGGCACTGGGCATTTCTACACCACCAGCAAAAACAAGCGCACCACGCCGGAAAAGCTGGAGTTCATGAAATTCGACCCGAAGGCGCGCAAGCACGTCCTGTACAAGGAAGTGAAGCTGAAGTAAGCCGGTCCGCGCGCCCGCAAAGAACCCGCCGCGCGCGGGTTTTTTTGCGCCCGGCGCTTATGGCGCGCGGACGGCCAGTTTCATTTGAACGAAAACGAATAGCGCAGATCGAGCGCGTTGTCGGTGCCGGCGCGGCCTATCAATTCGAGCCGGCGCGACAACTGATAGGACAGTTTGACGATGTTCTGCGCGCCGGCCAGACTCTGTTCGTAGGACAGATATAGCTTGTCGCCCAGACGCTTGCCTACCGTGAATATTTGCGACGCCAGCGGGGCGTGACTGCTCGACCCGCCCACCACGGCGCTGCCGCCCCGGCCCAGCCCGCTGCCCGACAGATTGCCCTGGGTCAGGGTAATCTGGTCCACCCCGAGCGCGCCGGCAAGCTGGTGCGAAATCCCCCCCGACTGGCCACCCAGCAATGCCCCGGCCGCCGCGATCAGCAGCCCGGTATCACCGCCCTGTTCCTGGCCATGTCCCAACACGACCCAGGACAGTTTTTCGCTGTCCGGCATGGCCGGCTCCGAATACAGCCGCACCTTGGGCCGGCGCGCCGTGCCGCCCACTTCCACGCCGGCTTCCACCGGCAGTCCGTCGCGCAGGGCCAGCACGTTGAGCCCGGGATCATCCAGCGCACCCTGAAAATTCACGATGCCGCGCGCGATGCGCAGTGCCTGGCCGTAGGCGTCGAAACTGCCACCCTGGGTCGCAATCGATCCGGTCGCATACAGACGCCCGCCGGCTTCGGCGCGCAATTTCACGGCGCCGGTGAGCCGCGTATCCAGGCCCCTGCCCTTCAGATAAAAGGATTTGCCGAAATCCGCCTCCAGCGCATAGCCGAGCCGCAGCGGCGCGGGCTGCGCCAATCCGCGCCCTTTGATGAGCACATCTTCGGACAACTGCGGCGCGCCCGTATCCGGTATTTCCGCGTAGCCGGCGTCCGCCTTGAACGCCCCGGACACTTGGTAGCCCCGGCCACGCTCGCCCGCAAGCGCGGCGGTGCCGCTCAGTGCCACCCAGCGATCCGGCCGCTGCAAGGCAAGCAGGCGCTCGGCGTGCAGACTGAGGTCGGCACGCAGTTCCGGAATGCTCAGGCTGCCGCTCAGCGCCAGCGTGCCCGGATTGGCTTCGAATTCGGCCAGCCGCAGCCGCACCTCGCGCGGACGCACCTGCAGAGGACTGGAAAAGCGCAATTCGTCCAGCCACAGCCTGTCCGCTGAAAAGCGCGCCTTGAGGCTGCCGCCGGACAGGCGCACACCGGTGTCGAGCAGCGCCAGTTCGAGCGCTTCCCCTTCCAGGCGCCCTTCCAGCCGTGGCGCGGCCATGGTCCCGGCGAGGTCCATGTGGCCGCGCAGGCGGCCGGCAGATCGGGTATTCGGGTCAATGAGCGGGCCCAACCAGTCGAGGCGGCCTATTTCCAATGTCGCGCTGCCGGAAAGGGCCGCCGCAGGGGCGATGCGCCATCCGTCCGGCGCGTGCTCGGCGCGCACGGCCGCCTGCGCCTGCAGGTTCCCGAACGGCTCGCCGCGGGCGGACAATTCCGCGCGCAGTCGGCTCGCAACGGCCGCAGCGCTCAGCTTGAGTTCCGCCAGCCCTAGTGCAGGGCCGCCTTCACCCGGCATGCGCAGGTCGCCGCTTGCGCGTTCGAGCGCCAGTTCTCCGTCCAGCGTGTCGCCCACGCGCAGATCCCACTGCCCGCGCAAGCGCAAATCGCCCTGCAGGGGCGCAGGCGCAAACCCGAGGCCGGCCAGTTCGCCGCGACTGGTGAAGCGGGCACCGTCCCAGCGCGTTTCCAGCAGGCGCAGGCTGGCTTGTGGCCCGGCAATTCGCGCGGCGCCCAGTTCCAGACGCTTGGGCCCCAGCTTCAGGGCGACCGGCTCCATCAGCCGGGCCGCGAAAGGCGTGCTGCCGCTGAGCACCAGCGCGGCGATGCTGCCGTCCCACCGCGGGCCGTCCCGCAAAGCCCCGTCGGCGCTGCCAGACAGCTTGTCATGCTCGGATAACTGGGCATTCAGACTGATATGGTGGGCGCTGCGCGTACCGTCCAATTGCGCAGTTGCCGATTCGAAAAACGCGCGCTCCGCATGCGCAAACGTACCCGCTTCCAGGCTGGCCGTGAAAGCCGCGCCATCGGCGGGCAAACGCAACTTAAGTCTGGCCGATGCCAGGCGCCAGGCATCCGGCAGGGCCAAGCCGGCGGCTTCGGCTTCCAATTCGCCGGCCGGATGGTCCACGCTGCCTCCCACCCAGCCGTTGGCGGCGAGCTTGCCGGCCAGTGCGCCCGGCAGGGCCTCCAGGTGGGGCGCCTCGATCGCAAAATCCAGCCGGTCGCCCGGCGCGCCATAGGCGCCGTGCACGCGCAGCCGATTGCCGGCCGCATCGAGCGCAATTTCGGCGGCGCTTATACGCGCACGCTCCAGCGCTATGTTGCCGGCGCCGCTCAAAGGCTTGCCGGCCAACTGGCTATCCTGCAGGCGAAAGTCGAGCTTGCCGGCGAGCGGGGACAAGGTGCCGTCGGCGCGCAAATCAGCGTGTATGCGCGCGGCCGGAAATTGCCCCAGCCGCGCCGGATCGAAATCGGTCAGCCGGCCGCGCAGAGACAGCACCTGCGCCGCCGCCAAACCCAGCGTCCCTGTAAGTTCCAGACGGCCTGACCCGGCCAGCAACGCGAACTGTTCCAGCGCCAGCGTATCGCCCTCGCGCCGCGCGGACGCCTGCACGCGAAAGCGCGGCTCGCGCAGATCCAGGCGTAACTGCTGCGCCTCCGGCTGGGCGTCCAGGCTCAGGCGGCCGGCAAGCTGCGTACGCACGAAGCGTGCATCCCAGGCCGCCGCATCGATGCCGGCCAGTTGAAGTTCCGCCGCCAGGCGCCCCTTGCGTACCTCAACGCTGCCTTTGGCGCTACCACCGGGCACCAGCGCGAGCTGCATATCCTTCAGGCTCGCGCCGGCCTCGCCAAGCGTCAAGCGACCGCGCAATTGCGCGAGAGGTATGCGGCCGGCGTCGAGGCGCCCGGGCTCGGCATTGAGTATTTCGAGCTTGCCGGCAACCTCGCTCCTGCCAGCAAGCGGCGCCAGATCGGCCTTGGCGCTAATCGCCGCATGCGGCAATTGCGGCGCCAATGCAGCCGGATCGAATCGGTCCAAGGCCAGTTCCGCGCCCAGCAAGGCCTGCTCGCCGAACAGCGCCACGCGCGCCTGGGCACGCCCGGCCAAACCCAGCCCGCGCGCATCCAGGCGCAGTACGAGTTGCTGCGCCAGCGCTCCCTGCACCTTCGCCTCGGCTTGCCAGTCGCGGCCATCCAGTTCGCCGCGCGCCTGAATTTCGGCGGTCGTGGTGAATGGCGCGGCCTGATCCACGTCAGCGCGAATATCCAGCGGCCCGAATGGCGCCTGCGCAGACAGCTCGAACTGCCACTTACCCGCGCCGGCCTGCAGGCGGCCGCGCAAAGTGTTCAATTCGGCCTGCGGGTAGCCCTCGATGTGCAGGCTGCCACAGGCGATGGCGTCGATTCGGATGGGCAGCGGCGCAGCCAGATTTTGCGGTGCTTGCGACGGCGTCTGCGAGTCGGATGGTTTGACGAGCACGCGCTCTATCAGGACTTCGCGGACGTGGAGCCGCCCCGACAAAAGTTCGCCCGGCGCCCAATCCACGCGCAAGCCCTCCAGGCTGTAGCGGCCGCCTTCCTGGCGCAAGCTGAGGCGCGCAAATTCGGGCCCGGCCAGCAAGCTGCCGGCGCTCGCTTCCGCCTCGATCGCGCCATCGGTCATGGTGCCAAGCCGCGCGCAGAGGAAGCGCAGGCCGGCCGTGGTCGCCACCAAAAACCCCAGCAGCAGCGCCAGACCTGGCGCGACCAGGGCCGTCGCGTACAGCCAGGCGCGGCGCCGGGGCGGCCTGGTAGCGGTTTCGGTGGCCGTCATGGGACTCAGAACGCAATCGCGACCGCCACGTGGGGTCGCAATTTTTGCTCGTGCCGGGAATAGGCGAGGTCGAACGCAAGCGGCCCGGCCGGGCTTTTCCAGCGCAGCCCCACGCCGTAGCCGGTGCGCGCGACGAAATCGCCGCGCCTATCCACCGCATTGCCGCTATCGACAAAGCCGGCGACGCCCCAGTCCCCCTGCAGCCAATGCACGTATTCGACACTGGCGATGGCGAGCAGGCGCCCGCCCACCACCGCGCCGGCTTCGCGCGGCCCCAGACTTTGATAGGCGTAGCCGCGTATCGACCCGGTGCCACCGGCACGGAACAGAAATTCTTCCGGTATGCCATCGCTGCTGGCAGCGCGCGTCATGCCCAGTTCGCCACGCAGCATGAGGGTGTCGCGTGCACCGACCGGCTGATAGCGCTGATAGCGCACATAGCCACGGACGAAATTCTGGTCCGACGCCAGCAATTTCAAACCGCCCCCCAGTTGCAGATTGATCACCTGCCCGCTGCGCGGATCGAGCAAATTATCAACACTGCGCCAGGTCCATGAGGCGTTTGCCGCCAGCGCATCGCGCCGCGTGTAGTCGCCATCGGTAACGTCGTGTAGTTCGCGCTGCAGGCTGAGGCCATAGGAGGTTTCCAGCGCACCCAGGGTGCGGGTGCGTAACCAGCCCAATTTGACGCGCCGGGTGTCCAGTCCGTTGCTGTCGGTACTTTCCGCCAGCGCGCCATATCCATCGCGGAAGCCGCCCGCGGCGGGCGGCAGCAGCACGTCGGTAAACGCAAGTTGATGCCGCATCTCCAGGCGTAGCGTGGATTGCAGGTTCCAGGCGCGGCCGAACAGATTGGGCTGGCGGTAGCTGATTTCCCCGCGCGCGCCGTTGTTGCTGGAATAACCGGCGCCGAAAGAGATGTGCCGCGCCGTGGATTCGACCACCCGCACATGTACGGTAGCCGCTTCGGACTGGGCGGGATCGGTATCGATATCGACCAGGGCGGTGGAAAAGTACGGCGTATTTTGCAGCGCGCGCTGCAAGTCCAGCAGTCGTTCGCGGCTATACCGGCTGCCTGGCGCGATGCTGCCGTAGCGCTGCGGCAATCCGGCTGGATATTCCTTGACACCTTCGATTTCCGTCCTGCCGAAACGAAACGCCGGCCCGCTATCCACTTCAACCAGAATTTCCACGCTGGCGGCGGCGGGATCGACCTCGGCCCGCGTGAGGGTGTACGCCGCGGCCGGAAAATCCAGGCTGGTCAAATCGGCCAGCAGAGCGTCTTTCGCTTCGTCCCAGCTCAGTTGGCGAAATGCGGCGCCGGCCGGCAGCAACCAGGCCTTGCGCAGGCGCTCCATGCGCTCCGGCTGCGCACTGGCCCGGGCTGCAATGGCGCCGGAAAATTCGATGCGAACGGAAGCGATGTGTGCGCGTTCGCCCGGCTCCACCTTCAATACCGGGCGCAGCCCGGCGCCTAGCTGCAGGGTGGGCGAAAAATAGCCTTCGGCGGCGAGCAAATTACCTGCCTCGCGGCGCGCCTCACGCAGAAAGTTGGCGCGCGCGAGCGGATCGGACGAATCAATGTCCTGCGCGGCCACCAGCAGGTAGCGGCGCAACAGTTCGGCCACCGCTGGCGGCGCTTCGATCTGCACCGCCGCCAGCGCGCATTGAACGGGCGCAAACAGGGCGCAGGCAAGCGCCCAGCCGCAATTCTTGTGCAGCAAATGTCCCTCCGCGACGTGCCGGCGCCTTACCCTGCTCAGGCGAAAATCTGGCGCCGTGCGTCGCTTGCCGTCAATGCGATCGTTATGCGCGAGCGGAATCGGCGGGCGGATGTTTGCGGTTGACGTAGATCGCGCCCACAACGCCCAGCAGCACGATCACGATCACCACGGGTATCCAGCCCAGCGGGCGCCACACGCGCTCAAAGCGCAGCGTATCGAATTGCGCCTCGACGTTGCCGCCGTGGCTTTCATCCACACCCAACAACAGCGCTTCGATGCGATTGTCCGGTGCGCTGATGGACAACTTTTCCCAGGTATTGTGCGCCGTCCCGGCTACGACTTCGCCAACCCGCTTGCGGTTCGAATCGAAGGCGCCGATCAGCACGTGATCGGGCGAACTTTCCTCGCCGGCACGGGGAATCGAACGCGCCGCGATCGACACGCGGCTCACCTTGTCCGGAAACAGCATCAGGATGGCGCCGGTGGTGCTGCCATGCACCACCGGGGCGTCCGTCTTGCGCGTGGAAATCACGTTTTTGCCGCTGTGCGCGCCTTCCGCCGCGCGCGCATAGACAGATAGCGTTTTGCACGCGGAACTGGGTCCGGCGCAGAAAATCAGTACGCCGCGGGAAAAGTAGTGATACGAAATATCGGTAGCGTCGGCCACCTCGTCGAAATTGATTTGGTCGGCCCGGGCGGTCATCCCGGCCAGCGTGATGCAGAGGGCAAAAACCAGACGTGTAAACACACGCATCGGATTTCCTTTCCGGTTGAGTGAAGTCGGGCGCAACCATACGGCGAACGCGCCGCCAGCGCAATATCCAGCGCGCAATTTGGCTGCATCGCAGTGCATTTGCCCGGCATGGGCGTCATGGACGACCATGTTGCAAGTGCACATTTTTTCCACAACAGGGCGCGGCGGTGCTAGCATCCGCGCACAAGCTTTCTGTCACCCAAAACTTCAGGTGACGCTGGACGTAGCAAATTTCGCGCCGCGGCAACGCGCAAGGTTAGCGTTCCGCACGGAATACGATGCGCGCTACAGAAAAGGAATGCACACCCACAGCAACGCCCGCAATTGGCGCCAATTTTTGTGGCAACGCGCGCTACCCGCCCTACAGATCATTTCAGGCTGCCCGGATTTCACCACACCTCGCGGCCCGACCAGGCCACCCCCTCCTCGCTTCACCAAACCAAGCTCAATAAGGAATTGCCATGCAGGAAACATTGACCAAAGCGGAATATCTATTTACGACCATACTGGTGCCGGTATTGTGGAAAGTGGTCGGCGCCATCCTGCTCTGGATCGTCGGCGGCTGGCTGATCGGCTTCGCCAGCCGGGTGCTGCGCGAAGCCATGTCCGCACGCAAGCTGGACAACACGCTGACGGCCTATGTCGACGCCTCGCTGCGCGTCATTTTGCGCATCGTGCTGCTGCTTGCCGTGTTGTCGGTATTCGGTGTCGAAACCACCAGTTTCGTGGCGCTCGCCGCAGCTGCCGGTGTGGCGATAGGCGCCGCCTGGGGTGGCTTGCTGGCCAATTTCGCGGCCGGCATATTTCTGATCATCCTGCGCCCCTTCAAAGTGGGCGACATGATCAGCGCCGCCGGCGTAACCGGCGACGTGCGCGAAATCGGCCTGTTCGCAACCACGCTGGATACGCCGGACAACGTGCGCGTGACGGTCGGAAACAACAAAATCTTTTCCGACAACATCATCAATTACACCAACAATCCGTATCGCCGCGTGGACCTGAAAGCGCAACTGGCGCATACGGTGGACCCCAAGGACGCGGCGGCGCGCATCAAGGCCAAACTTGCGCAAATTCCCAATGTGATGAATACGCCCGCGCCGGACGTCGAAATCATCGAATTCAACCCGGCCGGCACCCTGCTCGCTGTGCGCCCCTACTGCCACAACAAGGATTACTGGCAGGTTTATTTCGATACCAACAATGCCATCCTGGCCGCTTGCGGCGAAGCCGGCTACCCGGTACCGGCACCGCACAGCGTATTGATTCAGCGCGCGGGCTGATCCCGCACACCTGCTGCCGGCGCCATAGCTCGGCGCCGGCCAGGCCCGATCCGGCGCCCGGCCGCTTCAGACCTTGTGGTACGCCGTGACGCGCTCGACCTCGGCTCTGGAGCCCAGAATGACCGGCACGCGCTGGTGCAGCTTGTCCGGCTCGATGTCGAGGATGCGTTCGCGCCCGGTCGTAGCCGCGCCGCCGGCCTGTTCGATGATCATGGCCATGGGATTGGCTTCGTACATGAGGCGCAATTTGCCGGCCTTGCCGGGGTCCTTGTTGTCCTTGGGGTACATGAACACGCCGCCGCGCGTGAGGATGCGATGTACGTCGGCCACCATGGAGGCCACCCAGCGCATGTTGTAATCCTTGCCGCGCGGCCCGCTCTTGCCGGCTTCCAGTTCTTCGATATAGCGCTGCACGGGGGCTTCCCAGAAGCGCCGGTTCGAAGCATTGATGGAATATTCGCGGGTTTCTTCGGGAACGCGCATATCGGCGTGGGTGAGCACGAAGCCGCCGGTTTCGCGATCCAGTGTGAAGCCCTGCACGCCGTCGCCCACCGTCAGCACCAACATGGTGGCCGGCCCATACACGGCATAACCGGCTGCGAGCTGGGTGCGGCCCGCCTGCAGGAAACTTTTTTCGTCCGCCGCCGCGCCGCTGTCCGGCGCGCGCAAAACGGAAAAAATCGTCCCGACCGAAATATTCACGTCGATATTCGACGAACCATCCAGCGGGTCGAATAGCAACAGGTAACCGCCCTTGGGGTAGTCGGTCGGAATCACATAGGGCTGGTCCATTTCTTCCGACGCCATGGCGGCCAGATGACCGCCCCACTCGTTCGCTTCCAGCAAAGTTTCGTTTGCGATCACGTCCAGCTGCTTTTGCGCCTCGCCCTGTACGTTATCGCTGCCGGCTTCGCCCAGCACACCGGCGATGGCTCCGCGCGACACGGCGACGGAAATGGATTTGATGGCGCGCGCGACCACTTCGATCAGCAGGCGGCGATCCGCCGTGATGTTCTGCTTGCGCTGTTGTTCGATGAGATAACGCGTAAGGGTGATGCGGGCCATGCAGGGACGCTCCGAAAGCATAGAAAACGCGCACATTATCCCGCATTACCCAGGCCTTCGAGCGCGCAACGGCGCGCCAGATCACCCAAGGTGTGACTTGCTGCTGCGATGAGGCAAAACGCACCCCGAAGGCTTTCCGCCAGCCCCTTAGTTTGGCGTAGCAGCGGTGGCGCGCAGCAAGGCCGCGCGCAACAGCGCAGGCTCCAGCCGGCGCCAGCGCGCGCACACGTGCTGGTCCGGCCGCAGCAAATACGCCGTGCCGGGCAGCGCATCGTAAGCTGCGTGGGCGGCCAGTTCGGCATCGTGCAGGATGCGCAGACCGGGCCGGCACGCGGCAGCGGCGCCGGTCAAGGCCAGCATGCCCAGCGCCGCCACTTCGCCGGCGGCGGCTTGCAAGGCCAGCACATCGGCTTCGTCGGGCACACCATCGCGCCCGCAAAACAGCAACAGGCAAAATCCGCTGCCGACCGCCTGCGCGAGGCGTAGGGATTCACCATGTTCGGACAACATCACGTCGAGCAACGGGCTGCCGGGCACCGGACCGTTCGTCATGGGTTCGGCGTCGGGCGTATTGAGTGGCGACTCGAGCAGTATCACCGGCACCGACAGGCGCCCGGAATTGACCAGCCGGCGCGCAAACGGCTGGCGCCGCGCGAGCGCCAGCACGGCGTCGCGAAAACGCCGCGCATGTTTGTTTTTCGGCGTGATGAAGGCAGTGGCGCGCTTGGCATTGCGCAAATTTTCTTCGGCCGCGTATTCGCGCTCGACGCCATAGCTATTCAGCAGATCGAGCGGCGCCTGATCTTTCAGCACCAGGTCGATTTTCCAGGCCAGGTTGTCCACGTCCTGCATGCCGGAATTGGCACCGCGCGCGCCGTGTGGCGATACCTGATGCGCGGAGTCGCCGGCGAACAGGACACGACCGTGACGGAACTGTTCCATGCGGCGGCACTGGAAGGTATAGACACTGCTCCACAGCAGTTCGAATTCGTGCGAGCCGAGCATCGCGGTGAGCCGTTCCAGCACCGGTTCTTCCTGCTTTTCCTTGGCCGGCTCGGCCTCCCAGCCGAGTTGAAAATCCACCCGCCACACATTGTCGGCCTGACGGTGCATGAGCACGGAACGCCCCGGGTGAAACGGCGGATCGAACCAGAACCAGCGCTCCACCGGAAAATCGGCCTGCATGCGCACATCGACAATCAAGAAGCGGTCGCGAAATATTTGGCCCTTGAAATCCAGGCCCAGCATGGCGCGGATCGGGCTGTTGGCACCGTCGCAGGCGATAAGCCAGTCGCAGTCCATGGCGTACCTGCCGTCCGGCGTGTCGATCTGCAAATGCACCGCGGCGGCATCCTGGCTCAGCGTGGCGAGGCAGTTTTTCCAGCGCAGATCGACACCCAGCGCGAGCGCGCGCTGCACCAGTATTTCTTCGAAGCGGGCCTGCTGCAGGTTGATGAATGCCGGCCGCCCCACCCGATCCGCCTGAGCAAGGTTGAAACTGTATAAGTGGTGGTCCTTGAAAAATATTTTGCCGGAACTCCAGGCCACCCCGCGTTCCACAACTTTGGCGCCACAGCCCAGCCTGTCCAGAATTTCCAGGCTACGGCGGGCGTAGGACACGGCACGCGAACCGTCGCTGAGGCAGTCGTCAGCGTCCAGCAACACCACCTTGTTACCACGCAAGGCGAGGTCTATCGCCACACACAGGCCGGTCGGGCCGGCGCCGACCACCACCAGCGGATGGCGTGCCGGCTGCGCCGCGTTCTGATCGGGCGAGCGGCGGTAGAAATAGCGGCTGATGACAGGTGCGCTCACGTAAGCAGAGGCGTTCATTCGTACGCCATGACCAAAAATGCTTCGACAGGCAATTGTACGAAGCTCGCGGCAGTGTACGCAAAATAACGCCCTGCCGAGGGCTAGCCGCGTCCCCCGCGCAGGCGGAATTCAGCTTGCTGCGCGACGCGCGCGGTACAGATCGAGCAGGGTTTCGATCTCCGCCGCCAGCACCGGTTTGCGCAGCGCCAGCAGCGGCTTTACGCCGTAGGCCTGGGCGAGCACCATGGCATCATCGAGGTCGGCGGCGCTGGCGCCGCTCACGATGGCCACCAGCGGGGCGTTTTCGATCTCGCCCAAAGCTTCCATCAATTCGTAACCGGATGCACCGGACAATTCCAGATCGGTCACGACAAGGTCCACCGCCGTGCCGCTTTTCAGCAAGTTGAGGGCGGCGGCGGCATTTTCGGCGGAATAGGCGTCCGTGGCGCCGGCCGCGCGCAATAGCGCGATCAGCGGCGCGCTTTGGCGCACATCGTCATCCACGACCAGAACCGAAAAACCGCTATCCATTTCCATCTCACATAAGCCCGTCAGTGTGCGAGCCGGACACAACACTCAGTGACAATTATCGACGAGCGCAGCGCACGAATCATCCGTCATGAGACACCGAAACTGGCGAAAATATCACACAGGATTATCGATATCGACAAAACGGGCTTCCAGCCCCAGACTGCGCGCAAGATGGCTGCCCAGGGCCTGGACGCCGTAACGTTCGGTCGCGTGGTGCCCGGCAGCAATATAGGGCAC
Organism: Rhodocyclaceae bacterium; assembly: GCA_016791105.1. GTDB lineage: Bacteria > Pseudomonadota > Gammaproteobacteria > Burkholderiales > Rhodocyclaceae > JAEUNM01. The sequence goes on along the minus strand of JAEUNM010000006.1, from coordinate 28,333 downwards.
GCCCGATTCGCGCGCGAGATGCACCGTGGGCTCGGATATTTCGCCCGACAGGTAAAGATCTGCGCCCGCCGCAATGGCCGCTTCGAACATGTTCTGGGCTGCCCCGGTGCACCACGCCACGCGGCGCACCTGGCGCTCGCCGTCACCCACCAGCAGCGGCTCGCGCAACAAGCGACGGCCGACTTCGGCCGCCAGTTCCGCCGCGCTAAGCGCACGCTCGGGTTGGCCGGCGCAGCCCAAATCCTGTTCGCCGAAGCGGGCATCGGCCTTCCAGCCCAGCCGCAACGCCAGTTGCGCGTTGTTGCCCAGTTCCGGGTGGGCATCGAGCGGCAGATGATAGGCAAATAGATTGATGTCGTGCGCCAGAATGCTGGCCAGGCGCTGCTTGCGCGTTCCGGTCACGCGCCCGTCCTCGCCACGCCAGAACCAGCCGTGATGGACCAGGATGGCGTCGGCATCGAGCGCAATCGCGGCATCCACCAGGGCCTGGCATGCCGTCACGCCGCACACCACGCGACGTATTTCGGCCCGGCCTTCCACCTGCAGTCCATTTGGGCAATAATCTTTGAACCGCATATTTTCCAGCAATTTATCCAGATACTGTTGCAGTTCGCTGCGCCGCATGTCGTCGCTCCACAAAATTCCCGCCGCCGCCTACCGCGTCCGGCACCCCGACCCGGTAGCGCGGGCGGTATGATTTCGCAATGATCGCTCATTTCATCGCAAGCGCGCTCCGGCCAGCCGGCCTGGACCGCAGCGGAATTTAGGCCCATGCGCAAAATCTGGCTGCTGTTCGCGCAGGCGAGCACCATCGCCCTGGGCGTGTTGCTTGCAGCATCGGTGTTCGCACCGCAGTGGTTCGAACGCCGTCCGGCCGCGCCGCCGACTACGGCCACGCTCACCGCCGCCGCACCGGCGCCGCGGCCCGACGCTGCTGCGGTAACCGCGCCCTCCTATGCCGATGCCGCGCAGCACGCACTGCCGGCCGTGGTGCATATTTTCACCACCAAAGAAGTGAAGCTGCGCCGTCATCCGCTCGCCAACGATCCGTTTTTCCGCCACTTTTTCGGCGATCGCAACGGCACCGGCACACGCCGCCAGTCCGGACTGGGCTCGGGCGTGATCGTAAGTCCGGAAGGCTACGTACTCACCAACAACCATGTGATCGAGGCAGCTGACGAAATCGAAGTGTCGCTCGCCGACGGCAGCAAACGTTCCGCCAAGCTGGTCGGCGCCGATCCGGATACGGATCTTGCCGTGTTGCGCATAGAAAGCGCCGAAAAGCTGCCCGCCATCACCTTTGCCGCATCGGACGGCGTGCGCGTGGGCGATGTCGTGTTGGCGATCGGCAACCCTTTCGGCGTCGGCCAGACCGTCACCATGGGCATCGTGTCGGCGCTGGGTCGCTCGCACCTGGGTATCAATACTTTCGAAAATTTCATCCAGACCGATGCCGCCATCAATCCCGGCAACTCGGGCGGCGCACTGGTCGATGCGCGCGGCGACCTGATAGGCATCAATACCGCGATCTATTCACAGAGCGGCGGCTCTTTGGGCATAGGCTTTGCCGTGCCGGCCGCCAACGCGCGCGGCATCATGGAACAACTGATCGCCACCGGCTCGGTCACGCGCGGCTGGATAGGTGTGGAAATTCAGGAATTGACGCCCGAACTGGCCGAATCATTCAATCTGAACTCCACGCAGGGTGCGCTGATTGCCGGGGTGATGCGCGGGAGTCCAGCCGACAAGGGCGGCATCAAGCCGGGCGACGTGGCGGTGGCGGTGGCCGGCAAGCCGGTGGCAGACGCCTCTGCCATGCTCAACCTGATTTCCGCCCTGCCGCCCGGGGCGCCCGCCACACTCAAACTGCGGCGTTCCGGCAGCGAAATCGAACTGGCGATACAGGTCGCCAAACGCCCGCTGTTACGGCGCGATCGCAACGAAGAAGACTAAGTCGCGCGTCGGCACCGGCCATGATCTGGCGGCGGGCCGGCGCCCGCCAAGGCGGCGGATTATTTCCCGCTGTCCTCGCCCATTTCGGGCGCATCCTCCGCCGGCGCAGATTTTTCGACCAGACGTGCCAACAACAGGCCTATTTCGTACAGCACGCACATGGGTATCGCCAGCATGATTTGCGAGGTGACGTCGGGCGGCGTCACCACCGCCGCGATCACGAACGCACCCACGATGACATAAGACCTGACCTCGCGCAGCTTGGCGACGCTCACCAGTCCGGCCTTGACCAGCACCAGCACCACCACCGGCACCTCGAAGGTGACGCCGAAGGCCAGGAACATGGTCATCACGAAAGCCAGGTACTGCTCGATGTCCGGCGCTGGCGTAATGCTTTTGGGTGCCACGCTGGCAATGAATTTGAATACCGTGCCGAACACCAGAAAGTAGCAAAACGCCATGCCGGCCAGGAAAAGCAGGCTGCTGGCCACCACCAGCGGCAGTGCAAAGCGCTTTTCATGCACATAAAGGCCGGGCGCAACGAAGGCCCACAACTGGTACAGCACGAAAGGCAGGCTGCCGATAAATGCTACCAGCAGCGTCACCTTGATCGGAACGAAAAACGGCGTTACCACACCGGTCGCGATCATGCGCGTGCCTTCCGGCAGGGTGTTCATCATGGGCGCGGCGAGAAAATCGTAAATATTCGCCGACCAGGGCATCAGGCACACGAATGCGATGCCCACCACGATCACGCAGCGCAACAGGCGATCGCGCAGCTCGACCAGGTGAGACAGGAAGGTTTCCTGTTGGTCGCTCATTTCGGGCTGCTTTCGCGCGCTGCGGGCAGGTCGGGTGCGGTAACCAGCGCGGCGGCTTCCGAGCCGGCGATCGCCGTGCCGGCGGGCGCGACCGGCTCAGGGGTCGCGGCGGTGGTTTCGCTGCTGACTTCCGCAGCGGTTTTGTCAAAATCCGTCTGCAGCGCGCGCGAGTGCGCGTTGAGCGTCGCTTCCACGGCGCGGGCCTGAGCTTCCACCTGCTGTTGCAGCTTTTTAAGTTCTTCCAGCTGCATTTCCCGGCTGATTTCGGATTTGACGTCGTTCACGTAGCGCTGCAGCCGGCCCAACAGACGGCCCGTGGTAATGGCGGCGGTACGCAATTTTTCCGGGCCGAGCACGATGAGCGCAACGAGCCCGATGACGATCAGCTCGGTAAAGCCGATGTCGAACATTTGGCTTGTTCCGGGAAAAAAGGTGGAATGATGCGTGGATGGGATGGAAGGGCAGCAAGCACCGCCCTGCCGGCAACAGCAGCAAAATGTCCGGACGGCGCCGCGGCCCCGCAATCAGACCTGCGAACCGAACGCGCCGGCCTCAATTCAGTGCTGGCTTTTTTGTTCTGCTTTAACGTCTATGGTGCGCCCCGAGGTGTGGTCCGGAATGGACTCCACCGATGGCTTTTCGGCACCTTCTTTGACTGCGTCCTTGAAGCCCTTGACGGCGCCGCCGAGGTCAGACCCGATGTTGCGCAATTTTTTCGTGCCGAACACAACCAGCACGATGACCAACACGATCAGCCAGTGGGTGATACTCAACCCGCCCATTGAATCCTCCTGAAACTTACCATTTGAGCATGGCCGGCAGCGGTTCTGAACCACCGATCACGTGTACGTGAAGATGATACACCTCCTGCCCGCCGACCCGCCCCGTATTGACGATGGTGCGGAAGCCGTTTTCGCAGCCTTGCGCACGCGCGAGCTGCCCGATCAGCGTGAACATCTTCCCCAGCAGCGCAGCATGCGTGGCATCCACCTCGGCCAACGACACGATGTGTTGGCGCGGCACGACCAGAAAATGCACCGGAGCCTGCGGCCGTATGTCGTTGAACGCGAAAACCTCCGCGTCTTCATAGACCTTTTTCGCCGGAATTTCGTTGCGTGCAATCTTGCAGAAAATGCAGGCGCCTGCGCTCATCGCTTGCCCCTCCTGGCCTTTGGCCGATCAGCCCTTGCGCGATTTCTTTTCGTCTATGCCGGAAATGCCCTCGCGGCGGCGAAATTCGGCCAGCACGTCATCCACCGACAAGCCCATGTGCGTGAGCAGCACCAGGGAATGAAACCACAGGTCGCAAACTTCATTCACCAGATGCAGGCGGTTGGCGTCTTTGGCCGCCATGATGGTTTCCGCGGCTTCTTCGGCCACCTTCTTGCAGATCGCGTCAGTGCCTTTGGCATACAGGCTCGCGACATAGGACGAATTTTCGTCGGCGTGGCGCCGCTCGGTCAGTGTTTCGGATACGCGGTGCAAAACTTCTATGTCTATCATCTGGATTCCTTGTCCTATTGTCGCCAGCGCGGGACGACTGCCAGCGCGCCAAATTGACTTTGGCTGCGCGCGGCTGGCCATATCCGGCGCCTCGACTCACTGGTAAATGTCGCCCGGATCTTTCAATACCGGCTCTACCGCTTCCCAGTGGTCGCCCTGCTGCAGTTTGTTGAAAAAACAACTGTGCCGCCCGGTGTGGCAGGCGATGCCGCCCACCTGTTCCACCTTCAGCAGCAATACGTCATTGTCGCAATCGAGCCGCATTTCCAGCACCTTTTGCGTATGACCCGATTCTTCGCCCTTGTGCCACAGCTTGCGGCGCGAGCGCGACCAGAATACCGCCTCGCCGGTTTCGGCCGTCATGGCCAGCGCATCGCGATTCATCCAGGCAAACATGAGCACGTCCCCACTCGCCGCTTCCTGCACGATAACCGGCAGCAAGCCGTGGTCGTCCCACTTCACTTCGTTGAGCCACTTCGCGGAATTTCGCTTGTTCACAACCTCACCTCTATCCCGCGCTCCCGCATGTATTGCTTGGCTTCGCGCACCGTGTGCTGGCCGTAATGGAAGATGCTGGCGGCCAGTACCGCATCGGCACGCCCTGCGCTCACACCCTGCGCAAGGTGCTCCAGATTTCCCACTCCGCCGCTGGCGATGACGGGAATCGACACAGCATCGGCCACGGCGCGCGTAAGCGCCAGATCGAAACCGTTTTTCGTACCGTCACGGTCCATGCTGGTGAGCAGTATTTCGCCGGCACCCAGGCGCTCCACCTCACGCGCCCAGGCCACGGCGTCCAGCCCCGTCGGCTTGCGCCCGCCGTGTGTGAACACTTCCCAGCGCCCGGGGGCGGCCTGTTTGGCGTCGATGGCGACCACGATGCACTGCGCACCCACCTTGTCGGACGCCTGCGCAACCAATTGCGGGTTCTGCACCGCGGCGGTATTCATGCTCACCTTGTCCGCCCCGGCGTTGAGCAGACGGCGCACGTCCTCGACCGCGCGCACGCCGCCGCCTACGGTAAGCGGTATGAACACCTGCTCGGCCACCTGTTCGACCACGTGCAGAATGATGTCGCGGGCATCGGAACTGGCAGTGATGTCCAGAAATGTCAGCTCGTCCGCACCTTGCTCGTCGTAGCGCCGCGCGATTTCAACCGGATCGCCGGCATCGCGCAATTCGATGAAATTGACGCCCTTCACGACGCGACCGGCATTGACGTCCAGACAAGGAATGATGCGCTTGGCGAGCATGGATGGCGATGGATTCAAATAAGGGATTTCAGTTGGCATCGACAAGGGCAAAACGCGCGGCGCGCCGCAAGGCGCGCCTGCAAGCCCCGCGCGCGCATCACTGCGCGCTCAATTCATCCGCACGGCGTTGCGCAGCGGCAAAATCAAGCGTGCCTTCGTAAATGGCGCGCCCGGTAATCGCCGCATTGATGCCTTCGTTTTCGACGGCGCAGAGGGCGTCGATATCGGTCAGGTTGGTAATTCCGCCCGAGGCGATGACCGGTATGCGCAGCGCGCGCGCCAGCCTGACGGTGGCACCGACATTGACGCCATTCAACATGCCGTCGCGGCCGATATCGGTATAAATGACCGCTTCGACGCCATAGTCTTCGAATTTGACCGCCAGATCGATGACATCGTGCCCGGTCAGTTTTGACCAGCCATCCACCGCCACCTTGCCGTCCTTGGCATCCAGCCCGACGATGATGTGGCCCGGGAATGCGCTGCAGGCATCGTGCAGGAAGCCCGGACTTTTGACCGCCGCGGTACCCAGGATGACGTAAGAAATGCCGTCGTCGAGGTAGCGCTCTATGGTGTCCAGATCGCGCACGCCGCCGCCCAACTGAATGGGAATTTCGTCGCCCAGGGCGTCAACGATGCTGCGTATGGTTTTTTCGTTTTTCGGTTTGCCGGCCACTGCGCCATTCAAATCGACCAGATGCAGCCGGCGCGCGCCCTGCGCGAGCCAGTGCGCGGCCATTGCGGCGGGATCGTCGGAAAAAACCGTGGCGGCACTCATATCGCCCTGCCTGAGGCGCACGCAGTGGCCGTCCTTGATGTCTATGGCGGGAATCAGCAACATGGGATGGAAAGGTAATCAGAAGCGTGTGGCGCAGGGCAAGCAGACTTGTTGCGCAAGTGCCGGGACGCCAGCGGTAGCTTGCGACCCTGCTCGATACGCAAACGGCACCGGCCCGATAGAAATCTGAAATGCCGCATCCATCGTGACCCGGGGCCGCGTCTGGCGGTAACCCGCGATTTATTGGTTCTCAAGGATTCCAGTTCAAGAAATTACCCAGTAAGGCAAGGCCGTGTTGGGCACTTTTTTCCGGGTGAAACTGCACGGCGAAAATGTTATCGCTTGCCACTGCACAGGTAAAGGGTATGCCGTACTCGGCACTGGCTGCGATCACTTCCTGTTGTTCGGGTTGTACAAAATAACTATGTACGAAATAAAAGCGCGCCGCCGGGGGAATGCCGGCCCATAGCGCGTGTGGCCGCGCCTGATTGACGCAATTCCAGCCCATGTGCGGAACCTTCAGGCGGGCGCCGCCGGCATCCTGCATTTGCGCCGGAAAGCGCACCACCTCGCCTGCCAGCACGCCCAGCCCCGGCACATCGCCTTCGGCGCTGTGGCGAAACAGCATTTGCAGACCTATGCAAATGCCCAGGAAAGGCTTCTCGCGCGCCGCGGCCACCACGGCTTCGGCCAGACCGCGCGCCGCCAGCTCGCGCATGCAGTCCGGCATGGCGCCCTGACCGGGAAAAATGACGCGCTCGGCGCGTGCCACTTCGGCCGCGCTGGACGTGATGAGGACCTGCGCGTGCGGCGCGACATGTTCGACGGCCTTGGCAACCGAGCGCAGGTTGCCCATTCCGTAATCGACGATTGCGACGATGCCCATGTTGTTGGTTCGGATCAGCAGGCGCCGCCATCCTGGCAGCGTATGGGAAATCAGCCGTTCAAGCTGCCTTTGGTGGAAGGCACGGAACCCGCCGCCCGCGCGTCGGGTTCAGCCGCCATGCGCAATGCACGGCCGAATGCCTTGAATATGGTTTCGCACTGGTGATGCGCGTTCACGCCGCGCAGATTGTCTACGTGCAGCGTGACCTGGGCATGATTTACGAAGCCCTGGAAAAATTCACGCACCAGATCGACGTCGAAATCACCGATGCGCGCCCGCGTGTAATCGACGTTATAGGTCAAGCCCGGGCGCCCGGAAAAATCGATCACCACGCGCGACAACGCTTCGTCGAGCGGCACATAGGCGTGCCCGTAGCGGCGTATGCCGCGTTTGTCGCCCAATGCACGCGCCACCGCCTGCCCCAGGCTGATGCCGACGTCTTCGACGGTATGGTGGGCATCGATGTGCAAATCGCCGTGCGCGCTGATTTCCAGATCGACCATGCCATGACGGGCAATCTGGTCCAGCATGTGGTCCAGAAACGGTACGCCGGTTGCAAGCGCGGCGCTGCCGCTGCCGTCCAGATTGATTTTGACGCTGATCTGCGTTTCCAGCGTGTTACGGGTAACTTCGGCGATTCTCATCGATTTTCCTGTACGCGACGCCTTTCAGGCTGCCGCTGCGGCCAGACTGGCAACCAGCGCGGCCATGAAGGCGTCGTTTTCTTGCGGCGCACCGACGGTGACGCGCAAACAGTCTGCCAGCAGAGGGTGTGCGCCGTGCAGACATTTGATCAGTATGTTACGCGATTTGAGCGCCGCAAATACTCCTGCCGCGCCGGCAACGCGGAACAGAATGAAATTCGTGCTGGACGGAAATACCTCTACGCCGCCCAGCGCGGCGAGCGCACCCGCCAGACGCGCGCGTTCGATCCGCAACAGGGACGCCTGCGCATTGAGCACGTCCACGTCGCGCAACACCTGCCCGGCCAGCAATTGCGTCAGCACGTTGATGTTGTACGGCAGGCGCAGTTTATCGAATTGGCCTATCCACTCCGGCGCCGCGGCCATGAAGCCCAGCCGCAACCCGGCCAGTCCGAGCTTGGACAGGGTGCGCATGACCAGCAGATTGGGATGCCGCGCCAATTCGCCCATGAAACTGTCCTGGGCAAAGGCGTGGTAGGCCTCGTCCATCACCACCACACCCGGCGCCACGGCCAGCAATTCGAGCAGATCGTCGCGTGCGAACAGATTGCCGGTCGGGTTGTTGGGATAGGCGATGAACACCAGCGCAGGCTGTTCGCGCCGTACCGCATCCAGCAGGGCCGCGCGGTCCAGCGTGAAATCGGCATTGAGCGGCACGCCGACATAACGCATGCCGCAAAACGTTGCGATCATGCGGTACATGACGAAACTGGGTTCCAGCGCGAGCAGGCAGGCGCCGGGCCGGGCCAGGGCCAGGGCAACGATCTGGATGATTTCGTCCGAGCCGTTCCCCAGCAACAGATCGCATTGCGCGGGCAAATCCAGCGCCTCGCGCAGGCGCTGTTTGAGCGCCGCGGCGCCGGCATCCGGATAACGATTCAAAGGCGCATTGCCGGCAAGCGCGCCCAATTCGGCACGTAACGCATCCGGCAGGCCGAAGGGATTTTCCATCGCATCCAGCTTCACGTAGCCCGCCGCGGGCTGCACGTGATAGGCCGACAAGTCGAGAATTTCCGGACGGATCAACTGCTGCGGCGTATTCATGATTTGATGCGCATCGAAGCGGAGCGCGCGTGCGCCTGCAGGCCTTCGCCCAGCGCCAGTTCGGCCGCGATACGCCCCAGCACCTGGGCGCCGGCTTCGGAAATGTCTATCACCGAGCTGCGCTTCTGGAAGTCGTACACGCCCAGCGGGCTGGAAAACCGCGCGCTGCGCATGGTGGGCAGCACGTGGTTGGGGCCGGCGCAGTAGTCGCCCAGCGCCTCGACGGAATAATGACCGAGGAAAATCGCACCGGCGTGCTTGAGTTGCGGCAACAGATCGCGCGGTGCGGCGGTGCACACTTCCAGGTGTTCCGGCGCAATGCGATTGGCGATGCGGCAGGCTGCATCGAGGTTGGGCACCCGTATCAGCGCACCGCGCCGGGCAAGCGATGCGCCTATCACCGCCGCGCGCGGCATTTCCGGCAACAGGCGGGCGATACTGGCCTGCACCGCAGCGATGAAGTCAGCCGACGTACATAGCAGCAGGGCCTGCGCCAACTCGTCGTGTTCGGCCTGGGCGAACATGTCCATGGCCACCCAATCCGGATCGCCGTGACCATCCGAAATGATCAGCACTTCGGACGGGCCGGCCACCATATCTATGCCCACCGTGCCGAATACGCGCCGCTTGGCGCTGGCAACGTAAGCATTGCCGGGCCCGACGATCTTGTCCACCTGCGGAATGCTGGCCGTGCCATAGGCCAATGCCGCCACGGCCTGCGCGCCGCCTATGGTGAATACACGGTCCACGCCGGTTACCGCCGCCGCCGCCAGCACCAGCGGGTTGCGCTCGCCGCGCGGCGTCGGCACCACCATGATCAATTCGCCCACGCCAGCCACCTTGGCCGGAATGGCATTCATGAGCACCGAAGACGGATAGGCGGCGCGGCCGCCCGGCACGTAAAGGCCGACACGATCCAGCGGCTGCACCATCTGGCCCAGGCGCGTCCCTTCCAGGCCGGGGCTGGTGTCGGCGTATTCCCAGGATGTTGCAATCTGCCGCTCGTGGTAGGCGCGCACGCGCGCCGCAGCTTGTTCCAGCGCAGCACGGCGTTGCGCCGGCAGGCCGTCGAGTGCTTCGCTCAACAGGCTGCGCGGCAGTTCCAGTTCGGCCACGCTGGCGGCGTCCAGCTTGTCAAACCGCCGCGTGTAATCAAGCACCGCCGCATCGCCGCGCGCACGCACGTCCGCCAGCACGGCGGCGACGGTTTGCTCTATGCCTTCGTCGGTACTGGCGTCGAACGCAAGCAGCGCATCGAGCTGGGCACCAAAATCCGGACTTTGCGCATCCAGCACGCGCACGCCGGGAAAAGCCGCCTCGGGCTTCACGCCACCGCCCCCGCAAAAGCGTCAAGTATCGGTTGCAGCACTTCGCGCTTCATTTTTAGCGCGGCCTGATTCACGACCAGGCGCGAACTGATGGGCATGATGTCCTCCACCGCGACCAGGCGATTGGCTTTCAAAGTACCGCCGGTACTCACCAGATCGACGATGGCATCGGCCAGACCGACCAGCGGGGCAAGTTCCATGGAACCGTACAGCTTGATCAAATCCACATGCACGCCTTTGACCGCAAAATGTTCGCGCGCGGTTCGGATGTACTTGGTCGCAACGCGCAGGCGCGCGCCGCGCCGCACGGCGGTTTCGTAATCGAAGCCGTCCGGCACCGCGACGCACATGCGGCAACGCGCAATTTTCAGATCGAGCGGCTGATACAGGCCGGTGCCGCCGTGTTCGAGCAGCACGTCCTTGCCGGCAATCCCCAGATCGGCAGCGCCATGCTGTACGTAGGTAGGGGTATCGCTGGCGCGCACGATCACCAGGCGCACGTCCGGACGATTGGTCGCCAGGATCAGTTTGCGGGACGTTTCCGGATCGTCGGTCGGCACGATGCCGGCCGCGGCCAGCAGCGGCAAGGTTTCCGTAAAAATGCGCCCTTTCGACAGCGCCAGCGTAATGCCATTCAAGTGAAATTCCTCGGGTAGGGTGAAGCGCCGCGCCGCACGGCTGCCAGTTCCCCGGCAGATTGCAACAACGAGTTGGTCCGGCGCGCGCCGCGCCATGCCTGCATGGCGCTGCAGCGACTGATTTTAGCGTGGCAGGCGCACCTAGCGCGTCCGTTTCACTTGAGCGCCCAGTGCGCCAAGCTTCTGGTCCAGCTTTTCGTAACCGCGATCCAGGTGATAAATGCGATCCACGCAGGTTTCGCCCTCCGCCGCCAGGGCCGCCACCACCAAGCTTGCCGAAGCGCGCAGGTCGGTCGCCATCACGTCGGCACCGAGCAGGCGCTCGCGACCACGCACAACGGCGGTATTGCCGTCTATGGTGATGTCTGCGCCCAGGCGCTGTAATTCAACGGCATGCATGAAGCGGTTTTCGAATATGGTTTCGCGTATGAAGGCGGTGCCGTCGGCGACCGTATTGAGGGCCATGAATTGCGCCTGCATGTCGGTCGGAAAGGCCGGATAGGGCGCCGTCCGCAAGGATACCGATTTGAGCTTGCGCGGCGCCTTGATGCAGATGGCCTCGAATGACGGCGATTTTTCGCTCGTAATGTCACACCCGGCATCCAGCAGTTTGTCCACCACCACGTCCAGATATCCGGCCGAGGTGCCGCGCAGCCGCACCTCCCCGCCGGTGACGGCGGCGGCACACAGATAGGTGCCGGTTTCGATGCGGTCCGGCATGATGCGGTGCTCGGCTCCGTGCAGACTATCCACGCCGCGCACGCGTATCACGTCGGTGCCGGCGCCACTGATTTGCGCCCCCATGGACACCAGACATTGCGCCAGATCGACCACTTCCGGTTCGCGCGCGGCGTTTTCTATGATGGTTTCGCCATCCGCGAGGCAGGCCGCCAGCATCAGGTTTTCGGTGCCGGTCACCGTGACCATGTCGGTAAATAGGCGCGCGCCGCGCAGGCGCGTGGTGCGCGCGTGCACGTAACCGTGCTCCACATTGACCTCGGCGCCCATTTGCTGCAGGCCCTTGATGTGCTGGTCCACCGGCCGCGCACCGATGGCACAGCCGCCCGGCAGCGACACACGCGCCTCGCCGCAACGCGCCGTAAGTGGCCCGAGCACCAGGATGGAGGCGCGCATGGTCTTGACCAGTTCATACGGCGCGAGCGGATTGTCCAGCCCGGCCGCACATAGCGTTACCGTATCGCCGCCGGTGCCGGGTGCAATTTCCACCTTGACGCCCATGCGCTGCAGCAGTTTGAGCATGGTGCGCACGTCATTTAGCGCCGGCACGCGCGTGAGCGTGAGCGGCTCGCGCGTGAGCAAGCTCGCGCACAGGATGGGCAAAGCCGCATTTTTCGCGCCGGAAATTTCGATTTCACCGGCAAGGCGGGTGCCGCCAATGATGAGCAACTTGTCCACTGCTAGGGTTTCCCGATATGAAAATTCTGTCGGCGCGACGGTCAAATCAGCTTGCCGCCGGCCAAAGTGCGCCCGGCTAGGCCGACCACTCTTCCGGCGCGAGCGTGCGCATGGATAGGGCGTGAATTTCCGAGCGCATGCGGTCGCCCAGTGCCGCAAACACAAGCTGATGCTGCTTGAGCCGGGTCAGGCCGCGAAACTGCGCCGACACGATGATCGCCTCGAAGTGCTGGCCATCGCCGCTCACTTCGCAATATTCACAGGCTATGCCTGCGCGTATCGACGCTTCTATGCTTCCGGGTGTAACCATGGTGAATTCTGAACCTGTACCTATCGCGCGCTCAGCCGCGCAATTTATATCCCCTGGCCAGCATTCTGAGCGTGGCGGCCGCCAGCAGCAGAAAGAAGCAGGCCGTCACGGCAAAACTGATCCAGGGCGACACGTCCGAACGGCCGAAAAATCCATAGCGAAACCCGTCGATCATGTAGAACACCGGGTTCACGCGCGACAATCCGTGCCAGAAGGCCGGCAGCGAATGGATGGAAAAAAACACGCCGGACAGAAAAGTGAGCGGCATGATAATGAAATTCTGGAACGCCGCAAGCTGATCGAATTTGTCCGCCCATATGCCGGCGATCACGCCCAACGCGCCAAGTATGCCGCCGCCCAGCAAGGTGAATACCACGATCCACCAGGGCGCGGCATATTGCAGATCAACCATCCAGCAGGTGCCCAGCCACACGCCGAACCCAACCACCGCGCCGCGCAACACGGCGGCAAGCACGTAAGCGGAAAAAAATTCGCGGTACGACAGCGGCGGCAGCAGCACGAAAATGATGTTTCCCGTCACCTTGGACTGTATGAGCGACGACGAACTGTTCGCGAATGCGTTCTGCAGCACGCTCATCATGATGAGCCCGGGCACCAGAAACGAGGTGTAGGACAGGTTTTCATACACCCTGACCTGACGTTCGAGCGTGTGCGAAAACACCAGCAGATACAGCAGAGCGGTGAGCACCGGCGCAGCCACAGTCTGGAAACCCACCTTCCAGAAGCGCAGCACTTCCTTGTACAGCAATGTGCGAAAACCATGCATGGCGGATTCAGTGGCTCGGTCGGTCCGGGATTATCTTTATGCTCACGCGCCCGCCATGACGGCCACGAACACGTCTTCCAGATCGGGTTTGGCCAGATCGAAATCGTCGATGCTCAGCCCGGCCGCCTGCAGTGCCGCAAAAATGCCGCCCATTTCGTCGTAACTTTCGAGCGGCAGCACAAATTGCCCCGGCGCAATCGATTTCGCCCGTTCGGCCAGCCGTTCAGGTAGCGCCCCGGCATTCGCCAGACGGATTTTCAGGCTGTGCTGCGAATGCAGGCGCAGCAAATTGGCCGTGGTATCGAGCGCGACGACCCTGCCCGCTTTCATCATGGCGATACGACCGCACAGGGTTTCCGCTTCTTCGAGGTAGTGCGTGGTGAGCACGATGGTGTGACCGGCTTGATTGAGCCGCCGCACGAATTGCCACAGGCCCTGCCGCAATTCCACGTCCACGCCTGCCGTGGGTTCGTCGAGCACGATCACCGGCGGCCTGTGCACCAGGGCCTGAGCCACCAGCACGCGGCGCTTCATGCCACCCGACAGGGCGCGCATATTGGCATCCGCCTTGGGCGTCAGGTCGAGATGGGCGAGGATTTCGTCTATCCAGTCATCGTTGTGGCGAATGCCGAAATAACCGGACTGCAGGCGCAAAGTTTCGCGGACGGTGAAAAACGGATCGAACACCAGCTCCTGCGGCACCACGCCGAGGTTGCGGCGCGCGTCGCGATACTGGCGTATCACGTCGTAGCCCATCACTTCGAGCGTGCCCTGGTCCGGCCGTACCAAGCCTGCCAGCGCAGAAATCAGGGTGGTTTTGCCGGCACCATTGGGCCCCAGGAGGCCAAAGAACTCGCCGCTGGTGACATCGAGATCGACGCCGGCCAGCGCCTGCACCTTGCCATAGCGCTTGGCCACCTGGCGCACGCGTATCGCGGCGTTCATGAGGCGGGACGGGTAATTCAGGCAGCCGCCGGCAGCAAATCGCTGACGCCGTACAACTCGGCAAGGCTGCTCAGGTTGGCGGGGACATGGGCGAGGGTAATCGAACCACCGCGGCTGGCCGCGGCACGCGCCCAGGCAAACAATACTGCGAGCGCGGATGAATCAATATCGCTCACGCCCGCGAGGTCGATCACACAGGCGCCCGGCCCGAGCGCCGCCGCTCCTTGTTCGGACAACGCGCGCGCCGTCGCGAAGGTCATTGGACCTTCCAGTTCCATACGGCCAGCGGAAATGCGCATCATTTGGCCGCGGCGGCGCCTTCGTTGGTCTTGTTGCGCATAGCGAGCGACTTGATCAGGCCGTCTATGCCGCTGTTGCGCACTTCGGCCGCGAACGTTTCGCGGTAATTCGTCACCAGGCTTACGCCGGCCACCACCACGTCATATACCTTCCAGCCGCCATCGGTCTTTTCGAGGTTGTAGTCGATCGCGATCGGCTGACGCCCGGATTCGCGTATGAGCGTGCGCACCGTCACATCGGTGTCGCCAGCCTGCGCATTGAGCGGCTTCACGTCCATGGTCTGGTTGCGGTAGGACGTGAACGCATTCGAGTAGGTGCGCACCAGCAGGGTACGGAACTCGTCGGTGAGCTGTTTTTGCTGGTCCGGCGTGGCGCGGCGCCAGTCGCGGCCGACAGCCAGCGCTGTCATGTGGCCGAATTCAAAGTGCGGCAACACCCGCGTTTCCACCAGTTGCAGCACTTTTTTCCTGTTGCCGCTGGCCAGATCAGGGTCTTTCTGCACGATGGACAGCACTTCGTTGCCGACACTGCGCACCAGTTCGTCCGGCGCCAACTGCTGCGCGGACATGACGGCCGGCACCAGGCCGACCCACAAGGCGAGACAAAATAACAAACGTTTAAGCATGAAAACTCCGCGAGAATCTTATTCGGACGCAGCTTGGGGCGCCGCCTCTGCGGCAAGCGGCACAGCAGCTTCCGTTTGGTGCGCGCTTGCCGGTTCGGGTTCAATCACCTCGCCGGGGGACACCAGGGCCAGGCGATGCAAATCCTGCACCGGGCTCATGGCGAGCGGGGACACGTACAACGGCGCACCGTAGTCGAGCTTTTCGCGCGGCGGGTTGCCGTCATAAATCAGGCTGCGGCGGCGCTGCAGATAGGCGTCGCGCACATACGCATATTTGTCCGTGGATGCTTCTTCTATGGTCCGATCGAGCGGCAGCAATTCGGCACGATCGCTCACTGCGCGCAGCGCCAGCAAGCTATTGCGCACATCAACCGGATCGTGATTGGCAACCGGATCCACGTACAGGTCCACGCCCAGGCCAAGGCTGTCGCGCAGCGTGCGCGGCCCGAAAAACGGCAGCACGATATAGGCGCCCGAACCGACGCCCCAGCGTCCCAGCGTTTGCCCGAAATCTTCGTTGTGCTTTTCCAGCCCCATTTCGCTCGCGACGTCGAACAGGCCCAGAATGCCTATGGTGGAATTGACGAGCACGCGGAACAGGTCGGTCGCCGCGGCGCCGGGCTTGCCCTGCAACAGGTCATTCACGCCGACCCAAAGATCGCCGACGTTGGAAAAGGCATTCGAAACCCCGGTCCGCACCGGTTGCGGTACGGCAGCGTCGTAGCCCTTGGCGATGGGCTTGAGTGCAACCTTATCCACGCCTTCGTTGAACGAAAACATGGCACGGTTGAACCCTTCCAGAGGATCGTGCGGGTTATTGGTACTGGCACATCCGGCCAACAGGCCCAAGGCCAGAATGCTCGCGATTTTTGAGGGTTTCATTTTGTTTCCGCTCCCGCCGCGGCAGGCTTTTTCGGCTCGCCTTCGGCGGCTTTGTCGAACAGGAACTGGCTGATCAGCTTTTCGAGCACGACCGCCGACTGAGTGATCTTGAAGGTATCGCCGTCTTTCAATACCTTGGGATCGCCGCCCACTTCGAGGCCGATATATTGCTCACCAAGCAAGCCTGAAGTAAGTATGGATGGGATGGTATCGCGCGGGAATTCATAACGGCGGTCTATTTGCAAGCTTACAACAGCGTGATATTCCTTGGCATCAAAGGAAATCCCGGCGACACGCCCCACCACCACGCCGGAGCTTTTGACGGGCGCACGCACCTTGAGGCCGCCGATGTTGGCAAAGTTGGCTTGCACGGTATAGGTGTCCGAAATATTGGCCGACGCCAGGTTGCCCACCTTGAGTGCCAGCACCAACAGCGCCGCCAGCCCCAGCGCGACGAATATGCCGACCCACAGGTCGATCGTGGCACGGTTCATCAAATCCCCCGAAACATGAATGCAGTAAGTACAAAATCGAGCGCCAGTATGGCAAGTGAGGATGTCACGACCGTGCGCGTTGTCGCGCGCGACACGCCCTCGGCCGTCGGGATGGCGTCATAGCCTTCGAATACGGCGATCCACGCCACGGCCATCCCGAATACGGCACTTTTGATCACGCCATTGACGATGTCCTGGCGAAAATCCACCGCCGCCTGCATTTGCGCCCAGAACGAACCGTCATCGACACCGATCAGTACAACGCCGACCAGCCAGCCGCCGAATACACCCAGCGCGGAAAAAAGCGCCGCAAGCAGCGGCATCGAAATTACGCCGCCCCAAAAACGCGGCGCGACAACGCGGGCGATCGGATCGACCGCCATCATTTCCATGGCGGTAATTTGTTCCGTCGCTTTCATGAGTCCGATTTCCGCGGTGATGGCGGATCCGGCCCGGCTGGCAAACAGCAGCCCGGCCACCACCGGACCCAGTTCGCGCACCAGCGACAGCGCGACCAGCACCCCCAGCGAATCGGATGAGCCATAGCGCTGCAAAGTGTCATAGCCCTGCAGGCCCAGCACCATGCCGACGAATAGCCCCGAAACGCTGATAATGATGAGCGACAGTACGCCCGCGAAATAGATTTCGCGTATGGTCAGGTTGTAGCGCCGCAGCGCCGTTCCCGAATGCATCAGCACCGCGGCGAAAAAACGGCTGGCATAGCCCAGGCGCCAGATGCGGTCGATCACGTTGCGGCCGATCAGGCGCAGGCCGCGCAGTACGGCGTCAAACATGCGGCGCCCTCAGCAATTCGTCGCGGAATGCTGCCGCGGGATAATCGAAGGGCACCGGCCCGTCCGGCTCGGCCCACACGAACTGATGCACGTAGGGATGGCGCGACGCACGCACCTCGTCCGCCGTGCCTTCCGCCACGATGCGTCCTTCCGACACGAAATAAACGTAATCGACAAGTTGTAGCGCTTCCTGCACGTCGTGCGTAACGATGATGGAACTTGCCCCCAGCGCCGCATTGAGCGCCCGCACGAGCTGACCGATCACGCCCATGGATATCGGGTCCAGCCCGGTAAACGGTTCGTCATACATGATGAGCATGGGATCGAGCGCAATGGCGCGTGCCAGCGCGACGCGACGCGCCATGCCGCCGGACAGTTCGGACGGCATGAACGCGTGCGAACCGCGCAGTCCGACCGCGTGCAGTTTCATCATGACCAGATCGCGCACCAATTCCGCCGGCAAATCCGTGTGTTCGCGGATCTGGAAAGCCACGTTGTCGAATACCGACATATCGGTAAAGAGGGCGCCAAACTGAAACAGCATGCCCATGCGGCGGCGCAGGCGATACAAGCCTTCGCGATCAAGTTCATGCACCACCTGACCATCCACCCGCACCGTACCGCGGGTAGGGCGGACCTGACCGCTGATCAGGCGTAGCAAGGTGGTTTTACCGCAACCGCTGGCTCCCATGATGGCGATTACCTTGCCGCGCGGAATTTTGAGGCTTACGCCGGTAAGAATCGGCCGGCGTTCGTACGCAAAGCTGACGTCATCGACCTCGACCAACTGTTCCGCAGACAAGATGAATACCCGAAGACAAAGTTTTGAATGTTACCAGATCGTCCCAAAGGCGGCCGGAAGGCCGATGACGTAACGAACCGGCAAAACATCATCAGCACGCCACAGCGTGCGTAGGCTCACGACCGCCCCCTTGCACCGGACACGCATTGAAGTAAAATACACCCAAAAACGCACAAATCACTCTGCGCTTCCTGGCCGTGGCCTACAACAAGCAGCGTCTGGCGCCCACACTTTCCGCGCAATACATGGCCCACCCGCGCAGCAACATCCATCCGGACGGAACATCTCAATCATGCGCAAACGATTCGAGTTCACCCTTTCGGACGATCTGTTTGCTTCGATGCTGCACTGCCAATCGCGCCGTTTTTTGCACGGCGTGAGAGGAATTGCCTTCGCGCGAACGATCGCCCTCGGGATCAGCCTGTTATTGCTCGTGCTGCTGGTACGCGCGCTGCAGGATTCTTCACCGCAAGGAATTTTGATGGCGGCCGGCATCGGCCTCGTACTGCTAGGGCTGCACGGCAAGGAGTTGCTGTTCCAGTTCGCCTACCGGCGCGCGCTGGTGGAAAAAAGCGGCTATCCCGGTGTCACCCGTGGCGTCGAGGTGGAAGCGGAGGGTCTGCGCGAATTTGGCCCGGATAGCGAAGTTTTCACGCGCTGGAGCGCCGTCGCCGACATTTTCGACGAACGCGACTGCGTCCTGCTGTGCATCAATGGCCTCAACTTCTGCCCGATTCCGCACAGCGCCTTCAATGACATGGCGGAAAAGAACGCCTTTCTGACCACGGTGCGCGAACATATCGCCATGGCCCAAAGCGAACCGATGCACGAAGCGCCGCAGGCTGCAAATTCGGTGCTGACCATGCCGGTCGCGCGGCGGCGCGGCGGCCAGCGCGACTGATGGAAGCGGCGTGACACGAGAGGCATGGCCAGCAGCCGTGCCTCGCCCGGCGGCTAACGCAAAAATTCCTTGCTGACGGTACGAAATTCGTCCGTACCGGCGCGGCGCAGCCACTCGAACGCCACCATTTCGCGCGATACGATTTCCACGCCATAGGAACGCATGCGTTCCAGCGCCAGTTCTTTGGAGCGCGCCTCACGCGATCCGACTGCATCATCGACCACGAACACCTGCCGCTCCGGGCCGATCAATTCCAGCGCCGTCTGCAGCACACAAACGTGCGACTCCACACCTGCCAGCACTACTTGCGCACGTTCCGTGCCGGTAGCCGGCAGGCAAGCCGCCGCGACGCAGGAAAAATGCTCTTTGGTCACGATGGATTTTGCCGGCAGCAAGGCCGCAAGCTCGGCATGGGTATGCCCCAGCCCTTTCGGGTACTGTTCGCTCGCCAATACCGGCACGCCCAGCTTTTGCGCAACCTGCAGCAGCCAGATCGAATTGTCGAGTACGCGCTGCCAGTCGTCGATGTGGGGTAGCAAACGCTCCTGCAGATCGATCAGCAATAGCAGCGACTGATTACGGTCCATCAGCATGAAAAATCTCCCGGCGACAATTGTGCGGCCCGCCCGGCCTGCCCAGCCAGGCCGGGCCGATCAGGCATCAGCTTTGCAATTCCGGGCGCGCACGGAAAAATTCCAGCGCTTCCGGGTTGGCGAGCGCCTCCACGTTTTTCACGGCCTCGCCATGCACCACCTTGCGCACCGCCAGTTCCACGATCTTGTTGCTTTTGGTGCGCGGAATATCCTGCACCTGCAGCACTTTGGCAGGCACATGGCGCGGTGTGGTGTTCTCGCGTATCGTGCGTTTGATGCGTTCAATGAGCGCGTCGTCCAGCACCAATCCTTCGCGCAGACGCACGAATAGCACCACCCGCACGTCGTTCTGCCAGTCCTGCCCGATCACGATGGATTCGAACACCTCAGGCAGCTTTTCCACCTGGCGGTAAATTTCCGCCGTGCCTATGCGCACCCCGCCCGGATTGAGCGTGGCATCCGAGCGGCCGTAAATGATGAATCCGCCGTGCGCGGTCATTTCGCAAAAATCGCCGTGGCACCAGATGTTTTCGAAGCGCTCGAAATAGGCGGCGCGGTATTTCGAGCCGTCGGCATCGTTCCAGAAGCCGACGGGCATGACCGGAAATGCTTTGGTGCACACCAGTTCGCCCTTCTGTTCGCGCACCGGCGCGCCGTCCTCGTCATACACCTCGACCGCCATACCCAGGCCGCGGCACTGGATTTCGCCGCGCCACACCGGCAGGACCGGGCTGCCCAGCACAAAGCAGGACAACAGATCGGTGCCGCCGGAAATCGAGGCGAGCAGCACATCCTGCTTGATATTTGCATAGACGTATTCGAACCCTTCCGCCACCAGCGGGCTGCCGGTCGAAAAGATGGCGCGCAGCGCGCTGAGATCGTGCGTTTCGATCGGGCGCAAACCTTCTTTGGCCAGGGCGTCGATAAATTTCGCCGAGGTGCCGAAATGCGTAATCCCCTGCGCAGCGCAATAATCGAACAGCACGCGGCCGCCATCCAGAAACGGCGAGCCGTCGTACAGCATGAGCGTGGCGCCGGAGGCCAGGCCGGACATGAGCCAGTTCCACATCATCCAGCCACAGGTGGTGAAATAGAACAGGCGGTCGCCCGGCTTCACATCGCCGTGCAGTTGATGCTCTTTCAAATGCTGCAGCAAGGCCCCGCCGGCACAATGCACGATGCACTTGGGCACACCGGTGGTTCCCGACGAATACATGATGTAGAGCGGATGGTCGAAAGGCAGGCGAACGAAATCGATCTCCGTGCTAGCCGCGTGCGGCGCGCAGAAATCTGCCCAGATTGCCGCGCCGCGAATGTTGCCGACCTCGTGTGAGTCATACACATAAGGCACGATCACCGTGTGCTGCACGCTGGGCATGGCCGCCACCACGGTGGCGAGCTTGCCCAGGCAGTCCACCGTCTTGCCGTTGTAGTAATAGCCGTCGACCGCGATCAGCACCTTGGGCTCGATCTGCCCGAACCGATCGACCACGCCCTGCACACCGAAATCGGGCGAGGCGGAACTGAAGATAGCCCCCAGTGATGCCGCCGCAAGCATGGCCACCAGCGTTTCCGGCATATTCGGCATGTAGGCCGCGACGCGATCGCCCTGCCCCACGCCGGCCGCGCGCAGCGCGGCAGCGAAGCGGGCAACTTCGACATACAGTTCGGCCCGCGTCAGACTGCGCCGGACTTTGTTTTCGCCCCAGAACACCACCGCCGGAGCGGCATCGCGGACACGCAGCAGGTTTTCGGCGAAATTCAGCCGTGCGTCGGGAAACCAGCGCGCGCCCGGCATGCGCTCGCCATCGACCAGGCCAAGCGCCCCGCGCTCGCCCACCACGTCGCAAAATTCCCACACCGATATCCAGAACTGTTCCGGCTGGTCCACCGACCAGCGCCACAACGCGTGCCAGTCCGGCAGTTGCTGGCCCCAGCGCTGCGCCGCCACCGCGGCAAAGCGCGTTACCGTGGCCGTGCCGATGCGCTCGGCGGACGGACTCCACATTGGCTGTTGGTCGGGTTCTGACATGGCGTTCTCCTTGTGTCTGGGTCGCTGGCGACGGCGGGTGCGCCCCTTCGGCTACGGTCTATACCGTTTCTACGGTTCTGCCTGCCGTCCGGCAAAAACCTTGCGCCTGCGGCACGCCGCTGCATTGCCTGAACCTGTCGCGCTCAGGCGATCCTGACGGCCGGTCACGGCATCTGCAGAAAAATGTCTTACTGCGGGTCGATAAGACGACGCAAGTTATCCGGAATCACCATCGATTTGCCGCTTTCCGAATCGGTAAACACCATTTTTGCGGAACCTTCGGCGTAAATCCGTTCATCGTCGACCAGACGCAATTCGTAATAGGTCTGCAGCGAACTGCGCCCGGGCTTGTCGGCAAAAAACCGCACCTCCACGGTACCCGGATGGGCAAACGGAATCAGAAAGGTGCAACTTGCATTGACCACCACTGCAAACGGCGCTTTCGGCCCGGCCTTGAGCCGCAGTTCTTCCAGCCACTCGACGCGGGCCTGTTCCATGTAGCGGAAATAGATCGTGTTATTGACATGGCCCACGGCATCCATGTCGCCCCAGCGGATGGGAATCCGGGTGATGTGGACCAGACGTCGATCTTCTAACATGGCGCGATTGGAAAACTGAGTTTGGACGCACGATTATAATCAGGTCGAATTGGCCTACACGCCCGACAGCGGCGCAAATTTTGCGAGGGGAACATGGAACGCGAAAGCATGGAATTTGACGTGGTAATCGTCGGCGGTGGTCCGGCCGGACTTGCCGCGGCAATACGCCTCAAGCAGAAAAGTCCCGAAACGAATGTTTGCCTGATTGAAAAAGGGGCCGAAATCGGCGCCCACATTTTGTCCGGCGCCATCATGGATCCGCGCGCCATCGACGAATTGTTTCCGGACTGGAAAGAACTGGGCGCGCCGCTGGAAACCGCGGTTGCCGACGACTGCTTTCTGTTCCTGAGCGACAGCGGCGGCTTCCAGGTGCCCAATTTTCTGCTGCCGGACTGCTTCAAGAACCACGGCAATTATGTGATCAGCCTGGGCGTGCTGTGCCGCTGGCTGGGCCAGCAAGCGGAAGCCCTGGGCGTGGAAATCTATCCCGGTTTTGCCGGCGCCGAAATTCTGTACGACGACGCCGGCGCGGTGCGCGGCGTGGCCACCGGGGACATGGGCATTTCTCGCGAGGGCGAACACACCCCGGCCTATCAGCCGGGCATGGAACTACTGGGCAAATACACCCTGTTCGCTGAAGGTTGCCGCGGCCACCTGGGCCGTCAACTGGAAACCAAATTTCAACTGCGGCGCGACTGCCAGCCCCAGGTGTACGGCATAGGCATCAAGGAGTTGTGGCAGGTGGACCCGGCGCAGCACCGCAAGGGGCTGGTCATGCACACCGCCGGCTGGCCGCTCGACGGCGCCACTTACGGCGGTTCTTTCGTCTACCACTATGGCGAAAACCTGGTCGCCGCCGGCTTCGTGGTGGGGCTCAATTACAGCAACCCCTTTCTGTCGCCATTCGAAGAATTTCAGCGCTTCAAGACGCACTCGAAAATCCGTCCGCTGTTCGAGGGCGGCAAGCGCCTCGCCTACGGCGCCCGCGCCATCGCGGCGGGCGGTTATCAGGCCCTGCCCAAGCTGGTGTTCCCGGGCGGCGCCCTGATCGGCGACGACGCCGGCTTCCTCAATGCTTCGCGTATCAAAGGTTCGCACGGCGCCATCAAGTCCGGCATGTTGTGCGCGGATGCGCTTGCCGAGGCCCTTGCCGCCGGCCGCGCCGGTGACGAACTTACGGCCTATCCGGAAGCGTTCCGCAACAGCTGGCTGTACGAAGAATTGCACAAGGCGCGCAATTTCAAGCCGTGGATGAGCAAAGGCCTGTATTTCGGCGCGCTCATGGTCGGCGTGGACCAAACCCTGTTCCGCGGCAAAGCGCCCTGGACCCTCAAACTGACGCCCGATCACACCAAATTGCTGCCGGCGGCGGACTGCCAGCCCATCGAATACCCGAAGCCGGACGGGGTGGTCAGTTTCGACCGCCTGTCTTCGGTATTCCTGTCCAATACCAATCACGAAGAAGACCAGCCCTGTCACCTCAGGCTGAAAAATCCGCACGTGGCGATAGACACGAATTTGCGGGTGTTCGACGCGCCGGAACAACGTTACTGTCCGGCCGGCGTGTATGAAATCGTGCGTGGCGCGGATGGCTCCAACCCACGCCTGCAGATCAACGCGCAAAACTGCGTGCACTGCAAGACCTGCGATATCAAGGATCCGACGCAAAATATCGTGTGGGTCGCGCCGCAGGGCGGCGAAGGTCCGATCTACCAAAGTATGTGAGGCGCAGTCGCCGCTGCCATGCCCGAATCCGCCCAAACCCCCTACGACGCGATAGGCGGTGAGCTTGCCGTGCGCAAGCTGGTCGACACCTTCTACCGCCACATGGACGAACTGCCCGAAGCGTACGGCATACGCAAACTGCACCCGCCCGACCTGGCCGGCTCGGCGCAGAAGCTGTTCATGTTTCTATCCGGCTGGCTGGGTGGCCCGCAGCTATTCGTGCAGCGTTTCGGCCACCCGCGCCTGCGCGCGCGCCACCTGCCCTTTCCAATCGGCCCGTCCGAACGTGACCAGTGGCTGCATTGCATGCACCTGGCGATGCAGGAATGCATCGCCGACCAAGCCATACGCGAGGGCCTGTTCCGCGCTTTGTCGGATCTTGCCGACCACATGCGCAATACCTCCACCCTGCAGCACCCGCCGCAGGGCTGAGGCGTCGCGCCGCCGTCGCTACGCGCGGTTTCGCGTACCGGCTCCCGCGCACCAGCCGGAGCCGGAGCCGGAGCCGCTCAGCCGCCGCGCCGGCTCTGGCTCAAGCGCGCCAGACTGGCGGCAAGCTGCTGCTGGCGCTGCACCAGGGCCGAGTTGCGGCCGAATTTCGCGATCTGCTCGGCAAGTGCCGGACGACCTTGCGCCAGGCCGCGCTTGGCCGCCGGCACCGCATCCGGATCGACATTTTCCGCCACCTTGCCATCGCCCCCCGCATCGCGCGCGGGCGGCGCCGGCGGACGCGGCTCGGCACGCTCGATATCGCCGATGGACAGGCGGAAATGCGTACTGATCTGCTTTCCGGTCGCATCGTGCGCGATCACGCTAATTTCCAGATCGCCATCCAGGCTGGGCGGAACCTTGCCCGCGAAGCGCCCGGTTTCGGCATTGAAATGCAGCCATTCCGGCAAGGGACTGCCATCCGCCAAGCGCGCTTCGATCTGCACCGCAATGTCCGGGTCGCTGTGGCGGAACATACCTTTGGGCAATTCGAAACTGAATTCGCGACCCTGGCGCACTTCCTGATCGGTCGCTTGCAGGGCAAGGGTCAGCCCGGCGTCCGTTGCGCCACTACCGCTGCGCAGGACAAGTTCGGGCGGGGCCGCAGAGTCCTTGGGCAGCGCGGTACCGCCACTTGCACCGCTGGCGGCCGGCATGGGCGCTACACCTGCCTGTCCGCCGGACGGCGGGGTAGGCGTACCGCCGCTACCGCCGGAGGCCGGCGCGCGTGCTTCGCCTGTACCGCCACCAGCCGGAGCAACCACGTTCTCGCCAGTTGCACCGCTTGCGCCCGGCATGGGCGCTACACCTCCCTCTCCACCGGACGGCGTGGTAGGCGTATCGCCGCTACCGCCGGAGGACAGCGCGCCTGCTTCGCCTGTACCGCCACCAGCCGGAGCAATCACGTTCTCGCCACTTGCACCGCTTGCGCCCGGCATGGGCGCTACACCTCCCTCTCCACCGGACAGCGGGGTAGGCGTATCGCCGCTACCGCCGGAGGCCGGCGCGCCTGCTTCGCCTGTACCGCCACCAGCCGGAGCAACCACGTCCTCGCCAGTTGCGCCGGTGGCCACGCCGGCCGCGGCGCCCGCTGCCGGTGCGCTGCCTGCGCCACCGATCTGCACCGCGAACTGA
Organism: Rhodocyclaceae bacterium; assembly: GCA_016791105.1. Classification (GTDB taxonomy): domain Bacteria; phylum Pseudomonadota; class Gammaproteobacteria; order Burkholderiales; family Rhodocyclaceae; genus JAEUNM01. The sequence continues at coordinate 2,597 of JAEUNM010000006.1, read as the reverse complement.
GTCGAAGCGCGATTGCCATGGTCGTCGCGCGCATTCAGTTTCACGTCCAAAGAAGGTGGGCTGCCGGGCGGCGGCGTTCCGCTGAAACGCCCCGTACCCGGATCGAAGTGGAGCCAGGACGGCAGCGGGCTACCGTCTGCCTGCGTCGCGCTCACTTCGGTACGAGCAGACGGATCGGTATTGCGGAATATGCTCGCGGGGAGCTGAAAATTGGATTCTTCACCGACGTTGATCTGACGCGCCGGTGGCTCCGTAACCACCAGCAAGCGTGCATCGGCTGCCGCCCCGTCCTGCCCCGCGGACACCAGGAAGCTGCCCGTGTTGGGCAGGGGCGGCAGCAATTCCGGCAGCGCCGGCGGCGGCGAATCCGACAAGATAGGATTGGATTGTGCCGGCGGCGTCACGATTTCCGCTGGCACCAGCGGCGGCGGCACGAAATTCACCGTGGGCACCGGCGGCTGCTCGGCCGGTGGCGCGGGCAGCTCCGGCGGCAGTGGCTCCACGACCACGGGTAGCGGCTGCAGCGGCGCGGTGATCACCACCAGCGTACCGGTCGCGCTGGTGTGGTGGCCCGCGCTGTCGCTGATGGTCGCAGTAACCGTATAAGTCGCGCCGGCCGTCAGCGCGTGCGCCGGCGGAATCGCGAGCGTCCAGTTGGTGCCGTTCAAACTGAGGAAACCATCGCCCGGCGTATAGGTAATGCCGTCCACCGTCACGCTGAACGTTTCCCCTGCGCCCGGAGCCGCGGTGCCGGCCAGCACCGGAGTGGTGGACTGCGTCGTGACGTCATCCACCGTGGGTGCGCCGGGTGCTGTCGTGTCGATAACAAGTTCCGCCGAAGTCGCGTCGTTTGCCGAATGGCCGGCGGCGTCGCTCACCGTCGCGGCAATGTCGTGTGCACCGTCAGGTAGCGCATCTCCGGCTGGAATTTGCAGCGCCCAGTGCGTACCCGTCAGGAACAGGTGTCCGTCGCCGAGGTGATAGGCATGACCATCCACCACCACCGTGAGCGTGTCGCCCGGTGCAAGCACGGCAGTGCCGCTCAGAAGCGGCGTGCCGCTGGTGCTGAGCAAACTATCGACGGTGGGCGCAGCGGGCGGCGCGAGGTCAACCACGATGGGCGTGTCGATCGCCGCCGGCACACTGGTGTTGCCGGCAGTATCGGTCTGGCGCAACATGATCGCGCCGGGTGGATAGCTTCCTTCCGGCAGCATGAATTGCGTGCCGCTGCCGGTATTCCAAGTTTGCCCGCCATCCAGGCTGTACTGCCAGGAAGCCACGTCCGCTACCAGCGTCACGTTGACCGTGCCGTCCTGCGTCACACCGTCGCTATTGCTTGTACCCGTGTCGTTCGCCAGCGCGAAGCCAGGTGCTGCGACCGTACTATCCAGGGTGTAGGTGTAAGCCGCCGAGGGCGCGCTGGTGTTGCCGGCGGCGTCGGTCTGGCGCACATAGACGGTATTCGGCCCTTCCACGGCGGTCGGCACACTGCTGCTCCAGTGGATGCCGTCGCTGCTGTACTCGACCAGCGCGCCGGGTTCGACGCCGCTTAATGTGAGTCCCTGGATATTCGTGATGCGGTCCGAGGTGCTCGAGCCGCTGTCTGTGGTCAGAGCCACAGAGGGTGCGGCGGGCACGGTAGCGTCCACCGTGATGGCAGCGGCGTTGCCGGTGTTGCTGCTGGTGTTGCCGGCGATGTCGGTCTGGCGCACGAGTACGCTGCCGGCAGCGTAAGTGCCTTCGGCCAGCGTAAAACTGGTGCCGGAGCCGCTGCTCCAGTTCGCGCCGCCGTCCGTGCTGTACTGCCAGGAGGCGACGTCGGACGCCAGCGTCACATTGACCGTGCCGTCGTTCGTCACACCGTCCGCGCCATTGCCCCCCGTGTCGTTGGCCAGCGCGAAGCTGGGCGACGCGACCGTGGTATCCAGCGTGTAGGTATAAGCCGCGGAGGCCGCGCTGGTATTGCCAGCCACATCAGTCTGGCGCACATAGACGGTATTCGGCCCTTCCGCAGCCGTCGGTGCGCTGCTGCTCCAGTTCGTGCCGTCCGTGCTGTATTCGAGCGTTGCCCCGGCTTCGACGCCGGAGGGCGTCAGCCCGGCCGTGTTGGTGATGCGGTCGGAACCGCTGGCGCCGGTATCGGTAGTCAGCGCGACGCCGGGGGCGGCCGGCGCACTGCTGTCCACCGTGATGGCGGCCGCGTTGCCGGTATTGCTGCTGGTGTTGCCGGCAATATCGGTCTGGCGCACGAGGACACTGCCAGCGGCGTACGTGCCTTCGGCCAGCGTGAAACTGCTGCCGGAACCGCTGGTCCAGTTCGCACCCCCGTCCGTGCTGTACTGCCAGGAGGCGACGTCGGACGCCAGCGTCACATTGACCGTGCCGTCGTTCGTCACGCCATCCGTACCGTTGCTGCCCGTGTCATTGGCCAGCGCGAAGCTCGGCGCCGCGACTGTGGTATCCAGCGTGTAGTTGTAAGCTGCAGAGGCCGCGCTGGTATTGCCAGCCACATCAGTCTGGCGCACATAGACGGTATTCGACCCTTCCGCAGCCGTCGGTGCGCTGCTGCTCCAGTTCGTGCCGTCCGTGCTGTATTC
>JAEUNM010000144.1 GCA_016791105.1 Rhodocyclaceae bacterium | reverse complement strand
TTCGTCGTATTTCTTCGCGGTTCCGCCGAACTTGGTCGACAGCACCGTGGTAATCGCCGCCGTCAGCGTGGTTTTGCCGTGGTCGACGTGACCGATGGTGCCCACATTCACGTGCGGCTTCTTGCGATCGAATTTTTCCTTAGCCATTGCCGAATGACTCCAAACCGATTATGCCTGCTGCCTCCGGCCGCCCCCCCGTTCGGGCGCGGCCACCATACTGGTGCCCATGGGCAGGATTGAACTGCCGACCTCTCCCTTACCAAGGGAGTGCTCTGCCACTGAGCTACATGGGCGCTAACGGGGCCGCCCTGCGACCCCACATTACTTCAACTGCACGCAGGCCACTTACGCCCACACATTACGCCTGCGTCGCGCAACACCCCGGCCCCTGCATATCACGGGCCGCCGCACCGCTTGCCTGTTACTGCCCCGGCAACGCTGGAGCGGGTGAAGGGGATCGAACCCTCGTCTTAAGCTTGGAAGGCTTCTGCTCTACCATTGAGCTACACCCGCTGGGTGTGCCAAGCACATCCATTTAAGCCGTTGGTGGAGGGGGAAGGATTCGAACCTTCGAAGGCTGAGCCGTCAGATTTACAGTCTGATCCCTTTGACCGCTCGGGAACCCCTCCGGCGGAAACCCGATATTATGGATTACCGATTTACCCTTGTCAAATATCTTTCCAAAATGACCGCTGCGCCCGGGCCGGGTGCGTATTCTGCCCGAAAGCGTAGAATTTCGCCTGTCGCCTGCTCCGGAGCACGCCATGAATGCACCTCTCGCACAACGCATTCCTTTCCCACCCGGCCTGCGCGACACGCTCGCCGCAATGCTGGGTGAGCGCTTCACCACCGCTGCCGCGCCATGCGGCCATCATGGTCACGACGAGTCGCATTTTCCGGACGCCGTGCCCGACGCGGTCGCATTTCCCGAATCCACCGAAGAAGTTTCCGCGATCGTGCGCGCCTGCGCGGCGCATGGCGTGCCGCTCATCCCCTTCGGTGCCGGCAGTTCGCTCGAAGGGCATGTGCTGGCAGTGCGCGGCGGGCTGAGCATGGATTTCACGCGCATGAACCGCGTGCTGGCCGTGAATGTGGAAGATTTGGACTGTCGCGTCGAACCCGGCGTGACGCGCAAACAACTTAATGCCGTGCTGCACGGCAGCGGGCTGTTCTTTCCCATCGACCCCGGCGCCGACGCCAGCCTGGGCGGCATGTGCGCCACGCGCGCTTCGGGTACCAACGCCGTGCGCTACGGCACCATGCGCGAGGTGGTGCTGGGCCTCACGGTAGTGCTGGCCGACGGCAGCGTGATACGCACCGGCGGGCGGGCGCGCAAGTCCTCAGCCGGCTACGACCTCACGCGGCTATTCGTCGGCTCCGAAGGCACCTTGGGCATCATGACCGAAATTACGCTGCGCCTGTCGCCCGTGCCGGAAGCCGTGGCGGCAGCCGTTTGCGCCTTTCCCACTGTGGATGACGCGGTGCAGACCGTCATCCAGACCATACAGATGGGCGTGCCGATCGCGCGCATCGAATTGCTCGACGCGATGATGGTGCGCGCCACCAATGCCTACAGCAAAACCACGCTGCGCGAGGCGCCCATGCTGTTTTTCGAATTTCATGGCAGCCCGGCATCGGTCAAGGAACAGGCGCAAACGGTGCAGGAACTCGCCGCCGGCAACGGCGGACTCGACTTCGAGTGGGCCGAGCAACCGGAAGACCGCTCGCGCCTGTGGGCGGCCCGCCACAGCGCCCTGTTCGCGACCATTGCCCTGCGTCCCGGCGCGCGCGCCCTCACCACCGACGTGTGCGTACCCATTTCTTGCCTGGCCGACTGTATCGCAGCCACCGAGCAGGATTTGGCGACCACCGGCCTGGTACGCACCATCGTCGGCCACGTCGGCGACGGCAACTTCCACGTGGTGCTGCTGGTCGACCCTGAAGATGAGGACGAAATCGAGCGTGCCGAAGCCGCCAGCCGGCGTATCGTGCAGCATGCGCTGGACATGGGTGGAACCTGTACCGGCGAACACGGCATAGGCATAGGCAAGCAGGATTTTCTGGTCGCCGAACATGGTCCCGCGGTGGATGTGATGCGCACCATCAAGCGCGCGCTCGACCCGGCCAATTTGCTCAATCCGGGCAAGGTCGTGCCTGGGTTGTGACCGCGGCGACCCTCAAGGCATTTGGCGTGGCGGCCGTTCACAAGACGGCCCGGCATGCCGCAACCCGCTGCCGGCCGGACGATTGCGTCGGCAGTGAGCCCCGGCGGGGGCGGTGCGCCACAAGCGCAGGAGGATGCAGACATGGGCGAACGTGAGTTGGCTGCGGCCAGCCTGGACGATAAATACAGCACCGTCAGCGGACGCGTTTACCTGACCGGCTACCAGGCCCTGGCGCGACTGCCGCTCATGCAGCGCCAGCGCGATGTGGCGGCCGGCCTCAATACCGCCGGCTTCATTTCCGGCTATCGCGGCAGTCCGCTGGGCGGGCTGGATCTCACACTCTGGAAAGCCAAGGCGGTACTGGAGGCCAACCAGATCGTATTCCGCCCCGGCCTCAACGAAGATACGGCAGCCACCGCCTGCTGGGGCACGCAGCAGGTCAATCTGTATCCCAAGGCGCGCTACGACGGCGTATTTGCCATCTGGTACGGCAAAGGCCCGGGCGTGGACCGCTGCGGCGACGTGTTGCGCCACGCCAATGCCAGCGGCAGCAGCCGCTACGGCGGCGTGCTGGCCATCGCCGGCGACGACCACGCCGCCAAGTCATCCACGCTGCCGCACCAGACCGAACACATATTCAAGGCCGTCATGATGCCGGTGCTGGCGCCGGCCGGCGTGCAGGAATATCTCGATTACGGCCTGCACGGCTTTGCGATGAGCCGCTATTCCGGCTGCTGGGTAGCGTTCAAGGCGCTGGCCGATACAGTCGAATCCTCAGCGACAGTCGATGTCGATCCGGCGCGCATACAAATTTTGCTGCCGGAAAATTTCGCCTTGCCGCCCGGCGGTTTGAACCTGCGCTGGCCCGACCCGCCGCTGGTGCAGGAAGAACGCCTGCTGCACCACAAGCTGTATGCCGCGCTGGCCTATTGCCGCGCGAACGGCCTGAACCGCATCGTGATCGACAGCCCGCGCCCGCGCCTGGGCATCATCACGGCCGGCAAAAGCTATCTGGACGTGCGCCAGGCCCTCGATGACCTCGGCATAGACGAGCGCATGGCATCCGAAATCGGCCTGCGCCTGTACAAGGTCGGCATGGTGTGGCCGCTGGAATCCGAAGGCGTGCGGCAATTTGCCGACGGCCTGGAAGAAATACTGGTGGTCGAAGAAAAACGCCAGTTGCTCGAATACCAGTTGAAAGAAGAGTTGTACAACTGGCGCGAAGACGTGCGCCCGCGCGTAATCGGCAAATTCGACGAAAAAGGCGAATGGGCGCTACCGCACGGCGACTGGCTGCTGCCCGCCGCGGGCGAACTAACGCCGGCCATGGTGGCGCGCGCCATCGCCTCGCGCATAGAGCGCGTCCACACCTCCGAGCGCATACGCGCGCGCCTGGACTTTCTGAGCGCCAAAGAGAACTCCCTGGCCCAGCCCGTGGTGCCCATCGCGCGCATCCCGTACTTTTGCCCGGGCTGCCCGCACAACACCTCCACGCGGGTGCCGGAAGGGTCGCGCGCCACCGCCGGCATAGGTTGCCACTACATGGTGACCTGGATGAACCGCAACACCTCCACCTTTTCGCACATGGGCGGCGAAGGCGTGGGCTGGATAGGCCAGGCCCCCTTCACGGACGAAGAACACATATTCGTGAACCTGGGCGACGGCACCTATTTCCACTCCGGCGTGCTGGCCATACGCGCAGCGGTGGCCGCCAATGTACCCATCACTTACAAAATTCTGTACAACGACGCCGTCGCCATGACCGGAGGCCAGCCCGTGGATGGCAGCCTCAGCGTGCCGCAGCTCGCACAGCAACTGGCGGCCGAAGGCGTGCATAACATCGTCGTGCTCACCGACGGCACGCCGCGTCCCTGGGGCATCGCCGACCTGCCGCATGGCGTGGCACTGCGCGGCCGCGAAGAACTGGATACGGTGCAGAAAGAACTGCGCACCTATCGCGGCGTATCCGCGCTCATATACGACCAGACCTGCGCCGCCGAAAAGCGCCGCCGCCGCAAACGCGGCCGCTATCCCGATCCGGCCGTGCGCGCCTTCATCAACACCGCGGTGTGCGAAGGCTGTGGCGACTGCGGCACGCAATCCAACTGCCTGGCCGTGGTGCCGGTAGAAACCGACTTCGGCCGCAAGCGCGCCATAGACCAATCCGCCTGCAACAAGGACTATTCCTGCCTGAACGGCTTCTGCCCCTCTTTCGTGACCGTGCATGGCGGCAAACTGCGGCGCGGCCAGGCCGCCGGCGGCGACGAATCGCATTTCCCCGAACCGCCGCTCATAGAACTGCCCGACACGTCCCAGCCCTACGGCATCCTGATTACCGGCGTGGGCGGCACCGGCGTGATTACCCTGGGCGCGCTATTGGGCATGGCCGCTCACCTGGACGGCAAGGGCGCCACGGTACTGGACATGACCGGGCTGGCGCAAAAAGGCGGCGCCGTGTTTTCCCACGTGCGCATTGCCAATCGTCCGGAACACCTGCACGCCGTGCGCATCGCAGCCGGCGAAGCCGACGCCATCCTGGGCGGCGACGTGATCACCACCGCACAGACCGAAACGCTCGCCAAAACCATGGCCGGCAAAACCCGCGCGGTCGTCAATTGCACCGAAACGCCCACCGCCGAATTCACGTCCAACCCGGACTGGAAATTCCCGCTCGCCAAAATGCAGCAGGTCATCACCGATAGCTGCGGCGCCGGCAAGGTGGATTTTATCGACGCGCAAACCCTGGCCACGCGACTAATGGGCGACGCCATCGCCACCAATAGTTTCCTGCTCGGCTATTGCTGGCAGCGCGGCTTGCTGCCGGTATCGCTGGCCGCGCTCACGCGCGCAATAGAGCTGAATGGCGTGGCCGTGGACATGAACCTGAAAGCCGTGCTGTGGGGCCGCCGCGCCGCCTGCGACCTGGGCGCCGTAAAGCGCCACGTGCTGCCGCCCGAGCCCCTGCCGCTCGCCCCCGGCGTGCGGCTGGAACAACTTATCGCGCAGCGCGCAGCACTGCTCACCGACTATCAGGACGCCGCCTATGCCGCGAGCTATCAAGCTTTCGTCAATAAAGTGCGTGCAGCCGAATCCGCCCTGGGCAGCACACGCCTGACCGAAGCCGTCGCGCGCTACCTGTACAAACTAATGGCTTACAAGGACGAATACGAAGTCGCGCGCCTCTACACCGACCCGGCTTTCCAGGCGCAACTGGAAGAACAATTCGAAGGCGACTACCACCTCGAATTCCACCTCGCCCCGCCCCTGTTCAACGCCATCGACCCCAACAGCGGCCGCCCCAAAAAGCGCCGCTACGGCCCCTGGATGATGAAACTGTTCGGCTGGCTGGCGCGCATGAAAGGCCTGCGCGGCACGAAATTCGACCTTTTCGGACGCAGCGAGGAACGCCGCCAGGAGCGCGAACTGATCGTGCAATACCGCGCCGACATCGAAGCCCTGCTGCCGCGCCTGACACCCGCCAATGTCCCCGCCGCCGTGAACCTGGCCGAACTGCCCGAACAGATACGCGGCTTCGGCCCGCTCAAACTCGCCAGCATGGAGCAGGCAGGTAAGGAACGCGAAACAAGGCTTGCGCGTTTCGAGGCGGAATGCGCCGTCAAAGTCGAAGCCGCGCAAGCGGCCTGACGGACACCGGCCTCGCCGCAGGGATCCCGCGTCGCAGATAGGCGGGCATGGCGGTCCCCGCTCGCCGGACGGGGCATGCCGCGCGCCGGACGGGGCATGTTGCCCCGTCCGCAAGGTTTGCCCCCGTCAGCGTCGCGTATGCCAGCTTCCGTTGCCGCTCCGAAACTCTTCAGGACGAGGTAAATACCCCGTCCCGCTCAAGCGGAAGCCCTTTTTGCCTGGTTTGCGCCCGGCCCGGAATCGAGCCGATCCAGGCGCAATTGATCGTGAATTGCCTGGCTTTCGCAGCGTAACCCCCGCTGCGCGACATCGACTCGGTGCTTTCGGCTTGGCCCCAGTTGCGCCGTGCCGGCGCCCGACGCCGCCAGCGAAGAACTGGACGAAGGCGTGGAGCCGCCGCCCCCGCTAGCGCCGGAAGCGCGACTACGTGCCGGATTCATTCGGACCGCGCGGCTTCCTGTGGCTCAGCAACGGACGCCTGGCCGGCACGCCCATGCCCGGCGTGGTGCACGATCTGGACTACGACCTGCGCCTGTTACGGCGCGTCGGCGTGGACGTGCTGCTCACGCTCACCGAAACCCCGCTCGATACCGCCACGCTGCGCAAATTCGGCATCGCGGCACGCGGGTTTCCGATTCCCGACATGCATGCACCAAGCACCGCGCAGGCGCTGCAAATCTGCACCACGCTGGATGAACTGATCGGCGCCGGGCGCGTGGAGGCGGTGCATTGCCTGGCTGGACTGGGACGCACCGGAACCGTCCTCGCCTGTTACCTGATCCGGGAAGGCCGCGAAGCACTCGACGCGCTGGAGCGGGTACGCGACATCGAACCGCGCTGGGTGCAATCCGAACGGCAGTTAAAGTTTCTGCAAGCATTTGCCGAAGATTTGCAGGCCGGGCGCATCGCCCGGCTCATACCCACAACGCCAGCCGAGTTTGGACTGGCGCAACGCGATTGATGGCAGGCGGCCCGGATGCCGCAGCCGCCCCCAGATAGAGAGAGGATTAGTCATGGCAGTTTCGCTCGACAGCGCATTGCAGAAATCCGTCCCTAGCGTACCTGAGTGCGTCGCGGCCGGATATATGGATCTGACCACGGGCATGCTGCTGGCAGTGAAGACGGTGGATTCTCACCCGCAGGAAGTGATCGAACTGGTTGCGGCTGCAACGGCGGATCTGTTCCAGGGCACGAATGTGTCGATGATCGAAAAAATGTTCAAGAAATCGCGCGGCGTGCGCGAGGACGAGCACCGTTACTTCAAGGAAATCATCGTCAATAGCGACAACCTGATACACGTATTCATGCGCGGCAAGGTCAATACCGACCATGTGGTCACCTGCGTCTGCCGCAAGTCTGCCAATCTTGGCATGGTGCTCACCAAAGCGCGCTCCAGCCAGCCCGACATCGAAGCCACCATGTAAAGGCTGGCGATGCACAGCCTAGCCCGTCCGAGCGCGCCCTCCATGCAATCCGAAGCCAGAAACGTGAAACAACTGCGCAGCTTGCTGCGCAGCCTTTCGGTGGTGAATCCGGACATCGAATCGTGCGCCGTCATTTCGACCGATGGACTTATCATCGCCACGGCGCTGGATAAGGAAGTAGACCCGCATCGCTTCGGCGCCATGTGCGCATCACTGCTTGCGCTCGCCGAACGGGCGGAGCAAGAGGTCAATCGCGGCCGCCTGCGCCAGGCCCTGGTGGAAGGCGCGGACGGCTGCGTCCTGCTGGTGCAGGCGGGCGGCAAGGCTGTGCTGGCGACATCCGCCAAAGCGTCCATCAATCTCGGCCGGGTTTTTCTCGATGCGCGCCGCGCCCCCGCCAAAGCGGCCGAATTGATGGCGGCCTGAGGCCTGTCCAACCGCAGCGAGGAGGCAGCATGCAGGCGTTTTCAATAAAGCCCGCCAACCCACGCAACCGCCGCGACGGCTGGCTGCAGCTTGCCGGCAAGCTGGGCTTCCTGTTCTTCCTGGTCAAAGGTTTGTGCTGGCTGGCGTTGCCGCCGCTCTTCATCTGGCTGGGCTGGAATTTTTAACGGGCGCGCTTTAATCTGACTATCCGGAGCGCGCTTCATGCCAACCATAGAATTCGAAGGCCGCGAACTGGACTGCCGCGAGGGCGAAAGCGTGCTCGACGCGCAGTTGCGGCGCGGCATCAACGTGCCGTTCTCGTGCAAAAGCGGCGTCTGCCACGCCTGCCTGCAGCGCTGCGAGGCAGGAACACCGCCCGAAGCGGCCCGCGCAGGGCTGCGTGCCAGCCTGATCGAGGGCGGCTATTTCATGCCCTGCCTGTGCGTGCCGGACGACGCGCTGCGCATCGCCCGCCCCGACACCCGCACCCTGTTCCGCAGCGCCATGGTGGTGAGCAAAGAAAGGCTGGCCCCCGAAATATACAAACTGGTGCTGGAACCCAGCGCCGAACTGAATTTCCGGCCCGGGCAATTCATTAATTTGCGGCGTGACGACGGCGTCGTGCGCAGTTATTCATTGGCCAGCCTGCCGCAGGATTTTTTGCTCGAACTGCACGTCCAGCGTTTTGCCAACGGCATGCTGAGCCGCTGGATCGCCGACGATCTGAACGAAGGCGACGAAGTCGAAATCAGCGGCCCGGAGGGCGATTGCGTATTGCCCGAAACGCCGCCGCAGCGCCGGCTGGTGCTGATCGCCAGCGGTACCGGCCTCGCGCCCCTGCTGGGGCTGTTACGCCATGCGCTCGCGCGCGGTGGCGATAGCCCGATTCACCTGTACCACTACGCCCACAGTTGCGCCGGCCATTATTTGCACGCCACCCTGCAAGACCTGCAGGCGCGCCACGCACGGCTCAATTACCGCGCCTGCCTGCCGGCCGGCCCGGACCCGGAAGATGTGCTGTGCGCCCGCGAAGCGCTGGCCAGCCGCGCATTTTCCGCCGGCATGGCGCCGGAACAGAGCGAAGTATTCATCGCCGGCGGCGCCGAATTCGTGGATGCCTTGCACAAGCGTGCGCTACGTGCCGGCGTCGCGCCCGGCGCGGTCCACACCGACCCCTTCTTGCTGCGCGAATTGCGCAAAACCCCGCGTCCGCCCCGCCCGGCTGCGGAAAAACTGCCAGCGGCGGCCGATCTGGACGAAGGCGCAGGCAAAGACCCGCAGCCTGATCCGGAACTATGGGCCGCGCTGGGCGACGGCGAACTATTGCAGCAAATACTGCAGGACGTATACACCCGCGTGTTCGCGGACCCGCGCCTGGCACCGTTTTTCCACGCCACCACGCGGCAGCGTGCGATCGAAAAACAGTTTCAGTTTTTGCGCCAGGTATTCACCGGCGAAAAAATCCATTTCGGCGACCGCCCGCGCAATGCGCACCACTGGATGGTCATATCGGACGAATTATTCGATTACCGCGTCCGCCTCATCGCGCAATGCATGCACGAGCACGGTCTGGCCGAACGCTTCATGGAACGCTGGCTGGCCATCGAAGAAAGCTATCGCGCGCACATCGTCAAGGCCGAGCCCATCCCGCGCATCATGAATGGCGTCGCCATGCCCCTGGACGGTTTTGGCGAAGCCACGCTGGATTAGGGCACCATTTGCGACACCTGCGGGCGCGAAATCCGGTGGGCGAACACGTGCGCTACCACCTGCGCACCGGCAACGCTCGTTTGGGGCGCCGGTACGCCCGGCGCGACGCTCGGTTCAGCGCGTTACGAAACGTTCGGGACGGGGTACATATCCCGTCCCGCCGGAAACCCCCGCCTTGCGGCCCAAAACGTAGGTTGGGGTGAGGAGAGGAACCCCAACAATCAGCCTCGAATCAACCAAACTATCGGCCTCGAATCAACCCAACCATCGGTCCCTAATCAACGCAGAAATCGGCCTCCAATCAACGTGTTTTGTTGGGGTTCGCAGGCTCACCCCAACCTACGTGTTACCTACCAGCGCCGGACGGCGTACATATCCCGTCCCGCCGGAAACCCCCGACTTGCGGCCCAGAACGTAGGTTGGGGTGACGACAGGAACCCAAACAATCGGCCTCGAATCAACCAAACTATCGTCCTCGAATCAACCCAACCATCGGCATCTAATCAACCCAGAAATCGGCCTCCAATCAACGTGCTTTGTTGGGGTTCGCAGGCTCACCCCAACCTACTTGTTAGCCATCGGCGCCGGACGGGACACATATCCCGTCCCGCCGGAAACCCCGCCTTGCGGCCCAGAACGTAGGTTGGGGTGACGACAGGAACACCAACAATCGGCCTCGAATCAACCAAACTATCGGCCTCGAATCAACCCAACCATCGGTCCCTAATCAACGCAGAAATCGGCCTCAAATCAACGTGCTTTGTTGGGGTTCGCAGGCTCACCCCAACCTACTTGTTAGCTATCGGCGCCGGACGGGGCACATACCCCGTCCCGCCGGAAACCCCCGCCTTGCGGCCCAGAACGTAGGTTGGGGTGACGACAGGAACCCCAACAATCGGCCTCAAATCAACCAAACTATCGGCCTCGAATCAACCCAACCATCGGCCCCTAATCAACCCAGAAATCGGCCTCCAATCAACGCGCTTTGTTGGGGTTCGCAGGCTCACCCCAACCTACGTTCTACGTTCCACGTTCCACACTCACCCTGCTGCGCCCGCCGCTTTCCTTGCGCACGACGATGCGGGTGGCGATGCGTTCGTGCATTTCGGCAACGTGGGAGATCACGCCTACCTTGCGGCCTTGCGCCTGCAGGCGGTCCAGCGCGTCCATGGCGACGGCCAGCGCATCCGCGTCCAGGCTGCCGAAACCTTCGTCTATGAATAGCGATTCGACCCGCACGCGGTGCGAGGACAAGGACGCCAGGCCCAAAGCCAGGGCCAGCGACACCAGAAAGGACTCGCCACCCGACAGGGAATGCACGGAGCGCACCTCGTCGCCCATGTCCTGATCCACCACCATGAGGCCCAGCGTGTCGTCGATGCGCTTCAGGCGGTAGCGCCGCGCCAGAGTTTCCAGGTGCCGGTTGGCGTAGCCGAGCAATATGTCCAGCGTCAGCTGCTGCGCGTAATTGCGGAATTTTTTGCCGTCATGCGAGCCGATCAGATCGGCCAACTGACGCCATAGGGTACTCACCGCCGCCTGTGCTTCGATTTCCCGGCGCAGGCCGGAAGCCGCCACGCGTTTTTCTTCGTCCTGGGCCAGAACCAGTTCTACTGCCGCAAGATCCTTTTTCGACTGTTCCAACACCACGTTCAAATCGGCCAATGCCGTTTGCAGCACCGGCAAATCCTGCTCGGTGGGGCGCTGCGCTTCGTGCGCCTCGCGGCGGCGGATGTTTTCCCGCAGCACAGCCAGGGCAGTATCGACCGCGCCGGCCAAAGCAAGTAGCGCGCTGCGCTCGACCTGTATGCGTTCGGGCGTCCAGGCCAGCCAGGCATCCAGTTGCTCTCGCCCCAGTCCCTTTCCATCGCGCGCGTAGCCGGCCAGCCAGTCGGCCAGGCGGGCTTGCGCCGCGCCGCGTTCCGCCTCGATTTGCTGCAGGCCCAGCGCGGCCAGCCGTGCCGTTTCCGTCAGCCGCGTACTTGCCCCATCGGCTTCCTGGCTCGCCTGACGCGCACGTTCCAATTCAGCGCCAGCGATCGCGAGGGCGTGGGCAAGCGCCTTTTCCGCCGCGGCAACCGGCTGTCCGCCCAGCAGGCCGGCGCGCTCGCCGCGCAGCTTGGCTAGATTGGATTCCTGCCCGACACAGGCTTGCGCGCGGTCTTTGTGCTGCTGTTCGGCAAATGTCAGGGCTTCACTGGCGGCACGCATTTCGGTGGCGAGCTGGCGGCTGCGCTCGCCGCACCGATCCAGAACGGTGTTGTTGCGCGTCCATTCCACAGCCTCGTGCTGCCGCGCAGCCGCGTAGCTTGCCGGCGCGGCGCGCCAATCAGCGCGCCAGCCGGCATCGGCAAACGCCTCGTCCAGCGCGTGCAGGGCAGCTTCCAGATGTTGGGCTGCGGTTTCAGCACGCGTAGTGGCGGCATCCTTTTCCTGCGCCAGCGGCTGCACCTCCTTTTCCAGTTTTTCCAGGCTTTGCCGCGCCTGTTCGGCGGCTGCAGCGGCAGACTTGCAGGCCGCATCGCGCGTCTCGCGCAGGCGCGCGGCGGCGCGCTGGGCCTGTTCGCGCTCGGCCAGCGCGGCAAGATCGGTTCTGGTCTGATCCAGGGCGCGCTGTAGCCCGTTTTCCCGCTCGGCTTCGGCGATGGCATCAAATTCCGCCCCCGGCGCGGCCGCGTCCCAGGCGCGCCGGGACTTGCTTAGCTCCTCCTCAGCGCGCACGGCCTGCGCGCGCAGCGTTTCATTCTGATGCGTCAGTGCCTGGCGTTTGCCCTGTGCAGTGGCTTCATCCGCAATCAGGTCGGCGAGTGCCTTTTTCGCCGTCACCGCCTCCCGACGTAAAGCTTCCAGCATGGCTTTGGCGACCGGGTCATGTGCGGCATAAGGATGTTCCGTGGCGCCGCAAACCGGGCAAGCGGCGCCCGGTTCGAGCCGCGCGCGCAACGCTTCCACGCTGGCGCTGGCGGCAAGTTCGGCCACCCGCAAGGCGCGCTCGCTGGCAGCCGCCTCGCTCTCCTTTTGCGGCCGCGCGGCAGCGCAAGCGCTTAGTTGCTCATCCAATGATTTGAGATCGTCGGACAGGTTCTGCGCGCGCAGCGCAAGTTCCTGCACAGCTTGGCGTTTGGCGCTCAGGTTTTGCCACCGCTGCAGGCATAAGGCGCTCTGTTCGCGGCGCGCTTCCAGCACCTGACGTTCGCGCGCCAGCGCTTCGAAGTCGTAGCCGGCTGCGGCCTGCTGCGCCGCATCGAGCGCCGTGGCGGCCTGACTTAGTGCTTCCTGGCTGACGGCTCGGGCATCGCCAGCCTGTTTCACGCGGACCTGCAGGCCGGCCAGTTTTTTGACCAGCGCAGCGCTTTCCGCCTGCGCCCGCCGTTCCGCGTCGAGGTGGTTCGCGGCCTGTCCGAACAGCAATTCCCAGCGCGCCCATTGTTCCGCCAGTTGGCGCCACGCTGCGTGGCCGGCCAGCCATGTTTGCGCATCGCGTAATTGCTGTTCGACCGCACCGGATGCGGTTTCAAGTTTGCGCATGTTCGCGCCGGCCGCATTGACGGCTTTCACCGCGTTGTCGCGCGCCGCGCCGGCACGTTCCACATGCGGCAGCGCCGCTTCGATCTGCGCATCGAGCGCCCTGGCTGCGTCCAGGTCCGGCTTGGCAGCATCGCGCGCCTCCAGCGCGGCGGCCGAATTCTTGCCGGCTGTGTCCAGTTCAGTCGATCTGGTCAGCGCCAGTGCGCGCGCGCCAGCACTGGCAGCTTCCGCATCCTTCAGCGCGGACGCTGCCTTGCCCGCATCAGACTGCAGGCGCAGCACTTCATCGCGCAAAGGACGCGCCGGCTGCACGCTTTCCACCTGTTCGAGCGCATGCCGGCGCTCGGCGGCCGCGTCATGTGCGGCAACGTCTTGCGCGTGGCGTGCGCCCGCTTCTGCTTCGTCCTTGCGCAAGGTTTGCCAGTCGGCGTGCCAGCGCATGTGCGCCTCGATTTTGGCGCGCTCGACCTCGCAGTCCCGCAGGCGCACCTGCTGATCCTCACGCGCCTGTTCGCGCGCGGCACGTTCGTCCTCCGCCAGCGGCACCTGGCCCTGGAGCTTTTCCTGCAACTGCTTCAGTTTGTCCGATTCGAGTTTTTCGCGTGCGTGCGCCTGTATCGATAGTCGCGCGTAAATGTCGGTGCCGGTCAGGTTTTCCAGCAGTTCGGCGCGTTGGCCGTCGTTCGCTTTCAGGAAGGCCGCGAAGTCGTTCTGGGCCAGTAATACGGCGCGCGTAAATTGGTCGAAACTAAGCCCGATCAGATTTTTGATCTGCGCATAGGTTTCGGTTTTGCGGTGGTCGCCCAGAGTTTGCCCGTCCGCGATACGCGTCAGTTGCACCTCGGTTTTCTGCAGACTGCCGGAACTGCGCCCGCGCGCGCGCCGCACAGTCCAGCGCGCACGGTAGGCCAGGCCGTCGTTACCTGCGAAATCCACTTCCGCATAGCCCTCGCCCGCGCCGCGCCGCAACAGGCTGCGCGGGTCGCCGGCATTGAAACTGCCGGATTCGGCGTCCGGTATGTTTTCGCCCTGGCTGCCGGCACCCGCGAGGCGCGGGGTTCTTTCGTAAAGTGCGAGACAAAGCGCGTCCAGCACGGTGCTTTTGCCGGCGCCGGTGGGGCCGGTAATGGCGAACAGCCCGGCGTCGGCGAGCGGGTTGGCGGTGAAATCGATCTGGAAATCGCCCGCCAGCGAGGCGAGGTTTTTGCCGCGTATCGCCAGAATTTTCATTCGGCCAGCCCCTCGCCGCTCAGCAGTAACTGATTGAATGCTTCCAGCAACGGGGCCGGCGCCTGGTCTTTGTATTTGCTCCAGTACAGTTTCTGGAAACAGGCGGCGGGGGTGAGTGCGTGCAAGTCGTCCAGCGTAGCAAGCCCGGCGGCTTCCTCACCCGGCGCCCGCGCGTGGGTGGTCTCTATGCGCGCGAGGCGTAACGGCTTGCCTTCCAGCGCGGCTTCCACCTGGCTGCGCAAGGACGGCTCCGGCTGCGTCAGCAGCACGCGCACCATCAGATAGGCTTGTTCCGGCAGCGGGCGCGGCGGTAATTGCAGCGCCTGCAGGGCGGCCAGCACCTCAGGCAGAGGCGCCGGAGCGGCCGGCACGCGCAACAAATCCACCGCCCGCGGCACGGGGATTGCGCGCACCTCGCGCACCGCCTCGCCTTCCAGATCCACCGCCACCACCTGATGCGGATAGTCGATTTCCGAAAACGACATGGGCAGCGGACTGCCGCTGTAGCGGCGGGTGGAATCGCCGCCGGCACGCTGCGCGCGGTGCAGGTGGCCCAGCGCCACGTAGGCGATGGCGGGGTCGAACAGGCTGACCGGCAGGGCTTCGGCACCGCCGATCACGATGCGCCGCTCGGAATCTTCCGATACCTGGCCGCCGCTCACATGGCAATGGCCCATGGCGATAATGGCCTGGCCAGGCTGGCGGCGCTCGGCGGCATGGCGGCAGGCATCGCGGTACAGCGCGGCGATGCCGGCCACGTAAGCGTCTTGTTCCGTGTCCAGGCGCGGCAGATCGGATGGCCGCAGGAAAGGCATGCAGATCGCCCAGGCGCGCACGCGGCTCTCTGCGTCCTTGAGCGGCACGACCAGGCGCGAAAAATCCGGCGCGGCGCCGGCATTGCCCACTTGGCCCACGACGGTGGCGTCCATCAACGTCAGAAACGGCCCCGGCGCTTCCATGCGGCCGGGCGAATCGTGGTTGCCGGCGGCGATCAGGATATTCAGGTGCGGCACGCGCCGCCGCGCTTCGGTGAGGAAGCGGTAGAACTGCAATTGCGTGGCCGCGGCGGGATTGCTGTTGTCGAACACGTCGCCCGCGATCAGAAGCGCGTCGGCATGCTCTGCCACCAGGGTATCGAGCAGCCAGTCCAGAAAGCACTGGTGTTCGTAGCTGCGCTCGAACTGGTGCAAGGTTTGGCCGAGGTGCCAGTCGGCGGTGTGGATCAGACGCATGGAGTCATACCTTCGCGGGGCGTGAACTTTTGTGAGGGCCGGCCGAGATGCGGCGTCCGGCCTGGAATGGCGATTCTAATCGTGCGCGGCGGGCGGGCGCGCCCTTGCGCCTGGCGTAGTCCAACGTCCGGTGCGACTGCGGACGAGTTTGGGGGCGTGGGCGTCTCGCCCGCGCAATTGCCGCCCGGCGTGTTCCCGCGGGCGGGACGCCCGCGCCCCACGGGCTCGGCGTAACTCAAGCCGTCGGGCGACTGCGCACAGGCTTGGTGGCGTGGGCGTCCCGCCCGCGCAATTGCCGCCCGGCGTGGTCCCGCGGGCGGGACGCCCGCGCCCCCAGGGTCTGGCCTGACTCAGGCCATCGGGCGCTTGCGCACGCCCTTGGGGGCGTGGGCGTCTCGCCCGCGCAATTACCGCCCGGCTTGCTCCCGCGGGCGGGACGCCCGCGCCCCCAGGGTCTGGCCTGACTCAAGCCGTCGGGCCATTGCGCGCTCGCTTGGGGGCTTGGGCGTCTCTCCCGCGCAATTGCCGCCCGGCGTGTTCCCGCGGGCGAGACGCCCGCGCCCCCAGGGTCTGGCCTGACTCAAGCAGTCGGGCCATTGCGCGCACGCTTGGGGGCGCGGGCGGGTCGCCCCCGCCAATTGCGCCCCCCGGGTTGCCGCGGGCGGGGCGCCCCCCCCCCCCCGGTCGGGGCGGACACAAAAACTCGGGCCCATG
>JAEUNM010000127.1 GCA_016791105.1 Rhodocyclaceae bacterium | reverse complement strand
AACTGCCGCAGGAGGCGCAGGAGGTGCTTTTCGTCCGTGGTGGCAAAACGGTGCATGGCGCATGGATTGGTGGGATTTTCTGGCACAGCAACCAGAAGATGGCGGCTGCGTACTGGATGCCGCTACCTTTGCCGCCCAACTCGTAATTAGGCACCTCCTTACAAATATCGAAATAGGCACACATTTGTGCCTCCCCAAAATGATGAACGCTTGGCTTTCCGATCCAGAACTGCGCGACTTGACAGGCAAGAGGCGCCGGGCGGCGCAATGCGCCGTGCTCACCGCGCTGGCGGTGAAATACCGCGTGCGGCCTGACGGAATGCCCATCGTTATGCGCGCCGACCTCGAAAACCCTTCGCCGCTTGGTCGAGGAAGGCGTAAAGTTGAACCAGACTTCGATGCGCTCAGAAAATGACACCACCGAAACGCCTGCCAGAAAACAAGCCGCTGCCGAAGCGATGGGTGCTGAAGCACGGCGCTTATTACTACCTGCCACCGGCCGACATGCGCGCGCACTGGGACGGCAAGGCGTGGTATCGGCTGGGCACCACGCTTGCCGAAGCGCACGCAGAATTCGGCCGGCGCATGCAGGGGCTGCAGGACAAGCCTGCGCTACGCACGATAGGCGATTTGCTGGACCGGTATCTTTTAGAGGTTGTGCCAACCAAGGCCGCCAAGACGGCGACCGGAAACCGCGCCCAGATCGCAAAATTGCGGGCCGTGTTTGCCGATGTGGCGCTTGGCGATCTGGAACCGCACCACGTCTACAAATACGCCGCCGCGCGCGGGAAGCCGACGGCGGCCAAGCGCGAAATCGAAGTGCTTTCGCACGCCTTCACGAAGGCCGTGGAATGGGGGCTGCTGAATGCGCATCCGTTCAAAGGGGAAGTGCGGATCGCGAACCCCAAGCCGCGCGCGCGCTACGTCGAGGACTGGGAGATTGCCGAAGCGCTGGCGCTGAAGCCGAACAAGCGCAAGGGCAGCGCGCTGATGGTGCAAGCGTACCTGCGCCTGAAACTGCTCACAGGCATGCGTCAGCGTGATTTGCTACTGCTGACCGCCTCCGACCTACGCGAGGACGGCATTCACGTCACGCCAAGCAAGACTGCTGGTAGCACCGGAAAGCGCGTAATTTATGCCTGGTCAGACGATCTGCGCGCCGCAGTCGATGCAGCCCGCATGGCCCGGCCGTGCATGTCGCCGTACCTGTTTTGCACGCTGCAAGGGCGCTGCTTCGTGGATGCCGACGGCACGGCCGGGAACTGGAACAACATATGGCAGAACTTCATGGCGCGCGTTCTGGCAGAAACCAGGGTGAGCGAGCGATTCACGGAACACGACCTACGCGCCAAGGTGGGCAGCGACGCGGAATCGCTCGCGCGGGCGCAGGAACTGCTTGCGCATGCGGACCCTGGCACCACGAAAAAGGTGTATCGGCGCAAGGCTGAGGTCGTGAAGCCGACGAAGTAGTTTCGCCGCGCAAGAACCACGTTTACAAAGGAACCAATGAACGAGAACGGAATTACCCACTACTGCCTCGGCAACGGTGAGCCGAAGTGCGACGGCTGCAAGCAGGAGAAGAACTGGCAGACGCTGAACCAGATGCCCGACACGCTGCGGAAGGCGTTGCAAGCGCAGGCGCAGCGGATTGATAGCTTCGGCTGCATTATCTCCGGGCGGCCGTGGTATGTGGCCGCATAACGTGCCAGATTGTCGGCCGCCGGAGCCGGCGCGGCCGGCAGAGGGAAGCCGAAGCTCTGTTTCGGCCGGTCCGGTTCGAGAGGGTAAGTGAAATGAGTACCTGCGAAGACGGCTGCGACGAGCAGCGCATCGACGATTACGAATATGAACAGCACGAACCGCCAAAGTTCGGCTGCTGCCTGCCGCCCGGCGAATGCTGCATGCCGGGGCTGCACTTCCCGAGCGAGTGCCACACCGCAGACGACTACGAGCGCGAGCAGTTCGGCGGCTTGGCGAGCGATGCTGGCCCACGGCAGACGCCGAACGGTGAAGTTCATGGGCGAGGCGCTTGCGCCGAGTCCCATGCAGCGCCGGGTTCGGCGTCAGGAGGTTGCGATGTGCGTGAAGATGACGCCGAGCGCATTGAGTCTGAGCCAGCCAACCCACGTAATTAGACACACGCCAGATTGTTAGACACAGCACAACGGAAACCCGCGCCAATGCTTGATTTGCAGCCCGGATATACTGGTTCGATCCCAGTACCGCCCACCATCCGCTCAGGCCTGTTCCGCCACCGCTGCGAAACTAGCCAGTACGGCGCGCTACGCGCGCCCGCACGCAACTGCGTGCGGGCGGTATTCTCCCGGACCGTTCCGGTTACAGTATTTCGCCAATGTGCTCGCGTTCTGCGAGTTCGGCCTCGAACTCCGACAGTTCCGGACCAAGAGCATCGCGCGCCGACACCATGCCCAACACTTGTCCGTTTTCTACGACCGGGACATGGCGGTAGCCCCCCTCGAACATGAGGTGCAAAGCGTGCCCGACCGGCCGCTCCGGCCCTATGGTTTGCGGGTCCGGCGTCATGACCTCGCTAAGCTTGGTCGATTGCGGGCTCAACCCCACGGCGAGGACGCGATTCAAGGCATCGCGCTCGGTGAAAATGCCTTTCAGGTGGCCGCCTTCCACGACCAGTAGTGCTCCCACCCCGCCGGCCTTCATCTGGCGCGCAGCTTCGCTCACGGTGCACTCCGGTGCCGCGACATAAAGCGGGCGATTTTCGATCAATTTGCGTATGGGACGATTCGACATGGACTTGCTCCCTGGCAACGAAAATAAGCCGGTTACGGTACTCCAATTCGCGCAGCTACGCCACGCTGCCGGACGTCAGCAATGAATTGACATCCCCGCTCGGCGTGATAGGGTGATAAGCAGGTTTACACCTTGGCAACGTATTCGACATGCAGGCCGACGGTACATGGACAGTTTTGGCGGTAGACGCCGACGCCAGCGCGCGCAAGGCGCTGCAGGAGTGCCTCGCACGGGATTATCGTGTGCTCACGGCCGGCAGCGTGCGCGACGCGTTGGCCACTCTGGCCGCCGAGGAAATCGATCTGGTCCTGGCTGCCTACCAGTTGCCCGATGCGAGCGCGGTGGACCTGTTTCGTGAAGCCCGCGTTTCCTATCCCGAAGCGATACGCCTGCTCATATGCGGACAGATCGAGCCGCGGCATTTGCTGCGTGCCATCAACGAAGCCGCGGTATACCAGGTCGTGGCGAGCCCCTGGCACGGCGAGCACTTGATGTTACTGGTGAAGCGCGCCCTGGAAAGCCGGGAACTGGCGCGCCGCCACCGTTACCTGAGCCGCGAACTGAAATTTGCCGATTCCGTATTGCGGCGGCAGAACGACAATTTCGTCAGTCTGCTGCGCGACAGCTACGAATTCGACAAACTGGTGTTCGCCAGCGAAAAAATGTCCAGCATTTGCGAACTTGCGCGCAAGGCTGCCAGTACCGATTTGGCAGTGCTCATTCAGGGCGAAACCGGCACCGGCAAAGAACTGCTCGCACGCGCGGTGCATTTTTACAGCCGCCGCAAGGACTTCCCGTTTCTGGCGCAAAACTGTGGTGCGATGCCGGACGAACTGCTGCACTCCGAACTGTTCGGCCATAAGCGCGGCGCCTTCACGGGCGCCATCAGCGACCGCCTCGGTCTGTTTCCGGCTGCCGACGGCGGCACCGTATTTCTCGATGAAATTTCGGAAGTATCCCCGTCCTTCCAGGTCAGCCTGCTGCGCTTCCTGCAGGAAGGCGAGGTGAAGCCGCTGGGCACGCACAAAACGCAGAAGTGCGACGTGCGCATCATTGCCGCCTCCAATCAACCTTTGTCCGAACTGGTCGAAAAGAACCGCTTCCGGCGCGACCTTTATTACCGCCTGCGTGGCTTCGAACTATGCCTGCCGCCGCTGCGTGAGCGCATGGAAGACATACCCGTACTGGCCGAACACGCCGCCCGCAAATATGCGCAATCGATAAACCGGCACATTGCCGGCATTTCCGCCGATGCCATCGAACGCCTCAAGGCGCACCCGTTTCCGGGCAACGTGCGCGAACTGGAAAACGAAATGCGGCGCATGGTGGCACTGGCCACAGATGGCGAATTCCTCAGCGTTCGCCACATGTCGCCCGAGTTTGCGCGCATCGTGCCAAAAAACCCGAACGGGCTTCCCGCCGGGACCATTAAAGCCAATGGGACTCTGAAACAGAAGGTCGAAGCGCTGGAAACTTACCTCGTGACGCAATCCTTGCTGCGTCACAAATGGAATCACAGTCGTGCGGCACGCGAATTGGGCCTGTCGCGCGTAGGGCTGGCAAACAAAATTCGGCGCTACAACCTGGATGAGAACAGCGCGTGAGTTTTTCCGTGTCTTGCACACCACCGCGAACAGTCCGCGGGGCGCCCATGGCAGCGTTTAACCTCGAAACTTTTGTGGATATAGACTTATTGCGGTTTGGCAAATTGCAAACAATGTTTACACCGAAGCCTGCTAAAAACCCTTCGGCATGCTTGGAAGCTACGCGCCAAGCCATTGATTGGAATCAACAGTCACATACTGCTGCGCAATGGCACGCACATTGCTTTACCAGCGGTGTGGCAATTGCAACCTGACCAGGGTCCGGCAGTCCGGCGCTGGATACACAAAAGATCGAACACTAGGAGAAGCGTCATGGCAAACCTGCTCTGGCTGCAAGGGGGCGCCTGTTCCGGCAACACCATGTCTTTCCTCAATGCCGAAGAGCCCAGTGCCTGTGATCTGGTGACCGACTTCGGCATCAACATCCTGTGGCACCCGTCGCTGGGCGTGGAACTTGGCGAAAATCTGCAGAAACTGCTGCGCGACTGCGTATCCGGCGCCACCCCGCTCGACATATTTGTGTTTGAAGGCACGGTGGTCACAGCGCCCAACGGCACCGGCGAGTGGAACCGGTTCGCCGGCCGGCCCATGCTGCAATGGGTACGCGAACTTGCCAGCGCTGCACAATTTGTCGTCGCCATCGGAGATTGCGCCACCTGGGGCGGCATACCCGCCACGGCCCCCAACCCGAGCGAATCGCGCGGGCTGCAGTTTCTGAAGCGCGCGCATGGTGGCTTTCTCGGAGCCGGATTCAAAGCCAGATCGGGCCTGCCGGTCATCAACGTTCCAGGCTGTCCGGCGCATCCGGACTGGATCACGCAGATTGTCGTGGCCGTGGCAACCGGCCGCGCCGGCGACATTTCCCTGGACGACCTGCAACGCCCGAAAACGTTTTTTCAGAGTTTCACGCAGACCGGCTGCACGCGGAACATGCATTTCGCCTATAAGGTGTCGGCAACCGAATTCGGCCAGCGCAAAGGCTGCCTGTTCTACGACCTGGGCTGCCGCGGGCCGATGACCCATTCGCCGTGCAACCGCATTCTGTGGAACCGGCAATCATCCAAAACCCGCTCAGGCATGCCCTGCCTGGGTTGCACCGAGCCGGAATTCCCGCATTTCGATCTCGCGCCGGGCACGCTGTTCAAAACCCAAACCCTCATGGGCGTGCCCAGGGAACTGCCTCAAGGCATTGAAAAGAAAGGCTACATCGCACTGACCGCGGCCGCCAAAAATGCCGCCCCGCCGTGGGCGGAAAAAGACATCTTCGTGGTTTGATGCGGCGGGCACACAGGAGGCATCATGGCAGTTCAAACATTGGACATTTCCCCGGTCGGCCGCGTAGAGGGCGATCTGGACGTGCGCGTGAACATAGAGAATGGTGTCGTCACCGAAGCCTGGACCCAGGCCGAATTGTTTCGCGGTTTTGAAATCATTCTGCGCGACAAGGACCCCCAGGCCGGTCTGGTGGTAACGCCGCGCGCCTGCGGCATTTGTGGTGCCTCACACCTCACCTGCGCCGCCTGGGCACTCGATACCGCCTGGAAAACCACCGTGCCGCGCAATGCGATTCTGGCGCGCAACCTGGGACAAATTACGGAAAGCCTGCAAAGCCAGCCACGTTATTTCTACGGGCTGTTCGCGATCGACTTCACCAACAAGAAATACAAGGGGAGCAAGTTCTATGATGAAGCGGTGCGGCGCTTCGCCCCGTTCACGGGAAGTTCGTACGAAATCGGTGTGACCGTATCCGGCAAACCGGTGGAAATTTACGCGCTGCTGGGCGGCCAGTGGCCGCATTCGAGCTACATGGTGCCGGGCGGCGTCATGTGCGCGCCGACGCTGTCGGACATTACGCGCGCCTGGTCCATCCTCGAGTACTACAAGAAAACCTGGCTCGAACCGGTGTGGCTGGGTTGCACGCTGGAGCGCTACGAACAGATCAAAACTTACGAAGATTTTCTCGCCTGGCTCGACGAAAGCCCCGCTCACGCCAATTCCGACCTTGGCTTTTACTGGCGCCTGGGTCTGGACGTCGGCATAGATAAATACGGTGGCGGGCTCGGACGCTACATTTCCTGGGGCTATCTGCCACACGAGGACAAGTACCAGAAGCCGACCATAGAAAGCCGCGCCGGTGCCGTCATCATGAAAAGCGGGGTCTATGATTCACATAGCGACACCCACGTCATCGCAACGCACGACAAGGCGCGCGAAAACACCGCCCACTCCTGGTATGACGAACCGCCGGGCGACGTACACCCCTTCGACCGCACCACCAAGGCGCGCACGAACAACGTGACCGATTTCGCCAATGGCGCCTATTCCTGGGCCACCGCCGTGAACCACGCCGATTTCGGCCGCCTCGAAGCCGGTCCGTTCGCACGCCAATTGGTGGCGGGCGGCAAGCATGGCGAGTCCTGGCAGCATTACGACGGATTCATACTCGACATGTACAAGAAGATGGGCGGTCCCAGCCTGCACCTGAGGCAAATCGCGCGCATGCACGAAACGGTGAAGCTGTACCGCGAGGCCGAACGCTGCTTGCGCGAATTCCGCCTGACCGATCCGTGGTACATCAAGCCGACCGAAAAGGACGGACGCGGCTGGGGCGCGACGGAAGCCATACGCGGCGCGCTATGCCACTGGATAGACGTCAAGGACGGCAAGATCAAAAACTATCAGATCATCGCACCCACAACGTGGAACGTGGGGCCCAAGGACGGCCGCGGCATGCGTGGGCCGATAGAAGAAGCGCTGATCGGTTCGCCTATCGCCGACCCGACCGACCCGGTCGAGGTAGGACACGTCGCGCGCTCTTTCGATTCCTGTCTGGTATGCACCGTGCATGCACACGACGGCAACACCGGACAGGAACTGGCGCGTTTCCGTATCGGGTAATGGACTAGGAACCTGGAACTACTGCAAGCGGGATAGTCGCGCGCCGGCGGGGGTCGATACCGGCAGGGAATACGCGGCGGAGGTACAGAGGGCTAAGGAGGCCCCCGGCGACAAGGGCGCGTCGAATGACGTAAGATGCGCCCAGCCCGGCAAAGGAGGCGGTGCATGCAGAATGAACAGGAAAATGCGCTAAGGGCACGCATTGCCGAAATGTTGGCGCAAGGCCTGGTCACACAAACCGAGCCCTTCCCGGAAACCGATCGCGAATTCGGCAGTCTACTGACCGAGCTGCGCCACCAGGACCCGGACGACTTGCAGGCAAAACTGGTGCTGTCCGGGTTTACCGACAAACCTTACGGACCGGACCAGATGCGCTGCCAGGAGTGCATGTATTACCTCGTGCATCGCAAGTGGTGCGATCTGCCTGAACTGGCAGTCCCGGTCGAACCCAACTGGTGGTGCCGCCTCTGGCGCATCTGAACTGTCATGCTGATCATAATTGGTTGCGGCAATTCCAATCGAAGCGATGACGGAGTGGGCGTCGCGATTGCCCGCAGTCTGCTGGAAACCCAACGCGAACACCCGCATCCGCGCGTGCGCATATTCGACGCCGGCACGGGCGGCATGGACATCATGTTTCAGGCACGCGGCGCGAAACGGCTCATCATTATCGACGCGGCAAAAAGCGGGGCCGAAGCCGGGGCGATATTCTGCGTGCCGGGCAAGGAGGTCGTACTGAACTACGAGCCAAGCTGGAATCTGCACGCATTTCGCTGGAACCATGCCATCGCGGCCGGGCGAAAAATATTTCGCGACCAGTTCCCCGATGATGTGTGGATATACCTCATCGAGGCTGGCAGCCTCGACTACGGCCTGGAACTTAGTCCTGCCGTCGCCGCCTCGGCAGCTCGCGTAGCCGCGGAAATAAGTGATGCCATCAACGCCTACCACGCTTGCGTCTGAGCCGGGCGCCTTGCCCGGCACAGCGAGCGTGCGCGCAGGCAATATTTACCTCTCCAGCGAGTGTTGCAGTAGCTGCATGCCGGGCATCGAATGCGTGGCCGTGCTGGAGCGGGACGGCGCGCTCATGGTGGTGCCGCTCGCACCCGGATCGGCCGGCGGACTGTTGCTCAAGCTGCGCAACGCGCGCGGCGATCGTGTCATCCACGCGCAGGAAATATTCCGCCGCTGCGGCTACCGCGAAAGTTTCGACGAATACCCCGTCCACGCGCGCTGGAGCGCTGAATCGTCGGCATTGGTGCTGGACGGAATTCCGCACTTGGCAAGCCAGATGTAAACTTAGTTATCAATATGAAAAACAACTGGACAGCCCGAACACCGGCTTCTAGACTGTGAAGCGAATTCAGCTTGCCTGTCCGGCAAGCAACTAATGTGGCGTGTGGGGGTTGAATGGGGTCGTCATTGTCGGACGCGCAGGTCGCTGCGGCCTTGCGCAGCGTTGAAGAGGACGCTGCCAGCGCCGAAGAAAAGACCACCATGCTCATGGAAATTGCCATGGGCTTGCAATTGCGTCCCAAATCCGTCGATCAATTGCAGCAGGCAGTGGGGCTGTACGAGCGCGCGCTCGATCTGTGCCCGCAGGATGCCCCGCTGCTGTCCGCGCGTGTCCGGGCACGCCTGGGCACGGCCTTGCAGGCCCTGCCGGAAAACGGCAATTGCGCGCTCGATCGGGCGCGCGCCTGTTTCGAGTCCGCGCGCGGCATGCTCAAGGAGCGTGGCAGTCCCGAGGAGTTGGCCGAACTGGATATGAATCTGGGCTTGGCCTTACAGGCGCTGGCCGGAAACGGCGCGGCACGCATTACCGACGCCATTCAAAGCTACCAGAAAGCCCTGCGGGTATTCGTCCGCGAGCAGTACCCGCAGGAATTCGCCATCCTGCACAACAACCTCGCCATCGCCTATTTGTCCATTCCGCTCGCCGACGAACACGCAAAAATGCGCGAAGCATTGGCCGTGCAGTCATTCGAAGAAGTGCTCAAGGTGATCACGCTGATCGACCACCCCAGCGAATATGCGATGGCCCAGAACAACCTCGGCAACGCCTTGCAGTACGCGCATTCCGGCCATCCGCTGGACAATAGCTTGCGCGCCTTGGCGGCTTACGACGAAGCGCTGAAGGTACGCAATCCACGCGACACCCCGATCGAATATGCGAACACCATCGCCAACAAGGCAAACGTGCTGCGCAATCTGCCGGACGAGGAAAGCGGCACCAGCAACCTGATGGCAGCGCGCGCGCTGTATCGCGAAGCCTGTGACATATTCGAACTGGCCGGGCAACGCAACAGCGCCGCCATCGTGCGTGAAGTGCTGGCCGAACTGGAACAGGAATTGCGCCAGGCAAACGCAATTGAACTAAACGGAATGCCGTCGAGCACCACCGTTTGACCCCCGTCATCTTTCCTTCGCCAGCCATGACCGAACTATTGCAAGACCTTCTGTCCGGCCACCTCACGCTAGCAACCGTGTTGATCTGGACATTTTGCGCACTGCTGATTGCCATGCTGGGCGGCGCCCTGATGGGCATACGCATTGCCGGAAAAGACTTGGGTTATGAACTGGCGGGCCTGGTGGGCGCGTTTTTCGGACCCGTGGGCACCGTGCCCGGCGTTCTGGTCGGACTTGGCGTCCTTGCATGTTTAAGGTAGTAGCCGTCATGTGGGACATGTTTTCAAATACCTGCCGCCTTTTCCTGAAGGGGAAATTGTTTCGCGACCCGCGTGCGGTATTTATGCGTTGGCTCATCGTGTTCGCAGTGGTGGCGGCCGTGGTATTGGTGCTCGGTCTGGCCGGCTTGCCGATCTGGCTGGTGGTGCTGCTGAGCGCCCTGGCCGGCGGCGCCCTGCAGCCCTTCCTGTTCAAGGATCTGAAATATCAGTAGCGTTCCCGCCATGAATGCCAGCGACAACGCGGCGGCCCTGCAGCGCATTGCGGAAACTTCCGCGGCGGATCTGGAGCGCCTCGTCCAATCCATTACCCGCCTGGAAAATATCGTATCCGGCTGGGATGAAAGCAAAGTCCTTGCGGTACATGCGCTCAAGAGCGCAATCGAAGAACTGCACAAGGAGGCGCTCGCACGCCTCATACGCGCGCTGAAGGACGATCCCGCATCTGCCGCACACCTGCGCGCCGCGCTGGCCGACCAGGTGGTATATGGGGTATTGCGCTTTCACGGACTGGTCAAGGAGCCATTGCAAGCGCGCCTGCAGGCAGCCCTGGACGAAGTGCGGCCCTATCTGCAGTCGCACCACGGCGATGTGGAACTGGTGGCAATTACCGCCCCGGACAGCGTGGAAATCCGCCTCACCGGCGCCTGTCACGGCTGTCCGTCGTCGAGCCAGACCTTGGTACTGGGGGTGGAACAGGCGATACGCAAACACTGCCCGGATATCGAGCATATTCGCCAAGTCAGCCTTGCGCTGCCGGAAGCGGCGATTGCCGGCAGCGCGCCCGTCCATTTCGTCAGTCCGTTCGCGGCGGCGGGCGGCTCGACCTGGCGCGATATCGCCAGCCTCGCCGACATTCCGGATGGCGGCGTACTCGAATGCCGCCTGGACGGAAAATCCCTGTTGCTGGCGCGCCGCGGTGTGCGGGTGAGCTGTTTCGACAATGCCTGTGCCCATCTTGGCATGCCGCTCGACATGGGCGAAATCGAAAATGGCGTAATCACCTGTTCTTATCACGGCTTCCGTTACCTGCTCGAAACCGGTGAGTGCCTCACCGCGCCCGAAGTTCAGCTCAGGGTCCATCCGGTGCGCGTCGTCGCGGGGCGCGCCGAGGTGCAGTTGCAGGACTGAAAATGGACCAAAGCCTGCGCGTCCGCCTCGCACCGGCCCTTCGCCCCCTGGGCGAGAGCTTAAGCCCGGTGCCCCCCCTGTTCGAAGCCGATGGGCCGCAGGTCATTCTGGGCGAACTGCGCCCCGATGACGGCCTCGCCCAGCCTATCGCCGCCACGCCACACTCGTTGTTCGGCCCGCGCGGGGCACTGCTGTGCGGCGCTGGCGGACCGCTCTGGGTATGCGACACGGGCCATCATCGCCTGCTCGGGTGGTCGGCGCTGCCGGATGCGGACGGCGCAGCGGCCGATTGGGTGATAGGCCAGGTCGATGCGTTCCACGAAGGGCGCAATGGCAAAGGCCTCGCAAGCAGCGCCAGTCTGAACGTACCGACCGGCATCGCCCGCTGCGGCGCCGGCATGGCGGTAGCCGACGCCTGGAATCATCGCATCCTGATCTGGCACGACTTGCCACGCCGCAACAACGCCGCGGCCGACCTTGTACTGGGTCAGGCCGATTTTGCGGCCACCGATGCCAACCGCGGCGCACCCGCGCCCAGCGCTGGCAGCCTGTTCTGGCCCTACGGCGTGCACTGGGACGGCGCGCGGCTGTGGGTGGCGGATAGCGGCAACCGGCGCGTACTCATGTGGGACGGCATGCCGGCAACAAACGGCCAACCCGCCGATCTGGTGCTGGGGCAGCCCGACTTTTCCTCGCGCAACGAAAATGGCGGCGGCGCACCGGGTGCCGCGAGCATGCGCTGGCCGCACACCGTTTACCACTGGCAGGACCGCCTGTTGCTCGCGGATGCCGGCAACAACCGCATCATGGTGTGGTCACAGTTGCCGGAAACAGACAATACGGCCTGTAATTTCGTGCTCGGCCAAGGCGATTTCAGCTCGGTAGACCACAATCGCGCCCTTTACTGGCCGAATGCCGGCAGTTTGAACATGCCCTATGGTGTAGCCGCCGCGGGAAATTTGATGATCGTCGCGGATACCGCCAATTCGCGGCTATTGGGCTGGCACGCCGACGCCTGCACGGCGGGCGGCCCCGCACAATTTCTGGCAGGCCAGCCGGATTTCCGCGCCAAGGGCGACAACCGCTGGCAATTGCCGGCGCGGGACAGCTTCTGCTGGCCCTACGCGGCGGGCGTACATGGCGATCGCGTGGTCGTCGCCGATTCCGGCAATAATCGTATTTCGATCTGGTGCGTTGCACGGAGCGAGTTAGATGACTCAATGTGTCAGTGAACAATTAGCCGAAGAACAGGCCTACCGCATCAGCGTGCGCGGCATCGTGCAGGGCGTGGGTTTCCGCCCCGCCGTGTGGCGCATGGCCACGCGCCTGGGCTTGCGCGGCTCGGTAGGCAACGACGGCGCGGGCGTAAACATCGTGGTGTGCGGCACCGAAGCCGCCCTGGAACAGTTTTTCACGACGCTCAAACAAAACCCGCCGCGGCTGGCGCGCATCGATGGTATTTCGCGCGAAGCGGCGCCCATGGTGGCACCGGACAGCGGCTTCAAAATATTGCCGAGCCGCGGGGGCGAAATCCGTACCGGCGTGGCGGCGGACGCAGCCACCTGCCCGGAATGTCTGCGCGAAGTGCTGGACCCCTTCTCACGCCGCTACCGCTACCCATTCACCAACTGCACCCAATGTGGGCCGCGCCTGTCCATCGTCCAGGCCATCCCGTATGACCGCGCCACCACGACCATGCGCGATTTTGCGATGTGTCGTGACTGTGCGGCCGAATACGAAAATTCCGCCGACCGCCGTTTTCATGCCCAGCCCATCGCCTGCCACGCCTGCGGGCCGCGCGTATGGCTGGAACGATCCGACGGCGCAAAAATTGCGATCGACTCGCTCACCACCCTGGATGCCACCGACGCCGTGGCATCGCTCATCAAGCGCGGCCACATCGTGGCGATAAAAGGCCTGGGCGGCTTTCAGTTGGCCTGCGACGCCACCAACGAAGCCGCGGTGAGCCGCCTGCGCCGCGACAAACGCCGCAGCCGCAAGCCCTTCGCGCTGATGGCACGCGATGTCGACGTACTGGCGCGCTATGCCGTAGCCAGTGCGGCGGAAATCGAACTGCTGCGCAGTCCGCAAGCGCCTATCGTGATCCTGCCGGCAGGCGGCGCGCGCAAACTGGCGGCCTCCGTCGCGCCGGGCATTTCCACACTGGGATTCATGCTGCCCAACACGCCGCTGCATCACCTCATGCTGCGCCGGCTGGATACGCCCATCGTGCTCACCAGCGGCAATCTGTCCGACGAACCGCAGTGCATCGATAACGCCCAGGCACGCGAATGCCTGCATGGAATCGCAGAATATTTCCTCATGCACGATCGCCCCATCGCGCGCCGCGTGGACGATTCCGTGGTGCGCGTGGTGGCAGGCGCGCCCCGCATCCTGCGGCGCGCGCGCGGCTACGCGCCGACAGCGATCACGCTCCCGCCCGGCTTCAAGGACGCACCGGCAGTACTCGCAATGGGCGCGGAGTTAAAGAACACCTTCTGCCTGCTGCGCGATCAACAAGCCGTGTTGTCGCACCACATGGGCGATCTGGCCGACGCGCGCACGCTAGCCGACTATCGCGCCAGCGTCGCGCAATACCTGGAACTGTTCGACCAGCATCCCAAGCTGGTGGCGATAGATGTGCACCCGGAGTATTTGTCGTCCAAATATGGCATCGAACTGGCGCGCGATCGCGGCCTGCCGCTGGAGCCCATACAGCACCACCATGCCCACGTCGCGGCCTGCCTGGCTGAACATGGCCGCCCGCTGGATGCGGCGCCGGTACTGGGCATCGTGCTGGACGGGCTGGGCCTGGGCGGCGACGGCAATCTGTGGGGGGGCGAATTCCTGCTGGCGGATTATCGCAACTTCAAGCGCCAGGGCACCTTCAAGCCGGTCCCGCTATTGGGCGGCGAACAAGCGATGCGCGAGCCCTGGCGCAATACCTATGCCCATATATTGGCGGAAATGGGCTGGAATCGCTTTGCCATGAATTTTGCCGAACTCGAGTTATTCCGCTTCCTGTCGGCCAAGCCGCGCAGCCTGCTCGACGGCATGCTGGCCCGCCACGTGAATAGTCCGTTGGCCAGTTCCTGCGGCCGGCTGTTCGACGCCGTGGCCGCCGCCACCGGCATATGCCGCGAGCGCCTGCAATACGAAGCTCAGGCCGCAATTGAATTCGAAGCGCTCGCCGACCCGGCCACGCTGGCCGACGACAGCCCGGAAAGCGCCTATCCGTTTGCCATTCCCATGCACAAAGCCCTGGGCATTCCGTATATAGAACCGCTGGCGATGTGGCAGGCTTTGTTGGGCGACCTCCTGCTCGGCACCAAGGCCGGGGTGATATCTGCGCGCTTCCACAAAGGTTTGGCCGACGTGATCGCGCGCATGGCCGAAAAGCTGGCGCACGGGCCATCCGGCCAAGCCGAATTTGACACCATCGTACTGACCGGCGGCGTATTCCAGAATCGCATCCTGTTCGAACACACCAGCCGCCTGCTCGCAGCGCGCGGTTTCCATGTGCTGGCGCCGCGCGCAGTACCGGCCCACGATGGTGGCCTGGCACTCGGCCAGGCCACCATCGCCGCAGCGCGTGCGGCAGCGCGCGCCGCAAAAGCTTGAGGAGATTGTCATGTGTCTCGGCATACCCGGCCGCATCGTGGCCTTGAGCGACGCCGAGAGCCGGCTGGCGGTGGTGGACGTGAGCGGCGTGCGGCGCAGCGTGAATATCGCCTGCATCGTCGATGAAGCCCATCCGCCGGAATCCTGTGTGGGCGAATGGGTGCTGGTGCACGTCGGCTTTGCCATGAGCCGCATCGATGCAGAAGAAGCCGAACGCACGCTGGCGCTGCTGCACGAATTGGGCGAGGCCCAAGCAGAAATCGAGGCCATGCGCAATTCCGCCGCCGCGCGGGCAGGATAAGCGAGGTCGCGGCAAAGTGGTCCCGCACAATGGCGCCATGGATCCCGGGGACACTTTGCAGGATTTATACCCCTTCCTGCACGGCGGCCGCACCGACGAGGCCGCCCTGGAGCGCGCACTGCTCGAATCGGTGCGCCAGAAGGCGCAGGACAGCGTAGACACCAAAGCCCGCTTTTTCGAGCACAACGCGGCCGGCGTGGTCGCCGTGGCACACGCGGTGGCCGACATTTACCGGCGCGGCGGGCGACTATTCGCGATGGGCAATGGCGGCTCCAGTTGCGACGCGGCCCACATCGCGGTCGAATTTCTGCACCCCGTGACCGCCGGCCGGCCTGCCCTGGCGGTGCAAAATCTGGTGGCCGACAGTGCCATGATGAGCGCCGTCGGCAACGACATCGGCTATGCGCATGTATTCGTGCGCCAGTTGATCGCCCTGGCCCGCCCCGGTGACGGGCTGATCGGCATTTCCACCAGCGGCAATTCCGATAATCTGCTCGCCGCCTTTGCCAAGGCGCGCGAAATGGGCCTGGTCACCATAGGCTTGTCCGGCCACGACGGCGGAAAAATGGCGGCGTCCGGCCTGCTGGACCATAGTCTGGTAGTGGATAGTCCCAGCATCCACCGCATCCAGGAAACCCATGTCGCCATCTACCACATCATCTGGGACCTCACGCACACGCTACTGGCCGGCGAGCGTGGCGGTCTGAGCAGGAACGCGCCATGAAATATGTCGACGAATTTCGCGACCCCGCGCGTGCGCGCGCCCTCGCCAGTGAAATTGCCGGCCTCGTGCCGCGCATCGCCCGCACGCGCGAACGCCCGCTGCAAATCATGGAAGTTTGCGGCGGCCACACGCACGCCATCTTTCGCTACGGCATCCAGCAATTGCTGCCCGATGCGGTGGAATTCGTGCACGGCCCCGGTTGCCCGGTGTGCGTGCTGCCCATGGGGCGCGTGGATGATTGCGTGGCGCTGGCACTCCAGCCGCAGGTCATATTCACCACCTTCGGCGACGCCATGCGCGTACCCGGCTCCAGACTGAGCTTGCTCAAGGCCAAAGCCGAAGGCGCGGACGTGCGCATGGTGTATTCCCCACTCGACGCCCTGGCCATCGCGCGCGACAACCCGGCGCGCGAAGTGGTGTTTTTCGGGCTGGGCTTCGAAACCACCATGCCCAGCACGGCCATGACCCTCATCGCGGCGAAAAAGCAGGGGTTGCGCAATTTTTCGCTGTTCTGCAACCACATCACCATCATCCCGACCATCAAGGCCATACTCGATTCGCCCGACCTGCATCTGGACGGCTTTCTTGGGCCCGGCCACGTCAGCATGGTGATAGGCACGCGCCCCTACCGCTTTATCGCCGAGCACTACAAGCGGCCCATCGCCATCGCCGGTTTCGAGCCGCTGGATGTGCTGCAGGCGCTTTGGATGGTGCTGAAACAACTGGCGGAAAACCGCTGCGAGGTGGAAAACCAGTATGGCCGCATCGTGCCGGCCGAAGGCAATCGCCAGGCGCTGGCCGCCATCGCCGAAGTATTCGAACTGCGCGAATATTTCGAGTGGCGCGGCCTGGGCTCGATAGACCATTCCGGCGTGCGCCTGCGCGCGAGCTATGCCGACTATGACGCCGAACGCAAATTCTGCATACCCAACCTGAAAATCGCCGACCCCAAATCCTGCCAGTGCGGCGAAGTGCTCAAAGGCGTGCTGAAGCCGCATCAGTGCAAGGTATTCGGCAGCGCCTGCACGCCGGAAACGCCCATCGGTTCGCTCATGGTATCCAGCGAAGGCGCCTGCGCGGCCTATTACAACTATGGCCGCATCGCGCGCAGCCAGGTGGTTGATACCACCGGGTTACGTGCCGCCGTCAAGGTGGGCGCATGAACGACGCCGCAGAGCGCCCCGCCCCGCCCGCGCGGCTGCGCGACACCCGCATCAACCTGAGCCACGGCAGCGGCGGCAAAGCCATGCGCGATCTGATCGCCGACGTATTCGTGGGCAGTTTCGACAACCCCTTGCTCGCCGCACTGGAGGATCAGGCTCTGCTGCCGCTGGGGCCGCTCGCCGCAGCGGGCGACCGCCTCGCCTTCACGACCGACAGTTATGTCGTGCATCCGCTGTTTTTCCCGGGCGGAGACATAGGCAAACTGGCCGTGGCGGGCACGGTGAATGATCTTGCCGTGTGCGGCGCACGGCCATTGTTCCTGTCCTGTGCGGTGGTGCTGGAAGAAGGTTTGCCGGTCGATGTGCTGCGCCGCGTCGCCGCCAGCATGCAATCCACCGCGCGCGCTGCCGGGGTGCAGATCGTGACCGGCGATACCAAAGTGGTGGAGCGCGGCGCGGCCGACAAAATGTTCATCAACACCGCCGGCATAGGCATCGTGCCGGCCGGCATACAGATCGCCGCGCGCAACGCGCAGCCCGGCGACGCCATCCTGATCAACGGCAATCTGGGCGACCACGGCGCGGCGATACTGATCGCGCGCAACGAGCTGGCGCTGGAAGCCGCAATTCCCAGCGACTGCACGCCGCTCTACGACCTCGTCCAGACCATGCTGGCGGTGTGCCCGGACATACATTGCCTGCGCGACGCCACGCGCGGCGGTGTGGCGACAGTGTTGAACGAATTCGCGCAGGCCTCCGGCACCTGCATGCGCATTACCGAAACCGCGCTGCCGCTGCGCAACGAAGTGCGCGGCGCCTGCGAAATTCTTGGCCTGGACCCGCTCTATCTGGCCAACGAAGGCAAACTGGTGGCCGTCGTGCCGCGCCAGCACGCCGATGCCGTACTGGCCGCCATGCGCGCGCACCGCGACGGCGCAAATGCCGCGATGATCGGCGAGGTGTGCGCCGGCCCGGCCGGCAGCGTGATCATGCGCACCGGCTTCGGTGGCGAGCGCATCGTGGACATGCTGGTCGGCGAACAACTGCCGCGCATTTGCTGAGCGGCACGGCCACCCCTTACGCGGCATGGGCGACATCCTTATCCTCGACCACGGCAGGCAATTGCGTCTTACCTATGCCGGCATGCTGGATTACCACGGCGGCAGCGCGCTGGCCGGTGCGGCGATCGCCTGGCGCGCCATGGAAGCCGCCGCGCACGAACTTTCCGGCGAACAGCCCTGGGACAGGCACGACCTCCATCTGCGGATCGCGCACGACGGCCCCGGCGTGCGCGACGCCATCGAATACGTGACGCGCGCCATCACGCGCGGCCGCCTCGCCACCGATGCTGACACGCCGCAATTGGGGAGCTGCGGCTCGCATCGCGCATTCCGTTTTGCCATACGCGGCGCCGAGCGCACGATAGAACTGCAACTGCGGCCGGGCATCGTGGCGCCGGAATTTTTCGCGACCGTGCAGGCCTTGCGCGAGCGTCCGGCAGACCCGACGCTGGAGCGTCAACTTGAGGTATGGAAACAGCGCGTTGCGGTAAGTGTGTTGCAGAACCCACTGGCCGACCTGTTTGAAGTACGGGCGCTCGAACACGTCAGCACGCAGCCGATGCGATGGTCCGCATGAGCCACCGCGCGCCTTCAGTTCGCGCCACGCTGGGCGCGTGGGCGCTCCGCCCGCGAGGAAGCGCACGCGGGCGAGACGCCCGCGCCCCCAAGCCTTTGCACTACGCCAACCCGCGCACGTTGCCCACCTCTAAAGCCCTAGATTGCGCACAGCTCAATCACGCTTTCGCATATCGCCGGACGTTGGGCCACGCCACGCTGCGCTTAACCGCGAGCGTTGCAAACGCCCGGCACAGACTTTCACCCCATGCATGAGCTAGGCATCGCGCGCAATATCGTCGCGATCTGCACCGAACACGCTGCCGCCGGGGCGCGCGTCGTGCGCGTAACGCTGGAAATCGGCCGTCTGTCCGCCGTAATGCCGGACGCGCTGCGCTTCTGTTTCGACGCCTGCACGCGCGACACCCCGCTGGCAGGCGCCGAACTGGACATTATCGACACGCCGGGACGCGCCCGCTGCCGCGCCTGTGGTGCCGAAATAGCGCTGGCCGAGCGCGTCGGCCTATGCGCCTGTGGCAGCACCGACCTGCAAATCGTAGCCGGCGAGGAACTGAAAATCCGTTCCATGGAAGTGCTTTAACGTGCGGCGCCGGAAATAAGCTCGTCGGCTTTTCAGCGCGCATCAAGGCCCTGTGGTGTTTGCGGTCCTGCCAAGGAATTAAAGCTAAGCCTGCTCGAGACACGCGAGGCTCAGCGACAGTCTCGCGCCTCCAAATAGATCCTCACCGCATCGCGCTCAGGGCTTTTTGTTGCTGCGCGGGCGGCCGCGCCGCGTGCGTTTGTCCGGCTCCAGCAAATTCCGGATGCGCCTTAGTATCAGAGCCCAATCGGGTGGCATGCGTGCCAGCACCACCTGGGAATCAGCGGCTTCATCTATTTCGGCCGCGGCGCTCAACAGGTATGCCAGATGCGGTCCAGCTTCCGTAAGTTCCAAAGTGAGCAAACCAGCAATGTCGCGCAACATGCCGGGGTTACGACATTGCATGGCAAGGGCAGTCGCAAAGGAAATGAACTCGATCCTGCGTTTACCGCCATCCGCGCCAGTTAATTCCAATAAGCGTGCCAGGCGCGGCAGTGCCGCGCGGGCTGTTTCAAAGCCTTCAGCGCGTCCCCCATGCTGTCCGCAAAGTGCGACCGCCTTGCCAAGATTAGCCCCAAAAGACAGTTCGGCGGGGTAATCAAGTCGTTGCTCGCTCAATGAAGCGACAATTGTGTCCCAGATGTCCCAGGCGCAAGCCCTCGCCGCCACGGTGAAGGCTCGTCCCAGCCAAAACATCCAGCCCAATCGGCTATCGTCAGTGGCATGGTTGATTTCCCAATCTACCCAATCCAGGAAAGCCGTCAGGGCCGCTGAAGAAGGGTGATAAACGGCAGCGTCCAGCGCACCGAACATGTTCGCGCGCATTAGCCAGCAGTCGCCAGCCGAGCGGGCCAATTCGAAACCAGCCAGCGCGCTTGCGAGCGCTTCGGCATGCTTTGCAAGCTCATTCAGCGAAGAAGCGGCGATGGACAAATACGCGGCCTGTCGGCCAGGATCGCCAGTTTGCGCAGCCAGATCCGCGGCGTCGGTCGCCAGCACCGCCGCCTCGTCGTGTCGGCCGAGCCGCGCAAGCGACCGGGCCGCGATGGACAGTGCCAGTTCCTGTTCGACAGCGTCTCCGGCGCGTTCGGCGAGTTTGGCAGACTCGCGCGCGGTACTTGCCGCATCGTCATGGCGGTCCAGTTCGCCCAGCGCCCTGGCAGCGAGCGTGAGGCCATCTGCCTGTTGCGCCAGATTTCCGGCGTTTTCAGCCAAATCCGCCGCCTCGCGCGCCGTCGCCACCGCCTCGGCATAGCGTTTCAAGCCGTTGAGTGACTGAGCCACGCGCAATAGCGCGTCTGCTCGTCCGGCAAGGTCGCCGGCCTTTTCTGCGAGGTGGGCCGCTTCACTGGCGGTAACAATGTCCTCATCGCCATGCCCGGTTTTTTCCAGCGCGGAGGCGACCAAGCCCAGTACCGGCACCTGAAGTTCCGTGTAACCGCCATGTGCAGCCAGCTTTGCCGCCTTGCGCGCTACGCTTAAGGCATCGACGAACGAGCCGCTCTTGAAAAGAGAATCTGCAAGCAATACCAAAACTCCTGCCCGCAAGCGGGGTGGCAATTCCGGCACATCGAGTTCTCCGGCGGCAGCGAATTCGCGCATTTCTCCGGCCGCATCACCGCGTGCCCAACACATCGCAGCACGTTCAAGGTGCAGCAAAAAGCACGCGGCCGGGTTCTCGCTCACGGCGAGCTGGCGTTCCATGCACTCATCGGCCTTTTCCGCCAAACCAAGGTGCGCATAGCATTGGGCCTTGATCGCAACCGCAAAGGCTTGCATGACCGGGGTTGCACATTGCCACGCCTGAACCTTGCCGATCAGCGCTTGCGGACGGTGCTCGATCTCCAGCAATAGTTCCGCAGCCGGTACGGGTGGCGGCTCCGGTGTAGAGTCGATAAAGGTTTGCATGCGGCACGCAAAGCTTTCGCAGTAATTGGCAAGCAGCGTGTCGCCCGCGCCACCTTCTCGCGCAAGGTCTGCAAACAGACGCCCTTCGGCATGGCGGCCGGCATCCAGGTGGCGCGCGGCCTGAAGCTTTTGTTCGTCGCGCGTATAAAAGGTACGCAGAAATTCCAGTATCGTGGCCAGAGGCGTCGCGAGCGCCATCTGGTTGCCCTGGCGCAGGCGGTAAAAATAGGCGAACACCCGGTCGGTGACGCGATAAAGGATTTCCCGGCCATCCGGCGCCGGCAGCCCGCACAGGATGTCGCTTTGCTGCAAATCCTGCATGACGCGGGCGATCGTGCTTTGCGCCGGGGCGCCGACGCGCTTTGCAAGTTCGGTTTGCGACGCCGGCTCGCCGCCGCGAATCACGGCATCGAGCAAGCCTTGCGCCAATGGCGGCAGGTCGTCGATGCGGCGGCGGTAATAGTCCGACAGTTTGTCCGCAAGTGCCTTCATGGTGTCCGCCACGCTCAGGGCATCCTGCGTATCCAGCACGTCGGCCAGCAGTTGCGCGAGCCGCGGGTTGCCGCCGATGAAATCCGCCACCGCACGGGCCTTGGCTTCCATGGCGGCGTCCAGCGGCGGTTTGCCTTCCGCCTGGCGGCGCCGGTTGAAATAGGCAATGCAGCCATCCGGCCCCCAGGGCTCCAGGCGGATGGACTGAAAGGCCTGGAATAGCGGACGTTCGTAGTCCATGTCCACGGTGCCGGTGGCGGTCGCGATCAGCATGATGCGGTTGTCGCGGCGATCCAGCCACTTGCGCAAGCGTTGTTCGGCGGGCGCTTCCTTGAACAGGTTGAACAGCAGTAGGTCGAAATTTTCGACCACCACGATGGCCATGCCTGCGCCGCCGGGCAGCGATAGGTCGAGTTCCTTTTCCAGCTCTGCGGTCGCTTCTTTCCACTGCGAAACTTCTTTGTGTGGATCGGGCCACTGGAACATTGCGCCGGTCCAGCTGCGGTCTTCGCCTGTACGCAAGTCGGCGAGGCGGTGCGCGATATAGGCCGGCAGGGCGTGCGGGTTGCGCGTCAGGTTGTGCTGTTCCTCAGGCAGCAGCACGAAAGGAATGGGCAATCCGCGCTCAGCCGCGAGCTTGCCGGTTTCGATCTGTGCGAGACGCGCCATGAAGGATTTGCCGAAGCCGCGCGGCCCATATATGAGCACATGCTGCAGGGCACCCGGGACAGCTTTGAGGCTGCGTTCGATGGCATCCATGACGCGCGCCGTTTCGTGTTCGCGGCCCGTGGCGAGCGCAGTAATGGCCTCATCGCTCATGCGATGGGTCATGAATGTTTGCGCCAGAGGCGCGACGATTGTGCCGTTCATGCCAGCCTCGCGCGTTTCCACCACAGCTTTGCGAGACGTGAGCCGGGCAGCCAGCTGCGATTGCCCTCGGCGTCTTCGGCGAAGCGCACGAATCCGTCTTCGACCAGCATGTCCAGCACTTCGGCCAGATCGATGCGCGTGTAGCCTTCGGGAAGCGCCATGTCATCCAGGCGGGCGGCGGTTTCCGACTCCACGATGCGTTTCAAGGCCGGGGCCACCAATTGGCCCTGTAGTTGCTTGTCGATTTCGCCATACAACCTGAATCGGCGCCTGAACTGTTCGTAAAAATCTTCGTGCAATACGGGGCGTACGCGGGTGGCGAAAATATCGGCAAAGTCCTCAGGTGTTGGCGGCGCCGAAATCCCAAGTTCCAGCAACCCTTTGACCAGGAAGCTCGGGTAGAGCACGCCGGTTTGTTTGAGCAGTTCGACGGTGTGTTCTTCCGACCACGCGCCTCCGGGCGAACATTCCGTTGCCTGGCGTACAAATTGCCTTGCTTCATCCACGGTCAATTCGGGTACGTCAAAAGGCAGCAGGTCGTTCAGGTGGTCGCGGCTCAAGCCATATTTGCGCGACAGGGCGGTCATGCCTATGGACCCGGTCAGCAGCATTTTCATTCCGGCACCGCGCCATTCGCGCATGGCGGCCAGCAGCTGATTTACTTGGTCGCGCCCCGCCGAGGCATCGCGTTCAAGCACGTTTTTCAGCAAAAAAGGGAACTCGTCGATGATCAGGACGGGCCGCTCGGGCGTGTCCTTCAAGGCGTCGCGGATGCAGTTGTAAGCTTCTTTCCAGTAAGCGGTGACAAGGTTTTCGCCCAGCTTGGTGCCCTTGGCAAGGCCCTCCAGCAAACTTTTGATCGGGCTTTCCTTGGAAACAAGCGCCAGCGTCCTGGCAGTCAGGCTGAAATCCCTGGGCAAAGCCCGGAACAGTTCGGCCAGCAAATCTTCGATCGATTGCAAGCCCTGGGCATCAACGAACGCATAGGGCTTGCCGGTCTTTTTGAGCTGCTCGGCAACGAACAGACGCAGCGTCGATTTGCCGATGCGGCGCAGGCCGAACATTTTTACACCACCGCTGCTCGCCAAAGTGCGCATCAGACGGTCCTGCAATTCGGTGCGCTCAAAGCGCTGCTTGCCGCTGACGGCGTTTCCGTAGAGCAGTTCGAGCGACATTATATTTTCCTATCCATCGGATGAGATATCTGATTTGAAGGATAGACAATACCGCGCCAAATCACAAGTATCTTATAATTTAGATATCTTTAATAGAAGATGTTTTGAAAAGTATATTTTTCAATGTGATTTACCGAATTCCAGCGGCGACCGAGTTCTCTACCGAGCTTCTATGGGCAACTACAGACTTGCTCCCGCCTACCCTCCGGATGCAGGCGGAAACGCGAAACCGGCGCAGATTCGGTTGGCCATTCCATGAACGGGTAGGCGTAACGGACTCGGCAGCCGCTCCGCTTGCCGAAACGCCACGCAAAATCGCTGATCGGTAAGCACCGGATTCACCCGGCGCCCGCCCTTCCACATTCGCGCCCCGGAACAACACCCACAAGCCAGATCGCAAGCACCCGGCCAAGCCCGGGTCCGCCCCGGTTACACGCACCGCCGACCGTTTTTTTCCGCGCATTTTTCAGCTCCAGATGCCAGGCGGCGCGCATGTACAATCCGCGCCCATGC
Organism: Rhodocyclaceae bacterium; assembly: GCA_016791105.1. Classification (GTDB taxonomy): domain Bacteria; phylum Pseudomonadota; class Gammaproteobacteria; order Burkholderiales; family Rhodocyclaceae; genus JAEUNM01. The sequence continues at coordinate 76,106 of JAEUNM010000127.1, read as the reverse complement.
TCTACGAACTGGTGCGCCCGCTGCTTTTCGGCCTCGATGCCGAAACCGCTCACGACTTGACCATCCGCGCGCTGGCGGGCGGACAATCCGCCGGCCTGCTGCGGCCGCGGCCGCTTCCGGCACAGCACGTACGTGTGATGGGACTAGACTTTCCCAACCGGGTCGGACTGGCGGCGGGGCTGGACAAGAACGGCGCCGCCATAGACGGCTTGGCGGCGCTGGGCTTCGGGCATGTCGAAATCGGCACAGTCACGCCGCGAGCACAGCCCGGTAATCCGCGCCCGCGCCTGTTTCGCTTGCCCGAACAGCGCGCCATCATCAACCGCATGGGCTTCAACAATCTGGGCGTGGACAATCTGGTGGCGAATGTACGGCGTTCGCGCTTCGTTCGCGACGGCGGCATTCTGGGCATCAATATTGGCAAAAATTTCGATACGCCGATCGAGCGCGCAGCCGACGACTACCTGGCCTGCCTGCAAAAGGTTTACCCCTACGCCAGTTACGTCACGATCAACATTTCTTCGCCCAACACCAAAAACCTGCGCCAGTTGCAAGGCGAAAACGAACTGGACGCCCTGCTCGCCGCGCTTGCCGCGGCGCGCGCGAACCTCACCCAGGCGCTGCGTCGGCGCGTGCCGCTCGCGCTCAAAATTGCGCCCGATCTGGACGACGCGCAAATCGATGCCATCGCCCAGTTGCTGCTGCGGCATGGCATGGACGCGGTAATCGCCACCAATACCACGCTGTCACGCGTCGGCGTCGAACACGCGCGGCATGGCGGCGAGGCCGGCGGGCTTTCCGGCAGCCCGGTGTTTGCGCCCTCCACTGCCGTGGTGAGCAAACTGGCCGCCCGCCTGCGCGGCGAAATTCCCATCCTGGGCGTGGGCGGCATTACCGACGGCGCCACGGCGCGGGCCAAACTGGCGGCCGGCGCCAGCCTCGTACAGCTATACAGTGGCCTCATCTATCGCGGCCCCGATCTCGTCAAGGAAAGCGTGCGCGCGACCGATATTGCGTAGGTACGGCGTGCTGCGGCGGTGGGCGTGCCGAACTGTTGCGGCGCACTTGTGGTCATCCGCATGGATGCGAGCCTTGTGCGCTGTGCCTATCCGGAGCGTACCAACATGCTGATCGGCGTACCCAAAGAGATCAAAAATCACGAATACCGCGTCGGACTGACGCCCTCCGGGGCGCATGCGCTGGCGGGCGCCGGCCACACGGTGCGCGTGCAAAGCGGCGCTGGCGAGCGGGTGGGTTTCAGTGATGCGGAATACCTGGCGGCCGGCGCGCACATCGCCGCCACGGCGACGGAAATTTACCAGGCGCAACTTATCGTCAAGGTAAAAGAGCTGCAGGCGCATGAAGTCGGACTCACACAGCCCGGCCAGATTTTGTTCTGCTACCAGCACCTCGCGCCCGATCCGCCGCTGGTGGAAAAATTGCTGGCAGCCGGCGTAAGTTGCCTGGCATTCGAAACCGTGAGTGACGGCCGCGGCGGCCTACCGTTGCTTGCGCCCATGTCGCGCATCGCCGGCCGGCTCGCGCCTCAAGTCGGCGCCTGGGCCTTGCAAATGGCCAACGGCGGTTCGGGCGTACTGCTGGGCGGCGTGCCTGGCGTACCGCCGGCCCGGGTGGTCGTGATCGGCGCCGGCAGCGTGGGCGCCAATGCGGTGCAAATCGCGGCCGGCATGGGCGCGGAAATCACCGTGCTGGACCGCAACATCGAGCGCCTGGAAGCGCTGGACCGGCAGTGGCGCGGCCGCATCGTCACGCTGGCAGCGGAACCGTTGGTGCTGGAACAAACCGTGGCCGCCGCCGATCTGCTCATCGGCGCGGTATTGCTGCCCGGCAAGCGTGCGCCCCGCCTCATTTCGGAGCGCATGCTGGAGAGCATGCGGCCGCGTTCGGTCATCGTGGACGTGGCGATCGATCAGGGCGGCATATCCGCCGCCTCGCGCCCGACCACCCACGCCGATCCGCTGTTCGAAGCGCACGGCGTGCTGCATTACTGCGTCACCAACATGCCGGCCGCCTGCGCGCGCACGGCCACCCTGGCGCTGGCGCAAGCAGTGCTGCCCTACGCGCTGGCGCTGGCCGATCGGGGTCTCAGCGGCGCGCTGGACGGCGATGCGGGTTTTGCCGAGGGCCTGCAAATCCACGCCGGCCGCATCACCCACGCCGGCCTCGCCGGCGATCTTGGCAAGCCCTGCACGCCGGTTGCCGAAGCGCTGCACAAGGCCTGATAGACGCAGCCGTTTGCTGCATCGCAACATCGCTATATCCGATATTTGGCCTTTCCGCCACGGTGGAATGCCCACAGCGGCAGTCTTGCAGCGCCCCAAAAATTTGCGCCACGGGCCCGCCGACGTTCCACGGAGCCGCCGGGCTTCTATGCCAAACAGATAACCCGAACCCCCCCAAAAATCTAAGCCGTTGTTTTGATGCTCGAAACACTTGCACCGCGGCGAACAGGATGGTATAGTTGCGCTACAGGTGGTCACCTGTCCGTAATTTTGGCGGCCCCGCAGTATCAATGGGGTGCTGCCGCACAGCTGGTTCTCTTTGCTGTAGCCCGGTTTTTCAAGCCTGGGCAAAGCGTGTAGTTCCGTCGTGCAGTGCACCAAAAATCGGTGCAAACGACATTTTCGATGCCAGTCACACCCGGCCGCGGGTGCTTGTCTGGAACTTTTGCAAGTTGCTGCGGGCGTGGCGTGCCCGCGGCAAACCATGACCTGCTCGGTCAGGAGGAATACGCAAGGAAAGACCAGTCAATACGACGCAGCGCAGCAGGTAGTACGCAGTACGCCCGCGATGCGAACGATTAACGGCCTGAGCAGGAGACCCGTCATGGTAGTTTCGGCCCTAGTTTGTCTAGCGCTCACCATACACGCCGAGGCGCGTGGTGAGCCCCGCGAAGGAAAGATCGCGGTCGCCTCTGTCGTCCTCAATCGCGTCGATCACAACGACAGCGACGTCTGTACCGAAGTCGTCAAACCCGGGCAATTTCCCTGGGCGCGGCGCACATTGCGCAAAACCCGCGACGGCTATGCGCTGATGCAAAAAGCCCTGCCCAGCGGAACGAATTGGGATAGCGCACTGGAACTGGCCGGAGCCGTATTGGCCGGCGACGTTGCCGTAATGCCCAATATCACGTCCTTTCATGGCACCAGTGAGCGCCCGGGCTGGAAATTACGGCGCCAGTTTGCCATCGGCGGGCATGTGTTCTACGGCCCCTCGCCGCGCGCACTGGCGTTGGCGCGCGAAGCCGCATCCGCCAGATCAGCGCGGCGCAGCGCAGTCGAAGTGCGCCCCGTGCTGGCCACCGATCTGAATTTGAACCGTCTCGTAAGCGTGAATTGAACCGCTTGAATTGGTGGGCGACCGAGCTGACAGTCGCCCACGGCAGGCAGGCCCTAGGCCAAGCCACACCGCATCATTGCTTGGGCAATTTGCTTGCCACGCCGTCCACGAAGTAATCCATTTTCCCCAGCACCTCATCGGGCATGACTTGTCCGGCAGCCAGGCGCTCCTTGCCGGACTGGTCCAGCACCGGCCCGGCGAAGGGGTGCAGCTTGCCGGCGATCAGATCCGCCTCCAGCCGCGTCACCAAATCGCGCGTTTCTTTCGGCACGACCGGATTGATGGGCGCCAGCCGTATCATCCCCTCCTTCATGCCACCCCACACGTTGGTGGTTTTCCAGGTACCGGCCAGCACTTCTTCGGCCATGCGGGTATAGAAATCGCCCCACAAATGGGTGGTTGCCGTCAGGTGCGCCTTGGGGCCGTATTTCGCCATGTCGGAGTGATAGCCAAAGGCAAATTTGCCCTTTTCTTCCGCCGCCTGCACCACCGCGGTGGAATCCGTGTGGTGCGTAATCAGGTCTGCCCCCTGTGACATGAGCGTATTTGCGGCTTCGCGCTCCTTGCCCGGGTCGTACCAGGAATTGACCCAGATCACCCGCACTTCGATCTTCGGATTGACGCTGCGCGCGCCACGCGCAAAGGCATTGATTCCCTGCAACACTTCCGGAATCGGAAACGCCGCGACGTAGCCCAGTATGTTGGATTTGCTCATTTTGCCGGCGATCACGCCGGTCAGATATCGGCCTTCATAAAAGCGCGCGTTATAGACGCCCAGATTGGGGCCGGTCTTGTAGCCGGTTGCGTGCATGAAAACCGTCGAGCGCATGGTTTTCGACACTTTCTCCATGTAATTCATGTAGCCGAAACTGGTCGCGAAAATGAGCTTGTGGCCGCTCGTCGCCAGTTCGCGGATTACGCGTTCGGCATCGGCGCCTTCCGGCACGTTTTCGACGAATTTCGTGGCCACTTTGCCGCCCAGCGCTTTTTCCATCTGGCGGCGACCCAAATCGTGTTGATACGTCCAGCCGGCATCGCCGATCGGACTGACATAAACAAAGCCGACCTTCATCGGATCGGCGGCGCGCGCCGAAAGGCCGGACGCCTGCAAGGCAGTGCCACCGGCCAGTGCGGCAAGCTTTTTCAAAGTGGATCGACGTGTATTCATGGTGGACTCCCTGACCCTGGAATTTAGGTGCCGGCCTGCCGGCGATGTAGAATGTTATCGACACTCCAAGCAAGAGCCGCACCAGTCAGCACCCCGGAGTTACTTCGCAGCGCGGCGCCTGCATGCGCCGCGCGAGTAAGGGCACTGCCGTCAAGCGCGCCATCTGTATCTGCGAGGCCTGAGATGCGCCGCGCGAGCCCGCCCGCTCGTGCGCCCCAAAAAATGCGAGGGAATAGCCGTGCCGAATTTTTCCGCCAACCTGAGTTTTCTGTTTACCGAACGCCCCTTTCCCGAACGTTTCGAAGCCGCCCGCCAAGCCGGCTTCGGCGCCGTAGAATACATGTTCCCCTACGCCTGGGACAAATCCGATCTGGCGGCGCGCCTGCGCGACGCGCAACTGAAACAGGCGCTGTTCAATCTGCCGGCCGGCGACTGGGAAGCCGGTGATCGCGGCATCGCCTGCAACCCCGCGCGCATGGAAGAGTTCCGTGCCGGCGTGGCACAGGCCATCGATTACGCGCTGGCGCTGGGCTGCCCGCAGCTCAATTGCCTGGCCGGCATCGCGCCGGCCGACGTGCCCACGCAGGCACTGTACGCCACCATGGTGGCCAACGTACAGCACGCGGCCGACGAGTGCGCGCGCGCCGGGTTGCGCCTGCTCATCGAGCCCATCAACACCTACGACATTCCGGGCTTTTACCTGCACCGCAGCGGCGCCACCATGGATTTGATCTCCGACGTCAATGCGGACAATGTATTCCTGCAATACGACGTGTATCACATGCAGCGCATGGAAGGCGACCTCGCCGACACCATGCGGCGCCTGCTCGCGAAAATCGGCCATGTGCAAATTGCCGACGTACCGGGCCGCCACGAGCCCGGCAGCGGCGAAATCAATTACGACTTCCTGCTTGGATATCTGGACCGCCTCGGCTATTCCGGCTGGGTAGGTTGCGAATACCGGCCGAGTGGGCGCAGCGACGATAGTCTGGGCTGGATGGCGCGCTGGCGCGGCGCCCAGTAAGCGCCCTGCAATTTTTTGGGCGCATGCTGCGGAGTCTGTTTCGCCGCTTAGCCGGCCACCGCAAAGAGATACTCGATGCCCAATTACTGCAAGGCCAAAATCGTCGCCACCGTAGGTCCCGCAAGTTCCACGCCTGAGCGCCTGCGCGCCCTGTTCGAAGCCGGCGCGGACGTGTTCCGCCTCAATTTCAGCCACGGCTCGCACGAGGACCACCGCGCGCGCTATCAGATGTTGCGCGAAATCGAAGCCGAAACCGGGCGTCCGGTCGGCATCATGCTCGATCTGCAGGGGCCCAAGCTGCGCGTGGGCAAATTCGAGCACGGCCCGATCGGGCTTGCGCAAGGCGAAGCATTCCGCTTCGACCTGAACCTGGAGCGCGCCGGCAACCCGCGCCGCGTACCCCTGCCGCACCCGGAAATATTCGCGGCCCTGCACCCTGGCACCGATCTGCTCATAGACGACGGCAAGCTGCGCCTGCGCGTCGAACAATGCGGGCCGGATTTCGCCGAAACGCGGGTGATTACCGGCGGCCAGTTATCCGACCGCAAGGGCGTCAATGTGCCCGGCGTATTGCTGCCCATGTCGGCCATGACCGACAAGGACCGTGCCGACCTGGCTTTCGGCCTGGAACTGGGTGTGGATTGGGTAGCCCTGTCTTTCGTGCAGAGGCCGCAGGACATTATCGACATCAAACAGCTCGTGGAGGGCCGCGCGGGCGTGGTCGCCAAGCTCGAAAAGCCGGCCGCCATCCAGAAGCTCCACGAAATCATCGCGCTTACCGACGCCGTCATGGTGGCGCGCGGCGATCTGGGCGTGGAAATGCCGGCCGAACAGGTGCCGCGCATCCAGAAAGAGATCGTGCGCGCCTGCCGCAAAGTGGGCAAACCCGTCATCGTGGCCACGCAAATGCTCGATTCCATGGTGGTCGCGCCGCTGCCCACGCGTGCCGAAGCGTCTGACGTGGCCACCGCGATTTACGACGGGGTGGATGCCGTCATGCTGTCGGCCGAATCCGCCTCCGGCAACTATCCGGTCGAAGCCGTGCGCATGATGGACAACATCATCAAACAGACGGAAAGCGACCCGTTTTACCGCGAAGCCATGGAAGCTTCGCACACGCCGGCACAGCCTTCCATCGCCGATGCGATCGGCAGCGCCCTGCACGCCGTCACCGGCCTCCTCAAGGTAGCGGTGTGCGTCAGCTACACCAGCTCGGGCTATTCGGCCCTACGCATGGCGCGCGAAAGACCGCCCGCGCCCATCCTGACCCTCACGCCAAACATTGCGACCGCGCGCCGCCTGGCACTGGTTTGGGGCGTACACGCGGTTCACACGCACGAAATCGAGCATGTCGATGAAATGGCCGACAAGGCCTGCGCGACAGCCGTGCGCGAAGGCCTGGCCCAGCCCGGCGACATTATCGCGATTACCGCCGGCATGCCGTTTGGCGTTTCCGGCACCACCAACATATTGCGCATTTCGCAGGTGAAGTAAAGCCGGCCCGCGCTTGCCGGCAGCTCAGTTGATCGCCACACCCAGCAGGTGGCCTATGCCATAGGTGGCGGCACCGGCCAGGCCGCCCACCGCCAGCATACGCACTCCGCCCAGCCAGGCATTGCGGCCGGTAAATAGCGAAAGCAGCGCCCCCATGCCGAACAAAGCCGCGCCCGCCAGCAGGGTAGCTGCCGTCAGACTGCTAGGGCCGCGGCTGGCAAACAAGGGCAATAACGGCACCGCGGCGCCGCAGGCAAACGAGGCGAAAGACGCCGTCGCGGCGCCCCAGGGCGAGCCCAGTTCGTCCGGGTTAAGCCCCAGTTCTTCTCGCGCCAGCACGTCCAGGCCGCGTTCCGGGTCTTGCAGCATTTGCTGCGCCAGGTCGCGCGCATGCCCGGCATCCAGCCCGCGCGCGGTATAGATGAGCGCCAGTTCGTCAGCTTCTTCCTGCGGATAAGCGGCCAGTTCCTCGCGCTCCAGGTCAAGCTGATACTCCAGCATTTCGCGCTGCGAGCGCACCGACACGTATTCACCCGCCGCCATCGAAAACGCGCCGGCCAACAGCCCGGCCACGCCGGTGAGCAACAAGCCGAGGGGTTCGGTACCGGCCCCCGCCACGCCCAGAATGAGGCTAAGGTTCGACACCAGGCCGTCGTTGGCGCCAAATACCGCGGCGCGCAAATTGCCGCTGCCATCCAGACCGCTGTGGCGCCCTTCCTGCTCGCCCGCGCGCGGCGTGGGATGACCGGGCACCGAATGCGTGTACAGCGACATGCCGCGCACCTTCATGGCCGCCAGCATGCTGCGCGTGGCGCGTGGACCGAAACGCCGTACCAGCGCCGCCACCACGCGGGTGCGCAAATCGGGCTCGAAGCTTTGCGGCACCGCCACACCCGCACCGGCCGCGGCACGTCGCCAGATTTCCGCCTGTTCCTGCGCCGCCTGCGCCAATTCGATGAACAAGGCCTGGCGCGGCGTGCCGGATTCGCATTCGGCCACCACGCGGTACAGATGCGTGGAGCGCATTTCTTCGCGCCATCCCGCAAGGGCTTTTTCGCTATCGGCAACAGACATATAGGTAAGCTCGCACTGCGCCGGACCTGGCGTTCCGCTGCGCGCGCGACGTGCCGCGACAATAGCAGATGGCGTGCCAGACACCCGCCACCAGGCCCAGCCTTGCAGGCCCCGAGCGGCGCCACCAAACCCCGTTATGATGCGTGCCATGACCAGCCCCACCGCCCCGCCCGCCAGCCGGCGCGTTACCGCACTGAGCGGCCTGCGGCCTTTTCTGCGCCCCTACCGCGCCCGCATCGCGGCCGCATTTGCCATGCTGTGCGGCGCTTCGGCGGCCCTCCTGGCGGTGCCGTATCAATCGCGCCAGCTCATAGACGAAAGTTTCGGCCGCGGCGTGGCGCCACAAAGCGGGCACTTTCTGCTGCTGGTGGCGCTCGCGGTCGCCTGGGCGATATTCGTCGCAACGCGCTACTACCTCGTCACCTGGATAGGCGAGCGCGTTACGGCCGACCTGCGCAATGCCATATTTGCGCGCATGCTCGAACAGTCGCCGCAATATTTCGAGCTGACCCGTACCGGCGAAGTGCTGTCCCGCCTGACCGGCGACACCACGCTGGTGCAGACCGTCGTCGGTTCGTCGATTTCCATGGGCCTGCGCAGCGCCTTCCAGTTTGCCGGCGGGCTCATCATGCTGGCGGTGACCAGCCCACGCCTGTTCGCATGGACCTTGGCGCTGCTGCTGGGCGTGGTCGCGCCGCTCATCTGGGCCGGGCGCCGCGTGCGCCGCCTGTCGCGCGAATCGCAAGACCGCATCGCCGACAGTTCGGCCATGGCGGGCGAAGTGCTCAATGCCATCCCCACCGTGCAGGCCTACGCCCAGGAAGGCTACGAAAGCGAACGCTTTTCGGCCAGCGTGGAAAACAGTTTCCACACCGCGCTGCGCCGCATACGGGTGCGCGCCCTGCTCACCGCCAGCGTGATCGCCGGCGTATTCACATCCATACTGTGCGTGCTGTGGATGGGCGCCAATGCCGTCACCGCAGGCAGCATGTCCACCGGGCAACTTACCTCCTTCGTGCTGTACGCGGTACTGGTGGCCGGCTCGGTAGGGGTAATCGCCGAAGTATGGGGCGACGTGCAGCGCGCCGCCGGCGCCACCGAGCGCCTCATGGAGCTAATGGCCGCCCAGCCCGTCATCCAGGCCCCCGCCCGACCGCTCGCCCTGCCGGTGGCGCCGCAGGCCACGGTGGATTTCGCGCAGGTCGAATTCCATTACCCGTCGCGCCCGCAACTGCCGGCGCTGGACGGTTTTACGCTGGCCGTGCGGCCCGGCAGCACGGTGGCGCTGGTGGGCCCCAGCGGCGCCGGAAAAACCACCGTATTCCAGTTGCTGCTGCGCTTCTATGACGTAGCGGCCGGCACCATCGCCGTCAATGGCGTGGATGTCCGCGCGCTGGACCCACAGGAACTGCGCCGCCACATCGGCATCGTTACCCAGGAGCCGGTGATTTTTTCCGCCGACGCGCTGGAAAACATCCGTTACGGCCGCAGCGAAGCCACCGACGACGAGGTGTATGCCGCCGCGCGCGCGGCGCAGGCGGAAGAATTCATCCTGCGCCTGCCGCAGGGTTATCGCACCTTTCTGGGCGAACGCGGCGTGCGCCTGTCCGGCGGCCAGCGCCAGCGCATCGCGATTGCCCGCGCCATCCTGAAAAACCCGCCGCTGTTGCTGCTCGACGAAGCCACCAGCGCGCTCGATTCGGAATCCGAAGCACTGGTGCAGCGCGGGCTGGACGCCGCGCGGCGCGGCCGCACCACGCTGGTGATCGCACACCGGCTATCCACGGTGCAGAACGCCGACCAGATCGTGGTGCTGGAACACGGCCGCATCGTCGAATCCGGCACGCCGGCCGAATTGCTGCGCCAGGGCGGACTCTATGCACGCCTCGCCAGTCTGCAGATTGCCGCGTAAGCCGGCCGCCGCAGGTTGCACGCGCAGGCTGGGCACATGGCGCCGCACGCCTTTCCACCCCGCCCCGCAGCCGCCCGCGCGCCCCTGGCGGACAAACTGATTCGAGACTGAACGCGATGGCGATACAACGCGTAGACGCGGCAATCTGCACCGCAGGTTTCGTCGCCTTTCTGAATCTTTATCCGCCGCAGGCCCTGCTGCCGGAACTTGAAGCCGCCTTCGGCACCGCCAGCGGCGGCACCACCATCACCGTTTCCGCCGGCACCCTGGCGGTGGCGCTGGTAGCCCCCTTCGCCGGCATATTGGCCGACACCTTCGGCCGCCGCCGCGTCATCGTCGCCTCCATGTGCGGGCTGGCCATCGCCACCTTGCTGTGCGGCAGCGCCACCACGCTGACGCAAATGCTGGTGTGGCGCTTCGTGTGCGGGCTGTTCGTGCCGGGCATCAGCACCGGCGCACTGGGCGTGCTGGCAGAGGACCAGGACCGCACGCGCGCCTTGCGCGTGGCCGGCCTGTATATCGCCGGCACCGTGCTGGGCGGTTTCATGGGCCGCTTTCTGACCGGCCTGGTGGCGCACTGGTTTGGCTGGCGCCACTCATTCCACGCGCTGGGCCTGGTTTCGCTCTGCCTGGTGCCGCTGGTGATGGCCGGCGTACCCAAGCCGGCAGCCGCCACGCGCAGCGGAACCCTGGCCACCCTGCGCGCCGCCGCCACCCACCTTGACCACGCCGAACTGCGCACGACTTTCGCGATGGGCTTCCTGCTGCTATTCACGCAGGTCGCCACCTTCACCTATGTATCGCTGCTGCTGGCGCGGCCGCCCTACAACTTCAATTCCGCCACCATAGGTTTCGTATTCGCGAGCTATCTCGCCGGCGTGGTGGTCACGCCCCATACCGGCCGCCTGGTCGCGCGCCACGGCCGCCGCCGCGTCGCCACCCTGGCCGCCCTGCTCGGCGTGGCCGGCGCCTGCTGCACCCTGTGGCCCACCGTGACCGCCATCGCGCTGGGCCTATCGATAGGCTGTGCCAGCATATTCATGCTGCAGTCGCTAGCCACCGGCTACGTCGCCGAAGCCGCGCGGCATACCAAATCCGCCGCATCTGGCCTATACACCACCGCCTATTATCTGGGCGGCAGCGCCGGCGCCTTATTTCCCAAGGTACTGTGGAACAGCGGCGGCTGGCCGGCCTGCGTGGCGCTCATCGCCAGCATGTACCTGCTGCTGGCCTGGCTCGCACGCCGACTGTGGCCGGCGCCCACGCAGGCGCCAGACTGACCGCCGCCCGCCGCGTGCGTGCCGCTGGTTCAGGCGCCGCTCGCCGCGCCGGCCCCACCGCAGCCGGGTAACATGCACGCTCCGAACTGCCGCGACACCCCAAATATGCCCAACGACAAGGCGACTGAAACATCCCCTCTGAAGGGAAAAACCGGCCTGCGCCGAATCTGGAACGCCCTCAATTATTCGCTGGACGGCCTGCATGCCGCCTATACCGGCGAAGCCGCCTTCCGCCAGGAAACCTGGCTGGCACTTATCCTCATCATCGCCGCCGTGCTCCTGCCGGTATCCGGCCTCGAGCGCGCGCTCATGATAGGCGCCGTACTGCTGGTACTGATGGTGGAACTGCTCAATTCCGCCGTCGAAGCCGTGGTGGACCGCGTCGGCCCGGAACGCCACGTACTGTCCAAACGCGCCAAGGACATAGGCAGCGCGGCGGTGTTCATTGCACTGGTCAATGTCGCGGTGGTGTGGGCCAGCATACTGTGGGAGCGCTGGCACTAAGGCCGGGTATCCAGGCTGCCGGGCGTCCCGCCCCAAATCGATGGCTGTCAGGGATTAAGCCCGGCAGGATGGAAAACCCGGGGATTAGGAAACCGGAGACTGCGTGAGGCATTTTTCCGCCACCGACCGAAAAAGCGCGTTTCCAAGCAGGCTTGCATTTGGAAAATGCCCCGCTCTGACCGCCCTGCCGGACGGGGCATGTTGCCCCGTCCGCATCATTTGGTGTCGCCGGGTAAGGTGCGGGCGCCTGCCTATCGCGCTCGCGAAACGATTGGGACGGGGTAAGTGACCCGTCCCGCCCGCGGGAGCAGCCAAGTAAAGCGATACAAAGTCAAATCACGGTTTATCGCACCCAGAATTCCTTCCAAGCCAAGAAATTCGTGGTACGTCCCCTATTATTCGCGCGCCGACCGAAAAAGCGCGTTTCCAAGCAGGCTTGCATTTGGAAAATACGCCCTGCCGGACGGGGCATGTTGCCCCGTCCGCATCATTTGGTGTCGCCGGGTAAGGTGCGGGCGCCTGCCTATCGCGCTGGCGAAACGATTGGGACGGGATAAGTGAACCGTCCCGCCCGCGGGAGCAGCCAAGTAAAGCGATACAAAGTCAAATCACGGTTTATCGCACCCCGAACTCCTTCCAAGCCAAGAAATTCCCGGTACGTCCCCGATTATCCGCGTCCCCTGATATCCGAAAATTGCCCATCGAGCATGGCAAAGCCTGTTTCGGATATTTCGAATTTTCGTTTGTTTCGTTTATGCTTCCTCCTATGATGTTGTTCGAAGCTTCCAGGAGATTGCCATGACCATACTCTCTCCCGCCCATCCACTGCCGACGGCAGAAGAAATTGCCATCGCCCGCGAGAGCGGTCGGGCGCTGTCCGCCTTCTTGCAGACTCGCGCCGATACCCAGATGATCGAGATCTTCGACGACAAGGGGGCGTCCCACTCGGTTCGCATCCCGGTTTCGGCACTTCGGCTGCTCGTGGACGTCCTGACCGAAATCGGTGTGGGCAACGCAGTCAGCATCATCCCGATCCACGCCGAACTGACGACCCAGGACGCGGCGGATGTGCTGAGCGTCTCGCGGCCGTTCCTCGTCCAGTTGCTGGAGCGTGGCGAGATCCCCTTCCACAAGATCGGCACACACCGTCGCGTCCGCTACCAGGACGTGATCGCGTACAAGGAGCGGATCGACGCCGAACGCAGCAATGCCCTTGATGCACTGGCTGAGCAAGCCCAGGCGCTCAAGATGGGGTACGAATGAATGAGTTCGAACTTCACCGTCATCTACGACGCGTGCGTGCTCTACCCGGCGCCGTTGCGCGACCTGCTGATGCGCCTGGCGCTGACCGATCTGTACCGGGCCCGCTGGACGGACATGATCCACGATGAGTGGACGCGTAATGTTCTTGATCAACGCTCAGACCTTAAGGCCGAACACCTCGAGCGGACACGGTCGCTGATGAACGCCCACGTCCGCGACAGCCTGGTCACCGGCTTCGAGCATCTGATCCCATCTGTCGAGTTGCCGGACGCCGATGACCGGCATGTGGTGGCCGCTGCCATTCAAGGCGGCGCCAGTCTGATCGTGACCTTCAACCTGAAGGACTTCCCGCCGGATCGGCTCAAACCTTACAACTTGACCGCCCTGCACCCGGATGACTTCATCTTTGATCTCATGGATCTACATGCGGCCCGAGTCTGCGAAGCGGCTGCCAAACATCGCCGATCGCTGAAGAGCCCACCCAAGACGGTTGACGAGTACCTGGACACCCTGCTCAAGCAGGGACTGACGCAGACCGTCGGCCAGTTGCGCGAATGGAAGGTAGCGCTCTGACGGACGCGGGTTCGATTCCCCGTTTCTGGATTTGAACTGGCTTCGGTAACCTGACGAGCTTGAACAGCCGTTCCAGTCACCCATCCAGCGCCCGACGGGGCACGTTGCCCCGTCCGCAGGATTGGTAGCGTTCGGGGAAAGGCTTCCTCTCCGCGGGTCACAAGCCGGAAACGTTCGGGACGGAGTGGGATACTTCGTCCCGCGTGTGATCCGCACACAGGCAAGCCGCTCGTTGGTGGGAGGCGCCTAATGACCACGTGCTCGCGGCGAATGCTGGCGTGGCTTGCGCCCTGTCGGCGAGCCCGAAGCGCAGACACTCCGGACAATTTCATCAACGCACTGGCCTTGCGATTCCGGCAATTCGGCGGCAATTCGGGGTCACGGCGGCAATTCGGCGGGGTCACGGCGGCAATTCGGGGTCAGGCGGCAATTCGGGCTCAGGGCAATTCGGGGTCAGAGCGAAGTAATTTCCTCGCACGAGACTTCACGGCATTTTCTGGCTTTGGGCATAGTACGCCCTCAGCCAGAATGCCCGACAGCGGCAAAACTTGGTATGCGCGGAGAATCGGCGTCAGAGCGACGCGGTAAATTGGCGGGAAATCGGGGACAGCCCTTTTTCTATGCTTCGTCTCATCAATCTGGCCAGGCTGATGGTCGCCTGTTAGACTTGAGACGATTTGAGTCTATTTTGAACTTTCAGAGTCGAGCGATCGTTTATGACTGCCGAGCCTTGGGTCACCGCCGAACAAGTTGCCCATCATCTGGGTGTGGTGAAGGACACCGTCTACCGCTGGCGCGAGAAAAAGGGACTGCCCGCTCACCAGATCGGGCGGCTGTGGAAGTTCAAGCTTTCTGAGGTCGATGAATGGGTACGGGCGGGGGGCGCCGCGGAAGAGGATGTCGCGAGCAACCCACCGAAAGCAAAGAGGTAAGCCATGCCGCCACGCAAAAAAACGACAATGCCGACACTTGCCGCAACCACGGCTTCTTACCAGCACCCGAGCGCAAAAGCCCTCGTCCGCCCCGAGGCGGGCGCGCAGACGCGCTTCAAGAAAAAGAAGTCCACGGCCACCTACCGCTACGATTCCTCTCTCGCTCCCGAAATGCAATGGGACGCGCAGAACCCGGCACGCGAACAGGGCGAGGCGCGCATCGCCGAACTGGAAGCGGCCTTGGCCAAACTGGCTGCCCGGCCCGACGATGGCGCAGCCCTGCATGCCGCGCGCCAGGCGTTCAACGAACTCAAGGCGCTTTCCCGCCCCTTCCTCAACTGGGCGGGCAAGGCCGAACACCTTTCCTTTGATGTGCCCACCCTGCCGCTGTTCATCCACGAGCGCCTGTCGACGCAGGCGATTCTCGACTCGGTGAAGAGCTTCGAAGCCAGCGGCCAGCTTGCGTTCGAAGGTTTCTTCGGCCACCCCGAACGCAGCCTGCCCGAGCAGTTGCGCCTAGCCTACGAGCACCCAAACGGCTGGCAGAACCGCATGGTGCTGGGTGACTCGCTGGTGGTGATGAACTCGCTGCTGCACTACGAAAACATGGGCGGGCAGGTGCAGATGATCTACATCGACCCGCCCTATGGCGTGAAATTCGGCAGCAACTTCCAGCCCTTCGTGAGGAAGCGCGATGTTGGCCACAACGACGACGAAGACTTCACCCGCGAGCCGGAGATGGTCAAGGCCTACCGCGACACCTGGGAACTGGGCCTGCACTCCTATCTCACCTACCTGCGCGACCGCCTGCTGCTGGCGCGCGACCTGCTCACCGAATCGGGCAGCGTGTTCGTGCAGATTTCGGACGAGAACCTGCACCATGTTCGGGAGGTGATGGATGAGGTGTTTGGGGAAGGAAATTACGTAGGTCAATTCATGTTCCGAAAAACGGGTGGTCAATCGGTCAACCTCGTTCCGAGTACTTATGACTTCATCCTCCACTACGTAAAACAAAAAAGTTGCGTCAAGTTCTCACCCCTCTTCATGTTCAAAGAAGCCGGTGAGGATGGGGCTAAGCAATATGTATGGTGTGAGTCTCCCGATCGACAAACGATCCGGCGAATGACTGACGACGAACTGGACAACCCGAAATCCCTACCCTCAGGATGGCGAGTTTTCCGTCCTGGGCCACTTACGTCCCCCGGAGCAAACGCAAACGACCATGTGATTACGCTCCAAGGCAGAAAATTCTCGGCTGGCGCAAATCGACATTGGAGCCTTGGACCGGAAAGCACTGAGCGTTTGGACAAACTGGGACGTGTGATGATTATTGGCAACACGCCGTGCTCTAAGCTCTACCTAGATGATTTCCCTGTGTCGCCGCTTAAGAACGTTTGGCCCGATACAGGGGGTAGTGGGTTTTCTGAAAAACCACTTTACGTCGTGCAGACTGATAGCCTTGCGATCCAGCGCTGCGTCCTAATGACTACCGCCCCTGGAGACCTCGTACTCGACCCCACCTGCGGATCCGGCACCACCGCCTACGTCGCCGAACAATGGGGCCGGCGCTGGATCACCATCGACACCTCGCGCGTGCCGTTGGCGCTGGCGCGGCAGCGGCTGCTGACCGCCACCTTCAAGTACTACGAACTCAAGGAACCAGGGCGCGGGCCGGCGGGCGGTTTTGTTTATCGCGAGAAGAAGAACCGCAAGGGCGAGCATGTCGGTGGTATCGTGCCGCACATCACCCTGGGCAGTATCGCCAATAACGAGCCGCCGAAATACGAAGTGCTGGTGGATCGGCCGGAAGAGCAAAGCGGCATTACCCGCGTCTGCGGCCCCTTTGTGTTCGAGGCCACCATCCCGACCGCGAGCAATTTCGGCACGGAAGACGAACACGGGCCCCGTCCCGCCAGCGCCGACTTTTCGGCCGCCGCGGCGGAAGGCTTTGTCGACCGCATGATCGAAGTGCTGCGCGCCTCGCCGGTACTGCATCTGCCCGGCGGCAAAACGGTGCCGCTCGACGGCATTCGCCGGCCGGCGAAGACGCTTTATCTCTGTGCCGAAGCGGTGGTGCGACCGCAAGCCAGCCTGGCAACGGCGCTGGAGGATGCCGATGCCGCCAACGGTGGGCTGGCGCTGCGTCAGGGTGAGCCGGTGGCGCTGCTGTTCGGCCCCGAGCACGGGCCGGTGGCGGAAGTGGCCGTGCTCAATGCCTGGCAGGAGGCAACCGCCAAGGGTTTCACGCATCTGTATGTCATCGGCTTCGCCATCGAGCCCAAGGCCCGGCAGGCCATCGACGAGTATTCGGCGATGGGCATGCCGACGACCTATGTGCAGGCCACGCCGGACATCCTGATGGGCGATCTGCTCAAGAACATGCGCTCTTCGCAGATTTTCTCCGTCTGCGGCCAGCCGGACGTCGCGGTGCGCGAGGTGCCGCCGCCCGTGGGCGCCATCCCGAATCAGGCTTATTACGACGTGAAGCTGAACGGCCTGGATGTGTTCGATCCGGTGACGATGGAGATCGATACCCGCACCGGCCTCGACGTGCCGGCCTGGTTCCTCGATACCGACTACAACGGCATGGTGTTCCGCGTGTGCCAGGCCTTCTTCCCGCGCACGCAATCCTGGGACAACCTGAAGCGCGCGCTGAAGGCCGATTTTGATGATTCGGTGTGGGCGCATCTGGCGGGAGACAGCTCAACGCCCTTCGCCGCTGGCCAGCACAAGCAGATCGCCGTGAAAGTGATCGACGACCGCGGCAATGAGCTGATGGTGGTGCGGAAGCTGGAGGAACAGAAATGAAGGTAACGCTCAAGAACATTGGGACGCTGAAAGAGGCCGTGATCGAACCGGCGCGTTTGACCGTGTTTTGTGGCGGCAACAACACGGGCAAGACCTATGCGATGTATATCCTTTGGGCTTTGTTGCAGCGCCGCTCGCGTCATGTATTTGCATTGGCGGAGCGCATGGCGGAAGAAATCAAGTCTAGTGGCAGCGCAATCTATCCGTTGCGAGACTTTATCCGTCAGCATTGGAACACCTTGGAAAAAGGCATTGCAGAAGGCCTGAATAAGCGCTTGCCAGACTTGTTCAGCGCACCACCGGCGCTGTTTGGCGACTCGTCCATTGCTTTGCATCTGGATGCGGGATATCTGATGGAAACGCTGCCGCAAAACGCCAATGCATTTGGTCGCTCGATTGCACTTGGCGCCGAAGGAAGGTTGGATGTTCGCCTGACCGAAGGTGAAACCGGCCCTGCGATGGCCTGGACGTCTGTGAATGTGGGGAAGGTGCCCGTCTCACTGCTTGCCGAGCTGGTTTCGTCCGGCTTGATCTCACTCGGCCTGGCTTCCGCATTGCCAGGCAGCGCCTTCCTGTTGCCGGCCGAACGGGGCGGTCTCAACTTGTTCTATCCCGATCTGGATGCAAAGAACTCTGCTCTGGTCCGGGCTTTGAAGCGCGAGGAGAGCAACCCGGTAGAAGTGTTCAAGGACATGATGGTGGCGCAGTACGCGGAACCGATCGATTCCTATATCCAGTTTCTCAAGCGCGTCCCCCGGATTCCAAAGAACGGCAATCCATTTCACGATCAGGCATTGCTTCTGCAAAAAGACATTACCCGAGTGCGCTACAAGGTCAGCAAGGATGGTGTCATCACGGCCAAGCCCTATCGCTCGGAGGCCGAACTGGGTATCCACCTGACGTCTTCAACCGTCAAGAGTTTTTACGGTCTTTGGGCATGGCTGGAATTGCAAGCCGCCCCAGGCGATTGTTTGATGATCGATGAACCGGAACTCAATCTGCACCCGGACAACCAGCGACTGATTGCCCGGTTGTTGGCGCGCCTAGTGAACCGGGGCATACGCGTGGTCATCAGTACGCACTCGGACTACATCGTTCGCGAACTCAACAACATGGTCATGTTGGCGACGGAGTTTCCGGATCGCTCAGAGGTGGAGAAACGCTTCGGCTACGACGAGACAGGCACCGAGCGTTTGCAGCCCGAAGATGTCGCGGCCTATCACTTCACGGACAAGATTGTTAAGCAACTGGACATTTCCCGCGAATTCGGCATGGAGGTCGAAAGCATGGATGCCGCAATCAACGGGCTTAATGAGAGCAACAGCGCGATCTATTTTGCTTTGCAAGACATACTGCACCCGGTGGATGTGCCGGAGGCGGTCACGACGGAGGGTGATCGATGACGGATGAGGAGTTCTTCAATATCGTCGAGAGGGCCATTCATCCTGATTTCCTCTGTCGCGCTCACGGCGGTTATCTGGTGCACGCGGAAAGCCATCATGACGGCTCGACAAGCCGTTTTCGCTTGAAGGCGAGCGCCAAGATGGTGGCATTTTCTCTGGATAAGCGGGGCGAGAATCCCTTTCCTGTAGTTGCCGCTGGAATGAATGCGCGAAATGATCTGACCGTGATTTGTCGGGGAACCGATGCCAGCCCCTTGCTGTTCGCCATCGAGTGCAAGGCATCAGAAAACCCAAGGCGTGCGCAATACCAGATCGAATGTGGTATTGCGTTTGGCGAGTATCTGTTCAAGCTGATCCGGTTTTCGCATGGCCACGCACTGACGCCGCGTTGCTTTGGCGTGGCGGCGTATCGCCCCAAATCTCCGCCCAAAGGAACAACGCGGCCGTCGTTCTTCAAACAAGGCAAGGGGAATACGTTGCGGGCCAATTGGCCCATTGACGTTGATCTGCCAATTTCCGAACTGATTCGCGCCGCGCAGGCAATCCAATGATCCGTCTGGTCACCCTCAAGGGATTCAAACGCTTTGGCGAAGTGGCATTCTCGATTCCCAGCCACGTCGTGCTGGCGGGGCCAAACAATACCGGCAAGACCACTCTGTTGCAGGCCATCGCGGCTTGGGAACTCGGCTTCCGCAAGTGGCGCGAGCTAAACGATTCGAATCCACGCAAAAACGGCTATCGCTGGCAGGAACTGGAGCGACTGGCATTTTCCGCTGTTGCAGTGCGTTCGTTCGACATGCTCTGGCGCAATCGCCAGCGGCAGCAGCCCTTCGAGATCGGCCTTCAGGTCGATGGCTCGCCCTTGGTGACGCTAGAGTTCAAATTCCAATCGGGTGGCTCCATCAAGGTTCGCCCAAAGGCAAATGACAGTCTTTCTCCTGCGGTATTGAGCCATCCGGCGTTGCAAGTTCGAACCACGTTTATTCCGGCCATGTCGGGCTTGGCGCGCGAAGAACGGCGACTTGCCGACGAGGAAGCCTTGGACGACCTTTTGGCACAGGGTCGTCCTGGCGAGGTTCTGCGCAATCTGCTGGTCAAGGCGTATCGTGACGATGACGCATGGAGACTGCTCAACGATTCCATTGGACGTCTCTTTGAATATGAGCTGCTGCCTCCCCAAGCAGCAGCACAACTGGTTTGCGAATATCGTCATCGCGGTATTGAGAATGCACCCAGGTTCGATATCGCGAGTGCGGGAAGCGGGTTCCTGCAAGTGTTGCTGCTGTTGGCCCTGCTGCTGACCCAGCATCGAAACGCCAACTCCACGACCCTGGCACTGCTCATAGACGAACCCGACGCGCACCTGCACATGATCTTGCAGCGCTCGATTTACGGCGAGCTGCGTTCGGTTGCCGTGAGCCGTCAGGCGCAGCTTTTCGTTGCCACACACTCGGAGATGATCGTCAACAACGTTGACGCGCGTGAGCTTTACCTGATGTATGGCACACCACGTCTGGTGCAGAGCGATCTTGAGCGGGCGCAACTGGTGAATTCGTTCGGAGCGCTAACGCACAGCGATCTTCTTGAGGTGGAAGGCGCCAAAGGTGTCTTTTATACCGAGGACTTTACAGATTTCGAGATTTTGCAGGCCTTCGCGCGGGTATTGGGCGACGAGAGAGCTCTCCAGTTGCTGACACGGGACGTACTTGGCAAATCCTCCAAAGCGCCACTTCCTGATGGTCTTGGCGAATTCATGCCGCAAAGACATTGGGAGATGCTGAAGTTAGCACGCCCGGATTTGCCGGCGCTTGAGCTGCTGGATGGAGACAACGAAAGGAACAAGGCACCTGACTTGATTACCGGAAACCCTGAACGCATGCAGCGGTTGCGCTGGCGTCGGTATGAGATTGAAAGCTATCTAATCGTCGAGGCTCCCTTGCGACGATTCTTCGAGAGCCGATTGGGCGCGGAAGGCGGCGCGCTGGCCGCGACGGCGTTGCGAGAAAAACTGCAATTTCTCGACGGCCGAAGCGAGAACGATCCGTTGCTCAACACCTACTTCAAGAGCGAGCCTATCAGCAAGACCTTATTGCCAGAACTGATGCAAGTTGCGGGCATGGATGTGCCCAAGCGCGAGTTCTTCGAAATTGCCGCCCAATTCCAGAGGGAGGAAGTTCATCCGGAAATCATTGAGCGTCTGAACCAGATCAAGCAGGCATTCGGAGTCGCCGATGTTTGATTTCCAGGTTGAAACCCCGATCCTGAATGCGCCGTTTCTGGAACCGGCAAAGCACTGGCGTATCGAGGAAGGCACACCACCGCGCATCGAGGCAGGACGGCGGCGACCGGTGTATTTCTATCGCCCCCCGAGCTTCGATGTTTCCAGGGAGGGCATGGACGAGGATATTGGCTACGAGATCGAGTTGCTTTTGGTTTCGCGTATTCGCCAACGGCTGGCTGAGTGGCGCTCGGCCGGCTATCCCGGCGCGTCGAAAATCACCTTGGAGCTGTTGGCCTATTGGCAGCGCGACGGACGCGACAAACGCCTGTTTTTTGCGCAACGCGAGGCTGCGGAAACAGCGATCTTTCTGACCGAGGCACGAGCGGATTTCCTGCATGGCATTCAGGTGCCAGCTGACGAACCGACGGAGCGACAAAAGGGGGAAGGTGCCAGCGCTTTCCTGCGTTATGCCTGCAAAATGGCCACGGGGAGCGGCAAGACGACAGTCATGGGGATGCTCACCGCCTGGAGCATCCTGAACAAGGTTGCCGGCGGCCACGACAAGAGCCGCGCACGGCTGTTCTCGGATTTAGTGCTTGTGGTCTGCCCGAATGTGACCATTCGCAATCGGCTTGCGGAACTTGATCCGCAACTGAACGAAGCCAGTCTGTATCGCAGCCGCGACCTGGTGCCGCCCCATCTCATGGGGCCGCTCTCGCAAGGTCGCGTCGTCGTTACGAACTGGCATGCCTTTGCCTTGCAGGATGCAAACAGGGTTGGCGGCACGGCGGCACGCGTCGTTCGTGCCGGCCGCGAGATCAACACCGTCGAAACCATTCGACTCGGCGACAAGACGACCACGGCACGTGGCACGCGCTACCTGACGCTGAATGACTACCAGCGACAGCTGGCGGCTGGCCTGTTGGAAGTTGTGAAGGAAGAAACCGACGACAGCGGATCGCTGGTCAAGGCCCTAGTGGCGAGTACGCGCTACGTGGAATCCGATGCGGCATGGCTTGAGCGTGTGCTGGGCATCAAGGCGGGGCGGCGTGCCAATTTGCTGGTGCTCAACGATGAAGCACACCACGCCTATCGCATCAAATCCGAAGAACCGGATGATTTCGAAGAAGCCGACGACGAAGGGCTGGAGGAGTACTACAAGGAAGCGACGATCTGGATCGAAGGACTGGATCGCATCCATCGTCTGGCCGGCATCAATCGCTGCGTCGACTTTTCGGCGACGCCCTATTTCCTGGGCCGGGTCAGCGAACAGGCCAATCGCCCTTTTCCCTGGGTGGTATCGAGCTTCGACTTGATGGAGGCCATCGAATCGGGCCTGACGAAAATTCCGCAGTTCGCGGTGCGCGATTTGTCGGGCCAGTCGATCCCCGGTTACTTCAATATTTGGCGCTGGATTCTCCCGCAACTGAAAGCATCGGAACGCGGGGGCAAGAAGAGCGCCGCCAAGCCGGAAGCCATTTTGCGTTATGCCTACACACCCATCGTGATGCTGGGCAAGCTCTGGCAGGAGTTGGCACGCGAATGGAAAGCCAACAGCACCGATCCGCGCCCGCCGGTATTCATCCTCGTTTGCAAGAACACCAAACTGGCGAAGCTGGTGTACGAATGGCTGGCCGATGACAATCCACCGCCGGGCATTCCGTCCTCGGATCTGGCAGACTTTCGCAACCGCGATGGGGTGATCAACACGATTCGGGTGGATTCCAACGTGGTGTCCGAGACTGATTCCGGCGATGCAAAGTCTGATCTCACAGCCTGGATGCGCTTCACCCTGGATACCGTCGGGCGGCTTGACTGGCCGCGCGACCGCCAGGGCAGCCCGATCTATCCGGAAGGCTTTGTAGCTCTCGCCGATAAGCTTGGCAAACCGCTTACGCCACCAGGGCGGGATGTACGCGCAATCGTCAGCGTGGGCATGCTGACCGAGGGCTGGGACTGCAATACCGTCACGCACATCGTTGGTCTGCGCCCATTCATGTCGCAATTGCTCTGCGAGCAGGTGGTTGGACGGGGCCTACGGCGGGCGAGTTACGAGACCGACGGCGAAGGGCAGGAAGAACGCCTCGGTGAGGAGGTGGCGCAGGTTTTTGGCGTTCCTTTCCAGATAGTGCCGTTCAAGGCCAACAAGGGGGGGGCTCCCCGCCCGCCCGTGAAGACCTGGCGGGTGCGCGCCTTACCCGAGAGAGCCGGCCTGGAGATTCGCTTTCCGCGCGTCGAGGGCTATGCCTGCGAGTTGAGTACAAGAGTCGATGTCGACTGGGATCGTGTCCCGGTAGTGGAAATCGATCCCAGCACAATTCCTCCCGAAGTGCAGATGAAAGCAGGGCTGCCAACCAACCAGGGACGGCCAACGCTGTATGGGCCCGGAGCACTTGACACGGTGTCACTCGCCGCGTTCCGCGACGGGCGCCGCGAACAAACGTTGGTCGCGCAAGCGGCGCGGGAACTGGTCCGAAGCTATCTCACACAGCCCCCCACCGATTCACCTCCTATCCATCCGGCAATTTTGTTTCCGCAGTTCGCAACCATCGTCGCACGCTTTGTTCGCGACAAAGTGCGCGCGTTTTCACCGTCCATGCCGGTGGATATCTTCCTTGCTCCCTACTATGGAATGATGATGGAGCGCCTTCTGGCCGCCATCGTTTCCACGAGCACTGCGGGCGAACGGGTGCGGCTGGAGCGGCATCGCGATGCGGGCACGACGCAGGATGTCGACTACGCAACGCGCAAGGAGCCGTTCGCGATAGTCAAAAGCCATGTGAACTACGTGGTGCCCGACTCGTCCTGGGAACGTATTGCCGCCTATACGCTTGACAACCATTCTCGGGTTAAGAGCTTCGTCAAGAATGCCGGACTAGGCTTTGCTATTCCTTACTTGCATGCCGGCACGGGTCACGACTACTTGCCGGATTTTGTTGTCCGCTTGGATTCGCCGGAACCGCGTTACATTATTGTGGAAACGAAAGGGCATGATGAGAGGCTAGGTGAGAAGGAAGCGGCTGCAAAACGATGGGTGGATTCCGTAAATGCGGACGGTCGATTTGGGCGTTGGTCATACTTACTACTCAAACAGCGGGCCAGCATCGGTGAAGAACTTCAGACAGCCTTGAATGCAGCATAAATGAGCAATAACACACCGCGCAGGGTTGCCAAAAGAAATGGGGTGTCGATCGTCCGAGCATCGGTGGCTGAGTACCTGACCTTTGTGATGAGTGTACTTACGCAAGTTCAGACTTCCTGACCCCGTCCCGGAATCCCGCTGGGATTCGGGAAACCGGCTTGGCACTTTTTGGCTTCGGAGTTGACGCCATTTGGCGTACCGTTAGCGGCGTAGGCCGGATAAGCCGCAGGCGCAATCCGCCGTATGGGGCGGTTGAATCGCCGAACACGGCTGGATGTTATGCCGGTTTGGGAAATGTGCTGGCGCGCGATGGCTCGATAAGTCTGCGACGGGGCCGGGTGCGCGGGAAGCTTAAACGCTCGCATACGGCGGATTGCGCTGCGCTTATCCGCCCTACATTCCGGGGGGCTCGACGACCATCGGCGAGGAAAATCAAGGCTGGAGCAGGCAATCCGGGGGTTCGCCGACGCCTGCAATCACCACCGCATCGTGCGGTGCCACGCGCAAGGCCTCGGGGCAAGGTGCAAACCGTTCACACCCGGCCACCGTGTCGCGGGCGACCCGCATCCGGTCGAAATCAATCGAGAAAATTCAGCACGGCTTGCCGCAGGCGGCCGCAAATGTGATCCGGCTGAGTTTTCCGCAGACCTGGCTCGACACCCCGGGAGCCGCCGGCTCCGCAATGCATACCGCATGGGGTATTGCCTTTGCCACCGCCCGTCTCGCCGCGAGCCGCCCTGCCATCTTATCCAATATCAAGGATATTCCTCGCCCCCGCCGTTACATTGCGGCGCGACTGTGGAGCCATTCCGCAGCCGGTTTTTGCTACCTGCGGCCGCGACGCGCGCGCCCCAAATTCAACAATCCGCAAACCGAACCAGGTGGAGATGCATGCCATGAGCAACGAAAAAGACCTGACTGTAGACGCCGATCCGACGAACAGCCGCCGCAAATTTCTGAATACCGCTGCCCTGGCGGGCCTGGCCGGGGTCGGCTTGTCGGTGGGCTTGTCATCCTGCAAGCAGGATTCCGCTCATGCGCCGGCCGCGGCGGCCAAAACCGACGCAGCGCCTGCGCCGGTGGCCAAGGCCGAAGGTGGGAAATATGAAGTGCCTCCGGGCCAGCTCGATACCTATTACGATTTTTGCAGTGGCGGCCATTCCGGCGAGGTGCGCATTTACGGCTTGCCTTCCGGGCGCCTGCTCAAGCGCATTCCGGTGTTCAACATGGACGCCCTGGTGGGTTGGGGCGTTACCAACGAATCGAAAGCCATTCTCGGCACCAAGCCGGACGGCTCACCCAAATACACGACCGGCGATACCCACCACGTGCACCAGAGCTATACCGACGGCACTTACGACGGCCGCTACGCCTTCGTGAATGACAAGCTGCACAGCCGCATCGCGCGCATACGGCTGGACACCATGGAATGCGACAAGATCACTGAACTGCCCAACGTGCAGGGCTATCACGGCACCTTTCCGGACAAGCGCGACCCGGTCGATGCCGCTGTCAACAGAACCACGCGGGTATTTTGCGGCGCCGAATTTTCCATCCCCTTGCCCAACGAAGGGCGTGACATGGACAAACCGGACGCCTATCGCTCGCTGTTCACCTGCGTCGATGCCGACACCATGCAGGTGCGCTGGCAGGTGCTGATAGACGGAAATTGCGATCTGGTCGCCACCTCGTTCGACGGCAAGCTGGCGGCGACCAACCAGTACAACACCGAAATGGGCGTGCACTTCGGCGACATGATGGCGGCCGAGCGCGACTCCTGCCTGTTTTTCAACGTGGCCCGCATCGAGCAGGCCGTGAAGGACGGCAAATTCAAGACCATAGGCAGTTCCAAAGTACCGGTTGTCGATGGCACCAAGGCCGCCAACCCGGATGCGAAAACCGCCCTGGTGTGTTACGTCCCGCTTCCGAAAAACCCGCACGGCGTGAATATCAGCCCGGACGGCAAGTACTATGCCTGCGCCGGCAAACTGTCGCCCACCTGTTCCGTGATCCAGCACGACCTGGTGCTTAAATGGTTCGACGGCGAACTAAAAGATGCGCGTGAAGCCGTGGTCGCGGAACCGGAAATCGGCCTGGGCCCGCTGCACACCGGCTTTGACGGCCGCGGATTTGCTTACACCACGCTGTTTCTGGATAGCCAGATCGTCAAATGGAACGTCGAAGAAGCCATCAAGGCATTCAAGGGCGACAAGAACGCGAAAGTCGTGGCAGACCGCATAGACGTGCATTACCAGCCCGGCCACGGCTTTACTTCCATGGGTGAAACCAAAGAACCGGACGGAAAATTCTTTATTTCGGACAACAAATTTTCCAAGGACCGTTTCCTGCCGGTGGGTCCGCTGCATCCGGAAACGGCGCAGATGATAGATATCAGCGGCGACAAAATGAAACTGGTCGCCGACCACGCGGTGTATTCCGAGCCACACGATTCCATCATCGTGCGCCGCGACATCATCAAAACGCGGCAGATTTACAACCTCGACGACTTCCCGCACGCAATCAAGGACGCCAAGGATTCCGGCGTATTCCGCGAAGGCAAGAAAGTCACGGTCAAAA
Source organism: Rhodocyclaceae bacterium (assembly GCA_016791105.1). Lineage (GTDB taxonomy): Bacteria > Pseudomonadota > Gammaproteobacteria > Burkholderiales > Rhodocyclaceae > JAEUNM01. Next base: position 49,371 of record JAEUNM010000127.1, on the reverse strand, counting down.
TCACCAGCGTGGCGCCCGCGTTCAGTCTGCCGGAATTTCGCGTCAAAAAAGGCGATGAAGTCACCATCATCATTACTAATCACGACAAGGTGGAAGATCTTACGCACGGCTTTGCGATTCCGAAATACGACGTGAATTTCCTCATCAATCCGCAGCAGACCCAGTCGGTCACGTTCAAGGCGGAAAAGCCCGGCGTGTACTGGTGCTACTGCACCAACTTCTGCCACGCGCTGCACCTGGAAATGCGCAGCCGCATGATCGTGGAAGCTTGACACCGTTCCGGCGCCCGCCCAGCCGCGCGCTCGCGCAGCACGGCGGGCGCCGGTCGTGCTTTGACTATTCCGCGGCCCGCTCGCGCATGGGCGCCCGGGGGCACACCCATTTGATTTGCCGCTACGGCGGCCGGCCTCTGCGCAGTAACGCGCGACAAGGCAGGCAGGCGGCGCGCACCAGGGTACCGACGCATGATTCCAACCATAGATAGTCCGGTTGCACGCGCGTTAATGCGGTACGCGGCGCTCATGCTGCTGCTGGCGTGCCTTGCCACGACAGCCGGAGCAACTTCTTACGAAGCCCACCTGCCGCCGGAACTAAGTACCTCGCCGCGCATGTGCGATTACGTGCCCTGCGCCGAAGTCCTGCCGGGGGCGGACAGTTTTTCCGAACGCAAGGGCTCGCCGCCTTACGTCGAAGGCTACCGGGGCAGCGGCGATGGCAAAAAGCTGGTCGGCTACGTGATGCTATCCACCGACATTACCGACCTGCCCGCCTATTCCGGCAAGCCGGTGGTAACGCTGATCGGGATGGATGCGCGCGGATATTTCACCGGCGTGAAGGTACTCAAGCACTCGGAACCGATACTGCTGCTGGGCATACCGGAACAGGCGCTGATCGATTTCAACCACCAGTACGTCGGCAAATTCGTCGGCGATCAACTCGAAATAGGCCAGTCCAGGCCGGACGAGCACATCGTCGGCCTGGACGCGATTACCGGCGCCACGGTCACGGTGATCGCGCAAAACCAGGTCATGCTCAATTCCGGCATGGCGGTGGCGAAACAGGTGGGCATACTCAAGCCCACGCCGCGCGCGGCAGCCAAATTTGTCGATAGCGGTGCGGCGCCAACCTGGCAACAAATGGTGGAAGAAGGCAGCCTGCAGCGCCTGAGCGTGAGCCCGGCCGAAGTCGGATCGAGCGGCGCCGGGCCGTTCATCGAACTATGGTTCGGCTATCTGAACCAGCCCACGCTGGGCCGCGCCATACTCGGGCGCAGCGGCTACGACAGGCTGATGGCAGACCTCAAGCCGGGCGACCACGCGATATTCGTGATACGCACCGCAGGCGGCGAATCGTTCAAAGGCTCCGGCTTCGTGCGTGGCGGCATATACGATCGCGTACAGGTGCGCCAGGGGCGCGACATTTTCAGTTTCCGCGATACCGACTACCTCAATCTGTATGGTGTCGCGGCGCCCGGCGCGCCGGCCTTTACCGAATCGGCGATATTCATCATTCACGGCGGCAACGCATTTTCTGCCGCCTACCCCTGGCAATTCGTATTTCTGGGCAACAAAACGGATCGAGAAACACGAACTAAAACCTTCGTGAATTTCGACCGCGAATACTGGCTTCCGGCAAATTATCTGCAGGGCGGCCGGCCGCTGGTCGTGAAGCCCGACCCGACCTGGCTGAAAATCTGGAAAGACCGCGCCGGCGCCATCGTCGCCTTCACCGCGCTGCTATTGGGCGTGGCCGTGGTTTATGCCAACCGCGACGGCCTGGTACGCCGCTCCAGCCACAAAAACAAGTGGCCGGTAAATGGATTCAAATACGTGGCCTGGGTCATTTCCATCTTTTTCGCGGGTTTCGGCCTGCTCGCCCAGCCCTCCATCACGCAGGTGCTTACCTGGTTCCACTCCCTGCTGTTCCAGTGGAAATGGGAACTATTCCTGAGCGACCCCTTCATTTTCATATTCTGGGTATTCATCATCGTGACCGTGTTCGTTTGGGGACGCGGGCTGTTTTGCGGCTGGCTATGCCCGTTCGGCTCGCTCACCGAATTGATGTACAAAGTGGCGCGCGCGCTGGGCCTGAAACGCTTCCAGACCATGCTGCCGAAGCGGCTGCACGACCGCCTGAAGTGGGTGAAATACGCCGTATTCATCGGCCTGCTGGCAGTGTCCATGTTCTCCATGGGGCTGGCGGAAAAGCTGGCCGAGGTGGAACCGTTCAAAACCACCATACTGGTCGGGCTGTTCAAGCGTAGTTGGCCGTACACCTTGTTTGCCGGTACCTTGCTGGGGCTGTCGATATTCATCGAGCGGCCGTTCTGCAAATACCTCTGCCCGCTGGGCGCGGCGCTCGCCATGCCGACCACCTTCCGCTGGTTCGGACTCAAGCGCAAACAGGAATGCGATACCTGCAAAGCCTGCGCCAAAGGTTGCGGATCGCTGGCGATAGACCGCGACGGCCGCATAGACCAGCGCGAATGCCTGCTCTGCATGGATTGCATGATCTTGTATTACGACCAGCACGGCTGCCCGCCGCTGGCGCAGGAACGTCGCCGCCGCACCAAATCCGGCCTGGAAATGACGCGCATAGGCGCCGACGGATATTTCATTCCTATCCGCCAGATACCCACGCAGGCCGCGGAAAAATGATTGCCCACGCCAGGGTTTTCCGGGGCCGCCTGCGCTCCCCGGCTTGAACGAGGTAACGCAACATGGTGGACCCGCGCCTGCCCAGCGACCGCGTCGAACTTCCCTATGCCACCCGTCCCGGCATCGTGGCCTGGCTCACGGCCGAAATTTGGGACCACCTGTGGCCCTGGAGCCGCGCCGGATTCCAGACCGGCCGCGCACTACAGGGCGCGGGCCTGGCCTTGGGACTTGCCGCCAGCGTGGTGTGGATACTGGCCGGGCTGGGCCACATGCAGGCCGGTGCCGTGATTGCCTGGTGGTTCGGCTGGAGCGTGTTTGAAGTCGTGGTGCGCCTGGGCGCCAAGCCCTACGTGAAAGAAGGCCCCTGGTGGGGCCGCTGTTACCGCCGCGCGGGCCGCATGGACATGCTGTGCTACGTGGGCTTCAAAAACCTGCTGATAGGGGCCGCTTTGTTCATCGCGCTCAAATCGCTAGGCGCGCTGGTGGTATGACGCCTACCCCGCTGCGGCGCGCCCGCGCACTGCGCGCGCTCAGGCTGCTGCTCGCCGCGGCGCTGGCGGCATGCAGCACGCTGTCTGCAGCAGCAGACTGGACGGTGCAGCCGGGCGCATCGATACAGGCGGCGATAGACAGCGCCGAGCCGGGCGACACCGTGCGGGTGCTGCGTGGCCGCTACCGTGAAAACCTGCGCATAGACAAGCCGCTCAAACTGCTGGGCGTGGATTTTCCGTATCTGTCCGGCGGGCTCAAAGGCGACACCATACGGGTGCGCGCGCAGCACGTGCAGGTGGATGGGCTGATCATCGCGGATTCCGGCGATGACCTCACTGCGCAAAATGCCGGCATCTATCTGGAGCGCGGCGCCCACCACGCGATCGTGAGCAACTGCAGCTTTAGTTACACGCTGTTCGGCATCTGGATAGAAAAAGTAAGCGGCGCGCAAATACTGAACAACATCATCACCGGCAAGCGCGACCACCAGTCGGCGCAGCGCGGCAACGGCATACAGCTCTACGATAGTCAGGAAGCCCGCATCGAAAACAACGAAATCAGTTTCGTGCGCGACGGCATATACGTGGATGTATCGCACCACGCCGTGTTTCGCGGCAACCGCATCCACAACGTGCGCTACGGCACGCACTATATGAATTCCCACAACAACACCTGGGAAAACAATGAGTCCTACCACAACCGCGGCGGCCTGGCGCTCATGATGACGCGCAACCAGATCGTGCGCAACAACCGCGCCTGGGGCAATTCCGACCACGGCATCATGTTGCGCACGATCCAGGATTCGCTGATCGAAAACAATGTCGTGGCCGGCAACGCGCGCGGCTTTTTCATTTACGACGCCGAGTACAACACCTTGCGCAACAACCTGGTGGTGGATAACCGCGTCGGCATGCATTTGTGGGCCGGCTCCATACATAACGAAGTGGATGGCAACGATTTCATCGCCAACCAGGAGCCAGTCAAATACGTCGCCGCAAAAGACCAGATTTGGGGTGCCAAAGAAGGCAATTATTTCAGCAATTACCTGGGCTGGGACCGCAATGGCGACGGCCGCGGCGACGTGCCCTACGCCGCCAACGACATGGTCGATCGCCTGTCCTGGCGCTACCCGATGATGAAACTGCTGCTCGCCAGCCCGGCCCTGCAGACCTTGCGCCTGATAGGCGCGCAATTTCCGCTGCTGCGCGCGCCCAGCGTGGTCGACAATGCGCCGCGCATGCAGCCGCAGCATAACGACTGGAGTGCATGGATTGGAAAACGCGTTGACGCCACCCCTTGACCTGCCGGCCCGCGTCCTGCCCATGGCGGCGATGCCGGCCGGCGGCGAAGCCGTCACGCTGGCGGGCGTGATACGTCATTTCGGTGCGGTGCACGCCGTGGACGGCGTCGATTTGCGCGTGGCGCGCGGCGAATTATTCGGACTGATCGGTCACAACGGCGCCGGCAAAAGCACTTTATTCAAACTGATGTTGGGACTCATCGCGCCCGGCGCTGGCGAAATCCGCATAGACGGCACGCTGGTGAGCGGTGCCGAATTCCGCAGCGTGCGCCGCAAGATCGGCTACCTGCCGGAAAACGTGGTGCTGTACGACAACCTAACCGGCCTCGAAACCCTGTATTTTTTCGCCGATCTTAAAAGCGTGCCGCGGCGCGATTGCGCCGCCGTGCTGGAACGGGTGGGCCTGGCACAGGCGGCGCGGCGCCGCGTGCGCGAATACTCCAAAGGCATGCGCCAGCGGCTGGGTTTTGCGCAGGCCCTGCTCGGCCGGCCACAACTATTGTTTCTGGACGAACCGACCAATGGCCTCGATCCGGAAGCCATACGCGAGTTCTACGCAATTCTGCGCGAACTGAAAGCGCAGGGCGTAACGATGATCCTTACTTCGCACATCCTGGCCGAAATCCAGGAGCGCGTGGACCGCCTCGCCATCATGGCGCAGGGAAAAATTCTCGAATTGGGCACGGTACAGGCGCTGCGCGAAAAAATGGATCTGCCGCTGTGGTTTGAAGTAAAGCTTGCTCACGCGGATTTTTCCGCCGTGCGCGAAGCCCTGGGCAACCTGCCGATATGTGCCATCGAAGCGCGCGACGACCATGTCGCCGTGCAATGCCGGCGCGAATCCAAAATGGCCGTCATCGCCGCGCTGGCCGCGCTGGGCGGCCGCGTGCTCGATCTGAATGTGCGCGAGCCATCGCTCGAAGACGTGTTTTTCGGCTTCGGAGACTGAGCGCAATGAACGTCGAACCGCATCAGATCGCCACCATCGCGGCCAAAGAGTTCTGGGACCGCCTGCGCAACCGCTGGGTGCTCGCGGTGGCGCTGGTATTTACCGCGTTCGCGCTCGTGATCGCTTATTTCGGTGCCGCACAGCAAGGCGTGATCGGTTTTCAGTCCATAGACGTCACCATCGCGTCCTTGGTCAGTCTGGCCATTTATCTCATTCCGCTCATCGCGCTGATTTTGGGGTTTGACGCCATCGTCGGCGAGCGCGAGCGCGGATCGCTCGATCTGTTGCTGTCGCTGCCCATCACCCGCCTGGAACTGCTGTTGGGCAAATACTGCGGACTGGCCGCCGCGCTGGCGTTTTCCACCATCGCCGGCTTTGGTCTGGTAGGCGTACTGCTGGCCGTGAAACTCGATACGAGCGCATTGTTCCACTATGCCGGGTTCATGGTGAGCGCGCTGCTGCTGGGGCTGTCCTTTCTTAGTCTGGCGGTGATGGTGTCGGTATTCGCGCCGGACCGCACGCGCGCCTCCGGCCTTGCCCTGGCGCTGTGGTTCTTTTTCGTGCTGGTATTCGATCTGCTTTTACTGGGCGCGCTGGTACTCACCGGCGGCCAGTACGGCGGCGAAATCTTCCCGTGGCTCATGCTGCTCAACCCGGCCGACGTGTTCCGCGTGCTGAACATATTCAGCCTCGATCAGGTGCGCACCCTGTACGGCCTGGCCACGGTTTTCCCCGAAGGTCTGGCTGCGCCCTGGAAACTGGGCCTCATCATGTGCGCCTGGATCGTCGCCCCCCTGGCGCTCGCTGCATGGAGATTCAAGCGATGACATTTACCCGCCTTCCACCCCTGCTGGCCAGCCTGCTAGCCGCCACCCTGCTCGCCGGCTGCGGCGACAAACAGGACGGCAGCAGCGCCGCTGCGGTGGATTTCGACAAAACCACGGCCTGCGTGCTCGACGGCATGCTGCTCGCCAATTTCCCCGGTCCCAAGGCGCAAATCCATTATGCAGGCGTGGCGAAGCCGGATTATTTCTGCGACACGGTCGAAATGTTTTCCGTTTATCTGAAGCCCGAGCAGGCGCGCCGCGTCACGGCGCTGTACGTGCAGGACATGGGTAAAGCCAGGTGGGACGAACCACAGGGCAACTGGATAGATGCGCGTCAGGCCGTCTATGTGGCCGGCTCGGACATGCGCGGCTCCATGGGGCCCACCTTCGCATCCTTCGCCAGCGAAGCCGCTGCCCAGGAATTCATCAAGGCCCACGGCGGGCGCCTGCTCAAATTCGCCGACGTCAAGCCGGAAATGGCCGAACTCGATGGCGGCGTCATCAAAGACCAGAAAATGTAAGGAGCATCGATGAGCGACTTTTACAATTCCATGGAAGCTGCCACGGCGGTGGAAATCCAGCGCCTTTCCGGCCTCATGTATGAACTGAGGCTAAGCCGCGATCGGATACTTGCCGGTTTTGGCGTTGCCGGCGAAGCCGAGTTGCTGGCGCGCATACAGTCTGGCGAGTTGCCTGAACACCCGGCCTACGAGCGCTATCTGGCGGCGCGGGTGCTGGCCGACACGCGCGATCAGGTGCGCGAAGTGCTGGCCGAACGCCTGCGCGAGGTGAATCGATGAGCCTGCACCTCGAACTGCACGCCGCCATCGCCGAGCACTATGCCGGCGCGCTTACCGCGCCACTGGAACTGCGCCAGGATGCCCTGCTCGCGCGCCTGCAAAATGGCGTGGCGCTGGAAATCCGCTACGCCGCGGCGGATGCCTATTGTTTGCGCTGGACATGGGGCGACGCGGAGTTATGCATAGACACCGCGCCCTGCCACGGCGAGCTTGAAACCGCGCCCAATCATTTTCACGACGCTGGCGGCGCACTGCAGCCCGATCCGATCACCCGCTGCGGCGCCCCGCCCTGGCACAACATTCGCGACCTGATGGACGCCCTGTTGCGCAGCCCGCTGGACCCGCGGCCCGAATAAGACCGTGGCGGCCCATCACGCCTGCGTCAATTGGCGCCGCAATGGCTGGACCGGCATAAGACCGGGCAGCGCGCACGCTCCTGCGCGCCCGATTCCGCCCGGCAGGGAGCCGCCCGGGTTTTCGGGAACGCAGCGCCTGCTCGTCACATGGGCAAACATGCTCCTGTCCCCGCCCGCAGCGCACAGACATTCCGCCTCCTGAGTTTAATGCACCACAACTCGACGAGTGCCGGTTGGGCAGGGCACGAAATCCCTGTCACCGCCACGGCAACTTCCTTAAGCGCGCGTTAAGCCGCAACCCGCACACTATCCTGAGGTAAAGTCCGGGTCCGGGGATATGCGCGTATTGTTGGTGGAAGATGACGAATTATTGGGAGATGGCCTGCGCAGCGGGCTCATGCACCTGGGGTCGACGGTGGATTGGGTGCGTGACGGCGAAGCCGCGCGCACCGCGCTGCGCGCCGAGCGTTTCGACGTCACGGTGCTCGACCTGGGCCTGCCGCGCCTGTCCGGCCTGGACGTGTTGCGCGGCATGCGCGCGCGTGGCGACCGCACGCCCGTACTCGTGCTGACCGCGCGCGATACGCTGCAGGACAAGATTAGCGGCCTCGATGCCGGCGCCGACGACTATCTGGTCAAGCCCGCCGACATCGAAGAACTGGCCGCCCGCCTGCGCGCGCTGGTGCGCCGCGCGCAGGGCATCGCCGCGCCGGTGCTGTGCATAGGCGGCGTGGAACTCGATCCGGCCGCACGCACCGTGCGCCGCGACGGCAACCTGGTGGAACTGTCTGCACGCGAATTCGCCCTGCTGGAAACCCTCATGACCCAAGCCGGCCGCGCCCTCACGCGCAGCCAGCTCGAAGCCGGCATGTATGGCTGGGAAGGCGGCGCGGAAAGCAATACGGTGGAAGTGCACATCCACCATTTGCGGCGCAAGCTCGGCGCCGACCTGATACGCACCTTGCGCGGCGTGGGCTACATGATCGAACGCGCCCCGGCCCACTAAGCATGCGCTCGAGCGCATGGCCGCGCTCGCTCAATGCGCGCCTCACTCTGCTGGTGCTGGCCCTCATGCTGGCCGGCGGCGGGCTGCTGGCCATGGTGGCCTGGTGGCAGGCGGTTACCGAGGCGGACGAATTATTCGACGCCCAACTCGCCCAGCTCGCGCAAACCCTGCTTGGCGTGGCGGAACGTTCGCCCGATGCGGCGCGTATGGAACTCAGCACCGCCGTGCATAAGTATCAATCCAAACTGTTGTTCCAGGTTTGGCACCTGCGTGGCGTGGGCACGCCGCATCTGCAGATCAAATCCTTCGGCGCCCCCGATGCGGCACTGCCGGCCCCCGCCGACGGCTATGGCGACGCCCACTGGGACGGCCGCGAGTGGCGGCTATATGCCGAAACCAATGTGGATTCCGGCATGCGCGCCATCCTGGCGCAAGATCACGCCGTGCGCGACGAACTGGCCGAAGAAGTGGCGCGCCACGCGCTATTGCCGCTGGCGGCAGGCGGGGTGGTGCTGGCCGCGACCTTGGGCTTCGCCGTGCGCCGCGCGCTGGCGCCGTTGCGCCGGCTTACCGCGGCGGTGGATGCGCGCACGCCGCGCCGCCTCACCGCCCTGGAATTGCCCGACACGCCGCGAGAACTGGAGCCGGTGGTCGCGGCGCTGAACGAATTGTTCGAGCGCGTGGATGCCACCTTGCAGAACGAACGCCGTTTCACGGCCGATGCGGCGCACGAATTGCGCACCCCGCTCGCCGCCCTGCAGGCCCAGGTGCAGGCCGCGCAGCTTGCGCCCGACGGCGCGGCGCGGCGCGAAGCACTGGATAAATGCCTGCAGGCGCAGCAGCGCATGACCCACCTGGTGGAACAATTGCTCACTCTGGCGCGCCTGGAAGCCCACGCCGTGCCGGCCCTGCAGGACACCGATGCGACCAGCCTGCTGCAAAATCTGTGCGCCGATCTGGCCCCGCACGCGCTGGCCGCAGGCGTGGAACTGGACTTGAGCGCGCCGCCGCAATGCCCTGTGCGCGCGCAGGGCGAACTGCTGTCCATCCTGGCGCGCAACCTGATCGACAACGCCATCCGCTACAGCCCGCGCGGCGGGCGCGTATCTGTGACGCTGGAAGTGGAATCCGACAACGTGTGCCTCGGTGTTGAGGACAGCGGCCCCGGCGTCGCACCGGAACAGCTCGCACGCCTGGGCGAGCGCTTTTTGCGCCTCGCCCCGCAGCAAGCGCCGGGCGTGGGGCTGGGGCTTTCCATCGTGCGGCGCATCGCCACCTTGCACCGCGCCGGACTCAATTTCAGCAATCGCCCGGAAGGCGGCCTGCAGGTACGACTTGTGCTGCAGCGGGCTTGAGCCCGCCTGACGACAGACTAATGCCGCCACTCAGCGCGCATTTTGGCGCCGCCAGATCATGGGGAAACTGTCGATATTGTTCTTCCCCGGCAGATGAACGATGCACTCCGATGCCATCCCGCTCCCCGATGCAAGTTCAAGGCGCCAATGGACTAATTGCACCCAGCCCCGCTCGCCTTTGGGCGCGCGGCGTAAAGTCCATAACGGCGGACGCAGCGCCATACCCATGTATAACGAAGCAATCGCCAACAGCGTGCTCCCGATTGAGAGTTTTCGGCCTGCGGCGCAAAATACCTTACGCTCACCCGCGATTGCCGGCCCCGGATTTGTGTCAGGTATCAGCCCGCCCCCTCCGCGCCGAGCGCTTCGGGGCGGGTAATCATCCGTTTCACTTCCGACGAGGCCTGAATTGAAACAACCTCGACATTGGGGTTCCTGGATCGAAATACACGGAGCACTTCATCGGCGAACGCCTGCCCGACCGAGGCAATTCCGGCGAAGTCGAGGACCGCGGTCTTGAATCGATCGACGCAACGACCAAGCACAGGCAACGAAACAAGCGAAACGAGGGGCCGTGCGAGCCGTTTTTCAAAGGCAAGCTCGATCCGAGCGGAGCTTTTTCGACGTCGGGTACCAAATACCTCCTTTGGACGGAAGGGTCGTGCGGATTCAGGTGTGCCTGCCCTTGCGAAGCAAGGCAATACCGAGCGCGACGAACTGGCGGAAGATGGGACGCTCAGACCAGCACCCATTGTTGGGGTTCGCAAGCTCACCCCAACCTACGATGCTTATTTAATGGCCAACCAAGCCCACGACACCCGACAAGGAAAATTTGGCGAGCAGTGTTGTTGCGAAGTTTTCGCGTGACAATTCTTGTAGGCACTAATACCCAACGCGCTTTTGAGAAACCGCGCCCGACATCGAATTTGCACGTACACGGCATGCGTACTCGCCGACAGTGAATCCACTTGCAGCGATTGCAAACACATACGTCTCCCCTGAGGATGCCGTAATGACACGCGGACCACGCAGGTCTACGCCAGCCAAATCGGCCAGGCGCTGCAATTCGCCCACCTGGGTCGTTTCATCAACGCTTGCACAGAAATTGTCGATCCGTTGCACCGACTGCCAAAAGAGAAAGGCGTAAAGCAGAAGCCCTGCCGATATAACAATTGCCACCGTTTTCATTATATGAAATTAGATAATGGGCCGACAAAGAAAGAGGATGGCGATTCCCCGAGATACGGCCGGGAAGTAGGCGTCACAGCGAGCCACCTGCCAAGACCTTGCCCGGAACAGGCTATTTCGGCTTGCAGCGGAAAGTGCATTACTGCACTCCCGGAACGTCGGTCAGTTTTGCGTCAGGTATCACCAAGTTCCCCCTCCGCGCCCAGCGATTCGGCGCGGGTAATCATCCGTTTCACTTCCAACGAGGCGTGAATGGGAACGACCTCGACATTGGGGTTCCTGGATCGAAATACACGGAACACTTCATCGGCGAACGCCTGCCCGACCGAGGCAACCCCCGAAAAGTCAAGAACGACGGTCTTGAATCGATCGAGACGCGCAAGCAGGCGTTTTGCCTGAGATCGAGACACGAGGTTGTCATCTCCATAGCGCATCAACTCGACGGGAACGACGGTTTTAGTGAATCCATAGTCATCGTCCGAAGTAAACTTGTCGAACACCTTCTTCGTGGTCCTGGCAGTGTGGTTGTGGAGGACCATCTTCACCAAAGTACCTCCGCTGTTTGCACTCAATTGCAGAATCCAGTCTTCCGTTTCTTCAAACTGATGAGAGAAGAACACATCGCCGGAAGCAATGACGAACTCATCAAACATGCGGGACGTGAAGAAAATCCCTTCGCCGGAGTGATTGCGAGGATCCGTCGTGAATTTCCCCTTCGCAAGCTCAAGCACTGCGTGGCGTTCATCCGCAAGGTCCAGAGCGGACTTAATCTTCTTGAAGATGCCGACGCCGTCGTCAAGGATGTCTATCGTTGTCGCTGCCGCCGTCTTTGTCAGGAACACGGAGACGATTCTCGCGCCGGAGTGATCGATGACATTGTTGAACATTTCGGTAAAGCCGTAGTGCCAGATGTGCAGCACGTTCTCGGGCAGCTTTTCAAGGCGTTCAACAATATCCGACCTCCAGACGGCATCCTCTGCCAGACCCGCGGCTAGCTCGAAATTCTTGCTCCATTTGACCAAGGGCGCGAGTTGATAGGTTTTATTCCGCGTCTGTCCGCCATCGGTGACCGCGCCCTCCGCGATCAATCGCTGAACGTGCTTATGCACGGCCTGGCGCGAACAGCCAAACTTCTCTGCGGTAACTCGCACGATATCTCGAGGATGCGCCCCGATGTTCTCGATGATGAACTTGCGGACCGCCTCGCCACCGATTCGAACTTTGCTCATGTTTTGTCAACCTTTGTCGTCAGCATTGTCAACATCGTCAGCGCGTTTGTCAACCAGGCTCTGCGCGGAGCATGTGGCGCCGTGATGCCGACGCTCAGGTCAACGCAACTGCCAAGCTAGCGCAAGGTAACCACGGGCGAAACGAGGTGAATCTCAAATGCAAGCCTGCTCGGAAACGAGCGTTTCCGGCGTCGGAAGCAAAATTCGTCGCTTTGCCCCCACCGTCGCATACGTCGCGCGGATTAAGGCTTGCGTGCCGTTGTGGCGCAAGACAACTTCGCGCGCGAACAACTGGCCGAAGAAGGGCGGCTCGGATCGACTCCTATTGTTGGGGTTCGCAGGCTCACCCCAACCTACGATCCTGACATATCGGCAATGAGCGCACGCACCCGCTGCGACGGTTGCGGAAGCTCGTTTCGGATCGCGTTCCAGACGATTTGCAAGTCCACCTTGAAATAACCATGGGCCACCGCATTTCGCATCTGGTAAGCAAACGCAAGGGGCAATTCCGGGTGCGCGGCGGCAAAGTCGGGGCTGAGCGTTTCGATATTGTGGCTGGCTTCGCCGATGATTTCGATATTGCGGACTACGGCATCCTGGACCATCCGATTCGTCAGGAAGGCCTCGGCATCCATGTCTGCCGTATAAAGATCGATGCGCTTTATGGCCTCCAGGATGTGAGACAGCTAATCCAGCAGGCGCTGCCCGCGGTGCCTCATACGGGCACCGCCTGCGCGAGGACGGTGGCGCGGAATGATTCGGGAAGTGCATTGGGCGTAAGTACATCCACCGGCACACCCAGAAGTTGCAGCAACTCGTGGCGGATTGCGCCAATGTCGAACAAGGTGGTTTCCGGCGTGGGATCGACCAGGATGTCCAGATCACTGCCCTCGTTGTCCTCGCCAGTTATCACGGAACCGAATACGCGCGCGTTGCTGACACGGTGCGACTGCACGACACGGCGAATGGCTTCGCGATGGGCAGCCAGGGCAATGGACGGTTTCATATTACCTGTTCCACGACAAACCAGCATCCATGATATCGGTACGCGCAAGGAAACGCAGTGGCCGTGCGCGCTCGGTGCGCTTGCGGGCGGCAACCCGGGGCAGCCGGAGCGCTTGCGCCTCTCGATGCCGCGCGGCAGGCATCGTGATAGCGGCCGTTCAATGATCGACGCCCATTGTTGGGGTTCGCAAGCTCACCCCAACCTACATGCTGCATGCGGCGCGCCGGCCACGATTAAGTAATATTGACATGGCCGCTGATCGCGGTAATGGAAGGGCGAAATAGCGCAGCGCGCTTGATGCCGGCCTGTGCCGGTGCGCAAGGCGTGACATAAATCATCCGCACAAACGCAAGCTGCGCGACAGCATTCTCGCGTTCATGCACCATGATTACAGTAGCATCCGCACCGCGCTGCCTTCCCAATGGCAACCCGGGGCAGCCGGTACGGCTGCGCCTCTCGACGCCACGCGGCAGGCATCGCGATTGCGGCCGTTCAATAACGGATAAGGAGGACCAATCATGGCTGTGGATTTTTTTCTCGAAATCGATGGCATCAAAGGTGAATCGCAGGACCACAAGCACAAGGGCGAAATCGATGTGGTGAGCTGGAACTGGGGCGCTTCCAATCCCAGTTCGGCATCCGTCGGTGGCGGCCTGGGTGCAGGGAAGGTCAGTTTCAGCGATATGCATTTCGCGCACCATTACGACAAGGCCTCGCCGATTCTGATGCTGGCCTGCGCCAACGGCACGCACATCAAACTGGTAAAGCTTTATGGCCGCAAACAGGGCAAAGAGCAGCAGGAATACATGATCGTCACGATGAACGACTGCCTGATCACGAATTGTCAGGTAACCGACACCGGCGAGCGCACTCTGCCCATTGAACTGGTGTCCATCGCGTTTTCGAAAGTTTCCATCGACTACAAGTCGCAAAAACCGGATGGCACGCTCGATCCCGCAGCCCGCATGGGTTGGGATGTAAAGCAGAACAAGGCGGTTTGAAATCGAGTCAGGGAGGGGCGTGGCGCTTACCGTTCGCGGGCGCGCGACGGTTCCGCCCGGCACTCGCAGCAGGCGGCGCAACAAGCCCTTCGCAACGGCAGGCGGGCGAGACGCCCGCCCCCCCAAAGGACAGGGCACGCGTAGATTTGGCTTAACTTGACGGGCTCGGGCCTGACCCGCCATTCCCCGCCGCTCTGTCGACGGAAGTATTCCGGCGCGGCGGCACGATGGGGCGCACCTCTATGCCGTGCGTATCGAGCGGCTTGCCGGCGGCGTCCAGCAATTCGATGCGGTGCCGGCCGGGCGCCGGCAAGGGCACGAATAGTCTCGATACACCGCAGCGCGCGAGCGGCACGCCATCCAGGCGCAGGCAGGCGCCCGGTACGGATGCATGCACCAGCAAGGATTGGCGCGCGCGCGGAATATCCGGGTCGGGTGCAATCACGCTGCCGTCGGCCGGCGCGAGCAGGCGGGGGCGGGTATCCGGGGTATTCAGTACCACGCGCAGGACGGGCACCGCGCCGGGCGTCGCCGCCTGATCCGCGCGCGCGGCGATGAACCACTCTTCGCGCGCGGCTTCGATTTCCGGCTGATACTGCACCAGGCGCCTTGCCACGCCGGCCGGCGGCGCGGGCGCGCGGGCGGCGCGCCCGGCGTGCAGGTATTCGATCAGGTCGTGCCACACCGGCGCCGCGCCGGTAATGCCGGACACGTCCCACATGGGCGCGCCGGAATAATTGCCCACCCACACGCCCACCGTGTAGCGGTCCGTGAAGCCGACCGCCCAATTGTCGCGCATGGCTTTGCTGGTGCCGGTTTTGACGGCCGCCCAGCCGTGCGTGGACAGCGGGCTGGCAAGTCCGAATGTGGGCGCGCGCGCCGCCGCGTCGGCCAGCATGTCGGCCACCACGAAAGCCGCCTCGCGCGACAGCACGCGGCGCACCGGTGCGGGGTCGGCGCCGGCCGGCAGCGCTTCGAAGCGCCAGGGCGACCATTCGCCGCCGTTGGCCAGCGCGCGATAGGCGTTGGTGAGCGTCAGCAAATCGGTTTCCGCCCCGCCCAGCGCCAGCGCATAGCCGTAGTGTTCGGCGTCGCGTTGCAGGCTGCTCATGCCCAGGGCGCGCAAATGTTCCAGAAAGCGACCGGTGCCGACCAGCGCGAGCGTGCGCACCGCCGGCACGTTGAGCGAGGCCGCAAGCGCCGTGCGCACGCTCACCGCGCCCTTGTAGTCAGTGTCATAGTCCTGCGGCGCATAGAGGCCGCGCGGCGTGGCCAGGGCCAGCGGGCTGTCGTCCAGCACCGACGCGGCATTCAGATAGCCGCGCTCGAGGGCCAGGCCGTACAAAAACGGCTTCAGCGTGGAACCGGGCTGGCGCTGGGCGGCGGCGCCATCCACCGCCGGCGCGCCGGATAGATCGCCGCTGGAACCGACATAGGCCAGCACTTCGCCGCTGCGGTTATCGAGCACGATGACTGCGCCATCTTCGACATTGCGCGCCTGCAATTCGGCCAGGCGATTGCGCAGGGCTTCGCCGGCAAAGCGCTGCAGATCGCCATCCAGGGCCACGCGACGGGTTTCGCCGGGGGTGGTGAGCAGGCGCCGCGCGAGGTGGGGTGCGAAGTCCAGGCCCGGCATGGGGTAAGGCCGGCGCGGCAGGCCGGCGGCGATAACGCGCGCGCGCGCGCAGGCATCCGGCGCGCTGGCTGCGCGCAGCACGTCGCAGGCGCGCCGCGCCACCGCCGCGCGCGGCGCGGAAGGCGAGCGCAACAACGCCGCCAGTACGGCGCTTTCGGCGGCGTCCAGTCCGGCCGGGCCTTTTGCGAACAGCCCGAATGATGCCGCCGCCACGCCGGCCAGTTCGCCGCGGAAAGGCACGGCGTTCAGATAGGCCTCGAAAATCTCGCGCTTGGTCCAATGCACTTCCAGCGCCAGCGCAAGCCGCATCTGCGCGAGCTTGGCCGCCAGTCCGCGGCGGGCGCGGCCCGGTTCCGCGGCTTCCAGCATGATGGTGGCAAGCTGCATGGTGAGCGTGCTGGCGCCGCGCGCGCGGCGTGCGCGCAGGTTGTCCCAGGCGGCGGACAGCAGGCCCAGCGGATCCACGCCGGGGTGCAGGTAAAAGCGTTTGTCCTCGGCCGCCAGCACGGCGGCACGCAGGGCCGGCGACACGTCCGCCAGAGGCGTCCATTCCAGCACACGCTGCTGCGCGTCCAGACGCAGGCGTTCGATGGGCTGACCGTCGCGGTCCAGCAGCAGCGCTTCCGAACCATGCTGCATGGCGGCGCGATAGTCGGCGAAGTGCGGCACCGGCAGCACCAGCACGGCAACCGCAATCAGCACCAACACGCCCAGCGCCGCGCCGGCCGCGACGCGCAGCCGCCGGGATGCGGCCCGCGCGCCCAATGCCGCGCGCAGGCGCGCGAGGCGCGGCTTCATCGCACAACCCCTGGCATTAGTCGCGCGGCCTGCCTCATTGCCCCGCCACCTCCATGCGCGCCACCGGCGATTCGCCGAACACTTCCGGCGCATACATGGCTTCGACGCGCGTGGCCGGCATTTCGAAACTGCCGGCGTTATTGAGCCGCACGGTGTATTCGGTGGTGAATTTGCCTTTGGGCAGATAGCGGTAATAGGCGCGGTAGCCTTCGAAAGCGCGTTCGGTGAAGGTGGGCCGCGCCGTGCCGCTGGCCGCCTCGCCGCGCGTCAGCGTGGCGGAATCGCCGCCCAGACCGCTGCCCAGCACGCTGGCGCCGCCCGGAATCGGATCGCTCACCACCACCCAGGTCATGTCGGCCTGGGCCTCGATTTCGAGCTGCACGCGATACACGTCGCCGCGCGACCAGGCGCCGGGCTTTTTCTGCTCCACCGGCGTCACGCTGCGTTTCACCGTATAGCCCGCGAACAAAGGCGCTTCCAGCGGCAGCGCGGCGCGCGCGGCGATGAAGGCCCAGGGCTTGCCACCGCCCTGATGGGTGAGGCCCAGTTGTTCCACGCCTTTGGGCCAGTCGAAATGCGCATCCACCCCCTCGCCTATGGGCGTGCCCAAAGTGGGATCGCCCGTATCGCGCGAGCGTGCGGCGCTCCAGTCCAGCGCGCGCTCGGTGGTGCCCAGGCGCGCGAAGGTGCTGCCGGTCACCGGGTCGCGTTCAAATTTTTGCTGGAAGCGGCGCAGGCCCAGCACGCCCCAGGCATTGGCGTTAGTGGTAATCCAGCGCCCGGCGCGCTGGCGCGACAGGGCGCCGCGCGCGAGGCGCGGCATGTCTTCGCGGAAAAAGGCGTCTTCCGACAACAGCGCCAGCGCGCGCGTGGCGTTCAAGTCCGGCGACACCATGAGCCACCACAGGTAATCCGATTTTTCGGTGGAAAACACCAGGGTGGTGCCGGAAAACGTGAGCCGGCCGCGCAGTATCTGGCGCGCTTCGGCCAGGCGCTGATCGCGGTGCGGGATGTTTTCCATGCGCGTGAGGATGGATAGCCAATCCAGCACTGCCGAACTGGGCCACAGATTGGGCGCGATTTCCAGGCTTTCCAGCATTTCCGGCTGTGCCGCGTCATAGCGCGACAAAGCTTCGATGGCGGCAAGCTTGCGCAACGTGAGATCGGCCGTGGGCAGCGCGCTGTAGCGCACCGTGCGGCCGGCGACGAAATTGACCAGGCCGGTTGTCAGCCGCTCCAGACTGGCCTGCGGAATTTCGTACTGCGCTGCGTGCGCCACGCTCAGCACATAGGACGTGAGCGCGTCGTCGCCTTGCAGCCAGGATGCGGCGAAGTAGCGCAACAGGCCGTCGCGGTCGATATAGGTGGGCAGCGCGTTCATGAGCGCTTCCCATTGCTGCGGGTTTTCCAGCGCCACCGCGCGCGATACGTTCTGTTCCAGGCAAGTGTAGGGATAGCGCTGCATCCACTCGCGTATCGGCTCGACATTGCCGCCCAGCGAGCGCGCCAGCCGCACATCCACGCCGCCGCGCCCCGCCACCGCGCCTTTGGGCATTTGCGCCGGGAAGCCGAGCGCCTTGCCGGGCTCCAGTTGTTCCAGCGTCTGTTCATAGACGCGCACCGGATAGGCAGCGCCGACCTGCTGCGTCACCTTGAGCGCGTCGTGCGCGCCGCCTGCGCTGGCGGTCGCTGCGGCGCCGGCACTTTCCTGCGCCTCGAAATTCCATACCAGCTGGCTCGCGTTGAACGGCGCCGCGGCGGAAAATTCCAGCGTGCTGGCCTCGCCCGGCGCAAGTTTCACGTGCTGCGGCGGCAGCACGACCGGCGCATCGGCGCCCGCGTACCGCGCGGCCAGATCGAATTCGAGCGCGCGCTCGCCGCCATTGCGCGCCGTGACCAGGGCGGTAAATTTGTCGCCCTCGCGCACATACGGCGGCAGGCCGGAAAACAGCATCAGTTCCTGCGTCGTGCGTATCATGCCGCCGCCGGAACCGAACTTATCCACGCCGGCGTGGGCGATGGCTTCCACGCGCCAGGAGGTGAGCGAATCGTTGAGCGGCACCGTGACGCGCGCCTCGCCGTGCTCGTCCAAAGCAATGGCGGCGCGCCACAACAGCAAGGTATCGAACAGTTCGCGCGCGCTTTGCGCACCGCCGCCGCCGCCCGCCGCAACGGCTTTTTTGCCGAAATGGCGTTTGCCTATTACCTGCGACTGCGCGGTGGAGGTTTCCACCTCTATGCCGCGCCGTTTCATCATGGCGTCTAGCAGTTTCCAGCTATCCGGCCGCGCCAGCGCGAGCAGGCCTTCGTCCACGGCGGCCAGCGCAATTTCCGCACCGGCGGCCGGCTTGCCGGCGGCGTCGGTCACGCTTACCTTGAACGCCGCCTGTTCGCGCACGCGGTAAGTTTCGCGTTCCGGTACGACGTTTACTTTCAGTTCGTAAGCTTTCCAGCCCACTCTGATCGGTACCGCGCCGAGCTTGAATGCGGGCCGCGTCAGATCCACGATGGCGGTGGGGCGGGTATCGATTTCGCGCGGCATTTGCCGCACCAGACCGAAAAACATGCCTATGCGGTAAATCATGCGCTTCAGCCAGGCAAACGGACCCGGGCTTTCCGGGTCCACGCGCCCGCGCACGACCATGACGCTCACGTAGGCATTGGGGCCGTAGTGGTCGTCGATTTTCACGTCCACGTAAGGCGATTTGGCAGTAATGGTCTGCACGCTGGACGCCAGCACGCCTTCGCGTTCCACCGTCACCAGGGCGGTGGCCTGGCGGAAAGGCATGCGCACCTCGAAGCGCGCGGTGTCGCCCGGTTCGTAACTAAGCTTGTCGGCGATCAGATCGATGCGGTCCGATTGGCCGGCCGGATACCAGTCGTCGCCGCCCGCCACGTATACCTGGGTTTGCGCCGTGGCGGGGTTGCCGGCGGCATCTTCGCCCTTGGCGACCAGTATCAGTTCGCCGCTGGCGGGCGCCTCGCCGGAACACAACAACAGGCCCTGCGCGTCACTGCTGCCGGAACAAATCTGGCCGTGCTTTTTCACTTCGGCGTTCTGCTCGTAGGCGTAAAAACCGCCCAGCAGCCGCTTGCGATAAGCATGTACGGTGCGCGTGTAAGCATCCACCGTAAGTTTTTTGCCGGCCTGCGGCTTGCCCTGCGGATCGAGCGCCACGACGCGGAAACTTAGCTTGTCCGGCGTCGCATAACTGCCGGACAAGCCCAGGCCCAGCACCAGCCCGGACGGCAACAATAGCGCGCGCGTCGCAGCGCTCTGAATCTGGCCGTTCGGGTCGGAATATTCCATTTCGATCTGCAGCGCCTGCGCCGAATCCGCTGCCGGCAATTTGTCGAACACCACCCGCGCGCCGCCGGCACCATCCAGATTCAGGCGTTGCGTGCGCACCGGCCGGTTGGCACGCGCCGCGCCTTCTTCGCCGGCATCGTCCTGTTCGGGGTCGTAAGCATAGGCGTAGGGGTTTTCCGCCACGATGCCCTCTTTGGGAACGCCACCGCCGAAACTGAAATTTTCGTAATCCGGAAAACTGAAGCTGTAGGGCTGCACATGGCTGCGGAAAGTGACCGGCGCGTTGCCGGCCGGCCCGCCGGCCAGGTAACTAAGCTGCACGTCCACAGCCAGTTTGTCGGCGTGTATGGCGGGTGCCGGCGGCTTCATCACGGCACGCATGAGCGGCACGCGAAATTCCTCCACGCGCACGCTGCCGCTTTCCAGATAAACGTTGTTCTTTTTACCCGTCAGGGCGATCGAATAAACGCCCAGCTTGGCGGCTTTGGGCAGCTTCAGGCTGGAAATGCCGGCGCCGTTGGACCAGGTGATGCCGGTTTCAAATTTTTCGCCCGATCCTTCGTGCGTCAGTACGGCCTGCACCGGCAAATTTTCCGTTACCGCAGCAAACCCTTTCGAGGTGCGGCGGCGCAGAAAATGCTTCATGGACAAGGTTTCGCCGGCACGGAACAAGGGGCGGTCGGTCACCGTGTGGGCGCTGGTGCTTCGTTCCCGCCATTCCACCGGCAGGTTGAATTGCCAAGGCTGTATGCCTTGATTCCAGCTCGACAGCACCAGCCCCATGTCGCCCTCGTGGCGCGCCGTGACCAGGTAGGGGCAGTTGTAGGCGTGGTCCGGGATGGGCAGCGTTTCATCGACGCGGGCACTGCCGTCGGCGCCGGTGCGGCCTTCCCAATAGCGGTTGCCGTTGCAGTCGTTGATGCGCACGCGCGCGCCTTCGACCGGGCCGGCGTCCTGCAGCCGCGTCACCCACACCAGGGAAGATTCGCGCCCGTGTTTGAAGTGCACGGACAAATTGGTCACCAGCGCGCCGGCCGACACGTAATAGGGCTTTTGCTCGCCCAGCAGCGCCGCACCCAGGCGCGCGCTGGCAAATTCGAGCACGTACAGGCCGGGCCGCGGCAGCGGTATGCCTATTACTTCGAAGGCGGCTTCGCCATTGGTGCGCGGCAACTCGAAGGGCTTGGCGCCGGTTTGCGCCTCATTGCCGAACAGCAACGGCACCGCGCCCGGCAATTGTTCTCCCGTCTGTTCCGGCCCTTGCAGGATGCGCGTGAGCCAGCGCGCCACGTCGCGGTCGTCTTCGCTGGCGAGGCGCATGATTTCGCCCGGTGACGCCGGCGATTTGACCGGGCTGCCCGCGCTTACGCCTTTCAGCACCGCTTCGACGTTGCGCACGCTCACCGGCAACAGCGGCTCGGCCTGGCTTTCCAATATGCCGAAGCGGGCCGGAAATTTGATGAGCGGCGGGTCTTCATCGATGGCCACCTGCATTGGAAATTCCGCTGCATTGGCGGGCGCGCGCCCGCTATCGTCGGCAAAGCCCGCGGGCAGGCGGATGGTGACCTGGCTTTTCGGCGCGAACGGCCCTGGAAAGCTCACCGATTCGATGCGGTCCACGTTCTGCTCGAGCTTGGGCTTTACACTGGCGCCGGCCGCCGTCACCAGTTCCATGCGTTCGGCCAGTTCGCGCGGCACCGGCGCGGTAAATTCCACGGTGAGCGGCAGTACCGGCGTACAGCCGGCTTTTTCATTGACACGCGTGCAGCTAAGCCGCGCGGCGAAACTCGATCGCACCGAATAGGCCATGCTTTGCGCCGCGCGCGTGGCGCCGCCGCCGGCAGCGCGTATGCCGGCGCCCCACACCAGCTTGAGCGTTGCGCCGGGCGGCAGATTGCGCGCGCATTTCGCCACGATGACCGGCAAATCCTGCAGCCGGCGGTCTTTCACGGCGGCCAGGCCGAGGCGCCCACGCTTGGTAAGTACGCTGAAAAACTGATAGGCCTTGTCCTTCTGCTGCTCGAGAATTTTGTCGCGCGTGTCGCCCTCGATAATTTCCAGCGCGATGCGCTCGCCTATGCCATCCACGGCGCAACTGGCGTTTTCGCGCACGCTCGCCAGATCGGCCGGCGCATCCAGGCCCAGAATGAAGACTTGGTCTTCCGCCACCGTATCGCCTTCTTCCGGCAGGGTGACACGCAGCGACGGACCGCCAGTGGACAGGACATAACTGGCTGCCGCAAGCGTGCCGCCGGCCATGCTCTTGACGCCCTTTTTGAGCGTGAAGCGACATTGCAGGCCGCCCGGCAGATCGGTTTCGAAGTCGTAAATCCAGTTTTTCGAGTCGGCCCAGCGCGCGCGTCCGGCCACCGGGCAATCGACCTCGAAAGGCGATTCCGAGCGTGGGTCGCCGAAGGACACCATGGGTTCGGAAAAGCGCGCGACCACCTGCCGTGCGTCCTTCACCTCGCCTTGCGGGGCGAAATTCGCCACCTGCGGCGGCTGCTGCGCTGCCAGCGGAAACACGAATATCGACAGGCCGGCGAGCGCGGCAAACAGTTTGCGCGTGAGCTGCATGGTGTGATCCTGGGCGGTTGCGGTGGAGCAGTAACGGGCGCCGGGGTGGCAGGTGAATCAGCTTGCCGGCGCCATAGTGTCGCATGTTGCGCGGCGCCATGAAGACCCGGCGCTGCGCTGCAGTTCCGCTTTTGCAAACCTGCATTGGCCAATGCGGTCAGGTTGGGATCTGGCGGTTCGTGCGGGCGTCTTGGGGGGGCGGGCGTCTCGCCCGCCTGTAGTCGCTGCGGCCTGATCGTGCGGGCGGGACGCCCGCGCCCCCAGAAAAAGCAGCGCGACAAATTGGCGGCGCGCGGCGCGGCTCAGCCTTGGGCCATTGCCGGTGCAATCGAGTCAGGGCGCAGCAGCTGGTGCGTGCCCCTGGGGGGGCGGGGCGTCTCGCCCGCCTGCAGTCGCTGCGGCCTGATCGTGCGGGCGGGACGCCCGCACCCCCAGAAAAAGCAGCGCGATAAATTGGCGGCGCGCAGCGCGGCACGGCACGGCGCAGCCTTGGGCCATTGCCGGTGCAACCAAGTCAGGGCGCAGCGGCTGGTGCGTGCCCCTGGGGGGGCGGGCGTCTCGCCCGCCTGCGGTCGCTGCGGCCAGACCGTGCGGGCGGGACGCCCGCACCCCCAGAAAAAGCAGCGCGACAAATTGGCGGCGCGCGGCGCGGCACGGCGCGGCTTTGGGCCATTGCCGGTGCAGCCAGGTCAGGGTGCAGCGGCTGGTGCGTGCCCCTGGGGGCGGGCGTCTCGCCCGCCTGCAGTCGCTGCGGCCAGACCGTGCGGGCGGGACGCCCGCACCCCCAGAAAAAGCAGCGCGACAAATTGGCGGCGCGCAGCGCGGCACGGCGCGGCTTTGGGCCATTGCCGGTGCAGTCAAGTCAGGGCGCAGCGGCTGGTGCGTGCCCTGGGGGGGCGGGCGTCTCGCCCGCCTGCAGCCGCTGCGGCCAGATCGTGCGGGCGGGATGCCCGCACCCCCAGAAAAAGCAGCGCGACAAATTGGCGGCGCGCGGCGCGGCTTTGGGCCATTGCCGGTGCAATCAAATCAGGGCGCAGCGGCTGGTGCGTGCCCCTTGGGGGGGCGGGCGTCTCGCCCGCCTGCAGTCGCTGCGGCCAGACCGTGCGGGCGGGACGCCCGCACCCCCAGAAAAAGCAGCGCGATAAATTGGCGGCGCGCGGCGCGGCGCGGCGCGGCGTTGGGCCATTGCCGGTGCAATCGAGTCAGGGTGCAGCGGCTGGTGCGTGCCCCTGGGGGGGCGGGCGTCTCGCCCGCCTGCAGTCGCTGCGGCCAGATCGTGCGGGCGGGACGCCCGCACCCCCAGAAAAAGCAGCGCGACAAATTGGCGGCGCGCGGCGCGGCTATACTGCGGGTTCTACCGTCGGCTGCGGTTCGGCCGGCGTCATACCAAACATCTGCATCCTGCCCGCCATTCGGGGTGGCAGCGACCGCTTCCACCGGAGCAAGCCTATGCCGCGTGTATTTGCCCTCATGGCCTGGCTGGTCTGTCTATGCGCACAGGCAGCCCCAGCCGGGTATTCGCTAAGCGACGATGCCAGCGGCCCGACCTGTGTCAATTACTCCTCGACAGGTATGCTCGCCTGGAGCCGCCGCGGCGGCGACTGGACCGACGCAAAGGGCGAACTGTATGGCGACAAAGCGTTTTCCTCCGTCGTCGTGCCGCAGGCCAAAGTACGCCAAATCCTGGATCTCGATCTGACCGAACTGGTGCGTGCCTGGCACGAAGGCCGTTACCGCAATGACGGCGTGCTGTTGCGCGCGGTATCCGACAAGTACAAGGGCGTGGTCGAATTTCACAGCCGCGAAACGGGCGACCTGGCTGGCCGTCCATCTCTGAGAATAGATTGGGCCGACGGCAGCCGAGACCGCCTCGCGCCGGCGGCGGATACCTTCCTGGACTGCAGCAGCGTGAGCAGTCTGGGCGGTCAGCCGGTGCTAAGGGTAAGCCGTAACCAAAGCGCGCTATTGCGCTTCAATCTGCCCAAGCACGACGGCGCGGTCAAATCCGCCACGCTATACCTCGTTAGCGATGTGCAGTACGCGGGCGGCTCGGAAGTCAGCAGCTTTCGCGCCGCACCACCCTATAGCCGGGCACAGGGGCAGCCCAAAGCCGGCCTTGCCGCCGCGGTAACGCAAGACAAGGGGTTGGAAAATAACCCCGACGTGGTGTTCGCGAGCGGCTTTGAAAACAGCCGTTGGGTCAGTGGATGGAGTGAATTGGGACCGCGCAGCGTGGCCGAAACTGTGGCCGAGGATCCGGACGAGCGTTTCGCCCCGCTATCCGGCAAGGCGCTGCGGGTACGCATTCCGAAAAACCAGAATCTGGGCCTGGATCTGCGCTATCTGTTTGCCAGTCAGGGCCGCCCCGAGCCGGAGGAAATTTATTTTCGCTACTACCTGCGCTTCGGCGACGACTGGGCGCCCACCAAGGACGGCGGCAAACTGCCCGGCATCGCCGGCACCTACGGACGCGCCGGCTGGGGCATGCGCAAATCCGACGGTTACAACGGCTGGTCCGCGCGCGGCGCCTTCGCGCAGTGGCCGAAAGGCACGCGCATGCCTTACACGGCAATCGGCACCTATACCTACCACGCCGACCAGCAGGATAGTTCGGGCGATTACGTGGGTTGGAGCGAAGGCCCCGGCAGTTTGCTGGAAAACAATCGCTGGTATTGCGTCGAACAATACGTGAAGCTCAATACGCCGGGCCAGAAGGATGGCGTGCTGCGCGCCTGGATAGATGGCTATCAGGTCGCGGAGCGCACGAATATCCGCTATCGCATGACGGCAGATCTCAAGATCGAATCAGTCTGGCTGGACGTGTACCACGGCGGCACCTCGACCGCGCCACAGGACATGACTTTATATATCGACAACGTCGTGATCGCGCGCCGCTACATCGGGCCGATGCGGCCTTAGTGGCTACGTCACATTGCCTGGCAGGCGACTAAGCCGGTATCGTCAGCGCCCGTCCGACGCGGTCGGCACGCTTGCCGCCGCGCGGCCGGCAGACCATAATCAGGGCGTCACGATGGCTCGAAAGGAGCTTCCCATGACGCAGTGTCCAAATCAAAGACGCTTGCTACTCACCGCCCTGGCGCTGGCACCGCTGGCGGCCCTGCTACGCCCGCGCACGGCGCTGGGCGCGGATGGCGCCGCGCTCGGGCTCAAGGGCTATGACGTGGTGGCCTATTTCGACGAAGGCAAACCCAGGCTGGGCCTGCCCGAGCATCAGATGGACTGGGACGAGCGCCGCTATCAGTTCAACGGCCCGCGCCACAAGGCATTGTTCGCGGAAAACCCCGAGCGTTATTTGCCGCAATTCGCGGGCTTTTGTGCAGTCGGCGTCAGCATGGGCAAAAAGGTGGTTGCCGATCCCACGGTCTGGAAAATCGTGGATGGCCGGTTATATGTATTTTCTTCGCCCAAGGCGCTCGAAATGGCGGAAAAGGATCCGGAACTGCTCAAACGTTCGCAGCAGAACTGGAGCAGCGGCAAGTAGCTCGCAGCGACTATCTATAGCCCGGCCTTGCGCAGCCCTTCCTGCAGGTGGGCCGTAATTTTGGGGTCGGTAAAGCGGTCGCCGAACTGGGCGATCGGGAAATACGGCGCGGCGCGCCGGAAGCTTTCTGCGGCTGCGCGGGCATCTTCGGTTTTGCCCATTTGCGCCAGCGTAATGGCGCGCATGAGCAGCAAAAAATGCGCATCCGGGTTGCGCGCCAGCGCCAGGTCCACCGCATTGAGCGCCTCGGCATAACGGTGCAGGCTGTAAAACACCAGTACATAGTCGAACGCGCCGCCGGACGAGCGCCCCGCGGGATCGACCTGGCGACTGGCTTCGAACGCCTGCAGCGCCGGTTCCAGTTGGCCGCTCCACAATAAGGCATCGCCGCGGGTGTCGATGGCATAGGCATCGCTGGGATTCAGCTTGATGGCCTGGTCGCCTTCCGCGACGGCGCGCGCAAATTCGCGCCGCACGCCGTAAATGAGCGCCAGCACGCCGTGCGCGCGCGCATTCGCTTCCGGGTCGTCGATCGCCAGGGCTTTTTTTGCATATTCTTCGGCGCGCACGAAACCTTCGGTGCTGTCTTCGTTCCAGCCGTTCATGGAGCGATTGAATTCGGCCTGCGCCAGCAGCACGTAAATGGGCGCGTAGTCGGGCGCCAGTTCGCGCGCCCGCGCCAGCAGACTGCGCGCTTCGCGGTTGCCGCCGCGCTCGGAGCGCACGATGAGGGCGCGCGCGCGCAGCACGAGGTCATAGGCCTGCATGTCATGCACGGGCTTGGTACTGCTGCGGCGCTCTTCGAGCCGATTCAGTTTGGCTGCCAGCGTGCCGGCGATCTGCTGCACGATGCGGTCGCGTATTTCGAGTACGTCCTCGCCCTCGTAACGTCCGTTCCACAGCACCTGCGCGTTGCCGGCGTCGGACAATTCGACCGCAATCCGGGTGCGCCCCGCCTCCTCGCGCAGACTGCCGGCCAGCACGTAGCGCGCGCCTAGTTCGCGCCCCACGGCCTGCACACTGGGCAACTGCTGTTTGTAGCGCGCGACGGAATTGAAGGCGATCACGCGCAGCGCGCTGTAGCGGCCCAAGGCCGCGATGATGTCTTCGCTCACGCCGTCGCAAAAATAGTCGCGCGCGGGGTCGGCGCTCTGGTTCGCCAGGGGCAGCACGGCGATGACGGGATAGGGCGCACCGGCGCCACTGCCGCCCTCCTGCTTGGCGCGCCATAGCCAGAACAGCCCCGCAAGCAGGCACAGCAGCGCCAGCCCGGCCAGCCAACGCGCCGTGACGCGCGGGCGGACCGCTGCCGGCACGGGCGCTTGGGACAGCGCCGCGGCCGGCGGCGCCTGTTGCCCGGCTTGTTGGACTGCATCCGGCACCGGCGCAGCGTCGTGGCCGCTCCCTGCCGCGTCGGGCGGCAGCGCGACGGCCTCAGCCGCGGGCCGCGCTTCCACCGCCACCGGCGCGATCAGCCGGTAGCCGCGTTTGGATATGGTTTCGATATAGGCCGGCCGCCGCGCGTCATCGCCGAGCGCCTTGCGCAATTTGATGACGACCTGGGTCAGCGCGTCATCACCCACCACCACGCCGGGCCACACGGCTTCCAGCAATTCTTCGCGCGCAAAAACTTCGCCGGCGCGGCCGGCCAGCCGGGCCAATACTTCCACGGCCTTGGGTTCCAGACGCTGGATTTGCCCTTCGCAAAGCAGTTCATTGGTGGCGGGGTCGAGCGTGAATTGCCCGATGCGATAGCGCGCAGCGGCCGCACGGGGCGGCTCGGTTTCTGCGACGGGGTCTGCGGCGGCCGCCGAGGATCGCGAATAATCTGTTGATTTCACGACACAATATTTTGTTAGCCGGATGTTAGTCGAATCTGCGGGCGGCGCGCCGGGGCAAGCGCTTTGATAGGGGCGTCACTTCGAGGAGCCCAACATGAACGCCCTGACCCGCATGATCGCCACATCCATTTTTGCCACCACCGTTTGCGCGACCACCCACGCCGCCGGAACGACGCTCGCGGCCGTTGCCACAAGCCCCGTGCCCGCCGCGACCACATCGCCAGCACCGCCCACGTCCACGCTGGTAGGCAGCGAGGCCTGCCGCCAGCCCTTCGCCAATTACCAGGAGTGGATCGATTTCGTGCACGGCCTGCGTGCCGCCCACGGCGAAAGTTTCGATGAACAGGCTTTCCGCGCGGCGCGTCCGCCATCCATTTTTGCACAGCTCAAACAGGGCAACATCGAATGCCGCTACATCATGTATCGCAGCGACGGCGAAACCGTCACCGGCTTCGTGCTGCGGCCGGCACAGTCCACCGCCACGCCCATGCCGGTCATCATTTTCAACCGCGGCGGCAACCGCGATTTCGGCCGTATCGTGTTTGCCGATCTGGTCGACCTGGCGGCCTGGGCGGACCAGGGCTTCATCGTGCTGGCTTCGCAATACCGCGGCTCCAGCGGCAGCAGCGGGCAGGACGAGTTCGGCGGCGCCGACGTACATGACGTAATGAACCTGATCCCGCTCGCGCAGGCGATGGGCGGCGATGTCGACAACCTGTTCATGGCCGGATTTTCGCGCGGTGCCATGATGACTTTGCTGGCCTTGCGGCAAGGGGCGCGCGTAAAAGCCGCAGCGGTGATAGGCGGTGCGTCGGACCTGCAGCAACTGGGCAGCTCGCGCCCGGAAATGCTGTCGCTGTATCGCGAATTGATGCCCGGCTTCGCCCAGCACGGGAAAAACCTGATGCGCGCGCGTTCGGCGCTCAGCTTTGCCGATCAGATCGACGCGCCGCTGCTCATCCTGCACGGTGGTGCCGACTGGCGCGTTCCGCCGGCCCAGGCGCTGGCCTTGGCGGAGCGTCTGCAAAGCGCACGCAAGCCCTATGAAATGGTGATTTACGCCGGTGACGACCACGCCCTCACGGCCAATTACGCCGACAGCCGCAGCCGCACGCTGGACTGGTTCCGGCGCCACATGAAATAAACCGGGCGGCGGGGGCACCAGGTTCGGGCGGCAGCCCGAACCTTGCCTTTTTGTGGGAAACCCATGCCTTGTGCCGCTTCGGGACCGCCACCCGATCTATATTTCACAATGCTGCACCCTACCCACACCGAACCAAGGAGAAGCGCATGGCGCCCCGCACGCTGCTGAAACTATCCCTCGTATCGATTACGCTCGGCCTCGCCGGCAGTGCCGCCGCCGATGCGACCGACATGGGCTTTTTCGTGTCCAGCCGCGGCTCCGGCAAGGGCGCCGATTTTGGCGGACTGGCCGGCGCCGACAAACACTGCCAGGCGCTGGCCGCCGGCGCCGGAGCCGGCAGCAAAACCTGGCACGCCTACCTGAGCACCAGCGGCGCGGGCGCCGTGAATGCGCGCGACCGCATAGGCGCCGGGCCCTGGAAAAATGCCAAAGGCGTGGTGATTGCGAAAGATGTGGTCGAACTGCACGGCACCAACAATCTGAACAAACAGACCGCGCTGACCGAAAAAGGCGATCCGGTGAATGGCCGCGGCGACTCGCCGAACATGCACGACATTTTGACCGGCACTCAGGCGGACGGCACGGCCTACGCCGGCAGCGAGGACAAAACCTGCGGCAATTGGACCAAGAGCGGCGAAGGTTCGGCCATCGTAGGCCACCACGACCGCATGGGCCTCGACACCAGTCCGCCCGCGCTATCCTGGAATTCTTCCCACGCTTCGAAAGGCTGTAGCGACGACGCGCTCAAATCCACGGGCGGCGCGGGATTCATATACTGTTTCGCCGTGAAGTAAGGCGGGTTGACGTCGAATGCCGGACGACTCGCGGTTTCCATGCCGCGCGGCGGCTTTTCCCGGATGTGCGGGCGTATCGCCCGCCCTCCCGCACTTGGCGCGTGCGGCCTTCATTGACATGACGGCATCGCGGACGCGCCTTGCATCGAGCCGCGTCCGGCACGCTGCCCGGCCCGTTTTGCACCATTCGTGCAACGTTACACGCGCATAAATCGGCCTGGAAGGCAATTAGCAAGCTGTCAGTCAGGCTGTTCGGGTAAAATCGGTAGCGTTGAATCGGTTGTTCCTGGCGCGTATGCGCATCCAATTAAGTATCTGGCGTAAATCGGCCGCAAGCATTGCCGCACGACACATCTGCGCGATCTGCCGGGGTTTCTTGTAATCAGCCAAGCAACGTTTCGGCAGGCTTTTCGCGCCGCCGAACGTAGCCCCGTTCGTCACTAAGCCATGCCCTCGCTTTCGCAACGTTTTGATGTCGTCGATGCCGCCAAAGCGGCCGCCGTGGTGTTCATCATGCTGCACCACTTCGCCGCCTACGGTCCGCTGTCCGATGCCGCCGGCGACGCCACACCCGGCCTGATCGCCTGGTTCTACGAATACGGCCGCCTGGCCGTACAGGTATTTCTGGTGTGCGGCGGCTATCTGGCCGCGCGTGCGCTGGCGCCGGACGGCCAACTCTCGGTGGCTCCGGCAATCGCCGTGGCCAATCGCTATCTGCGCCTCGCCCTGCCCTTCCTGGCCGCCGTGGTGCTGGCTATCGCCGCCTCGGAACTTGCCGCGCAGTGGATGGAAGACGACGAATTCATCAGCGCCGCACCGCGCCTGGGCCAGTTGCTCGCCCACGCTGCCCTGTTGCAGGGGGTGCTGCACTATGAATCGCTGAGCGCCGGCGCCTGGTATGTGGCCATCGACTTTCAGTTGTTCGCGCTCCTGGCTGCGCTGCTGTGGCTCGCGCGCGTCCTGCCCGGCCAGGCCGAAGGCCGGCGCAAGTACGGCGTGCTGATCGTGCTGGCGCTCGCGCTGGCCTCTACGCTGTGGTTCAACCGCCAGCCGCAACTGGACGACTGGGCGCCATATTTTTTTGCCAGTTATGCCATGGGCGTGTTTGCGTACTGGGCCGGGCGCGGCTTGCGCACGGCACAAATTGCGCAATCCATCCTGCTGTATGTGGCGCTGGTCGGCTTGCTGCTCGAATTTCGCATCCGCGTGCCGGTTGCGATCGCTACCGCACTATTGCTGCACCTGTCGCACGCGCCCGCGCTGCGCGCCTGGCGCGCGCCTCGGCGCGTGGCGCAGCTGGCGCGCATTTCGTATTCCCTGTTTCTGGTGCACGTGTCGGTCTATTTGCTCGTGAGCGCGGCATTCCTGCACTTCGACCTGGACGATACGGCCCTGGGCGGGTTCGCCGGCGTGGCGCTGTCGCTGGCACTATCGGTCGGGTTCGCCACACTATTCCATCGCCGGCTCGAAGCGCCCGCCGCAAGTTTGCGCTTCGGCCCGGCACGCAGGCCGGTACCGGGCAGTTTCGCGCTGGGCGCGGGCTGATCGCCTGCCGGCCTGCCCGGCCGCTACGCCTGGTCCTGCGGCGCGGAACATCCGCCCGCGCAAGCTTGCTGTCCGAACTGCGCTAGCATCCGGCGTGTCGATCGCTCCCCCGCAACCGCGATGAAGCAGTTACGCATACCCGCCGTATACATGCGCGGCGGCACCAGCAAAGGCGTGTTTTTTCTGGCCGGCGATCTGCCGGCCGACCCGGCCCTGCGCGAGCGCGTGCTGCTGCGTGTGATCGGCAGCCCCGACCCTTACGGCAAGCACATCGACGGCATGGGCGGTGCCACTTCGAGCACCAGCAAGGTGGTAATTGTCGGCCGCTCGACACGCCCGGATTGTGATGTCGACTATCTGTTCGGGCAGGTTGCGGTAGACCGGCCGGTAATCGACTGGTCCGGCAATTGCGGCAATCTGACCGCCGCGGTCGGACCGTTCGCCATCGCCTCCGGCCTGCTGCCGGCCGCGGCGGACGGGCTGATGCGCGTGCGCATCTGGCAGGCCAATGTCGGCCGCAAAATTGCCGCCGAGGTGCCCGTGCAAGGCGGCGAAGTGCAGGAAACGGGCCAGTTCGAACTGGACGGCGTGGCATTTCCCGCTGCCGAGGTAAGGCTGGAATTTCTCGACCCGGCCGCGGAAGACGGCAGTACCGGCGGTGCCCTGTTCCCCACCGGCGCGCGCCTTGATAAGCTGGACGTACCCGGACTTGGGCAATTCGAAGCGACACTGATCAACGCCGGCAACCCGGCCATATTCATCGCCGCCGAAGCGCTCGGCCTGTCCGGCACGGAATTGCCGGCCGAGGTAAATGGCAACGCGGCATTATTGGCACGCGCCGAGGCGATACGCTGCGCTGGCGCCCTTGCGATGGGTCTGGTCCACAACGCCGAACAGGCCGCCCAGCGCATGCATACGCCCAAACTGGCCGTGCTGGCGCCGCCCGCGGCCTACACCAGCAGCAGCGGCAAGCGCATCGAAGCCCGGGACATGGATTTCCTTGCCCGCATATTTTCCATGGGCCAGTTGCACCACGCCATGACCGGCACAGGTGCGGTCGCGCTGGCGGTCGCGGCGGCCATACCGGGCACCTTGGTAAGCCGCTACACCGGCCCAGCCGGCCGAGGCGAGGTGCGCTTCGGCCACCCCTCCGGCCTGCTCCAGGCTGGCGCCGTGGCAGAACAAATCGACGGCAACTGGGTAGTCCGCAAAGCCGTCATGAGCCGTTCCGCCCGCCGCATCATGGAAGGCTGGGTACGCATACCGCCTCTGCCAGGTTGGGATGGGCCTGCGAACCGCGACAAATAGCCTGATCGCGGGCAGCGTCAGGATGCTGCCGTGGCCTCGCGGCCGGAAGCTCGTAGCTCGTAGGTTGGCGTGAGCCTGCGAACCCCAACAAATCCGCCCTGCGCGACTGAACCGCCGATGTCGGGGTTCCTCGCGTCACCCCAACCTGCATGGCTACATGGCTACGCCGCTGTCGAATTCGGCAATCAGGTAATCCGGCCGCAGCGGCTCGGGCGGGCGCAACATGTACGACGGACCGGCGACCAGGGAAGTTTTGCCCGCATGGTCTGCTGCAACCGTTCATTGGGTTGCGCCGGGCGGTCAAGCCGCTGCAAAAATTCTGCGTAGGCATCCGGGCTCACCGCAACGGGCGCCCCCAGGCGCCGCTTACGCATCGCCAAATACCGCCGCATCCCGCACCACGCCTCAAGCCGGCACCGGTGCAGCCGTAATAATCCGCGACAGCTACGAACAATGAGCCCTGCGCGCGGCGACGCTTGCCCGCCGGCTTGGCCGCAGCCGTCACGGTACCGGGAGCTGGCGGCCATGCCGCCGCGCCTCTTTGTCCAACCCTGCACGAAAAAACAGCAATCATGCTCAATCGATTTTCGGTAAAAACGCGCCTCATGGCGCTCATGGTCGCCATACTCGGAATGATCGCGGTCGGCACGGTAATCGGCCTGGGCGGCATGCATGCGGCCAATAACGGCATGCATCTGATCTACTCGGACAAGCTCGAACCGACCACCCAGACCGGCCGCATGTTGCGCCTCATGAATGAAAACCGCGCGCAGGTAATGCTGGCGCTGCAGCACAATCCGGAAAGTCCGTTCGCCAAACTGCATGACCATCCGGTCGACAAACACCTGGACGCGATCGCGAAAAATCGCGACGAAATCACGTCCATCGTCGAAGCCTTTGCCAAACGCCAACTGAACGCGGATGAACGCAGCCTGCTGGACCAATACGCAGCCGCACGCACGCACTATGTGAAGGACGGCCTCGCCGTCGCTGTCGGCCAAATCCGGGCCGGCGACTATATGACCGCGACGCGCACCCTGCTCGACGTGATCAATCCGGCTTATGCCGAAGCTTCGAAAAAAGCCGAAACGCTGCTGGCGTTTTACGTCGATAGTGCCAAAGCCGAAAACGCCTCGCTAGACTCCGCTTACCGCTGGATATTTGCCGTCGGACTGGGCCTGGGCCTGCTCGCCATCGTGCTGGTGCTGATTACCAGTCTGGCCATTTCGCACAGCATTACGCGCCCCCTGGACCGTGCCGTGGAAATTGCCGACGCCATCGCCGCCGACCGTCTGGATAATCGCATCGAAGCGGAGGGCAAGGATGAACTGGCGGCATTGCTGACCGCACTGGCGCGCATGCAGCAAAGCCTCAGCGAGCGCATGGGCGCCGAGCGCGAAACGGCGCGCGAATCGCTGCGCATACGCAATGCGCTGGACAAATGTTCCACCAACGTCATGCTGGCCGATACCGACGGCCGCATTCTCTACCTGAACGAAGCGTTGGGCAGCACGCTGCGCGCAGCGGAAGCGGACATTCGCAAGGACTTGCCGAGCTTCAGCGCGGCCGGCCTGCTGGGCCGCAATTTCGACGACTTCCATCGCAACCCCGGTCACCAGCGCCAAATATTGGCTGGACTAACAGGCGTGCATAGGGCGGACATCGCCGTGGGCGGACGCAGTTTCCGCCTCACTGCCAACCCGGTCGTCGATGCCGGCGGTGCGCGCATAGGCACGGTGCTCGAATGGCTGGACCGCACGCAGGAAGTGGCGATAGAAAACGAACTGGCGGACGTACTGACCGCCGCCACGCGCGGCGACTTCTCGCGTCGTCTGGCGCTGGAAGGCAAACAGGGCTTTTTCCGCGAAGTGGCGGCCGGCCTCAACGAACTGACGGAACTGGTGGCGCGCGGCCTGCGCGAAGTAGCCGGCGTGTTGAATGCCATTTCGCGCGGCGAACTGAATGAGCACGTCAAGGGCGAATATGCCGGCACCTTCGGGCAACTGAAGGACGACACCAATGCCACGGTGGACCGGCTGCGCGAGGTGGTCGGGCAAATCCAGGAAGCGAGCGAAGCGATCAATACCGCCGCCTCCGAAATCGCCGCC
This sequence comes from Rhodocyclaceae bacterium, assembly GCA_016791105.1. Taxonomy (GTDB): domain Bacteria; phylum Pseudomonadota; class Gammaproteobacteria; order Burkholderiales; family Rhodocyclaceae; genus JAEUNM01. The sequence continues at coordinate 14,642 of JAEUNM010000127.1, read as the reverse complement.
GGCAACCGCGACCTTTCCGCACGCACCGAAGAACAGGCCAGTTCGCTGGAGGAAACTGCCAGCTCAATGGAAGAACTGAACGCCACGGTACGCCAGAACGCCGAAAACGCCCAGCGCGCCAACACGCTTGCCGCCAGCAGCAATGACGCCGCACGCCGCGGCGGTGAAACCGTGCACGGCGTGGTGGAAACCATGGGCGAAATTCAGCGCTCGGCACAAAAAATCGCCGACATCATAGGCGTGATCGATTCCATCGCCTTCCAGACCAACATCCTTGCGCTCAATGCCGCGGTCGAAGCTGCCCGCGCCGGTGAGCAGGGACGCGGCTTTGCGGTGGTGGCGTCGGAAGTACGCGCGCTCGCGCAACGCAGCGCGCAGGCGGCGCGAGAAATAAAGACGCTCATTTCCGCATCGGTGGAAAACGTCAATGGCGGCGTCAAACTGGTGAGCCAGGCCGGCAAAACGATAGAAGAAGTCGTGGCCAGTTTCGGCTCCGTCGCCGATCTGGTCACCGACATCAGCAGCGCCAGCCGCGAACAAAGTTCCGGCATCGAACAGGTTACCGTGGCCGTCAATTCGATGGACGAAGTGACGCAGCAAAATGCCGCGCTGGTGGAACAGGCTGCCGCCGCGGCGGAATCTCTGGAGGAACAGGCACAGACGTTGGCCCGCGTGGTCGCCATGTTCCGCATTGGTCAGGGCGGAGGGGCGTCGGCCTCGCGCACGAGCGCCGCCGGCTCTGGCGGAAGTTCGCCGCCGCCGGCACCAGTACGCCGTGCCGCGGGCGCCGGTAAAGTGCCGGCCAGCCTGACCGCAGCGGCCCCGGCCAATGACGAGTGGGAAGAATTTTGAGCGCCGGTCGCGGAGCTTGACGTTTCCGGGCGGGCGGGTTTTACCGCCCGCCTGAACTTGCGACAGCGCGGTCGTGCGGGCGAGACGCCCGCACCCCCAGGGCCTCTGGCGCCGCGCAGATGCGCCGATCAAGCTGAAGCCTGGTTTTTTCCCCGCCTGCCTGGACGGCATTCATCCTCATCCCGGCGGCATGGGTCGGACTCGTCTGCGCTTGCAGGCGGGCAGCGTGCGCGCAACCCGGCGTCCGCCAGGACCGCAGCAAATCGCCAGACTTAGCGCGGTGAGTGCGCTGCCAATCAGACCGCTCAGCCGGCTTCCACGATCACGCAACGCTCCCCCGCGCGGGTACGCATATCCACATCGAGAAAGCGGCGCACCACCTCGATATTGGTGGCCAGATGCGAGGACAGCAGCGCGGCTGTAAAGCGCCCGCGTCCGGCCAGGGCGAGCGGAATCACCAGTTGATCGGCCAGGTGTTCACCCACCGCGGCATTCGAACGCGCGTAAGCGTGCTGCTCCTTCAGCAGCCGCGCCGCGACGTTTTCCGCAGGCAGACCACGCGCGCCGAAGCTGGTGAATAGTTCGGAGCAGCGCTCATGGCGCAGTTCCAGCATGAGCACGTTGCCGGGCCCCTCATTGGCCGGCAACTGGCGAATTTGCTGTTGCGCCTGCGGCAGGCGGCTCGCCACGGCATCCAGTTCGCGCCGCGCGACCTCGCCCGCCACGCCTGCCACGACGGCGGTGGCGGTACAGCCCAGCAGCGCGCCGCGTTCGGTCAGCTCCAGCGGCTGCAAAGCATGGCAGGGGCGCACGGTGGCTCGCACGCAGCCGCCGCCGGCCGGCACGAAGCCGTGCCGCTGCAATTCCACCTCCATATCCACACCCATGCCGCGCAGGATCGGCACCCAGGCGCGAATCAGGAAATCGGCCGGCGGCGCGGCCGGATTGTGCGTGCCGCCCGTCACCACCACGCTGGCCGGCGCATCGGCGAACCACAAGGCCGGCAGCACCGTTTGCAGCACCAGGGTGCAGGAGCCCGCAGTACCGATGGCAAAGCGATAATCGCCGCCACGTATCGTGCCGGGCGCGAATTCCAGCGTTTGCGAACCGGGCTGGGCGCCCTGTACCACAGCGCCGCTGATCGCCGCAGCCGCCTGCACGGCGGTCAGGTGCTGGCGCAGCAAGCCGGGCTTGCTGCGCCGCGCGCGTATGCGCTCGATACGAAACGGCCGCCCGGTAATCATGGACAGCGCCAGCGCGGTGCGCAAAATCTGCCCGCCTCCCTCGCCTTCCGAGCCATCCAGTTGCAACGGCTGCATTGCAGTGATTTCCATGTTTTGCCCCATACGGCCGGCGCGCACTGCGCTCAGCCCTTCACACACACCACCTGACGCAGCGTATGCACGATTTCCACCAGTTCGCGCTGCGCCTGCATGACTGCATCGATGTCCTTATAAGCCATCGGAATTTCGTCGATCACGGCGGCGTCCTTGCGGCATTCGACGTGGGCGGTGGCACGTTCCTGGTCTTCCACGCTGTAGCGGCGTTTCGCTTCGTTACGGCTCATGGTGCGGCCGGCACCGTGGCTGCAGGAGCAGAACGATTCCTCATTGCCCAGCCCGCGCACGATAAAGCTTTTCGCGCCCATGGAGCCCGGAATGATGCCCAGTTCGCCCTTTTTCGCCGACACCGCGCCCTTGCGCGTCACCAACACCTCGGCACCGGCGTGGGTTTCGCGCTGCACATAGTTGTGGTGGCAATTCACGGCTTCCACGGCGGCCGCAAATGGCTGCGCGATCACGCTGCGCGCCGCCGCCACCACCGCCTGCATCATGATGTGACGGTTCGTGCGCGCATAATCCTGCGCCCAGCCGACCGCTTCCACATAGTCGTCGAAATGCGGGCTGCCTTCGCAAAAATACGCCAGGTCGCGGTCGGGCAGATTGGCGATGTGGGCACGCATGTCGTCCTGCGCCAGGGCGATGAACAGGGTGCCGATGGCATTGCCGATACCGCGCGAACCCGAGTGCAGCATGAACCACACGCAATCCGCCTCATCCAGGCACACTTCGATGAAGTGGTTGCCGCCGCCCAGGGTTCCGAGGTGCTGGCGGTTATTGGTGTTTTTGAGGCGCGGGTATTTTTGCGTGATGCGCTCGAAGCCGCGCCGCAAATCACCCCAGGCCGCGTCCACTGCGGCCGGCGGGTGTTCCCAGGCGCCGACGTCGCGACCTTTGCGCGGCGGCGTGCGGCCGTGGGGCACGGCGCGTTCGATGGCGCTGCGCAGCCCGAGCAGATTGTCCGGCAGATCGGCCGCCGTCAGGCTGGTGCGCGCGGCCATCATGCCGCAGCCGATATCCACACCCACGGCGGCCGGAATGATGGCGCCGCGGGTGGGAATCACGCTCCCTATGGTGGAACCTTTACCCAGATGCACGTCCGGCATGACCGCCAGGTGGCCGTGGATGAAAGGCATGCGCGCGGTATTGATCAGTTGTTTGCGCGCCGCGTCCTCCACCGGCACGCCGGCGGTCCACATTTTGATGGGTTTGCCGTTTTCGACTTCAAGCACTTGGTAGTCCATGTTTCAGCTCCGGTTTCCATTCAGCGGCCCGCACATTTGCGGGCCATCCCTTCGATCTGCGCCCGGCGCGCAGCCGCGACGCGTTGCCGCTCGGCAGCGCGGCACGCCGCACAGCGAACCGCGCTCGTAAAAACGCCGCCTTTGGCGACTTCGTACCACCAGCGCTGGCGCGCCGCCGTCCACACACATGCGGCGCCACAATCCTTGCAACGGAAGGGCATATCTTCATACCAGCCGCGGCGCGCGAATTCCGGCAGGCCGTAACTATTGCCGGGCGCCAGCAGCGCCGCACAAACCGGCTCGCGGCCGGCGGCACGCAATGCCGCGATGGCCGCGACCGGCAGTTCCGCACGCGCGCGCTTCGTTCGTCGGCGCTGCCGCGCGGCGCGCAATTCTTCGCGGCGTTGCTTTCCGCTCTTGTAGGTTTTCATGGCCTGGTCTCGGCGTGTTGATGGTTTGCGTTGGGTGTTCCCTTGCCGGACTGGGCCGCGCTTCGACTGATACACGCCGGCATTCGATTTACCCGGCGGGTCGGAAACCGCGGCCCTGTCGCGGTCGCTATTCACTTAGCGAGAGCCATGCCAGCCCGGTGGCGCGTCGGCCACACAGACTGATGTCTTTGATCCGAAAGGTAGTTTCGAATTTTGCCAACGATTCCACGGAACCCGGCACATCCAGTTTGATAGAATTTATTCGCGTTATTTATCTTTTTTTATACGAAATGAAAAACACCGTGGCGATCGGCTTTCTCGGCACCCAGCTCGATTTCGCCGGCAAAGGTCCGCAGCGCTGGGAAAGGTGGCGCCCCACCGTGGCCTTGTGCCAGCAGGAAAACCTGGTGATAAACCGCCTGGAATTGCTGCACGATGTGCGCGGCCGCGGTCTGGCCGAGCGTATCGCGCTGGATATCGCGGCGGTGTCGCCGGAAACCCAGGTCCGCCGCGTCGAAATGAATCTGCGCGACGCCTGGGATTTCGAGGAGGTATATGCCGCGCTGCACGACTTTGCGCGCGCCTATGCGTTCGACACCGAGCGCGAGGACTACCTGATCCACATCACGACCGGCAGCCACGTGGCGCAAATTTGCTGGTTTTTGCTTGCCGAAGCGCACTATCTGCCGGCACGCCTGGTGCAGACTTCGCCATCGCGCAAAGGGGACGTCGACGTGGGCGGCTCGGTCAGCGTGATCGATCTGGATCTATCGCGCTACGACAAAATCGCGCAGCGCTTCGCGCGTGAGCGCACCGATGGTCTGAATTTCCTCAAATCCGGCATCGCCACCCGCAACGCGGCATTCAATCGCATGGTCGAGCGCATGGAACAGGTGGCCGGCCGCTCGCGCGCGCCCATGCTGCTGGTGGGCCCCACCGGTGCCGGCAAATCCTTCCTGGCACGCCGCGTGTATGAACTCAAAAAGCAGCGCCAGCGCCTGGCCGGGCGCTTCGTGGAAATCAATTGCGCCACCTTGCGCGGCGATTCCGCCATGTCGGCGCTATTCGGCCACGTGAAAGGCGCGTTCACCGGTGCCCAGACCGAACGCGCCGGCCTGTTGCGCGCAGCCGACGGCGGTTTGCTGTTTCTCGATGAAATCGGCGAACTGGGCGCGGACGAACAGGCCATGCTGCTCAAAGCCGTGGAAGAAAAGCGCTTTTTCCCCTTCGGCGCGGATCGCGAGGCGGAAAGCGATTTTCAGCTCATCGCCGGCACCCACCGCGATTTGCGCCTATGGGTAGCGGCCGGGCGCTTTCGCGAAGATTTGTATGCGCGCATCAACTTATGGACTTTCGATCTGCCCGGCCTCGCCGCGCGCCCGGAAGACATCGAACCCAATCTCGATTTCGAACTAGAGCGCCACGCGCACGACCAGGGCCGCCAGGTGCGCTTCAGTGCCGAAGCGCGCAAGCGCTACCTGGAGTTCGCGGCCTCGCCGGCGGCGCGCTGGAGCGGCAATTTCCGCGAACTGGGCGCATCGGTCACGCGCATGGCCACGTTGGCCGAAGCGGGTCGCATTACCGAAACTGCGGTGGAAGAAGAAATAGATCGGCTGCGCGGGGCTTGGCAGGCGGACGGCCGCGACCAGGACGCCTGCGCGCAAATTCTGCAGTCCGCCGCGGAAAATCTGGATTGGTTCGACCGCTGCCAACTGAATGGCGTCATCGCCGTGTGCCGCAGCAGCAGCTCTCTGTCGGAGGCAGGCCGGCGCCTGTTCGCGGTGTCACGCGCGGGAAAAAAACACGCCAATGACGCCGACCGGCTCAGAAAATATTTGCTGCGCTTCGGGCTGGATTTCGAGCGCCTGCGCGGCGCAGTTTGAACGCCGGCCGCACCCAGGGTAGCCGCAATAACCGCCAGCAGGACGGAGCGCCGCGATTGCCCGGCGTCAGCCCAGCAGACGCAGTTCGGCCGCGGCCTGTTCCAGTTCCCGCCTCAGTGCGGGCGCAAAGGTGGCGATGCGGGCACCCTCGCGCTTGCGCGCCGACAGTTCCAGACGTGAGGCCAGGTCGCGGCACAGCGGCAATTGCAGCGCCGCGGAAATGCTTTTGAGATCGTGCGCCAAGGATTCGAGCTGGGCGTAATTTTTCGCTTCGACGTAACGGCCCAAATTCCGCAGTTGTTCGGGCAAGCTCGCCAGAAACAAGGCGATCATAGAGCGATAGGCCGTGACGTCGCCATCCAGCACCTCGCGTGCGGCGGCATTGTCATGCGCCGGCTGCGCCTGCAGCGGATGGGCCAGCACGGCGGTCACTTCGGGGTCCACGGCGGGCGCGGCGCCGCCGCAAGCGCGCGCAAGCGCCGCGGCCAGGGCGTGGAAATCGACCGGCTTGATCAACACGTCATCCATGCCGGCGTCGATACAGTTCTGTACGTCGGCAGGCGTGGCGGCGGCTGTCAGGCCCAGTATCGGCACATGGGTCAAATCGCCGGACAGTACCGTGGAGCGGCCCATTTCGAGGTCGCGTATCATGCCCGTCGCCGTAATGCCGTCCATGCCGGGCATGCGTACGTCCATCAGGATGATGTCGAAACTGCCGTCGCGAAATTTGGCCAGCGCTTCACGCCCGTCAAACGCCATGCTGACGCGGTAACCCATGCGCAATAACATGCGCTGGGACAAGTCGCGCATGGCGGCGTTATCTTCGACCAGCAACACGCGCAGGGCTTTTTGCGGCGCCTTGTCGGCCGGCGCATCGCTAATTTCTATCGGGCCGATCACGTCCAGCGCATCGTCGCTCGTTGCCGGCGGCGCGTCGTCTGACAGCGCCTGCAGGATGGCGGCGGCCAATTCCCGCTCGCCGTAGGGTTTGCATAGCGTGCTGCGCACGCCGCGCGCGCGCAGCCAGCCAGCATGGTCGGTATCGTTGGGGGCACCGCCCGCCATGATGAAGCGCTTGAGCGCGTGCTTGCCGTCGTACAGCTTTTCCGCGAGCTTGAAGCCATCCACCTGCGGCATGTCGCGATCGACCAGCAGAACGTCGTAACTGAGGTCGTTATGGCTCGCTTCCACCAGCATGATGCGCGCTTCTTCGCCGCCCTGGGCGATGTCCGCCCGGCCGCCCAGGCGCTCGCACAACCTTGCCACCTGCTGCGCGGCACGCGGATTGTCATCCACGACCAGGGCGTGGAAGGGCCGCACACGCGCGCGCGGATCATCTTCCGCGGCGGCGGCAGGTGCCTCCGCGGCTTGGCAAAGTACATCGAAAGTAAAGGTGGAACCGGCGCCGGGTTCGCTTTCCACGGCGATGGAGCCGCCCATCAGCGCCAGCAGGCGGCGGCAAATTGCCAGCCCGAGGCCGCTGCCACCGAACAATCGGTGGGTGGCATGTTCCGCCTGTTCAAAAGGTTCGAATATCGCCCGCTGGCGCTCCGGCGCAATGCCTATGCCATTGTCGCGCACCGCAACGATCAGCCGCCAGCCGGATTCCTGAGCGCGCGCTTTCGCGGCGACAACTATTTCACCCTCCTCGTCCGGCGTGAATTTGATCGCATTGGCCAATAGATTCGCCAGCACCTGGCGGATGCGCACCGGATCACCGGCGAGGTAGGCCGGCACCGCCGGATCGACGTCGAAAATGACTTCCACGCGCTTCGCCAGCCACTGCGGCGCAAGCGCGCGTATCGACTCGGCGACCAGATTTTCGACGCGGAAAGGCACGCATTCGACATGCACGGCCTGGTATTCGAGGCGTGCAAAATCCAGCAGATCGTTCGCCATGGCCAGCATGAATTCCGCCGAATCCCGCAGGTTGCGCACGATTTGCGCCTGTTCCGGCAGCAGACGCGTTTCTTCCATCAGGGCAACCATGCCCAGCATGCCGCATATGGGGGTGCGCAAATCGTGCGCCACCGCGGCCATGCGCGTGGTCCATTGCGCATGCTCGGGCGTGGGCGAAGGTATCAGAGGGGCATTCATGCGTGACTCGGTGAGAACGGGAAAGGCCGGCATGGCAAGCACCGGCGGGTAATTCGGGCGCTAGGGAACAGATTGCATCAACGGCAGGCGAGCCTGGATCTTGATTGCCGTCCCGCCCTGCTTAAACGACCCCGCGCGCGGCGCACCGAGACGGTGCAGATATATGATTACACGTGAGAAATTTCACGCGCACCGAGAAACACCGGCACCCCCGCAGGGAAACTTAAGGCCGCGATTTAATTATATGGAATAAAGATTGGGAAACAAGCCTTGGCGTTTGAGAGCCCCGCGGCGGCGAGGAATGCCCAGCACGGTGGGCTGATGCGGGATGGTGCTGAATCTTGTTTCAACCGGGGCCGGCATTGCGCCGGCCTGCCGTTGAGATGGGTAGTTGGTGCGGGCGGGATGCCCACACCCCCAAAGAGCGGCGCGCCGACTTTGCCGTGGCCGTACCGCCGGCCCCGCGTCAATACTTTACGCGCGCGTAATAGGTTTTTTCGCTCGCGGCGCGCGCTTCGCCCAGTGTGTGTATGCCGGCCGCCGCAAGCAGCGGAATCATGCGCTGGAACACCTCCGCCGTGACGATGGCGTCGCCCATTGCATTGTGCCGGCCAACGATATGTACGCCCATGCGCTCGGCGATCGCTTCAAGTTTGTGAGCATCCTGGTTGGGGTGCAGCACCGCGGACAACAGCAGCGTATCCAGCACGGGGTGATCGAAACACACCCCGGTCGGCCCTTCCTTGATTTGCAGGAAGCGCATGTCGAATGCCGCGTTGTGCGCCACCAGCACGGTTTCTTCGCAGAAGGTGTGAAATTCGGGCAGCACGCGGTCTATCGTGGGCTGATCCTTGATCATTTCCTGCGTGATGCCGTGTATCTGTATCGATTCGTGCGTCAATGTCCGCTTCGGATCCACAAGTTGTTCGAAACTTTCCTGCCGCAGCACACGGCCATTGACGATGCGCACAGCACCGATCTGGATGATTTCATCACCCTCGGAGGGCTTCAGCCCGGTGGTTTCGGTATCGAACACCGTGTAGGTCAGGTCGGCGAGCGGCATTTCGTCCAGTTCGGAATGCGCGTCGCGCGACCGGAACAGGTCGAAGTCGTAATATTCAGGCCGGCTGTCGGCACCGTGCAGCATGGCTTGCTGGTCGATGGCCTCCTGCGGATGCGCCATCGGCAGCAGCAAGCGGAAATACTGGCGGTGTTTGGTCGTTTCGCGCTGCGCCCAGAACTCGCCATCGTGCCGGTCAACCACGTCACGCAAGGTGAGCGGGCTGGCTTCGCTGCCGACGTTCATGGGATCGAGTTCCCAACCCAGCAAGGTTTCGCTGCTGACTGGAACGCCCGACCAGATGATGTCCAAGGCCACGCGACGGTTCTGCGCCTCGGCGCGAAAACGCACTTCGCGCGCTTCCAGATCTTCCTTGATGCGCGAACACAGGTAGGTAACTGCCTGCAGGATGGAAAAACTATCCACGCGCAGCCAAAGTTCTTCCTCGATCTCCTCGGTTTTGGTCGGCAACTCGAGCCGCGCCTCCACCCGCCGTTGTGCCGCCTGCACCAGATCCATGGCCAGCACGTCTTCCAGCGGCCAGCGGATTTTGACGGCATCGGTAAATTCCGCCGCCGCCTGATCGAGCCGCTTGCTCATGGCACCGACTTCGTCACGCATGATGGCGGCAAAGCGCTCACGCTCGCGTGCTTCCATGTCGGGGTAGTCGCACATCATTTCCACGGCGGCGCGCAGATTGCCCAGCGAGGCGCGCGATCCTTCGGTAAGCGACTGCATGAGGCGGTCGCGCCGGCCTTCGGTTTCGAACTCGCGCGTAATGTTGTCGAGCAGCAGCACATAGCCCGACACGGTACGCGCAGCGCCCTCCTGGCCGGTGAGAACCGGCGCCATCTGCACACGCAACAGTTGCCCGCTGCGGGTGGTGGTGACGAAATTCGCGAGCGGTTGCGAACCTTCACGCTTGAGGCGATGCTGGATATTTTCCAGCGCGTGGGCGATGAGGCCACGCTCGAACACCGTGAATATCGACCGCCCCAGGCCGATCGGCACGCTGCCCTTGCCGCCGCCCTCACCCAGGGCACGGAACTGCAGACGCGCGCGATTGTTGTAGAGCAGGATGCGTCCGTCCAGATTGCACACCACGACGCTTTGCGTCAGCTCCGACATGAGCGCGGCAAGCCGGTTCTTTTCTTCTTCGACCGAAGTTTTGGCTTCGAGAATTTTCGCTTCCACGTCGCGGCGCAGGCTTTGCCGCTCGTCCGCCATGCGATTGATGAGCGCGCCCAGCGCCGCGATTTCCGGTGCCCCGCCCAAGCTGGCGCGGTGATCCGGATTCGCTGTGAGCATCAGTTCGGCTTCTTCGACAAGTTTTCCGGCGGCGCCGACATAGCCGCGAAACAGCGCGTGCAGGCCTGCCACCGCACCCGCGCACCCCATCACGACGACCGCGATCACGGTGCCAATGCGCGCGGACAATTCCGGCGCCAGTTGCTGCTGAATCTGGGGCGGCAGATCACCCCACAGTCCCAGGCCGGTAAGGCCGACGGACGCCACGACCAAAGTCACGGCGCCGGCCGCTCCCAGCACGAAAGTACGGCTGACGCTCATGCCGCGGGGTCGAGCAGTTTGCGCACCTGAGCAACCAAATCTTTGGTTGCGAAGGGCTTCGTCATATAAGCATCGGCGCCCAGGGCAAGGCCCTTGGCGACTTCCGTTTCGCGCCCCTTGGCGGTGAGCATGATGATGCGCAGGCCGGCATAGTCCGGATTGGCGCGTAGCATCTGGCATACCTCGTAGCCATTGCGGCGCGGCATCATGACATCCAGCAGCACCAGATCGGGCCGCTCGGCGGCCACTTTTTCGAGCGCAGCTTCACCGTCATGGGCGACCACGGTGGCAAATCCTTCGCGCTTCATCAGAAACTCGATCGAAATGACGATATTCGGCTCATCGTCGACGATGAGGACTTTTTTCGGCACGGTATCTCCTCCGTATTGCTATCGTTGTGGCCGGCACGCGCCGCCACCTGGCCCGCCGCGCGGCCGGCTCAGGCCGCTTCTTCCTCCAGCGCAATCAGGCTGGACGGCAGGCGGAATATGAAGCGTGCACCGGGTTCGCGCTCCGGTGCGCTTTCCACCCAAAGGCGCCCGCCATAATGTTCCACGATCTGGCGGCTGATCGGTAGTCCAAGGCCGGTTCCCTGCGGCTTGCCGGTCAGCGAATCGCCGCCCTGACGGAATTTCTCGAATATTTTCGGCTGATCTTCGGCCAGAATGCCAGGGCCGTTATCCGCCACCTCGACCACGATATCCGCGTCGTCCCGGGTCAGGCTTACCTTCACGTGTCCGCTGCCGGGATTCACGAACTTGACTGCATTTCCCAGCAGATTCACCAACACCTGAACGAAGCGGTCGCCGTCTATCATGACGCCCGGCAGTTCGTCCGGCAGGACAAGTTCGATCGCCGCGCCGCGGTCCTTGAACAACTGGCTGGTAGCCGCCACAGCCTGTTCGATCACCTCGCGCAGGTCGGTGCGCTCATCGCGCCAGTCGGTGCGGCCGGATTCAAGTTTGGCCATGTCCAGCACCTGATTCACGAGCCGCGTGAGGCGCACGGTTTCTTTCGTGATGATGCTCAGAAATTCCTGCCGCTGGTCTTCCTCCATTTCGGGATTATCGACCAGGATTTCCGAAAACGCCCGGATGGAAGTCAGCGGGGTGCGCAATTCGTGCGTCACCGATGACATGAAATCGTCCTTGAGCCGATCGAGATCGGTAAGCCTTTCATTGGCGGCACGCAATTCCGTGGTGGCCTGCTCGAGTTCGCGCGATTTCTGTTCCAGCTGCTGGCTGTAAGCGCGCACCTGCGAGGCCTCGTCGAGGATATTCATCACTTCGTCCAGGCCCAGCGCTTCTTCCTTGACCACGGACGCCACCATGACGCGCGCCGAGGCCGAACCGATGGCACCGGCAAGCTGGGTTTCCGTGAAATGCACCAGATCGGCATCGGCGCGCAACTGATCGACGCCGATATTGCCGCGCCGCGCCGCATAGCGCTCGAACGCGCGCCGTGCCCGCTCTACTCCCAGAAACCGCCCCACCAGGGTAATCAGATCGCCCACCTGCGCACTGCCGCGCCAGAACGAAGGCCCAGCCACACCGGAGCCATGTTTGAACACGTCCACGAACAATTCCGCCTGGGTGGCTTCGCGCGCATCTTCGCGCCCCAAAAGCGAAAAGCCGATCAGCGCGCCTATGTTGCAGGCCATGCTCCAGAACAGCGCGTGGGTAATGGCGTCCAGCCCGGCGAGCCCGAACAGTTGTTGCGGGCGCAAGAGTTCGATGCCGAACACCCCCTGGGTAAGAAATTCCTGCGGCAACCAGCCCGAACGCGCGAACGAGGGCAACAGCAGGGTATAGGTCCATACAATGAACCCGGCCATCAAGCCGGCCACGGCGCCGCGGCGCGTCGCGCCTTTCCAGTACAGCCCGCCTATGATGGCCGGCGCAAATTGCGCCACCGCGGAAAAACTGATGAGGCCTATGCTCACCAGCGCATAGGCCTCGCCGGCAAGGCGAAAATAAAGATAGCCGAGCAGCAGGATGGAAACGATGGAAAACCGGCGTATGCCCAGCAGCAGCCAGGTCAAATCACTCCGGCGCTCGAGCGCCTGCATGCGCAGGCGCAGCAACAACGGCATCACCAGATCGTTGCACACCATGGTGGACAGGGCAATGGTTTCGACGATGATCATGCCGGTTCCGGCCGACAGCCCGCCCACGAATGCCAGTAGCGCAAGCCACTGCTGATCGCGCGACATCGGCAGCGTCAGCACGAACATGTCGGTATCCGTACCTTGTTTGCCGAATTCGATCAGCCCGCCGAAGGCAATCGGCAGCACGAAAATATTGATCGCCAGCAGATAGGCCGGGAACATCCAGATGGCCCGCCGCAGGTGGTTTTCATCCACATTTTCGACCACCGTAATCTGGAACTGGCGCGGCAGAAACATCACGGCGGACATGGACAGCAGGGTTAGTGCGGTCCAACTGCCATAGGTGGCAGCGGTATCGCGGCTGGTCATGAGCGCAAACAGCGCCGGCACCTCGGACGCGCGCCGGAAAATATCGTCGAAGCCGTCGTATATGCCCCAGGTGACGAATACGCCCACGGCACTGAACGCCACCAGCTTCACGACCGACTCGAAAGCCACCGCGGCGACCATGCCTTCGTGGCGTTCGGTGGCATCGAGGTGGCGCGTGCCGAACACGATCGTGAAGGCGGCAAGCATCAGGGTGATCAAAAAGCCGCTGTCGGTAAAAATCATGCCGGAGGCGGGCTCGGCCCGCGCCAGGGTTTCCGGATAGGCGGTCAGAATGGAAAAGCTGTTGGCGATTGCCTTTAACTGCAGCGCGATGTAGGGCACCACCCCGATCACTGCGATGAGCGACACCAGGCCGGCCAGCAACTGGCTTTTGCCGTAGCGGGAACCGATCAGGTCGGCGATGGAGGTAATGCGGTAAGTTTTGCTGACCCGCAGCATTTTGAGCATGATCGTGCCCCACAGGGCTGCGACCAGCGTGGGGCCGAGATAGACCGGCAGAAAACCTATGCCGCTCGCGGCAGCGCGGCCCACGCTGCCGTAAAAGGTCCATGTCGTGCAATACACGCCCAAGGACAGCGAGTACACCAGCGGATGCGAAATGATGGAGCGCCCGGCGTCGGCCCGCTTGTCGCCGTAATAGGCGATCGCGAACAACACCGCCAGATACACGAATGCGGCACCGATGATGACGGGAAGTTGAAGGAGCATGGCGGGCGGCCGAATTCAGTCCTTGCGCCGCTCGACCAGCCAGGCCGTCAGTGCGATCAGCAGCCCCCAGGCGGCAAACACGTACACGTAGAGCAGCGGCACGCCCAGAACCCGCGCCGGCAGGTTGAACAGGGACAACAGCGGATAATTGAAAGCCATCCAGCCGGCAAGAAATAACGCGGCCAATCTTTGCGCGGTCAGTTTGCTGCGCGTCATGCCGGAACCCCCCGTTTAGCCCTCATTCTAAGCGCATGCCTCGCCTGCCGGAAAGCGCCGGCGCCGGACAGTGAAAAAGAAAAAGGGTGCTGTCGCACCCTTTTTCTCCTCCCGGGCCGATTTCGATATCAGCCGCCTCTGTGCCAGTCTTTTTAACGCTGTGGGGGGCGTATGCCGCCCCCCAGGCGGGAATTACAGATTTTCCTTCAACTGATCGAGGATGTGCGGGTTTTCCAGCGTGGACGTGTCCTGCGTGATGGTTTCGCCCTTTGCGATGGAACGCAGCAGGCGGCGCATGATCTTGCCGGAACGCGTCTTCGGCAGGTTTTCGCCGAAGCGGATGTCCTTGGGCTTGGCGATCGGGCCGATTTCCTTGCCGACCCAGTTGCGCAGCGTGTTGGCCACCTTCTTGGCGTCTTCACCCATCGGACGGGCACCCTTCAGCACCACGAAGGCGCAGATGGCTTCGCCGGTCAGGTCGTCGGGACGGCCCACCACGGCGGCTTCGGCAACCAGTTCGTGCGCAACCAGCGCGGACTCGATTTCCATCGTGCCCATGCGGTGGCCGGATACGTTCAGCACGTCATCGATACGGCCGGTGATCGTGAAGTAGCCGGTGTCCTTGTCGCGGATCGCGCCGTCGCCGGCGAGGTAGTACTTGCCCTGAAAATCGGCCGGGTAGTAGGACTTCTGGTAGCGCTCCGGATCGCCATACACGGTGCGGATCATGGACGGCCACGGACGC
>JAEUNM010000118.1 GCA_016791105.1 Rhodocyclaceae bacterium | reverse complement strand
ATCGACCTGTTCAACAACCGCGTAAATGCCACGCGCTACCGCCTCAAGGAAGGCCGCACGCCGGCGCTGAATAATCTGGCGCCGGAAAAATCCGCCCTGGGCGTGCGCATCACCGCACTGGCCGGGCTGGGCGAACATGCCGAAGGCGGCAAGGATCCGGCGCCCGGCCTCAAACTGCGCAGCCTGCTCGGCATCGCCAACCTGCTTACCGATTGCCGCCGCAGCGGCGCGAGCCTGGTGCGCGTGTTGTCGCGTTACCTGGACGCGCCGGTCGTGCTCACGCCTTTCGTGGGCGCCTGGCACAACCTGGAAGCCGGCGACCAGACCCACCTGGGCCGCCGCAACCACACACTGGGGCGCGGCACCGTGCTGGGCCGGCGCGTATGGAACCAGCAGGCGCGCGTGCGGCTGGACGTAGGCCCGGTGGACCACGCACTGTTCCGCCGCCTGCTGCCGCCCGGACCGGACCAGACGCCGGACGTATTGCATCAAGGTTTCGTGGCCCTGGTGCGGCTGATGCTGCACGGCCGCCACGACTGCGAAGTACGCTTGGCGGTAAAACCGCAAAGCGTGGGCCGCTCGGTGCTTACTGCGGCGCCGCGGCCGGTGCCGGCCGGCAGCGCCGATAACGACGCCGGCCTGCGCCTGGGCGAAACCGCCTGGCTGCGCCGGCCCAGCGAAGCCGCCAGGCCGGTGTCCGAATTTCTGATTCCGGCCCACGCGCCGGCTACGGCGGGAGGCTGGCTATGAACGCCCCGGCCGAACGCGCCGTACAAACCCGCATCAGCCGCGTCCAGGATCCGGCCCTCAGCCTGCACGTCGCCATCTGGGCGCCGCAGGGGGTGCTGGGCGACGAAACATTCCGCCTGGTGAGTTTTGAAGGTCAGGACAGTTTGTCCGAGCCGTTCGAATTCAAGCTGGAACTGCATGGCAATACGGAATTGCGCGGCCCTGCGCCGCTGGCCTTGCGCAGTTTGCTGGGGCGCCCGGTCAGTGTCGGCATCGCCTTGCCGGGCGCCCGGCCGGACGCCTTCCGCCACGCGCTGGCGGGCGGCGAAGGTGGCGAACTGGCGCTATGGAACGGCATCGTGGCGGCCATGGCGATGGAACAGCCCGGCGTGTATCGGCTCACCATGCGGCCCGACCTGTGGCGCCTGTCGCTCACCAACGGCTATCGCCAGATCGCCAACAAAACCATACGCGAAGCCATCAGCGAGGTGCTGCAGGCGTATCGCATCGAACACCGCTTCGCCGACGCACCGGATCCCATCCTGGACATATCCGCCTCGCGCGTGCAGGACTGGTTCCAGTGCGGTGAAAGCGACCTCGATTTTCTGCGCCGGCTCATGTCCAAGGCGCACCTGTTCTATTTCATCGAACAGCACGCCGACCGCCACGAAATCGTGTTCACGGCCGGCGACGCCGCCTATACCGAGGTCTATGCCGACCGCCGCGCGCTGCGTTACGCCTGGACCGGCACGGACGACCTGGGCCTGGAGCAGGAAGACGCGGTGCTGCAGTACAGCTACCAGGAAGCGCTCACCAGCTCGCACGTGGTGGGCACCTATGTGCGCCAGCAGGCGGTGTGGGAAGTGGATGGCGTGGCGCCCTTCCAGCCGCACGCCGCCACGCGCGGCGCGGGCGAATTGCCGTTCAACCAGTACAAGGTGTACCAGTACGGCCTGTCCGGCGAACAGGCCGACGGCCTGGCCGAAATTACCCGCCAGGCGCTGGACGCAAGCCGCCGCAATTTGTCTGGCGCCAGCCGCTGCGCGCTGTTTGCGCCGGGCAAATTGTTCCGCGTCGCCGGGCCGGCCTCGATCGACCATCGCCGCGAAATGCTGCAGGCCGATCTGGAAAACAGCGTGTATGTGCTCACTTCGGTGCGCCATCAGGCCAGCCTGGACGGCACTTACCAGAACGAATTTCAGGCCGTACCGAAAGCGCCTTACGCCGGGTTTTCGCTGGGCGACACGCAACAGGGCGGCATCCTGGCGACGGTGCTGGAAGGCGAACCGCAGGACTGGCGTTATTACCCGCGCAAGGTATTCGAGCCGCAAAGCAATAGCGAGGACGACAGCCGCGCCACGCCGCGCCGCCTGCAGGCCAAGGGCGTGCGTGTGCGCATCGCCACCGGCGCGGAAATCTGGGCGCGCCTGCCGGTGCACTCGGCCACCGCGCCGGAAGTGGGCGCCACGGTCATGGTAAGCCGCGCCAATGACGAATCCGAATTGCCGGAAATTTCCCCGCTCAGCGCCGACGGCAGTCTGACCGTCACGCCCAGCGGCTGGACCGCGCATAGTTCGGTGGGCAACAGCTATTCCACCAGTTGGGGCGACAGCAAATCCATACGCTGCGGCGCCGTCACGCCCAATGTGCTGGATGCGGCGCGCAACATCGTCGAATCCGCCTATTCCAGCGGCCAGTACAAGGACGCCAGCTATAGCCGCGGCGGCAGCTACAGCTATTCGGTATCGGAAAACGACCGCTCCGGCCTGTTGAGCCGCAGCGAATCGCGCGGCAACAGCTACAGCACCTATGCCGGCGACGAATCGAAAAACTGGTCCGACATAGGGTTCAGCTTCAGCGATTCCAAAATCGGCACCAGCGAAAGCCACAGCACGCTGGGCACCCACACCGGCACCTCGATGACCGGCGCGACCACCGACGCCAGCCTTACCGGCGCGCAAACCTCCACCTCGGCGGTGGGTGCGCAAACCAGCGCCAGCGCGGTGGGCGTGCAAACCGGCGTGAGCGTTACCGGCATGCAGAATTCCGCCAGCGTGACCGGCATGAGCAATAGCGCCGGCGTGGTCGGCATGAGCAATTCCGCCAGCCTGACCGGGCTTTCCAACGGCCTGGACATTACCGGCAGTTCCAACCGCCTGTCGGTCACCGGCAGCAGCAGCCACCTGGGCCTTACCGGCAGCAGCAGCGGGCTGAGTCTGACCGGCACCAGCCAGAATCTGAGCCTGACCGGCAGCAGCACCGAACTGTCTATCGTCGGCAACAGCACCTCGCTGGGCGTGCGCGGCACCACCACCGCCATTTCGGTCAATGGCCCCACCACCGCCATAGACGTGAAAGCCGGCACCTTGCTCAAGGTGGATATCGAGGCGCTCGGCCCGCACCTGCAGATCAGCCTGGATGGCAGCGTGATTCTCAACATCGACCCGGCCAAGATCGAGGTCCACGTCGCGGGCGTGGATATCCAGATCGATTCCGGCATAGAGCTGCACCTCTGAGGCCGGCATGAAAGCCATCAAACCCCAGGCGCTCGGATTGCTCAGCAAGCCTTACCGCTTTCGCGGCCAGGACAGGCTGGTGATCGTGGCGCTGGGTTTTTTCCGCCTCGGCGAGCCGGTGCGGAACTTCCTGCCCGAACAGGCCGGCTGGCCGGAAATTTTGCCGCGCCTGCCGGCCGAACAGCCGCTCGATGCCGTCATGCCCAAGCGCCGCGCCGAAGTGCTGGCGGCCGCCACGGCCTACTCGGCGCAGCCGGTCAGTTCCATGCAGGTGCGCCTGCAGGTGGGCGTGGTGGATAAGCGCCTCAAGGTGATAGGCGAACGTGCCTGGCGTTATGGCACCGTGCCGCTGCATACGGTAAGCGCGCCGCTGCCTTTCCAGTCCATGCCGCTCAGCTACGAGCGCGCCTACGGCGGCCCGGCCCACGCCGGCAACCCGGTCGGCTGCGGCCATACCGGGCGCCTCACGCGCGGGCTGACCGGGCCGGTGGAAGGCGCCATGCCCAATGTGGAATATCCCAACGAGCCGGTGCGCGGCCATTACCGTGCGCTGCCGCCGGCCGGCTTCGCGCCGCTGGATTTGCGCTGGGCACCGCGCAGCCGCATGGGCGGCACTTACGACCGGCGCTGGCTGGAACAGGTGTCGCCCGGCCTGCCGGAAGACCTGGATTGGGCCATGTTCAACGTGGCGCCGGAGGACCAGCAGGTGCCGGGCTTTTTCACCGGCGGCGAAACGTATCGGCTGGAAGGCCTGCACCCCGAGCGGCCCGTCATCGAAGGCCGCCTGCCGGATTTCCGCCTGCGCGCCCTGGTTGAAACCGAAGCGCACGCGCCGCAGGAAGTGGCGTTGGCCTTCGACACCCTGTGGCTGTTTCCGGATGCCGAATTGGGATTGGCTCTGTATCGCGGCGAAAGCGCGGTAGCCGACCCGGAAGCCGAGGACGTGAAATCCATTTTGCTGGCTTACGAACACCGGCGCGATGCGCCGCGCGCCACCGCGCATTACGTCGCCGCACTGGCGGCGCGTAGCGGCAGCGGGCGCGACGCGCTGGTGCATTTGCTCAATGAAGCGCCGCTGCGGCCGGCACCGGACGCCGCCGAGCGCGCCCGCCTGGCGCAGGAAGCGGAAGCCGAACGTCAAGCCAGCCGCGCCCGCGACGCCGCGCTGGAAGCCGCCGCGGCGGCCGATCTGGACGGCCACTTGCCGGACGCCAAACCGGCTTCGGTGCCGGATTTTGCCGCCGCCGCGGCAGCGCAGGCTGCGCCCTATGTGTGCCGCGCCCAGCTCGCGCGCGGCGAAGCCGACCTCGCGCCGCTATTCGCGCACATCGATGCGCGCGTGGCGGAAGCACGCGAACAGGCGGAAGTTTCGCTGGCTGCGCTGGCCGATGACGCCGCCGCCAGCGCGGCGCAGCCATCCGCTGCGGAGGACACCCAAACCGCGCTGGACCGCCTGGCCGGCCGCCATCACGCCGAATACGCCGAACTGCTTGCCACCGCTGCCAGTACCGGGGCCGCAGCCGGGCAGGGCGCCGCACCCGCGACGCCCGCCGCAGCCGATCTGGCCGCGCTGGATCTGGCCGGCCGCCGCGCCGCCGCCAAGCCGGTGGCGCCGCCCCTGGCGCCAGCCGCGGCTACCGCGCTGGGCGCCGAAGTGCTGCGCCTGTTGCGCGCCGGGGCGACGCTGGCCGGGCGCGACATGGCCGGCGCCAACCTGGCCGGTGCGCGGCTGGCCGGTGCGGATTTGAAAAATGCCTTGCTCGAAAATGCCGACCTGAGCCGTGCCGACCTGAGCCGTGCCGATCTGTCCGGCGCCGTGCTGTGCGGTGCGCGACTGGACGGCGCCAAACTGGATGGCGCGCGCCTGGACGGCGCCAGCCTGAATGCCGCGCGTGCGGCCGGGGCGTCGTTCCGCGGCGTGCGTGCGGACCGGCTTTCCAGCCTGCACGCCGAACTGGCCGGCAGCGACTGGCAGACTGCCCGGGTGGCGGATTGGGTCGCGCTGGGGGCCGATCTGCAGGGCGCGAATTTCGCCGCCGCCGAATTGCCGCGCGCGGTTTTCCTGCAGGCGCAGGCGGCCACCTCGCGCTGGCAGGGCGCGCGCCTGGGGCGCGATCTGTTCGTGCGCGCCGATTTGCGCGAAGCCGATTTTTCCGGCGCCAAGCTGCAGCAAACCGTCTTTGCCGATTGCAATGCGCCGCGCGCAGCCTTTGCCGGCGCCGAACTGGAAAGCTGCTTTTTGGGTTCCGCGCGGCTCGCCGGCAGCGACTGGCAAGGCGCCCGCGCGCGCCAGACCAGTTGGCGCGGCGCGCAACTGGCGGGCGCCAAATTGGCGGGCGGCCGTTTCGAGGCCTGCGATTTCGGCCGTGCCGATCTGGCCGCCAGCGACCTGGGCGGGGCGCGCTTCAAATCGTCCATCCTGAGCCGCGCCCACCTTGAAAGCAGCCAGGCGCGCGACAGCGACTGGTTCCAGTCGCAGTGCCGCGGCACGGATTTTCGCCGCGCCGATCTGGCCGGCGGCCGCTTCATGCAGGCGGACTTGAGCAACGCAAAACTGGCCGGCGCGGCCCTGGACGGTGCGCGCCATTTGCCCGCCGATGCGCCCAGCCGCAGCCGCGAAAAGGACAAATCATGAGCGTCCGGGAACGCCTGCAAGCCGACATCGCGCGCGCCCGCCCGCTTTGCGACGAAGCGCTGGGCGCGGCGGATTTGAGCGGGGCGCGGCTGGCCGGCGGCATTTTCCTGCGCTGCGATCTGCGCGCGGCGCGGCTGGCCGGCGCCGATCTGGCCGGCTGCACCTTTACCGATTGCGACCTGCGCGGCGCCGTGCTGAGCGGTGCGGCCCTGGGCGGCGTGAATTTCCTGCGCTGCCAACTGCAAGGCGTGGTTGCGGCCGGGCTGGTGGTGGATCGCCTGGTGTTGCTGCAATGCGCGCTCGACGCGGGCGACTGGCAGGGGCTGCAATTGCAGCAGGGCGTGCTCACGCGCTGTTCGTTCGGCGGCACGCGCTTTACGGGCGCGCGGCTCGCGCGCTCTGCGCTGGTCGAATGCGTGCTGGATGGCGCCGACCTGCACGATTTGCGCATGGATCGCTGCGCCCTGCCCAAAACCGATCTGCGCCGCGCGCGCATCGCCGGCTGGCAGGCCGAGGCCTGCGTATTGACGGGCGCCGATCTGTCCGGCCTGGCGCTGGCCGGCATCGCACTGCCGCGCTGCAATTTGCAGGATACCAAGCTGGCCGGCACGGATTTGTCCGGCGCTGCCCTGGCCGGCGCCTGCCTGCTCGGCGCGCAACTGGACGGCACCCGCCTGACCGGCGCGCGCGCGGCGCAGGCGCTGTTTGCCGGCAGCCGCTGGCAGGGTGTGGATGCGGGCGATATGGATTTAAGCGGCGCCGTGCTCAAGTCCGCCGACATCGCGCAAAGCTGCCTGGATGGTGCAAAGCTGGGCGGGGCGAGCCTGGTGCGGGCGCAGTTGGCGGACAGTTCTCTGGTGGCGGCCGACCTGCGTCTGGCCGACCTGTCCCACGCCCGCTTCGCCGGCTGCGACCTGTCGCGCGCGGATATGCGCCACAGCCGCCAGCACGCCACTCAATTTGAACGCTGCCAGGGCAAAGGCGCCGTCCGCGCGCCCGTGTATGGCACCGACCAAAACCTGCTGGAGGCCGAACGCGCCGCCGGCGAACTGGAGACCACCGCATGAGCGCTGCAAACGCCCTCGCCAGTCTGACCGCCCCCGGCCGCCCCTGTGGCCTGGTCGAAGTGCGCATTACGGATATGGCGTCCGATGGTTCTTATGTGCTGGCGGACGGCCGCACTGCCGCCGTGGCGTGTTCGTGCTTGCTGAAGCCGCAGGTGGGCGATTTGGTACTGGCAACCGACGCGCCCGGCGTGGCCTGGCTGCTGGCGGTACTGACGCGCGAAGCCGGTGGCACGGCGCGCTTAAGTGTGCCGGGCGCGGACGAAGTACGCCTGGAGCAGGACCGCGTCAGTCTGGTGGCGCGCCAGTTGCTGGCGCTCACCTCACAGGGCGACGCGCAGATAACCGCGCTGGCGACCTTGCGCCAGTACGCCGGCGACCAGTTTGTGCACGTCGCCCGCGCGCTGGTGGAAACCCTGGACCAGCACCTGAGCCGCGCGCGCCTGGTGTCGGTGGAGGCGTCCGATCTCATGAGCATTTCCGGCGGCCACACCTTGTTGTCGGCGGCAGGTGAATTGCGCGCCGACGCAGAACGCATCTGCCTGGGTTGAAACAGGACGAGGACGAAACATGACGAATATTTCTTCGCCGCCCGCAGCCCTTGTAGCCCTCGTAGGTTGGGGTGAGCTTGCGAACCCCAACGCTGGCGGTCGATCTGCGGCCCAGTGTTGGGGTTCCTTCGTCACCCCAACCTACGGGCATCGTTCCGCGGCCCGGCCTGCATTCAACGGCGGATGTGCGGCGATCGCGGGCGAGACGCCCGCCCACGTAGGTTGGGGTGAGCTTGCGAACCCCAACATCGGCGGTCAATCGGAGGCCCGGTGTTGGGGTTCCTTCGTCACCCCAACCTACGGGCATCGTTCCGCGGCCCGGCCTGCATGCAACGGCGGATGTGCGGCGATCGGGGGCGAGACGCCCGCCCTCGTAGGTTGGGGTGAGCTTGCGAACCCCAACATCGGCGGTAAATCCGAGGCCCGGTGTTGGGGTTCCTTCGTCACCCCAACCTACGGGCATCGTTCCGCAACTCAGCGTGCATTCAACGGTGGATGGGCCGTGATCGCGGGCGAGACGCCCGCGCCCCCAACGTGGGTTGGGGGTTGCGGGCGCGGTGCCGCGAACTTACAACCGGCTCACGCGGCTTAAAGGAAAAACCATGTTCGCCAACGTCAATATCGGAGTCATGAATTTCGCCTTCCCGGACGTGTGCAGCATACCCACGCCGGCGCCGGTGCCGACGCCGCTCGTGAATATCGCGCTGTCCTTCACGCACATCCCCTCGCAGTTCAAGGTGATCTGCGGCGGCGGGCTGGCGGAAAACCTGCTCACCACCGGCACCATTTCCAATGGCGACCAGGCCGGGCTGGCGCTGGGCGTGGTGTCGGGACTCATCATGGGGCCGGACCGGCCGGCTACCAGCAGCGTGAAGGTGTTTTACGGCGCCATTCCGGCCACCCGGCTCACCAGCATGCAGACCCAGAACGGCATGTTGCCCAATGCCGTGGGGCTGTCGCTTACGCCGGCGCAATTCAAGGTTTTGCTCATTAGCTGAAATGGCCGCCATGACGCGCACATCCTTGCCACTGCTGCTTGCCGCCTTGTTGCTGGCCGGCTGCAGCAGCCTGAAAAATCTGGCCAACCTGCTGCCTTTCGTGGGGCCGTCGAAAGCCCGCGTCGACCAGGTGCGCGTGGTGGCCATGCCGGGCGCCAATGGCGATCTGCCCACCCGCGTGGATCTGGTGTTCGTCTACGACGCCGAATTCAGCGCGCCGCTGCCGCGCTCGGCGGCCGACTGGTTCGCGCAGAAAGATGCGCTGCTGGGTGCCTGGCCCGGCAAGCTGGAAGCCCTGTCGCTGCAACTGCCGCCCGGCTCGGCGGCCGACCCGGCGCCGCTGCCGGCGCGCCACGGCAAGGCCTACCGCGTGCTGGCCTATGCCGACACGCAAGCCGCCGCCGGCCAGCCGGCGTGGGAATTGACCCCCTTCGAGCGGCCCTTGCTCACCATCGAAGCCGGCGGCGTGCGTCTTGCCGACGCGCCGCGCTGACTACCGCCACGGAGACCGTGCCATGCCCAGCGATATCGCCCCCATGAATGCCGACCTGCCGGATGCCGTGCAGTGGTCGGAGGGCATGTTGCTGTCGCCGCAGCACATGCAGCAGAACGACATCGCCTGGCACGCCCTGGCGGCGCGGCGCATGGCGGCGCAGCGGCCGGATTACTTTGGTTTGCTGTCGCTCGCGCTCGACGAGCGCGCCTGGGGCGACGGCTGGCTCAAGATCGCGCAGTTGTCGGCCATCCTGCCGGACGGCCTGCCGGTGGAATTTCCGCTGGCCGAAGATGCGCGCGAAATCCGCCTGAACCTGAACGAGGAAAAACGCCTCACGCCGAACGGCAAGCCGCTGCGCATCTGGCTCGCGATCGCGCGCCGCGGCGTCGATGCGGCGCGTCAGGACGGCTATCTGCAGCGCTATTTTTCGCTGCCGGGCGAACTGGTGGCGGATGAGAACACCGGCGCCGACCCGCTGCCGGTGGCGCGCCTGCGGCCGAATCTGGTGTTGCTGGCGGACGAAAAATTGCTGCCGCACTATGTCGCCATGCCGCTCATGGAAGTGCAGCGCGACGCCGACGGCCACCTGCAGCGCTCGGCCTACGTACCGCCCATGCTGCGCCTGGGTGGCGGCGGCTTCCTGGGCGAATACGGGCTGCATGCCTGCCTGGAAGATTTGTCGCGCCGGGTGTGGCGCAAATTGCGCGAACTGGCGGAGCAGGGCGATGATGCCGACGGCGGTGGCGTGCAGGCGCGGCTGGCGCGGCAACTGGCCGCGGCCATGCCATATTTCGACGTGACGGCCTGCGATCCGGACAGCCATCCGCGTGAGGCCTACCGCGCGCTGGCCCTGCTGGTGGGGCAGGCCGCCGGGCTGGCCGGGGCGCCGCTGCCGCCGCTCATGTCGGCCTACCGGCACGAGGACAGCGCGCCGCAATTCGGCGAAGGCATCGCTTTCGTGGCGCGGCGCGTGGATGCCATCGTATCCAATCTGGAACGCCTGCCTTTCACCAATGCCGGCGAATCCGGTTTCGTGCGGCGCCTGGACGTGGACGCGCACACCGACCGCCTGCTCATAGAGCTGAAACCGCGCGCCGGCCAAACTCTGAAAGACATGCAGTCCTGGCTGGCCGGCGCGCGCGTGGCGAGCGACGATTTGCTGCCCATGCTGCGCCAGCGCCGCCTGCCCGGCGCCAACGTGCGCCTGCTCGACGACGCCGAACGCCAGGCCATGGGCCTGTCGCCTTCGGCCACGCTCTTCGTGGTGAACAACCAGCAGATCGACCGCGGCGACGGCCTGGGGCCGGTGTTCCGCGCCGGTCGCCCGCTGGTGATACAGGGCGCCGCCGACCGCAGCATGCCGGCCGGCATCCTGCTCTACCGCTGGAAAGGTGCGCCGCCCTGGCCGGCCGCCGGCAGCGCGCAGGACGGCGGCCCGTTGGCTGCGGCACGTGACGGCGAGGAGGCCTGACATGGCCGAACTGGGTTACGGATTTCTGCTCGACGATTTCGTCGGCACCTACGAGGTGGTGGCCGAACTGCGCCAGGCCTGGCGCGAAGGGCGGCTGGAAGCCGCGCTGGCCAGTCCCGGCGATGCCGAGCCGGGCGGGCCGGAACTGGCGCGTCGCATGAGCGCGCGCCTGGGCATGTTGCTGGAAGCGCAGGCCGAGCGCGTGCGCGCCCACGGCAGCAGCGAGGAGCGGCGCCTGCACCGCCTTGCCATGTATGCCGCGGCGGCGGTGATAGACGAAATTTTCGTGCTGGAGGTGGATTGGGCCGGCCGCGAGGCCTGGCTGGACGTGTTGCTGGAATACCGGCTGTTCCGCAGCCGTGTCGCCGGCCAGCGCTTTTTCGACTACGCCGAACGCATCGTGCTGACCGAATCGCAAGCCGCCCTGCGCGCGGAACTGGCGGCGGTGTTCCTGTTGTCCTTGCGGCTGGGGTTCCGCGGCAAATATCGCGGCGCGAGCGGCATGGCGCGGCTGGATGAATTGCGCCGCCGCCTGCTGGCCGAAACCGCGCCGCAGCGCCTGGCTGCAGATCCGGGCGAGGCCGGCGCGCCTGCATCCGAGGCGCTGTTCCCGCAGGCCTACCAGTTCAAGGCCAGCGGGCGCGACCGCCGCCTCGCCCCGCTACGGCCCTGGCTGCGCGCCGGCCTGCTGGCGCTGGTCGCCTATCTGCTGTTGTCCAGTGCGGTGTGGCTGGCGATTTTGCAGCCCTTCGTGGCGGCGCACGGGAATTAGCCGGCATGGCCCAATTCACCCAAAACGCACTGTTCTGGAGCCTGCTCGCGGCCGCCGCGCTCACTGCCGGGCTGGCGGTGTGGCTGTCCTTGCGCGCCAGCAGCGGGGCGGCGCTGCCGGCCATGCGCCCCGGCGCCGGCTGCTTGGGCCGGCTCGTGCGGCGGGGCTGGATCGGCCGTCTGGTGGAAGCGCTGGTCTATCTGGCCAGTTCGCGCGAAGCGCGCTATGCCACGCCCTGGATATTGGTGCTGGGCGACCGTGGCGCCGGCAAAACCAGTCTGGTGCGCTCCATGGTCGAACTGCAGGCCGACCTGCGCCCGCCCAAGCTCGCCGCGCCGGATTTGTCGGATTGCGAAGGCGCGGCCTTCGGCGGCGGCGTGCTGCTGGATCCGGCCGGGCGCCTGTGGTCCAGCGAGGCCGAAGGCGGCGACACGCGGCAGAAGAAAAAACTGCTCGATGCCATAGACCAACTGCGGCCGGAGCGGCCGCTGGACAAAATCGTGCTGGTGGTGTCGGCGCGCGCCCTGCTGGGGGGCGAACGCGCCCTGCAGGACGACGCGCGCCGTGCACTGGGTGCGCTGGAGGACATACGGCGCCGCTTCGACTTTGCGCTGCCGGTGTATGTGGTGGTCACCCAATGCGATGCCGTGCCGGGCTTTTCCGCCTTCTGGAAGGCGCAGCCGGAGGAATTGCGGCGGCAAATGGTGGGCTGGTCGGCACCGCCCGCGATACAAAGCCAGCCGCGGGAAAAATGGCCGGAAAATGCTTTTGCCGTGCTGGAAGAGCGCCTGCGCGTGGCGCTGCTGGATTACGCCGCGCGCCCGCAGGCGGAAGCCGGTGCTGCCGCCGACGCGGCCGCCGACGATGTGGATCAGGTATTTCTGTTCCCGGTTGCGTTCCGGCGCCTGGCCGCGCCGCTGGCGCGCTGGTTCCAGGTGGCGTTTCAGCCCGACGAGTGGAGCCAGAGCTATTTTTGCCGCGGCATTTATTTCACCGGGTCGGTAACGGCCGCAAGCGGCAGCAACGACGGCCCGCGCAAGGACGTGGATTTTCTGGCCGACTTGCTGACCGAGCGCCTGTTCGGCGAAGCTTTTCTGGCTTTGCCCACGCGCCAGAGCATTTGGTCGCGCAACAGCCTCATACGCCGCGTGCAGTATGCGACCCTGGTGCTGGCGGTGGCGCTGCTGGGCTGGCTGGGGCTGGCGGGGCTGAATTTCCACCGCCAGATGCAGGACCTCGACCACGCCCTGTTGGGCATCAAGGCCGCCAGCCGTGAAGCCGGCGGCAGCGGCTGCCTGGACGGCTGGCGCGTGCACCGGCTGTTGCAGCTCATGGCGCCGCTACAGACGCGCTCGGCCTACGCGGCCATTCCGCTGTCGTGGTTCGACGACCGCGTGGTGCAGGAAAGCGCGCAGGAGCTGTCGGAACAGGCCTTCCGCGGCGTGATCATGCCGGCCATTGCCTGCCGCATGGCGCAAAAAGCCAAGGATTTGGCGCTGCCGCCCGCCGCCTTCGTATCGGCGGCCGCCGGCGCTCAAGGCGAAACTTTGTCGCCGGCACGGCAGGACTATCTGGATTACCTGCACAAGGTGGCCGAACTGGAACAGCAGCTCGGCAATTTCGCGCTGGTGGCGCGCCCCGGCCGCGCCGACGAAATGCCCAGCATTTTGCGCGCCTTCAAACACCTCACCGTGTACGCCTTCGACCGGCCGCTGTCGTCCGAGGTGGAGCATGAGCGCGGCGCCCTGTCGGCGGCGCTGGCGGCTTTTACTTACGACACGCCGGTGCCGCTGCCGCCCAAGGCGCGCGAAATTTACGCCGAAAATCTGGGCCGCCGCTTCGACGCGCTGCGCAGCGCGGTGA
The DNA here is from genome assembly GCA_016791105.1 of Rhodocyclaceae bacterium. Taxonomy (GTDB): domain Bacteria; phylum Pseudomonadota; class Gammaproteobacteria; order Burkholderiales; family Rhodocyclaceae; genus JAEUNM01. The sequence continues at coordinate 215,436 of JAEUNM010000118.1, read as the reverse complement.
GCAAGGAACTGGATACCGGCGCCAAATTGCTGGCGGAACTGCCGCGGCGTGCCGACGACAGCCAGATGCGCTCCGATGCCGCGCATTTGCTGTGGTGGTTGAACTGGATACGCGAATCCTGGCTGGGCGCCGATAGGGAACACAACCCTTGCGCCGATCTGGCGCGCGATTCGCGGCGTGACCGTGATGCCCTGGCCGGGCGCAGCGCCTATGGCGCGGTGCTCACGCGCATCGATAGCGGGCTCGCCAACGGCGCCTGTTTCGATCAGGCCATGTTGCGGCTGGCGTCCATGCACGTCGCGCCCTATGGAGCGCTGTTCAAACTGCAGGACCGCAAGCTGTTCCTGAGCGACAGCCTGGCGCCGGAACTGACCGGCATCGCCGCGCTGGCGGATTTGCCCTATATGCGCATCCACGCCAACGCCGGCTTCCGGCGCCTGCCCGAAGTGGCGGGCTGGGATGCGGCGGTGCTCAGCGAAGCGGCCGGCTATGCGCATCAATACCTCAGTTTCGCCAAGGCGCGCGGGCTGCCGCCGACCGGCAGCGCGGAGGGCAAGCGTGCCTTGTTCGACCGCCTGGCGCGGCGCCATCTGTTGGCGCTGTTGAGCGACCGCATGAGCGCCGCGCAATTGCCGCCGTTGCCGCTGGTGGCGCAGGCCGGCGTGAATGGCCTGTCCGCCGACGAACGGCGCCTGGCCCGTTCCAGCGCCGATTTTGCCGGGGCGGTGGGGCCGCTGGTGGAGGTGCTGGATTTGTACGCCCAGCTTGGCTTCACCGTATCCGGCCGTGAAATTGCCCAATTTGCGCGCGGGCTGGCGCTGGATGAACTGGCGCGCGCGCGCGGGCTGGCCGCCACCAGCCGGCTGTACGACCCCGGTCCGCCCGCCGAGGGCGGCTTTCCCGGCGCGCCGGAACTGGCCGTTACCAAGGACTGGCTGGCGCGGCAAGTGGCGCGCGCAGGGGTACTGGCCGGTTACGCCAGCCAGTACGTGGCTTTCCTGAAAAACAGCCAGGGCTTTTCCGAGCGGCCCTGGGACGATCAGGCCGACGCGGTGTTCTGGGACAACACCGTGGCGGAACTGGAGCGCTATGTGCAGTTCAAGGATCCGGCCGGGCAGGTGGCCAACCTCGACGCTGTATTCGTGAAACTGGTGCCGGCCCTCAATGACAGCGGCTGCCGCAAACAACTGGCGGATTTCCCCCAGCCCGACTTCGGTAACGACCTGTTTTCGCGCCTGCGCAAAAGCCGCCTGACCGATTTGCGCGACATGTGCACGCATCGCTACGACGCCCCGCTATTGGCGTCCTACCGCGACCTGGCTGCGCATTTCGAGCGCGAACTGGCCGGCCGCTTCCCGTTTGCCGGCGGCGCCGAACGCGATGCCGCGCCGCTCGCCGTGAAAGCGTTCCTGGCCGACTATGCGGCGCGCCGCGAGGACCTGAAAAACCTCGCCGACGGGCTGCCGCGCCCGCGCCAGGTAAGGCTCAAGGGCTTCATGGAGCAGATGGACCAGGTGGCGGCATTTTTCCTGGGCAATCTGGCGCAGGCGCCGGCTGCCATGCCGCTCACCGCAGCGGTGCGCTTCAATACCTTGCCGCGCCAGTCGCGCGGCGCCAACCAGGTGCTGGCCTGGACCTTGAGCGCGCCGGCCGGGCAGGCGGTATTCCCGGGCAAGCCGGGCAGTCTGGACTGGTCCTGGAACCAGCCCATCACGCTGCGCCTGGATTGGGCCAGCGGCTCGGTGTGGCGGCCGGTGGCGGACAGCCGCCAGAGCGAACTTGCGGTGTCCGGCGTATCCGCCAGCTTTGGCTACGAAGGGCCGTGGGCGCTATTGCGCATGATCGCCGCGCACCGCCTGCAAAGCGCCGCCGATCCGCTCGACCCGCTTACGCAAGCGCTCGAATTTTCCGTGCCGGTAGTGGCCATCGACGGCAGCGGGCCGGCGAAAAACGCCACCGCGCGCCTGTTCATGAGCGTGCAGCTTTCCGACCGCAAACAGCAGGGCGGTCTGATCTGGCCGGCATTTCCGACTTCCCTGCCGAATCTGGACAGCCCCTGAACCAGGAGTACCCACCATGGACGACAGCCTGCAAACCCGCGCCGACCAGTTTTATTCCGCCGCCACCGGACATGGCCTGGATGCCTTGCTGGCCCCCTTCGCCACCCCGGCGCGGGCCGGCGAATCCCTGCGCCACGGCGCCGAATACCGCGCCATCCAGGAGGCGCGGCGCGAGGACGATGACAGCCTGCCGCAGGGCATCTGGCAGCACGAACTGAAGCGCGCCGACTGGGACGGCTCGCTGCGCCTGTGCGCCGACCTGATCGCCACCCGCAGCAAGGATTTGCAGATCGCCGCCTGGCTGCTGGAAGCGTCCCTGCATCGCCACGGCTTCGCCGCCCTGGCGCCCGGCCTGGTGCTGGTGCATGGTCTGTGTCGGGATTTCTGGGACGATCTGCATCCGGCCGGCGACCATGAATTGCACGGAAATATTTTCCGCTGGATGAATGCCCGCCTGCTGCCGCCGCTGCGGCAAGTGAGCATTACGGCGGCCGGCGGCAACCGCGAATTCGGCTGGGCCGACTGGGAACTGGCGCACCGGCGCGAACAGCAGCGCGCCGTCGCCGGCCAGCGCTCGCCGTCAGACGGGGAAATCGTGCCGGCCGAAATCGCCGCCGCGCTGGCGTTGACGCCGGGCGAAATTTGCATTGAACGGCATGCCCAGATCGCCACCGCGCTGGCCGCGCTGGAGCAGCTCAAAGCCTTGCTCGAACAGCGCTTCAGCAAGGACGGCCCCAGCCTGGGCGCGCTGGCCACCCTGCTGGAAGACATGGGCGACTGGCTGGCCGCCGAACTGGCCAAGCGTGGCCGCGGCCCGGCCGCGGCGGCGCCGGCAGCCGCCGCCGAAGCGCCCGCCCTGCAAGGCGGCAATTCTTTGGACCAGGCCATCGCCGACCGCGCCGAGGCCTACCGCCATCTGGCCGCGGCGGCGGAATTCCTGATGCGTCTGGAACCGCACAGCCCGGTGCCCTATCTGGTGCGCCGCGCCATCGACTGGGGGCGGCTCAACACGGTAGAGCTGTACCAGGAGCTGTTCGTGCGCATGGGCGGCCAGATCAGCATTTTCGACTTGCTGGGTCTGGATGCCGGCCGCCAGTCATGAGCCGCACATTGCCCATGCGCCGGCCGCCGCCGGCCAACGATCACGGCATTGCCGCCAGGGACAGCGCGCCCGCGACTGTTCCGGCGTCAGGCGTGAAAACCCCCTTGCAACATCTACTCGATTCCTTTCAGGAGAATCACCATGTCAGGCCGAAGAAATAGCGTTGGCGCGAGCGATCTGAGCCAACGCGTCATCACAAATCTGGAAACGTCAGGCGCCATTCACTCGTCCGACCGCATTTTGAACGTGCATCACTACAACTCGCAGCAGGATCAGCGTTCGGGCATGAGAAGTAACGTGGATCAGAACTCGCAGATCGTCCGCGTGCGCAGCAACAGCGGTTCGCGCTACGAGGTGCATTCCCACGACCAGGGCGAATACCACAGCCGGACCGTGAAGCTCTGACGCAAGCCTGCTTGGCTGGTGCTCAGGCACGGCGGGGCTGGTCCCTGCCGTGCTGCTAACCGGCCGGGCGGTACAGGATCGTGAAGGCGAGAAACAATTATGTCGAAGGATGATTCCGGGCTGGAAAAGCGGCGCAAGAACACCGAATTTTCCCAGGTTTCCCCGTCCAATACCGCCGCGCCGCGCCGACGCAATTCCATGCCTCTGCCCAGCGCGCACGGCGGCTCGGTATCGCCCATGGTGCGGCCCTACCAGCCGCCCCAACAGCAGGGGCAGGAGTACTGGTACCACGTGACGACACCGGAAAATTTCCAGCGCATCCAGGCCAGCGGCGGCCTCATGCCGCACAACCTGCAACCGCAAAAGGGTGTTGGCCTGGACGAAGCCACCGGCCGCGGCTTGCAGCCGCCCTGGCGGGAACAGGTGCGCGACGAAAGCCGCAACCTGGCCTTGACGCAACAGCTCGCGGTGCTGGAAACACCGGAAACTGCCCGCATGCTGGTGCAGAGGGCGCAGAGCGACTTGCGCCAGCTCGCCCACCAGGGCACCAACCAGGAAAACCTGTACATGAGCAGCCAGTTGTCCAGCACCCAGGACTATCTGGCCAGCGGTCCTTTCATGCAGGAAGGCGCCCACATCATGCGGGTGCCGCGGCGCGGCACCACGGGCTTCGTGCAGGACACGCAGGGCAAGAACGCCGATTTCCGCTCGCTGGGCACAGTGATTTCGTCACGCCACATGGAGCATGCTTACCTAAGCCCGGAGCAGGTGAAAAACCTCTACGACAAGGAAGGCCGGGCCTTCAGCCGCGAACTGAAATGGGAGCCGATGCGCCAGACCAAGGCACAGCCGGTGCCGTTCGAGTGGCACTCCGGTTCCTGTTCCACCGAGGCGCGCATGCAGCATGGCAAGGGGCCGGACCAGGACGGCTTCGGCGGCAGCGGCCGCAAGGTCAAGTAGGGCGGCGGCGATGCTTGCGCGGCGACAGGAATCCCCAGCCGAGCCGGCAAAGGCATTGGCCGAATTGCAGTCCGAAATGGCTGCAGCCGGCTGGAGCGCCAAAGGGCTTTGCGCGAATCTTGCGGCCATCGCCGAGCGCGCCGACGATCTGACGCCGGACATGCGTCAGATCTGGATGGACGGGCTGCGTCAGGTCTGGCGCCGGCACCACTGGGCGATGGCTGCGGCGCACCGCTATCGCCTCATGGAACTGGCCGCCGCCTGGAGCGACTGGCCCCTGGTGGCGTGGGTGGCGCAAACTTTGGGCGACGCGCGGCAGGGCTCGATGGATGTGCATGGTGCGCTGCTGCTGTTCGAAGCCCGTTTGCGCCAGGGCGAACTGGCGCGCGCCGGCGATGTGCTGCTGCATTGGCAGCTTGCCCATCCGCGCGACGGAAGGCTGGCCGCCGCGCGCGCGCGTCTGGAGGCGCAGCAGGCCTTCTGCCGGCGCTGGCCAGCCTTTGCTGGTGCCGACTACGGTGACGCCGAATTGCGGCTGGAGCCGCTATCGCATCATCACGCGACGGATTTCGCCTGGCAGTACGCCGACCCGGCCATTGCCGAACTTTGCCGCCTGCCGGTATTCGAGGATTCTGCCCAATGGCACGGCTGGCTGGATGGACTGTATGGCGAAGGCGATGAATTGCCCCTGTCCATCTGGCACCGCGAGTTGGGCTTCCTCGGCTGCTGCCATTTGGTCCTGACGCAAGGCGTCGGTTACCTATATTACTGGCTGGGTGCCGCCTATCGCGGCCGGGGCCTGGCGCAGCGCGCCGCAGGGGTGTTGCTCGCTGCCGCCCGCGATGAGTTCGGCATGCACACCTGCTACGCCAAGGCCTATCTGCACAACGAGTCCTCGCGGCGCCTGCTGGCCAGGCTGGGTTTTCAGGAAGCCGGCATCGAGGCCCTGGCCGATCCGGACGTGGAATCTTTCCATCGCCTGGGCGAGCCGCTGCAACGCCAACGTATCGTGGACGAACTGTACGGCCTGCTCGGCCGCATGGGCAGCCAAACCCGCATCGCCGCTCTGCTACAGGTGTCGCCATGCGCACAGTAGGTTGGGGTGAGCTTGCGAACCCCAACGATGGCGGTGGATTGACGGCCGGATGTTGGGGTTCCTTCGTCACCCCAACCTACGAAGCTCGGCCCAACTCGAACCGGACCTGCCTTGCAAACCCCGCGCCAAGCTGGGGGCGCGGGCGTCCCGCCCGCGATCGCCGCCCATCCACGTTTAATCGCACGCGGCACCCCCCCGTAGGTTGGGGTGAGCTTGCGAACCCCAACGATGGCGGTGGATTGACGGCCGGATGTTGGGGTTCCTTCGTCACCCCAACCTACGAAAGTCGGCCCAGCTCGATCGGAGCGTCCCGTGCAAACCCCGCCGAACGCCGGGGGCGCGCGCGTCTCATCCGCGATCGCCTCTCAACCGTCTTTAATTGCACGCGGCATCCCCCGTAGGTTGGGGTGAGCTTGCGAACCCCAACAATGGCGGTCAAATTCACGCCCGGTATTGGTCTTAATTAGTTACCAAAAGTTACACGAGCCGTACCCAACATCAACCCAGATTTTTTCACACAGCGAGGATGCCGTGAGTGCACCAGACGATGGGTTCAAGCCCATTCTTAACAAACGGGCAAAATCAGCCCTTAAGTTTGCCAGCAAGGTCGGCGAGGAAACCGGTCGTGACGTCCGGGTCATCACCACCAATAGTTCCGTTCCAAACCGGGTCGATCCGGTTACCGCCGAGCTTAGCGGCGTCTTTTACCGTCGCAAGACTGGCTTGTCCGGCGTGACCGTGGGCGGCGAAGCCGTGCATCAGCACGGATTCGATGCGCCCCACCAGAAACCCGCGGATGGCGCGGAGGGGCGCAACCGCAGACTTAGCAACGCAAGTTGGGATGCCCTCTCCGAGCGTACCGGTTTCATCGGGAAGCGCGGTACGTGAACTTTCGGTGGGAAAAGACGGAAGCTTGGGGTGAGTCCGCGCACCCCAAGGCCGGCCTCGAATTCGCGGCCCGATGTTGGGCGTCTTTCGGCGCTCCAAGCTGCGCGGATTGCCGCAGGCTATCCGCAACGCCGGGGCTCGGTTCCCGACATTCCCCAATTGCTCCGCGGCCATGATTGCCCGCCTCGCCTTCGTACTGCTCATCGTGCTGACCGGCGGCTTTGCCTGGCTGGCCGGGCGCGCGGCGCCGCCGGGCTTGGGCCTGACGCTGCCGGCCGCGCTTGAAGCCCGCTTGCCGGTCGTGCTGGCGGGCGTGTTGCGCGGCAAGTCTGAGGCGGCACCGGCGGCCGCCCCGCCCGCCGCGGCGGCCGCAAAAGCACCGGCGGGCGCCGATGCAGCAGGCGCTGCCACTGAGCCGCCGCCGCTCGAATCGCTGATGATTCCCTCGCCGTCGCCGGCACAGGCCAAATACGCGCTGCGCCTGGGTATTTTTCCGGATCAGGCTGCGGCGGAGCAGGTCGCGGCTCAGGTGGCTGCCCTGCACCTGCCCGGACTGGCCACGCGCAGCCTGCGCCTGCGCGACCGCGACGGACGCGAATGGTGGCTGGCCGCGGCCGGGGAAGCGGCGGCGCCGGCTGACCTGGATGCCGGACGCGCCTGGCTGGAAGAGCGGCTGCCGTTCGCATCCATGCGCGTCATTTTGCTGCCGGGGGCGCCCAAATGAAGTTTTTTTCGAGCCGGCAAATCGCTCTGTCAACCGCCGCGGCCGCGCGCTTTGGGGTGGGCGGCCGTGGCCGCCGTGTCAAGCAGTGCCTGTTTCACCCGCGTGCCTAATGGCGCGCTTTTTTCCCACCACGCGGCCGGAACGGTCGCATAGCGAAAGGAAATCCCATGTCAGGACCACGCAAAACGACCTTCCTCACCACGGAACAGGGGCGCGCGCCCTCGGCCTATCACGTAAGTGAAACCGGCGACACGCAGCGCGTGCGCCAGGAGCACAAGCATGGTCCCACCGTAACTTCGGAAAAGCGCCGTATTCAGGCCTTCACGGCGACCAAGGACATGGCCTGGGTGGTGCACGACAACGTGAAGGACACTGTGGAAAAGCGCGGCTATAGCGTGGAAGCGGCGCTGCGCCTGGAAATCATGGATGGGCTGGCATCGCCCCTGGTTGCATCGGGGCGCGGGCACGTGGAAGTCAGCGAGGGCAACATCGGCAAGGGCAATCCCCACGTGAGTGGCGGCACGGTGGCTTTTCCCGCGAAAGGCTCGCCGCTGGAAAATTACGACGCGCTCAAACAGGCGACGCAACAGCGCAAACATTCCATTCCCAACGCGCCGTCGCCGCAATCCACGACCATGAGCAAGCAGATCACGCCGCAGGCGCAGGAGTTCAACCGGCGCGCACTGGCCGAACAGCAAACGTTCGCCCAGGCGGTCCTGAATCCCCGCCGTGACTAAGGTGGATTTGTGTGCGGTGCTGCGTTGCCGGTAGGTTGGGGTGAGCCTGCGAACCCCAACGCGGTGGGTGGATTTACGGCCAAGTGTTGGGGTTCCTTCGTCACCCCAACCTACGGGCGGCATTCAGCCATCCGGTGGCGTGTGCCGCACCGAGCGAGGGATAGGCGTAGGTTGGGGTGAGCTTGCGAACCCCAACGCTGGCGGTGGATTCGCGGCCGGGTGTTGGGGTTCCTTCGTCATCCCAACCTACGGGCTACGGGCTACGGGCGGGATTTAGCCAGCCGGCGCCGTGTGCCGCGCAGTTCAAGGGGGAAGTCATGAGCAATGACCGCAATTACATGAAGCCGACGATTTCCTCGACGGCAAAACAGCGCAGCAAGACGATCAGCGGCGGCGAACGTCCGTGGATTCCACCGGGTCCTGGGCCGAGCCACAATATCCATGCGCGCAAGCCGCCCGAACTGGTGAAGCCGCCGGAAAGTGCGTCCAAGGATGTGGCGCCGCCGCTCGAGCTTCCCAAACTGCCCAGCAAACGCGAGCAGGATGCGGCGCTCAAGATTCAGAGCGCATTCCGGGGTTATCAGGGGCGCAAGGCGGCCGACAAGTTGCGCGTTGAGCGGCAGAAAGAAATTCAGGGATTATTGACCGACGACAAAAACCGCTCCCAAGGCCTTTTCAAGATCACGCGCACCTTCAAGGACAACGCCTCGGACCCGGATCTTGCCAACAAAACTTTGTTCCGGCGCGACAACGATGCGACGCAAAAATTTACCAGCTATATCCAGTATGACAAGTACGGCGGGCCCATCAAGCGGGTAGACCTGACTGGCGCAACCCACGGCGGTGTTCCGACACCCCATGTGCTCGAATTTCGCCGTGTGGACCGCGGCGTGCACGACAAAACCCAACTGCACCAGTACACAGCGCCCGAGAAAAATCTGGTACGGCCGGCCTATCCATGGGAATTGCCAAATGACCGCGAGTCGCAGAAACAGTCAAAATTGATCGCCGATCCGAAAGTCGAAGTGCGCAAGCGCAGCAATAGTGCTACTTACGGACAAAATTTCGGCAATACGCCGAAACAGGTGCGCGCCTTCTGGAGCGGTAAATAGCAGCTTTGGGGACTTGTCGTGCAGCACCGGGCGGGAATGTGGCGGAGCGGTGCCCGTCGTCAGCCCAGCCGCCCGCGCAGCCGGTGCGGCCGGCACCAGCCGGCTTCGCCGCGGGTGGGAACGAAACAGATTTTGACCTGGCTCATGCCTATGGAACCGAACCAGATGCGTACCGAGGCCGACTGGCGGTCGCGCGTGATGTACCACAGTGCGTCGCCCTGCGCGAGCCCGCGGCTGCCGACGCGGCATACCAGCAAGTCGGCCATGCCGCGGCTATCGACGAGGGCGGCGCGTATGTTTGCCTCGCCCGGACTAGCAGCCTGAAACACGACAGCCATCGCGATCTCCCATGTCCAATCTGATTCATCTATTGCTGGCGCGCCGCGAATTGCTGCTGCGCGTGGTACGCGGCGAAGATGGCCGCGCCGCAACGCTCGCCGCGGCCAATCCGCCGGCGGAAGATGCCGAGGCGCGGCGCCTGCAAAGCGCCGCCACGCAGGGCGCCGAAGCGGGGCCGCGCAGCGCGCCCGAGGCCACCATAGACACGCCCTTGCCGCTGCGCACGTGCACCATACTGTACCGGCAATTGCCGCCCGAATTGCAGTCGCAACTGGCGGGTGGTCCGCCGCCGCCGCAAAACAAGGGCCGCGACACTAGCCGTTAAGCCGGGCGTCTCGCCCGCAAATCGCCGCGGCCGGCGCAAAGTATGGTCGCAAGCCGCGCCTTCAGCGCGCCGCCTGGGGCCACCACACGCCGGCATAACAGTGTGCGGCATCGCAGGCGATGCGTCCCGGCAGGCGGCTGGGGATACCCGCGTTCGGCGGCAGTTCGGCGCGGAACAGTCCTTGCGCGAGGTCCAGGCGGATGGCCGCTGCACCTGCCGCGAGCAGTTTGCCTGACCCGAGCGCAGCTTTGATGCAGGACTGTTTGGCACAGGCGAGGGGTGCGCGTACAGGTCGGACTGTGGTGTTCCTGATGTCGCGCGCGTTATCGGCAGCGCTTTTGCCGGCCGCCATCGGCCGCGCGGACGATGCTTGCGGGCAAGCCGCGTTGCAGATCGGCGGCGGTAAATCTCAAGGCTCGAGCGGGCCGTCGTGACCGTGAATAAAGTCACGCAATTACGATGCGAAATCCATAAGCGAACCTGGAACGCGGGGTTTTCGGACCTTGTCAATAGGCGCATTGGATGGTGCATAGGGCCAATTCCGTGGGGCTGTTGCGTCGGCTATCCTGCTGTATCTCCGCCGCGCTGCCCTCCACGAAAGGGCGAGTGGCCGGCGGCGTGGTGACGCAACGCGCGCCTGCGGTTCATCCCCGCCGCAAGCACGCACCACTCGGAGTTTCCGCATGCACAAGGCTTATTCCGCACTGGCCCGGCCAGCCTCTCCTCCCACACTCATAGACATGTTGCGCGCGCGCGGCGTTTGACCCGCATGGCGCGGCATTCGAATTGTGGTCCTGCGATCCGCTACGCCCGCTGTGTACGCACCAGGATCTGGACCGTGCGGCGCGCGCCATCGCGGGCGCCCTGCAGACGGCCGGCTTTGCTGGCCGCCGCGCGCTGGTATTGAGCGGAAACGGCGCGCTCAAGCTGGCCACGCTGTGTGGCTGCGTGTACGCGGGCGTCGTCGCCATCGCCGTGCCGCCGCGCCACGATGTGCCGCTTACCCTGGCCCGGCTCGCACCGGCTGCGTCCTTGCTGCTCGGAAGCGAAGCCAGCCTGCAGGCGCTGCAGTTTCAGATGCCGCTCGAGCTGGCGCCCGCCTGCCTGGACTGGCTGGCGGTGGATATGGTCATGCCCGGCTTTGCCGCCGCCTGGCGCCCCGGCGGCGTCGAGGCTGGCGCGCTGGCCATGCTGGAATGCACCGATCCGTGGGCCGAACCGGCCTGCATGTTGCCGGTTACGCTGGCGGAGTTGAGTGCCGATGCCGGCGTTCTGCTGCGCGCGGTGGAATCCCCGCCACCGCGCGAACCCGCGGGCGACGTTCCGCATTACGTCATCTGAGGGCCGATCCGGGTCCGCCGCACGGCGAGCCTTGGATTATCATTTCGCGTCAGGCGCAGCCGTTGGCGCCGGCGCGCAACGCGGCATGTTTCGTCTCCGCCCGCGCGTTGCGAGCACGCTTTGCATTCATTCGTCCCGGCGGCTTTTCCGGCCTGTGCACGCGGGGCGAACTTCACGCAATTCCGATAGGCCGGTTTGGGGGCTGCTGTGCGCATTTTGCATACCATGTTGCGGGTCGGCGATCTGGACCGATCGATCGCGTTTTACACCCAGGTGCTCGGCATGCGCCTGTTGCGCCGCAAGGATTATCCGGACGGCAAGTTCACGCTGGCTTTTGTCGGCTATCAGGACGAAGCGGACGGCGCCGCGCTGGAACTGACTTACAACTGGGGCGTGGAGCGTTACGAACTGGGCAGCGGCTATGGTCACGTTGCGCTGGAAGTCGAGGATGCCTATGCGGCCTGTGCGGAAATCAAGGCGCGCGGCGGCGTGGTGTCGCGCGAAGCGGGGCCGATGAAGCACGGCAGCACGGTGATCGCCTTTGTGCAGGATCCCGACGGCTACAAGATAGAACTGATCCAGAAGGCCCGCGCCGCCTAAGCCGTGAAGCAGCACCGGTCGCGCCAGTGGCCGGCCGGGGCGGGCTTCGAAGCGCCGGCATGCCAATATGAAAAACCTGATCGGCTTGTCCATCGTCGCACTGGGGGCCTGGTGGCTGTTCGTGGGCGGTACGCCGCTTACCGAAGCCGGGGTGCGCGAATATTATCTGGCCGAGGCGGAGGCTACTTTGCACCGCGCGCCGGACGCCCGATGCAATCTTCTCGATGCAAAATTCAAGGGGCACTCGGCAGGCAAACTGGCCGGGCGTCCTGTCGAAATGGATGTGGACCGCGATACGGCCTGCAAGGCCTGGCGCGACATGTTCGGGACTTTCGAAGCGGTCGGTACGCAAATGGGCGGCGTGCTGGAATTGCGTTACGAATACGAAATCGAATCCATAGCGGTCGATGCCGCGGGCAAGTCCGCGCAGGTGGAAATGTCTTACCGCTTCGCCATCGCCGGCAACTGGATGCTCATCAAGGGCAGCCGCAGCGACCGGCTGATGCGGCGCTTCGGCCGCACTCGCCTGGCGGAATCCGACGAAGTGAGCGTGGTGACCGGCGGGCTTTGATCTTGCCCGGCGCCGGGTGTCCGCAGGGGGATGGATAGTGCGTCTGCTGCTGGTCGAGGACGACGCCATGATAGGCAGCGCGGTCGCGAGCGGCTTGCGCCAGGAGGCCTATAGCGTGGATTGGGCGCGCGACGGGCAGGCGGCTCTGCTGGCGCTGGACGCTGCGCCTTACGATCTGGTCATGCTGGACCTGGGCCTGCCGCGCAAATCCGGCATGGAGGTATTGCAGCAATTGCGCGCCGCGGGCCACGCCATGCCGGTGCTTATCGTGACCGCGCGCGACGCCGTGGCGGAACGCATACGCGGGCTGGATGCCGGCGCCGACGACTATCTGGTGAAACCCTTCGATCTGGACGAACTGGCGGCACGCATACGCGCGCTCTTGCGGCGTGCCGCCGGGCGCGCCCAGCCGCTGATCGAAATCGGCGCGCTCTGCATCGATCCGGCGCAGCATGAGGTGCGCCTGGAGGGCCGCGAGGTGAAATTGTCGGCGCGCGAATTTGCCCTGCTCATGGCGCTGGCGGAACATCCGGGCCAGCCCTTGTCGCGTGCGCAACTCGAAGACCGGGTCTATGGCTGGGAGCAGGAAGTGGAAAGCAATGCCATAGAAGTGCATATCCACGCCTTGCGCCGCAAGCTGGGCGCGCACTGGGTCAAGAACGTGCGCGGCGTCGGCTACATGGTGCCGCGCACGGCGTGAACTCCATCCGCCGCAAGCTGCTGGCCGCATTGCTCGCCACCCTGGTCGGGGCGCTGGCGGCGGGCGGCTATGGCACTTATCGCAGCGCGCGCGGCGAAACCGACAAGCTGTTCGATTACCAGTTGCGCCAGATCGCGCTCGGTCTGCGCGACCAGGCCTTCGGTTTTGCCGTGCCCCCGGCGGTGCCGGACGATCAGGATTTCGATTTCGTGATCCAGGTGTGGGATCGCGAAGGCCTGCGCCTGTATCTGTCGCGCCCGCACAGCGTATTGCCGAATCGCGCGCAGTTGGGCTGGTCCACGGTGGATACCGGCGCCGCAACCTGGCGCGTGTTTGCGATGCAGGCCAGCGGGCAGGTGATACAGGTGGCCCAGCCCATGGCGGTGCGCGAGGCGCTGGCGGCGCGCGCCGCGCTGCACGCGGTGGCGCCCTATATCCTGCTGCTGCCGCTGGTGGGCGGCGTGGTGTGGGTGATCGTTGGGCGCGGACTGGCGCCGCTGGCGCGGCTCGCGCGCGCGGTCGAGGCGAAAAGTCCGGCTGCGCTGGTGCCGCTGGCGGAGCGCGATGCGCCGCAAGAAGCGCTGCCGCTGGTGCGGGCGCTGAACGACCTGTTGCTGCGCCTGGGCGCCGCCATGGATGCGCAACGCGCATTCATTGCCGATGCCGCGCATGAATTGCGCACCCCGCTCGCGGCACTGCAATTGCAGGCGCAACTTCTGGCGCGGGCGGCCGATCCGGCGCAGCGGGCAGAGGCCTTGAGCGAACTGCAGCAAGGCCTGCAACGCGTTGCACATCTGGTGCAGCAGTTGCTCACCCTGGCGCGCGAAGAACCGCAGGCGCCGCAGCGCACTTTCGAGCCCGTCGATCTGGGCGCGCTGGCGGGCGGCGCGGTGGCCGAGTTGCTGGCGTTGGCGGAAGCGCGCGGCATCGATCTGGGCGTGGCAGCGGCCGCGCAGGACGCGCTCGTGGCGGGCGATGCCGATGCCTTGCGCACCCTGGCCGGTTGTCTGATCGACAACGCCGTGCGCTACACGCCGGCCGGCGGGCGCGTGGATGTGTCGGTGGGCCGCGATGCGGCCGCGGTGTGGCTCATGGTGCAGGATAGCGGGCCGGGCATTGCGCCGCATGAGCGCGAGCGGGTGTTCGACCGCTTTTACCGCGGCGCCGATGCCGGCGCCGGCGGCAGCGGCCTGGGGCTGGCAATCGCGCGCGCGATTGCCGAGCGCCACGGCGCGCGCATCAAACTGGGCGATGCGCCGGGCGGCGGGCTGGAGCTGCGTGTGGAATTTCCACCCGCCGTGCCGGCCGCGGGCTGAGGCAGGGACTCAAAACAGGTCGATGCTGCCCGCGTCGACGGATTTTTGCTGGATTTGCTTGCGATCCAGTTCTGCAAAGCCCTGCGCGGCGCGATCCAGCGCCGTGTCCAGCCGTGTGATGCGGTTGCGGAAACGCTGCAGTCCGTCCGCCTCGGCGCCGGGCCGCTGCAGGGCCTGCAATTCGCCCATATAGTCTTCCAGCAGCGAGGCGCGGTTCTGCACCTGTTCCAGCAATTGCCGCACCAGGTCTTCGAATTGCAGGGACACGATGCCGTCCAGCACCATTTTGTGAATTTTTTGCGATACGTCCGAAATGTGCTCGGATTGTTTCGTGGCGGCGGTATTGAGCTTGTCCATTTCCTGCCACATGAGGCTCATGTTCTGGCGCGAAGATTCGCCCACCCCCATGTCCAGATTGGACAACAGCCCGATCGAACTGCCCACGCTGCCCATGCAGGATTCGATATCGGTGAGCAAGCCGCGTATGCGCACGCTGAATTCGTTGGTGCGCGCGGCGAGCTTGCGCACTTCGTCGGCCACCACGGCAAAGCCGCGGCCGGCTTCGCCGGCCCGTGCCGCTTCGATGGCGGCATTCAGGGCCAGCAGGTCGGTCTGTTTGGTCACCTCATTGACGCTATTGAGGAAATGCACGACCGCGCCCATAAGACTTTCCATGCGCGAAAAATTGGTCGCCGTGCGCGAGCCGGCATCCTGTACGTGAGCCATGAATCCGATCAACTTGCCCACGATCACTTCGGTGTCCTCGCCAAAGCGCTTGATGCCCGCGATCTGTTCCTGTTGTTCGGCGCCATGGGCGGATTGCACCAGACTTTCCACCAGTTGCCGCAGCATTTCCATCTGGCTTTCCGAATGCTGTTCCAGCCCGGTCAGGTTGCCGGTCAGGCGCGAGGTGGCGGTGCCTATGATTTCGTAAGCTTGCCCGATGGAGCCGCGCAAGGTTCCGAACTGTTCGCGTGCGGTGACGAATGCCTGCTCTGAGCGCTGGTCGCAGGCCTGCATGGCCGCATGCAGTTGCTGCCGGCGCTCGGCCTGGGCTACGCGCCAGTTGCGGCGCGCGCTTAGCATCAGTACGAAATAGGCGACGCTGGCCAGGCAGGCGGCGGCGAGCGGTCCGAGCAGCCAGGGGCTGACCGCCGGCTGCAACAAAGCCGCACACAATGCCAGGATTTGCAGTAGCAATGCAGCGCCGACCGCAAGGTCGTCGTGGCGCAAATTCATCGATGTTTCTCCTTCGCGCAAGCGGGCCCGGGGCTGGCGCGCTGGAGTGATAACGGCAGCCGAAGGCTTTGCTTAAGAGGCTGCGGCCGGTGTGCCCTCAATCGGCGCCGGGCGCGTCCCGGCGTTAGTAGAACCAGAAGTGGGGCAATTGCAGCCGGTGCGCTTCCAGCCAGGCGCGGAAATCCTCGCGTAGCAGGTACTCCTCGTGCAACTGTTCGCGGCTGGGGTCGGCGCCGCGCCGCGCGACGTCGAGCAGGTGATGCAGCGCTTCGGCGCGCAAAATGCAGGTGGCGGCGCCCGGCTGTGCGCAGTAACCCACGTAGGGGCGGCCTTTCAGTTCCGGCGCGCGCTGATTGCCGGGCAGCCAGCGCGCGTCGACGCTCTGTATTTTGAGTCCGTCCAGCACCACCGCGCGGGCCAGCGCGCGGGCGACGATCAGTTCGTGCTCGAGGCGCTCGCGCGCCCATAGCGTGACGACATCCCAGAAGCGATAAGACTCGACGTAAGGCGTGAGGGGCAGGCGTGCGGGCATGGCGTGCTCCATTGCGGCATGAGGTTTCCCATCATGACGCAGGCTTGGCGCGCGCGGATGCGTACTGATGCGGGATTTATGCCTGGGCGTGGCTTTAGTCACGCCTGAAGCCGGCGGCTTGCGCAGGCAAAGCTTCAGGCCGCCGCAGCCAGGTGCAGGCGCGCGATCACCTGATCCGGTGCCAGGTGCACCAGGGCGGCAATTTCCGCATAGTCATCGGCCAGCGCGGGGTCGTTGGCGCCGTGGGCGCGGTGGCGCGCCAGATTGATTGCGCAAAACACGTTTTTCACGCGCGGCCGGCCCAATGCCGCTTCGTCCATCAATTCGCCCAATAGCGGTGGCAGGTAGCGGGCGCCGGCCAGCGCGAATTGAACGTCGTGGTAGCTATAACCAAATTCGGCAAGTTGCGCCACGCCGCTGCGCAGGCTGGGGTCTTGGGCCTGTCGTTCGGCGATGCGCTGGGCGGCTTCGGGGGTGTAAATCCAGGCCAGCATTTCGGCGCATTCGTGCAGCAGGGCGGCAGCGGTAATTTCGTCCACGCCTGCGGCATCGTGCCGCAGCACGGCAATTTCGCGCGCAAAATGCGCGGCGCGGCGTGCGCGCGCAACCACCTGCAGCATGCCGAGCAGGGCGCGCGGGCGGCCTGCAAGCAGTTGTTCGACTTCGGTCAGCTCGGCACAGGCGCGGAAGAATGCATCCACGCCCAGCATCACCACGGCGCGGCCTATGGTGGCGACGGTGCTGCCGGAAGCGGGGCCGCTGCGACGTTTTTCGAGGTAGGCCAGCACGCGCAGCGCGAGCAGGGGATCCTGCAATACGATGCGGGCGATGCTGCGCGCGTCGGCCTGGTCGCGATTGCGGTCGAGTTCCTGCAGCGCGCGTACGCTGTGGCGCAGCACGGGCAGGCTTTTTCCCTGCAAAAATCGCAGCCAGGCGGCAGTATCCGGAAAATTCGTCAAGCTCATGGCATGTCCTCGGCCTGTTTACGGCCGTTGCACTGCACGGCTTGAGTGTTGTCATGCCGAGTCGGCCTGGGCGCGATGCAGGTCGATTGCGAGAAGCGCGGCCAGGCCGCCAAAACGGGAACTTCAGGGTGAAATGGGACATTTTCTGCAGCGTCGTCGATAACTATGGCGACATCGGCGTTTGCTGGCGCCTGGCACGCCAGTTGGCGGCCGAATACGGCTTTGAAGTGCGGCTGATGTGTGACGATCTGCAGGTGTTCGCGCGTATTTGTCCGGGCCTGGACGCCACGGCTGCCTGCCAGCGCGCGGGCGGGGTCGAAATCCGCCGCTGGGACGGCGAACTCCATGTTGCGCCGGCGCAGGTGGTGCTGGAAAGTTTCGGCTGCCGGCTGCCGGAAGTCTACGTGGAGGCGATGGGGCGGGCCTCCGCCGCGCCGCTATGGATCAATTTCGAATATCTGAGCGCGGAGAACTGGGTCGAGCGCTGCCACGGCCTGCCTTCGCGGCACGGGCATCTGCCGCTGGTGACCTGGTTTTTCTACCCGGGCTTTACCGCCGCAACCGGCGGATTGCTGCGCGAAGCACATTTGCTGCGCGAGCGCGATGCCTTCCTGGCGGATCGGGAAGTGCAGGTGCAGTATTGGCGTTCGCTCGGGCTGGCGCCGGCAGCGCGCAATCTGTCGCTGTTCTGTTACGGCGGCGCACCGCTGGATGCCTGGCTGGCCGAACTTGCGGCGGCGCCGCAGCCGCTGCGGCTGATCGTGCCGGAAGGGGTTGCGAACGCCGAACTGGCGCGCTGGGGGCTGGCCGTGCAGGCAGGTAGCAGCGTACAGCACGGTGGCTTGAGCCTGGTTCGCATCGGCCTGCAGGATCAACCCGGCTATGACCGGCTGTTATGGGCCTGCGACATGAACGTGGTGCGCGGCGAAGATTCTTTCCTGCGCGCGCTGTGGGCCGGGCGGCCGTTCTGCTGGCACATATACCCGCAACAGGACGGCGCGCATGCCGCCAAGCTCGAGGCGTTTCTGGGGCGCTACCTGGGGGAAGCCGGCGAGGGGCTTGCGCGCGCCGCGGCGGTGGCATTCATGCGCGCCTGGAATGGCCTGGACGGCGCGCCCGATATCGCGGCGGCCTGGCGCGCGCTGCAGGCGCAGCCTGCCGAGTGCGCGCAATTTGCCGCGGCGCGCGCGCAGCACTTTGCCGGCGGCACGGACGCTGCGGCCGGCCTTGTAAAGTTCGTGCGTGAAAAGCTACAATAGCAGGCTTTTTTACCCGGCTTCCCGCACCATGAAACTCGCCCAGGAATTACGCGTAGGTAACGTCATCAAGTTCAACAATGACGCCTACGTCATTTTGCGTACCGAATATAACCGCGGTGGGCGCAATGCCGCCACCGTGCGCCTCAAGCTCAAGAACCTCCTGATCGGCAACAATACCGAGCAGGTCTATAAGGCCGACGAAAAAATCGACGTGATCGTACTGGAACGCAAGGAAGTGTCCTATTCCTACTTTGCCGACCCGATGTACGTGTTCATGGACGCCGAATACGCCCAGTACGAAGTCGAAAAGGAAAACATGGGCGATGCGCTCAATTTCCTGGAAGACGGGCTGGCTTGCGAAGTGGTGTTTTACGACGGTCGCGCCATTTCCGTGGAACTGCCGTCCTCGGTGGTGCGCGAAATCGTCTATACCGAGCCGGCCGTGCGCGGCGATACCTCGGGCAAGGTGCTGAAGCCCGCCAAAATCAATACCGGCTTTGAAGTGCAGGTGCCGGCCTTTTGCGAAATCGGCGACAAGATCGAAATCGACACCGCCAGCGGCGAATACCGCAACCGCGTCAAGGGCTGATCCAGCGCCGCTAAGCGGTTTTATCCGGCGGCGGTGCGGTGCTTGCCGCCATGCCGCCGGGCTGCAGCGCAATGTCTGTCGTGCCGAGCATGCGTACCTCGCGCTGCGGGAACGGAATCTGTATGCCCAGGCGCTGGAATTCCCGCCACACGAAGAGGTTGATTTCCGAGCGCAGCACCGCCGTGCCTTCGTGCGGATCGGCGATCCAGAAGCCCAGTTCCAGGTTGATGCCGTTGTCGCCAAATCCATCCACCAGTCCGCCCGCCGCGGGCTCGGCCAGCACGCGCGGCTGTTGGCGCGTGGCATCTACCAGCACCTTGAGCGCCACATCCAGATCGGTACCGTAGGCGACCTGAAACGGCATCGCCAGGCGCACGCGCTGATCGGTGTAGGACTCATTCACCAGCACCGAACTGACCAATGTTTCGTTCGGCACGATCACTTCCACGCCGGTAAGTTTGCGCAGCACGGTGTAGCGCGTGGTGATGCGCGTCACCTGACCGCGGTCGCCGGCAATGGACACGATATTGCCTATGCGTATCGAGCGGTCCAGCAGGATGATGAAGCCGGATACGTAGCTGGCGGCGATTTTCTGCATGCCGAAGCCCAGTCCCACGCCCAGCGCGCCGCCAAATACCGATAGCGCAGTGAGATCGATGCCCACGATGGGCAGCGCGATGAGCACCGCCAGAAATACCAGCAGGGTTTTGACCAGGCGCGACAGCACGATGCGCAGGCTGAAATCGAGCTGGCCCGAGGCCATGATGCGGTTTTCCAGCAGGCCGGCGAGCCACATGGCGGCCAGCAGCGTCACCATCACCCATAGCGCGCCCTGCAGCAGCACCCACAGATCCAGCTTCTGCTTGCCGATGGAAAATTTTATGCTTTCGGCCCAATCGATCAGTTCCGGCAATATGCCCAGCACGTGGAGGGCGAACACGGTCCAGATGGTGAGCGCGAATATCTGCTCGAACCCGGCCACCCAGGCAGGGTTGCCGAATGCCCGCCGCAGCGCGAATACCGCCATGCGTATGCCGGCCAGCGCCAGCAGCAATATGCACACGGCTGCGATCACATGGGTGTTTACGCCCATGAGGCGCAGAACGCCGCGCGCTGCCAGCAGCAGGGCGGCGCCGCTCAATGGAAAAATCAGGCGCTGCACGCTGCTATGGGCGAAACTTTGTTCCTGCGCGGTGTTTTCATCGGCCGGGCGGTAGCGGCGGCGCGCGCGCCAGGCGATCAAACCGGCCGCGATCAGGCCGAGCGCGATCACGCCCAGTTCGATCAGCATGGCCGGCTTGAACAGGTTGCGTTCCAGCTCGGGCAGGGACAGTACGAGATCCATGGTGCGTCAGTTTCTAAGGGTTATCGGATCGATCCGGGCGTGCGCCGCCGCTCAGGCTTTGTTGCGTTCCATCACCGCCGCGAAAAATCCGTCGGTGCCGTGCGTGTGCGGCGCCAGTTCCAGGTAGGGGCCGCCGGTAAGCGCGATGTTCACGTCGCCGAACGATGTGGCGGCATCCTGGACCTGGAATTCGCCGTGGGCGGCCAGAAAATCGGCCACAACCGCCGAATTTTCTTCTTCCAGCAGGCTGCAGGTGGCATATACGAGGCGCCCGCCCGGCTTCACCAGTCTGGCCGCGCCGGCCAGGATGGCGCGCTGTTTGGCAGCCAGTTCGGCCACGCCGGCGGCGCTCTGGCGCCATTTAAGATCGGGATTGCGGCGTAGCGTTCCGAGGCCGGAGCAGGGCGCGTCCACCAGCACGCGGTCCAGTTTACCGGCCAGGCGCTTCACATGGCTGTCGTTTTCGTGCGCGATGCGCACCGGGTGCACGTTGGACAGCCCGGAGCGGGCGAGGCGCGGGCGCAATTTGATGAGGCGTTTGTCGGATACGTCGAAGGCGTACAGGCGGCCGGTATTGCGCATGAGCGCGCCCAGCGCCAGGGTTTTGCCGCCGGCGCCGGCGCAAAAATCGGCCACCATTTCGCCGCGCCGCGGGGCGGTCAGGAAGGCCAGCAATTGACTGCCTTCGTCCTGCACTTCCACGGCGCCTTCCAGAAATAGCGGGTGCTGGGCCAGCGCCGGCTTGCCGGCGAGCCGCACGGCGAGCGGTGAATACTGTCCGGGGCGGGCTTCGATGCCGTCCGCCGCCAGCCGCGCCAGGACGTCTTCGCGCGTCATTTTGAGCGGATTGACGCGCAGATCGAGCGGCGCCGGCTGGTTCAGCGCGGCGGCCAGCGTGAGCAGTGCAGCCGCGTCCATTTTTGCACCCAGCCGGTCGGCCAGCCAGTCCGGCAGGTCGGCCTGTTCAGCCAGGGTGAGCGGTGGTTCGGGCGGGGCATACA
Source organism: Rhodocyclaceae bacterium (assembly GCA_016791105.1). Taxonomy (GTDB): domain Bacteria; phylum Pseudomonadota; class Gammaproteobacteria; order Burkholderiales; family Rhodocyclaceae; genus JAEUNM01. The sequence continues at coordinate 194,230 of JAEUNM010000118.1, read as the reverse complement.
GGGCGGTGAGCCAGGCCTCGTCGGACGCTTTCAGCACGTCGGCCAACTGGCGCCGGTTCATGCCCTGCAGCAACAGGCAGGCGGCCAGTATCAGGCGGCGCGGTGTGCTGCGCACACCGGTGGTGCGTTCGAGATAGCGGCGGCGGCGCAGCACGGCGTACACGGTTTCCGCCACGAAAGCGCGGTCGCGCTGGCCCAGCGCAGGGTTTTCGCGGAAAAAGCGCGACAGCACGGAATCGGCGGGAAATTTCAGTTCCAGCACTTGTGCCAGTGCTTCGGAGGCGGCGGCAAGCAGGGCGGGGTATAGATGCATGGGCGGTTTTCGATACTGAAAAATTGTTTGTCGTCATTCACCGCGCGGGCGCGGCCAGGCGGCGGGCTGTGGCGGCGCCGGGGTCAATTCGAGAGTGCGGGGCGTTCGCCAGGGGCTTCCGCCAGATGCGTGCCCGGATACTGCATTTCCTTGATCTGCTGGTCGTACACTTCGCCTTTGCGATTGGTTTGGCGGATGCGCACGGGCAACCGGTGATGTGCCAGCGCCAGCCACACGTCATAGGCGTCCTCGCCCGGGGCGGCATCCGATACCAGATGCAGCACGCGCAACGGCCCCACGCGCGAATCGAAGTTTTCTTCGCCGGCAGAGCGGAAGCGGCGTTGCGTGAGCGAACGTCCGTTGCATACCCACAGGCTGAATTCGCTTTCGTGCTGCCAGCCGAGTTGATACCACACGGAGGCCAAATCCTGCGTATCCGGCGGCAATTCGAGTTCTCGCGTCTGGTCGCGGCCGCTCAGGCGCAGCAGGCCGGCGCTGCGATCGAATTGCACGGTTTCGGTCGGGTTTCTACGTTTCCGGCCCTCGAAATGCTCGGGCTGCAAACCGCGGGACGTAAGTTTGCCACGGCTTTCCAGCGTGATGCTGCCGGCCAGCGCAAACAAGCCCAGTCCGGCGACGCGGCTTTTTACCACGTAGTCCGTGCCATCGTGCTGCCAGCCGTGCACCGACTCGGCAATGTCGGAATGCCCGTCGCCGCGTGATACGGCAAAACTGATGCGCCCTTCGACCGGCAGATCGCTTGTAATGGGTTCCGTTGCGGCGGGGTCGATTTTGTCCGGCGTGGGTTCGGCCTGCGTCTGCACGGGCTGCTCGGCTCCGGCATTTTGCTCGGTGGCTGGGGAGGTATCGGGCGCCGCAGCCTGAGTTTCGGCCGGCTCGCCTGTTTCGGCGCCGGGTTGGGCCGCAATCGGCGCCGGCGTCGGCTGTGGCGCGCGGCGCGGCCTGGCCGGCGGCGGTTTCGGGCGCTGCGCGCGCGGGCTCGCAGCGGTGGCGGGCGCGGCTTGCAGGCCGGCATGCAGCGGGGGCATGGCATCCGTATCGGATTCCGGCAATTGCCAGCCAGGCATTACCAATACCGCCGCGTGCAACAGCAGGGACAAACCCAGCGTGAGCAAAATCAGCCGGCGGCGGATTGCGCCGCGCGCGCGGCCCGGCGGCCGGGCGGGGGGCGGGCGGTACATGTCCGGGCCGCCCTGCGCAATGCGTCAGGCACCGTGGCACTCGAGCGGCGGTGCGATGCACGCAACGCTCGACCAGGCCATGCCCAGGAGCTGCACGCGTCCGTCCTCGCCGAGTTGCAGGCGGTCCTCGCAAAACCAGCGCACGGCCTGCGGGTAGATGCGGTGTTCCTGTTCCAGCACGCGGGTGGCCAGACGGCCGGCGTCGTCGTCCGGCATGACAGGCACGGCGGCCTGGATCACGATGGGTCCGGAATCCAGATCGGGCGTGACGAAGTGCACCGTCGCCCCGGCCAGGCGGCAACCCGCCGCGAGCGCACGTTCGTGCGTATCGAGACCTGGAAAGGCCGGCAATAGGGAAGGGTGGATATTGAGCAGCCGGCCACGGAATGTTTCGACGAATTGACGGCCCAGGATGCGCATGAAGCCGGCCAGCACCACCAGATCGGCGCCGCATTCGGAGATCGCTTGCGCCAGGGCGGCATCGAAAGCGTCGCGCGTGGTGTATTGCGTGTGGTCCACCGTGCGCACCGGCACGCCGGCGGCAGCTGCGATGGCAAGCCCGCCCGCGTCCGGCCGGTTGGATATGACGCCCGTGATGCGCGCCGGCAGTCCGGCGTGCAGCAGCGCTTCCATATTGGAGCCGCGTCCGGAAATCAGGATGACGATCTTTTTCATGCCGGCATTGTCGCAGATGCGGCGCGCCGCGCGGTGGTTTGCGCGACGCGGCGTGAAGCCGCTAAACTAGCGGGTTTCCTCCTCCGCCTGCCTGCGAACGCGCACGGCAATTTTCCTCCCCTCGCTCCCGATGCAACCCGCCGCCGCCTCAAGTTGCTACCACTGCGGGCTTCCCATTCCGGGCGACGTACATCTGTCGGTACGCGTCGGCGATGTGGAGCGCGCCATGTGCTGCGCCGGTTGCCAGGCTGTGGCACAGGCCATCGTCGATAACCGGCTCGACGATTATTACCGCCATCGCGACACGCTGCCGCAGGGCAAGCGCGAGGCGCTGCCGGCGCAGTTGAAGGATTTGGGCGTATTCGATCATCCGGAATTTCAGAAAAATTTCGTGCGCCCGGTGGGCGAACATGAGCGCGAGGCGGCGCTCATTCTGGAAGGCATTACCTGCGCCGCCTGTGTGTGGCTGAACGAACAGCACCTGACGCGGCAGGCCGGCGTGACCGCGGTCGAAATCAATTACGCGACGCGGCGCGCGCGGGTGCGCTGGGACGAACGCCGCATAAAACTATCCGCCATTCTGGAAGCGATTGCGGCGATAGGCTACAACGCCTATCCGTTCGACGTCGCGCGCTCGGAACAGCTCGCCCGCAAGGAGCGGCGCGATGCCTTGTGGCGTGTGTTCGTGGCCGGCTTCGGCATGATGCAGGTGATGATGTACGCGCTGCCCATGTACATCGCCGACCCCGGCACGATGACGCCGGACATCGAAAAACTTATGCGCTGGGCCAGCCTTTTGCTCACGCTCCCGGTGATTCTGTATTCGGCAGCACCATTTTTTACGGCAGCCTGGCGCGATCTGCGCATCGGGCGGGTGGGAATGGACGTGCCGGTGGCGCTGGGCGTAGGCAGTGCGTTCGCAGCAAGCTGCTGGGCGACATTCCGCTCCACCGGCACGATTTATTTCGATTCCGTCGCGATGTTCGTATTTCTGCTGCTGGGCGGGCGTTATTTCGAAATGGTGGCGCGCCAGCGTGCCGTGCGCGGTGTGGAAGCGCTGTCGCGCGCGGTACCGGCGCTGGCGCAGCGCCTCGCGCAGTGGCCGGCGCGTGCGGTGGAGCAGGTGGCCGTCAATGCGCTGCAGCCGGGCGAGCATGTATTGGTGGAGGCTGGCGCCACCCTGCCGGCCGACGGCGTGGTGGTGGAAGGCACCAGCCAGACCGATGAATCGCTGTTATCGGGCGAATCCACGCCGGTCGCCAAGGCGCCCGGCGACTCCGTCACCGGCGGTGCTGTAAATATTGCCAGCCCGCTCGTGGTGCGCGTGGAACGCGTAGGCGAACAGACGCGGCTCGCCGCCATCGTGCGTCTGATGGAACGCGCAGCGCAGGAAAAGCCGCGCCTCGCGCAAATGGCGGACCGCGTCGCGAGCCGCTTCGTGCTGGCGCTGCTGGTGCTGGCGGTCCTGACTGCTGTGGTCTGGCTGTGGCTGGATTCCGCCCGCGCGCTGTGGATATTCGTCGCCGTGCTGGTGGTCAGTTGCCCCTGTGCACTGTCGCTGGCGACGCCGGCCGCACTTACCAGCGCGACCGGCGCGCTATCCGCGCTGGGGGTGCTGGTCACGCGCGCCCACGCCATCGAAACGTTTGCCCGCGCCACCCATGTGGCATTCGACAAGACCGGCACCCTCACCATGGGGCGCATGCGGCTCGAAGGTTTTGACGTGTTTCGCGGCGATCCGGGGCGCGCGCTGGCGCTCGCCGCGGCCATGGAACACGGCAGCGGGCACACCATCGGCCGCGCCCTGGAGGCCTATGTGCCGCCTGCGGCGGTCTTGCCGGATCTGAACGCCCTGCAGGGCAGGCCGGGCCAGGGTATGGAAGCTTCCCTGGCCGGGGTGCGAGTGCGCATCGGGCGGCCGTCGTTCGTCGCCGAATTGCACGGTAAACCCTGGCCGGAGCCGAAGTCGCGCGGTAGCGGCGGGCAAACCCTGGTCGCGCTGGGTGACGAGCGGGGCTGGATCGCTGCGTTCCGCTTTGCCGACGAAATTCGTCCGGGCGCGCGCGAGCTGGTCGCGGAATTGAAAGCCGCCGGCCTTAAAGTGAGCATCCTGTCCGGCGACAGCCCCTCCACCGTACATAGTCTCGGCGAGCAATTGGGCGTCAGCGAAGTGCATGGCGGCCTTACGCCGGACGGCAAGCGCGAATGGATAGAAAAGCTGCAGGGCGGCGGGGCAGTGGTTGCGATGGTGGGCGACGGTATCAATGATGCCCCGGTGCTGGCCCAGGCGCAGGTATCCATCGCCATGGGCAGCGGCACCGAACTGGCGCGCACCCAGGGCGACATCGTGCTGCTGGCCGAGTCACTCACTGCGCTGGGCGCGGGCTGGCACCTGGCGCGCCGCACCATGCGCATCATCCGGCAAAATCTGGTGTGGTCTTTTGCCTATAACTTCGGCGCCATACCGCTCGCCATGGCCGGCTGGGTCACGCCCTGGATGGCCGGCCTGGGCATGTCCGCCAGTTCCGCCCTGGTGGTATTCAATGCCCTGCGCCTGCAGTCGGCGCGGCGCGCGGGGGCCGAGGCAGGGCAGCGCAAATAATGGAAATTCTTTACCTCCTCATCCCATTGTCCGTGGTGTTGGTATTCCTGATCGGCGTCATATTCTGGTGGTCGCTGCGCAGCGGACAGTTCGACGATCTGGAAGGCCCCGCCTATCGCGTCGTCATGGATGACGATCGTCCCGCGGTGGACGAAAAGGCCCCTGAATCCTCACAGCATCCCGAGCGCCGCGACGGCGATATGCCGGGCTGATTGTTTCCCCGTTTTACCGCAGCCGCTGCCCCCGGCAGCAGTTTTGACCTCGATCAAAAACCCTACTTAATGTGGGGTATATACTGCGTTTCAGTGAATTCGACGCTGGAAACAGCAAATTTCCCGCGGCACAGCTTCAGGGTAATTTCCTTCTGCCACGGATTTCCAGCGTTTTTCCCGGTTTGCCCGCCTGGACGGCCTCCAGGCTGTCGTAGTCCGGCATGAAGTCTCTCTGTTGGGGTTGGGGGCGCTAGTCGCCCCCTTTTTTTGCCCGGCACTTTTGCGCCGCGCGCAACACTCATGCCCGATTCACCGGACCAGCTTGATCTGTGTCAAGCCTTGCTACGCACCCTTCGGTACACTGCCCGCCATTGCCGCCAAATGGGTAGTTCCGGAGGATTGGTTGCAAAACACAAAAACAGGTTTTCTTTCATCAACTTCCGGTATGAGGTGAGTGATGTCATCGCAAGCGACTTATAACTACAAGGTCGTGCGGCAGTTCGCCATCATGACGGTCGTCTGGGGCATAGTGGGCATGCTGGTCGGCGTTATCGTTGCCGCACAGCTAGTCTGGCCACAGCTGAACGTCTACGAATGGTTGTCGTACGGGAGGCTGCGTCCGTTACACACGAATGCGGTCATTTTCGCGTTTGGGGGCTGCGCGTTGTTTGCGACCTCCTACTACGCCGTGCAGCGTACCTGCCATACGACGCTGTTCTCTCCAGCACTGGCAGCGTTTACGTTCTGGGGCTGGCAGCTTGTCATCGTGCTCGCGGCAGTCACGTTGCCGTTGGGCTACACGAGCGGCAAGGAATATGCCGAGCTGGAATGGCCGATCGACATATTGATCACCCTGGTCTGGGTGTCGTATGCAATCGTGTTCTTCGGCACGGTCGCCACGCGCAAGGTCACTCACATTTACGTGGCGAACTGGTTTTTCGGCGGCTTCATTCTGACGGTGGCGCTGCTGCACCTCGTCAATAGCGCGGAAATTCCGGTCACGCTGTGGAAATCGTATTCCGCCTACGCCGGCGCGCAGGACGCCATGGTGCAATGGTGGTACGGCCACAACGCGGTGGGCTTCTTCCTCACGGCGGGCTTCCTCGGCATGATGTATTACTTCGTGCCCAAGCAGGCCGAACGTCCGGTGTATTCCTACCGCCTGTCAGTGGTGCACTTCTGGGCACTGATCTTCACCTATATGTGGGCCGGCCCGCACCACCTGCACTACACCGCGTTGCCTGACTGGACCCAGTCCGTTGGCATGGTGTTTTCGCTGATTCTGCTGTCGCCGTCCTGGGGTGGCATGATCAACGGCATCATGACGCTGTCCGGCGCCTGGCACAAACTGCGTACCGATCCCATCCTGAAGTTCATGATCACTTCGCTGTCCTTCTACGGCATGTCGACCTTCGAAGGTCCGATGATGTCCGTGAAAACGGTCAATGCGCTGTCGCACTACACCGACTGGACGGTGGGGCACGTGCATAGCGGTGCGCTGGGCTGGGTGGCCATGATTTCGATCGGTTCGATCTACTACCTGCTGCCGCGCCTGTTCGGCCAGAAGGAAATGTATAGCGTCAAGCTCATCACGGCGCACTTCTGGATCGCCACCATCGGGGTCGTGCTGTACATCGCTTCGATGTGGATTTCCGGCGTCATGCAGGGCCTGATGTGGCGCGCAACCAATGCGGACGGCACGCTGACCTATGCCTTCGTCGAGGCGGTCAAGGCCTCCTATCCGTTCTGGACGATACGCGTCATCGGCGGGCTGATGTTCCTGTCTGGCATGCTGATCATGTTCTACAACATGATCAAAACCATCGCCGGCAAGAAGCCCTACAACGCGCCCGTGGTCGCCCCCATGGCAGCGGCTGCGTGAAGGAGACGAGGAAATGTCTGGTTCCAAGCACGAAATAATCGAAAGCAATCTTCCGCTCATGATCATCCTGACCATCCTTGCGGTGTCAGTGGGTGGTCTGGTGGAAATCGTTCCGCTGTTTTTCCAGCACTCCACTACAAAGCCGATCGAAGGGGTAAAGCCCTACGAACCGCTGCGGCTGGTCGGGCGCGACATCTATGTACGCGAAGGCTGCTACAACTGCCACTCGCAGATGATCCGTCCGTTCCGTGCGGAAACCGAGCGCTATGGTCACTATTCGGTCGCGGGTGAGTCGGTGTATGACCACCCCTTCCAGTGGGGTTCCAAGCGCACCGGTCCCGACCTGGCTCGTGTGGGAGGCCGTTATTCGGACCAGTGGCATCGCATTCACCTGCTGAACCCGCGCGATGTGGTGCCGGAGTCGAACATGCCGGCCTACTCCTGGCTGGACCGTCCGGCCAAGGTGGATGACATCGAGAAGAAAATGGCGGCGCTGAATGCCGTTACGTTCAAGGTCGATGGCAAGCCGCCTTATTCCGAAGACGACATCAAGAACGCGCGCGCACAGGTGGAAGGCAAGACCGAGCTGGAAGCGGTCATCGCCTACCTCCAGGGTTTGGGCACCGCGCTCAAGAACGTGAGATAAGACCATGGACGTGAGTCTCATCCGGTCGGTCGTCACCGTATTCAGTTTGCTGTGCTTCCTGGGCATTGTTTACTGGGCCTATAGCGCGAAGAATCGCAAACTGTTCGAAGATGCGGGCCGCATTCCGCTCGAAGAAGACGATCTGCCGGAGGCCTCGTCCGGTCCCAACCGCGATCAAGGAAAATAATCATGAGTGATTTCGTAAACGGCTTCTGGAACATGTACGTGATGGTGCTGGTGGCCTTGAGTCTCGTGTACTGCTTGTTCGTGCTGATGAGCAACCGCACCGAGAAAAAGGTCGGCGGGGTTCAGCTGCACGGCAACGTGTGGGACGAAAACATCCAGGAATGGAACAATCCGCTGCCGGGCTGGTGGATGGGCCTGTTCTGGCTGACCGTGCTGTTCGGGATTGCGTATCTGGCGATGTATCCCGGCTTCGGAAGTTTCAAGGGGGCGTTCGGCTGGACTTCCCTTGGTCAGTATGAAGACGAGATGAAAAAGGCCGCCGAAAAGTACGATCCGATCTTCAACAAGTTCCTGACCCAGGACATCAAGGTGGTGGCAGCCGATCCGGAAGCCAAGGCCATGGGTGAGCGGCTGTTCCAGACCTACTGCTCGCAGTGCCACGGGTCGGATGCCAAGGGCGCCAAGGGCTTTCCGAATCTGACCGATAGCGACTGGCTGTATGGTGGTGAGCCGGAGCAGATCGAGACCACGATCAAAGGTGGCCGTCAGGGCATGATGCCTCCGTTTGCCCATCTTGGCGCGGATACGATCAAGGACGCAGCCAACTATGTGCGGTCCCTGTCGGGCATGGCCGCCGATTCAACCCGCGCCCAGCGCGGCAAGGAAGTGTTCATGGCCAACTGCTCGCCCTGTCACGGTCAGGACGCCAAAGGCAATACCGCCATAGGCGCGCCTAACCTGAGCGACAGCACCTGGTTGTATGGCAGTAGCGAGGGGACGGTAACGGAAACCATCACCATGGGCCGCCAGAACCGCATGCCGGCGTTCCAGGAATTCCTGGGCGACGCCAAGATTCACCTGCTGGCTGCCTATATTTATGGCAAATCGGCTGGCGCCGCGCCCAAGGCCGAAACGAAGTAACACAAAAACAATCACAAAGCGGTACGTGCTCCGGACCCGTGCGGTCCGGAGTTTTCAGATCAATGTATTAGTATCTGCTTATTATCTGAAACTATGAATCCGCCCAACTCCCCCGCGAATGCTGAACAGGCGCCCAAGGTCATCCCGATCGAGGCGCAGGATGCCGCAGTCGAAGTGTCCCTTTACGAGGTACGCAAAAAGATTTATCCGCGTGCCGTCACCGGCATTTTTGCGACCTGGCGCTGGATTCTGGTTTGGGCCACGCAACTCGTGTTTTACGGGCTTTGCTGGTTGCCCTGGAACGGCCGCCAGGCCGTGCTGTTTCACCTGGTCGAGCGCAAGTTCTACATATTTGGCGCGGTGTTCTGGCCGCAGGACGTGGTTTATCTGACCATCATTCTCATTTTGTCCGCGTTTGGACTATTTCTATTTACGGCCGTCGCCGGGCGATTGTGGTGTGGTTATGCCTGTCCACAGACGGTCTACACGGAAATTTTCATGTGGATAGAAATGAAGATCGAGGGCGATCGTGCCAAGCGCATGAAACTCGATCAGCAGCCCATGAGCGCGCGCAAGTTCGGACTCAAGTTCAGCAAGCAGGCGGCCTGGATTGCGGTGTCGCTATGGACGGGATTTACTTTCGTCGGCTATTTCACGCCCATACGCGAACTGGCGAGCGAAGTGCTGGCGTTCACGCTCGGCCCCTGGGAAACGTTCTGGGTGTTGTTCTACGGTTTTGCCACCTATGGCAATGCCGGCTACATGCGTGAACAGGTTTGCAAATACATGTGCCCCTATGCGCGTTTTCAGGGGGTCATGTTCGATCCGGATACCTTGGTCATTACCTATGATACCGAGCGCGGAGAACCGCGCGGCTCGCGTCGCAAAGGGGTGGATCCGCGCAGCGTGAGCAAGGGCGATTGCGTCGATTGCGGCATCTGCGTGCAGGTGTGCCCGACCGGTATCGACATACGCAAGGGGCTTCAATACGAATGCATAGGCTGCGCAGCCTGCATCGACGGCTGCGATCAGGTCATGGACAAAATGGGCTATCAGCGTGGGCTGATACGCTATACGACCGAAAACGCGCTCAAGAAGCACTGGGGAAGCAAGGAAATTCTGCGCCACGTGATGCGCCCACGCATCATGCTTTATACGGGGCTCATGGGTCTGGTGATCATTGCGTTCATCTGGTCTTTGGCGACGCGCCAACCGCTCAAGGTGAATGTGATACGCGATCGTTCCACGCTGGCGCGCGAAGTGGAAGGCGGCCTCATGGAAAATGTGTATCGCCTGCAGATCATCAATACCTCCGAACAGACGCGCAAATTTACGGTGACGGTAAGCGGCATGCCGTCGATCGTTCTGGCGTCGGATAGTGAAGTGGTGGTCGACCCGGCATCCACGCGCAGCATGACAGTGGGGGTACGCGCCCCGGAAGACGCGGGCAAGCACGGTTCGAACGAAATTTATTTCGACGTGACGGCCACGGACGATTCCAAGGTGCATGTGCACGAAAAATCCACCTTCCTGCTCCCGTGAAGGAGAAACATTCAATGACGGTTTCCGCAGCGGCCTTGCCGGCCCACACGCCCTGGTATCGGCAGTTGTGGCCGTGGCTATTGATATCCATGCCCGCCACCGCGGTGGTGGCGGGTTTCGCAACCTTGTGGATTGCCATCAAGACCGATGATGGCTTGGTCACGGGCGACTATTACAAACAGGGACTGGCGGTCAATCAGACCTTGGCGCGCGAAAAGCGCGCGGCGGAGTTGCACGCCGTGGCGCGCATCAAGCTCGACGACGGTCGCGTAGACGTCCAGCTGCAGATTGCAAACCCGCCCGAGGCCATACGGGTGAGTTTCATCCGGCCGGCGGGTGACGACAGTGATCAATCCTTATTACTTACCGGGCACAAGGGCGACTACGCCGGCGCGCTCAAAAACCTTGCCAACGGGCGCTGGCTGGTGGATATAGAAGATGACGCCCGGACATGGCGCCTTACCGGCACCATGAAAATTCCCCACGACAGAGAGATCAAACTTGATTCGACATCTCTACAAAGTCCTGAATAGGGGAATTAGTCATGGCATGGAATCTGCTCTTTAGTTCCGACATTGGTCTATTTAGTCTTGCAACGATCGCATTCATACTAGGCATGGGCGTATTTTTCGTGCGCTTTTTCCGCCGCAGCATGGATGAGGACGAAGCAAAGGCGCTTGCCGCCCGCAACAACAGTTCAGCGGCCGGCGGCAAGGGCTGACCGACAGACGCGGCGCGCCACGCGCGCCGCGTCGCCGCGCAATTTTGCGCATTGGCAAGTACGAGGCGAACGGCATGAACAAGCGCATCATCAATATTCTGTGGCCTTCATTCATCGTGGCAGGGCTGGCAGAAATCGTTTTTTTCACCATCATCGACCCGCAAGAGCTTTATTTGTTGGGCAAGCCGGTCTATTGGTCGCGCGAGGCGACTTATTCTTTGGGATTTTTTGCGTTCTGGCTGCTGTGCGCGACCTCGTCGGCCTGCACCTGTTTCTTCCAGCGCCGCGCCGCGGAAATCAACCACATGCCGGACGACAGGCCGCAGGTATCAAACTAAGTACCGGGGCAAGCTACGCTTGCGGTGGAATGCCGCGCAGCGTGGTGGTCCGGCCTTGCCGAGCGCGGGGCGAAGCGTCGCGCCGTGCCGGCGCCGTTACGCCCTGTAGCCGCGATGGCGGCTGAATGAGCGACATCCCGCGGCTGCCGCGCATCATGGCCGCCGCGATACGCGCAATCGGTAGGTTCCCCGAATTACGCATGCGGCGGCGGCCGCAGCCGGCGTTTAGTGGAATATCCGGTACTGCAGCAGATAGCAGCCGGCACCGGCAAAGTAGCCGACCAGCGCAAGCAGGCTGATGCGCTTCATGTACCAGAAAAACTCTATCTTTTCGAGCCCCATGGCGGCTACTCCTGCGGCCGATCCGATAATCAGGATGGAGCCGCCCGTGCCGGCGCAGTAGGCGAGGAATTCCCACAGGAAGTTGTCGGGCGGGAATTGTTGCAGGCTGTACATGCCCATGGCTGCGGCGACCAGCGGCACGTTATCGACGATGGCGCTCACCATTCCGATGATGAGCACGATCAAATCCTGACGGCCGACAGTGCGTTCCAGCCATTCGGCCAGTGCGTTCAGGATGTGGGTGTGTTCCAGCGTGGCCACGGCGAGCAGGATGCCGATGAAAAACACGATGGAACTCATGTCTATGCGGCTCAATGCGTGCGCCAGCGTGAGGTGTTGTTTGTCGTCGTCGTCCTTGTGGCGGTGCACCAGATCGCCGACCAGCCACAATATGCCCAGGCCGAACAATATGCCCATGAAGGGCGGCAGGTGGGTCAAGGTTTTGAATACCGGCACCGCGATCAGTATGCCCAGCCCCAGAAAGAACATGAGGTTACGCTCAAAGGCGCTGGTGCTGCAGCCTTCTTCGCCGCTCGGTGCTGCCGGTGCTTCGACCGGCCTGCCGCGCAGTATGTGCGCCGTGACCGCCAGCGGCACGATCATGCTGACGAGCGCGGGCAGCAATACCGATTGCATGATCGCCAGGGTGGTGATTTGGCCGCCTATCCACAGCATGGTTGTGGTGACGTCGCCTATGGGCGACCAGGCGCCGCCGGAATTGGCCGCGATGATGATGATGCCGGCAAAAAACAGCCTGTCGTCGTGGCGGGCGAGCAATTTGCGTATCAACGACACCATGACGATGGTGGTGGTCAGGTTGTCCAGCATCGCGCTCAGAAAAAATGTGACGAATCCCACCAGCCACATGAGCGAGGACAAACTTGTGGTCTTGATGCGCCGCGTAATGACTTCGAAGCCATTGTGGGCATCCACCACTTCCACGATGGTCATGGCGCCCATCAGGAAAAATACGATTTGCGCGGTCGCCATGAGGGACTCGGCCAGATGTTCCCCGACCATGTGGGCATCGCTGGAGGCGACCGCATAAATGGTCCATAGCAGGCCCGCCCCGACCAGAGCCGAGGCGGACTTGTTGATGTGCAGCGGGTGTTCCAGGGCGATGGCCGCATAGGCGACGACAAATACGATGACGAGCGCGGTCAGCATGATGGTTCTCGTTGTCGGAAATTCAATCCGGATGAGCGCCTGATGCCCGCCGCAGTGCGCAATGGATGCGGCGCCGACGCGGGGCAGGGGATGCAAGCACGGGGAGGATTAAGGCTGGAACAGGGTCCGCGTCGATGCGGCCGAGCGGCTGGCGGATGAGGTCTGGCGGGGATGCTTGAAAAAACACGGGCGCGTGAAATCCCGTGCGGCGGCCCGACCAGCACGAATCCTGCCCGCGGCGGAAATCTGTGCGATGCCGCGAACACCCTATTGGGACAAATAATACACGACATGCGGCCCATGCCTGCATACTGCCCCATTGCGGATTACCCTGATGCCTGCGGGCAGGGGCCGGCCGGCACACACAGGAGGCCGGCGAAATTTCCTGCCCGGGCAGGCTGTCGGTGACTGAGCGCACCTTGCGGCATGGCCTGGCAGCGTCGTTTTGCGCGCAAATACCGGCGATGAGGCTGGTTCCGGCGAACTGACCGACATTGCTTATCCACAATTTGTCCCCGCCAAAAGGCGGGTTTATCCACAGACTTATCCTTTGCTGCGGCAGTCGCCGCCGGTGTAAAGTGCCCGGCGCAGGAGGTGGGGTCAAGATGCAGACACGTACAATCAACTACCAGCCGCCCATCGACATCGAGGTGGCGGCGCTAAAAATTCCACCCCATTCGGTCGAAGCCGAACAATCCTTGCTGGGCGGTTTGTTGCTGGATAACGCGGCCTGGGAACGCATAGCCGATCAGGTGGGCGAAGGCGATTTTTACCGCGACGACCACCGCCGCATTTTTCGGCATATCGCCAAGCTGATCGAACTGGGCAAGCCCGCCGACGTCGTTACCGTATTCGAGTCGGTAGACAAGAACAACGAAGCGGAACAGATAGGCGGCATGGCCTATCTGGGCGAAATTGCCGTCAATACGCCGTCGGCCGCAAATATCCGCCGTTACGCCGAAATCATACGGGAGCGGGCCATCCTGCGCCGGCTGGTCGCGGCGGGCGACGAAATCGCCGCCAGCGCGCTCAATCCGCAGGGGCGCGACGCCAAGGAACTGCTGGACAGGGCGGAATCGACAATTTTCGAAATTGCCGAAGCCGGCGCGCGTACCTCGCAAGGCCTGCTGCCCATACAGCCCATGCTGGTGGAAGTGGTCAATCGCGTGCAGGAGTTGTATGACCGCGATGATCCCTCCGACATTACCGGCGTACCGTCCGGCTTTGACGACCTGGACCGCAAGACGGCCGGCCTGCACGGCGGCGACATGGTGATCGTGGCCGGCCGTCCGGCCATGGGCAAAACCACCTTCGCGCTCAATATCGCGGAACACGTCGCGCTCAACCAGGGCCTGCCGGTGGCCATTTTTTCCCTGGAAATGCCGGGCACCCAGCTTGCCACCCGCTTCATTTCTTCGGTGGCGCGCATAGACCAGCAGCGCCTGCGCACCGGCCGGCTCAATGACGACGATTGGGGCCGCCTTACCATGGCGCTGGGCAAATTGCACGAAGCGCCCCTGCACGTAGACGAAAGCGGTGGCATCAATACCATCGATCTGCGCGCCCGCGCGCGCCGCCTGGCGCGACAGTATGGCGGCAAGCTGGGCCTCATCGTGATCGACTATCTGCAACTCATGAGCGGCACCCGCGTAGGCGAAAACCGCGCCACCGAAATTTCCGAAATATCGCGCGGCATCAAATCGCTGGCGAAAGAATTGAGCGTGCCCATCATCGCGCTGTCGCAGTTGAACCGCGAACTGGAAAAACGCCCCAACAAGCGGCCCGTGATGAGTGATCTGCGCGAATCCGGCGCCATCGAACAGGATGCCGACCTCATCTTGTTCCTGTACCGGGACGAAGTTTATAACCCGGATTCGCCCGACAAAGGTTTGGCCGAAGTAATCATAGGCAAGCACCGTAACGGGCCGACCGGCATGGTTCAGCTTACGTTCCTGGGCGAATACACGCGCTTCCAGAACGCCGCCCACCCCGGCAGTTATTGAGTAGTGCCGCGGCCCGCCGCGGCGCCTGCGGGAGAGAAACCGGTGGGCGCGGGCAGGGGCGCGCGCCCGCATCCCGGCAGAACTTAGCGGTGCGCGATTTGCTGCGCGCGTGCTTTGCTTGCCGCCGGCCTGGCCGCGCCACGCGCGCGAGTGTTGCGCGCCACCGTCGTCGTGCGCGCCGTCGTGCGTGTCACCTTGGCGCGCCCTGGATCGGCGGCTGCCAAAGCCGGAAATTCCCCGGCGCGTTCGCGCACCACCCACAGCGCGAGGGTTTGACCGGGACGCAGCGGCCGGCGCGCGCGCGGGCCGCTCAGTTCGTTCCAGGCCGCAAGCTGTGACGCATCCACGTGGGTGCGGCGCGCCAGGGCGGCCAGGGTTTCACCTTTCCTGGCGCGCGTGCGCACCAGCACCAGATCGGGTGCCAGATCGAAGGACGCGCGCGCCACCAGCGCTTCCGCCGCGCGCGTGCCGGCCGGCGCCGCCACCGGCAACAACAGCACCGACCCCGCGACGGGCTTCTTGCCGGCCGGAATGTTGTTCACGTCGCGCACCACAGTGGCGGACACGCCATGCGCGGCAGCGATGTCGGCCACCGGCGCGGTTGCATTCAGTTTCACGACCGACCAACTGGTGCTCGGGCCTTTATGGCTTGCCAGGCGCTGTTTCAAGCGCGCTGCAGAGTCCTGGGGCAGCAACAACACCGGCGTCGCCGCGGCCAGCACCAGCGGCTTGCGCAGCGTGGGGTTCAAGGCCTGCAGGCGTTTTTCCGACAGCCCGGTCATGCCGGCGAGCAGGGCGAAATCCATATCCTGGGCGAGCGGCATGCTCACCAGTTCGGTCTGTTCTGCCGCATCCGGCAGATCGATGCCATAGGCGGCAGGGTTTGCCACCAGCCGGCTCAGCGCATCGATCTGCGGCACATAGTTGCGCGTTTCCGCCGGCATGAGCGCAGCGAGGTCTACAAAATCCGCCGTGCCGCCCTGCGCGCGGCGCCGATCGACGGCTTTCTGTACGCTGCCTTCGCCCCAGTTGTAGGCCGCCATGGCGAGGTGCCAGTCGCCGAACTGGCCGTACAGGGTTTGCAGATAATCCAGCGCGGCGCGCGTGGAAGCCAATACGTTCTTGCGGTCGTCCACCAGGTGTGAAGTGCGCAGGTCGAAACGGCGCGCGGTCGGCGCCATGAACTGCCAGGTGCCGGTTGCCCCTACCGGCGAGCGGGCCTGCGGATTGAGTGAACTTTCCACCAGTGGCAGCAGCGCCAGCTCCAGCGGCATGGCACGCGCCTCGAGTTCGCCCGCGATCAGGGGCAGATACATGCGCACGCGCTCGGCACGCCGGCCGAAAAAATCGCTGCGTGCAAATTGCTGTGCAAAACGTTCGGCGCGCTCGTCATCCAGCGCGGGCAGATTGAATCCGCGCCGCAGGCGTCCCCACAGGCTGGGCTCGGCCAGAAGCAGGGGATCGATGCCCGGACCGCGCAAGGCAGCACCGGCCTCGGCGCGGGACGTCGTGTCAGGCGGCAGGTCGGCGGCGCCTTGAGTTGCCGTGGCGGTGATGGCGCTTGTTCTGGCGAGGGTGGCATCGACGCTGGTCGGGCCGGGACTCTGGCAGGCGGCGAGCAAAAACAGCACACCGAGAGCGGCTGTCGCGCGTACCCGACGCAGTTGCGCGGCGGCGGCGCCGACGGCACCCCATCGCGTGTTGCGGGAGCCATTAATGGAAAAATCATGCTGCATGGGACAAACCTTCAAGACCATCAAACGGCGGCACTGTACCGCGCTTCGTCATGATTTTGCCAGTACTTTTGCAGGCAGGCGGGGCGTTTCCGCTGCTTTGCGGTGCAGGCTTTGGGACCACCGGCCTTGACCGTCCGCGCGAATCGGCGTGCGTGTGCATTGCCACGGCAGGGCTGTCTCGACTTGATACAATGCCGGGCGAGGCGGGCGAGTCCTGCGCAATGCCGCCGCGGCGGGGCCTTTCAACGGTGAGGCTTGCGCGGCAGCAGCGCAGGCTGAATAGTTGTAGTCAGAACCTTGATGGGCACGGCTTTGGCGGACACCAACGGAGGCATCGCGCGTGCGCTCGCGCGCGACGAGTGGCAGGATTTGGCGCGCAAGCTCGACTGGCGCTTTTCCTATGTTTCCGAGCAGGATGCGTTTCCCGAGCCGATCAGCGGCAAGCCTTGGCTGACGCAGGATGACTGGGCGGGCTGGGACGAGCCCTTCCGCATCAGCTTCGCGGAATATGTGCGCGCGCAAAGCGACAAGGAAGCCGCCGTGGCCGCGGTGGCCGATGCGCTGGGCCGCGCCGCCGAGCGCGAGCGTCTGGCGCCGGAATGGAACAGTGGGCTGAAACTGCATGCTGCGCTATTGCCGCTGGCCGAATTTGCCGCGGTAGTCGGCAATCTGCGTGCTGTCCGCTTCGGTCGCGACAGTGCCTGGCGCAGCATGGCCTTGTTTGGCGCGCTGGACGAATTGCGCCACACGCAAATTCCACTGCGTCTCATGCATCCCTATCTGGCGGCCGACGCGCAGTACGACTGGACGCACCGCTTCTATCACTCCAACGACTGGGTGGCGATCGCCGCCCGCCATTGTTTCGACGAACTATTGCTGCTGGCCGATCCTATCGAATTTGCCGTAGCGACCAATTTCGTATTCGAAACCGGCTTCACCAACCTGCAATTTACGGCGCTGACTGCTTTGTGCGACAGCGTGGGCGACCGCCTGCTGGAACAAATGCTGGCCAGCATACAAACGGACGAAGCGCGCCATGCCCAGATCGGCCCCGCGGTGCTGGAAATTCTGGTGCAGCACGACCGGGCCTACGCCCAATACCTGCTGGATAAATGGTTCTGGCGCAGTTTTTTGCTATTTGCGGTGGCCACCGGCTTCACGATGGATTATCTGACCCCGGTCGAGCGCCGCACCCAGTCCTTCAAGGAATTCATGCACGAATGGGTGCTTACTCAGTTCGTGGATAGTCTGGCCCGCTACGGCTTGCAGCGTCCCTGGTACTGGGCGCAGTTCGAACAGGCGCTGGATTATTATCACCATATGGTGTATGCCAGCGCCTATAGTTATCGCGCCAGCGTATGGTTCCATCTGGCGCTGCCGGGGCCAGCCGAGCGCGACTGGCTGCGCAGCAAGTATCCGCAATCTTTCCCGGCCCTGGAACCGGTGTGGGAAAACATAACGCAGGAATGGGGCAACTCCGATGCCGGTGTCGATCTGGCCGTACATGGCACTGCCATTCCCACCTTCTGCAGCATGTGCCAGATCGTGCTGTGCGGCGGCACCCCGGCGCATAACAGCGTGTGCCAGTGCCGCCACGAAGGGGCGACGTACACGTTTTGTTCCGAACCTTGCCGCTGGATATTCCGGCAGGATCCGGCCCGCTACGCGCGCCACAAGGATGTCGTCAAGCGCGTGCTGGCGGGCGAAGCGCCCGGCAACCTGATCGCCTTCCTGACCCAATATTCCGGACTTAGTTTTGCCACATGGGGAAAGGATGCCTATGGCGGCGATTATGCCTGGCTGCGGCGCGGGCCGCGCAGCGGACAGGAGTGAGCGCATGCTGCTGCCACTATATGGCTTTCTGGAAGGCGACACCATGGGCCTGTTAATCCTTGCCCACGATGACTGGAGCATGGTGCGCCTGGCCGAACAGATGCGCAGTTCCTCGCGCGTGCGCGTCGCCTACGACGGTCCCTTGGCGGTGTACCACGAAGGCCGCCGGCTGCCCACCCACTATAGCGTGCGCGAGGCCGGCCTGGCGGCGCTCGATTGCGTCAACGTGCGCCGCGCCACTGCGGACGAGGGTGACCCCGCCAGCGCCGGAGCGGTCGGTGTTTAGTCGCGCCGCCAGTTGCGATGAACTATGGGACGGCGAAATGCGCCACTGCCTGATCGGCGAGGTGCCGGTATTGCTGCTGCGCCTGGGTGAGTCGATTTACGCCTATCGCGACCGTTGCGCACACCTGGGCACGCCGCTCAGCACCGGTTGTCTTGCCGAGGGCCGCATCGTTTGCCCCTCCCACCACTGGGAATATGACGCGAGGAGCGGCGCCGGCATCAATCCGCGCAACGCCAGGCTGGAACGCTTCGCGGTGCGCGTGGAAGCGGGCGTCGTTTTGGTCGATACCTCGGGGGCCGCGCATGGCTGAGCGCGCCGCAGCGGTTGGCCCGGTATTGCGCGCGGGCGCTCTGACCGACGTTCTGGTCGCCGCGCTGCGCGAGGTTAATGCGGACCTGAGCGTGATCGATCGCGGCGGCTACCTGCGCGTATCCGCACCGGGCCGGCTGCTGTTGCGCCGCGCTGATTGCGTGGCGACGCTGGGCGACGCATTCGAATTGCCGGCGGCGCTGCATCAGGCCATGACCGGCTATGCCGGCCGCCTCAGTCTGACCGATCATGAAGCACTTTGGAGTGAGGACTGAAGGTGCAGCCGCCGAAAACCGGACAGAAAACTTACTGGCATCTGATGGACCGTCGGAAAATTCCGAGCGACTACGAAATAGTCGGCTCGCGCCTGCACTATTATCCGCAGTGCGGCTTTGCCGTCGATACCCCGGTCAGTGAGTGGTACCGCCGCCATCAACCGCCGGTCGGGCCGGGCGACGAGCCCATGCGCGACCCGCAGGCCACCACCTACGCCAGCTATGTGCGGCGCAAGCGCGAGCAGGAAATCCACCTCGAGCGCCTGTGCCACGCGCCCGATCAAACCCTGCCGGCGGATGCTGCGCGCGACTTGTGGAACCGCTGCGTGGCGCCCGCGCGCTATCCGCTGCACGGCCTGCAAATGGCGGCCGCCTATTGTGGGTCGCTGGCACCCTGGGGGCGACTGACCGTGACGCTGGGCCTGCAGGCGGCGGACGAAATGCAGCGCGTGCATCGCCTGTCCTACCGCCTGCGCCAGATGCAATCCGCCTGGCCGCAACTGGGCACGGACGCGCTCGCAAATTGGGAACAGGCGCCGTATTGGCAAGGCATGCGCGAGGCGGTGGAGCGGCTGCTGGTCAGTTACGACTTGCCGGAATGTTTTTTCGCGCTGAATTTCGTCGTCAAACCGATTTGGGAAAGCGTACTGCTGGGTCAGGCCGCCGATCTTGCGCGGCGTGCCGGCGACGGCGTTTTGGCCGCCCTGCTGGCCTGTTTCGCCGAGGATAGTGACTGGCATGCGGCCTGTGCGGATGAAGCGCTGTCGGCGCTACTGCAACAAAAGCTGGTCGCGCCAGGCGATCTTGCTGCCATTTTGCCGCGCTGGCGGGCTTTGGCGCTGCGCGCCGCGAGCGAACTATCCAATGCGCTCGACGCCGCGGATGGCGCGCCGCCGGTCGGCCAGGCGCGCGTCGACGGGGCGCTCGCGCGTTGCAATGCGCGCTGGCAGGCGCACGGACTAACCCGCGGTGCGGAGGAGGTGCGTAATGCCTGACAGCCTGGTGGCCGGCGCGCCCGTGCTGCGCGAGGAAGAACAGCCGGAACAACTGTTCCGCAACATGGCGAATTCCGCGCCGGTACTGCTGTGGATGGCCGGCACCGACGGCCTGTGCAGCTTTTTCAACGAAACCTGGCTCAGTTTTACCGGCCGCAGCCTGGACCAGGAGCGCGGCGTGGGCTGGGCCGAGGGCGTGCATCCGGAAGATTTCGAAACCTGCATGGACACCTACATGCAGTCCTTCCGCGTACGCGCCGCATTCGAAATGATTTACCGCTTGCGCCGCCACGACGGTACTTACCGCTGGATACTGGACCGCGGCGTGCCGCGCTATTTGCCGGACGGTCAGTTTGCCGGCTATATCGGTTCCTGTGCCGACATTACCGACGCGCGCACCCAGCGCGAGCGCCTGCGCCAGGTGGTCGAATGCTCCCCAAGCGCGACCTTGCTGGTCAGTGCCGAGGGCTGCATCGTGCTGGTGAATGCGCAGGCCGAGCACATATTTGGCTACGCGCGCGAAGAACTGCTGGGGCAGCCGGTCGAAGTGCTGGCTTCCGATGTAGCCGCGCCGGGGCAGGGCGGATTTGGCACCGAATTTCTGCTTCAGGCGAAAGCGCATCCGCTCGGTTCCGGCATGGAAATTAGCCTGCGCCGCAAGGATGGCGGTGAATTTCCGGCCGAGGTGGCGGTAAGCGCCATCGATACCGGCGAAGGTCCGATGGTATTGGCCGCCATCATGGATATTTCGGAGCGGCGCGAGCGCATGGCCCGCATCGAAGCGGCGCTGCGCGAAAAGGATTTGATGCTGGGCGAAATTCACCACCGCGTAAAAAACAACCTGCAAATCATCCACAGCCTGCTCGAAATGCAGTCGCGCCGCATCGAAGACCCGGTGGTGCGCGAGGCGCTCGAAGGTAGCCGCAACCGCGTGCGTTCCATGTCGCTCATCCACCAGACGCTGTATCAGTCGCAGGATTTCGAACAGGTCGATTTCCGCAGTTTCCTGGAACTATTGCTGCCCATGCTGATGGAATCGAGCGGCGCCGAAAGCGGACAAATCAGGCTGGATATCGAAGCCGCTCAGGTCACCATCCCCATTGATATCGCCATACCCTGCGGGCTGATCGTCAATGAACTGGTCACCAACGCCCTCAAACACGCCTTTCCGCGCGGCAGCGGCGGCACCATACGGGTGTCGCTCGGCCCTGATGCGGACGGCCGGACGGTGCTGTGCGTCGCCGACGACGGCGTGCCGCTGGCGGATGACGTTTCCGGCTACGAAAAAAAGTCGCTCGGATTGAAATTGGTAAATTTGCTGGCGGACCAGATCGGCGGCAGCCTGCAGATCAGCAGGTCGGCGCCGAAGCAATTCATCGTCCGCTTCCAACGGGGGAAAGTCTGAAATGTCCGCTGCCATTCTGGTCGTGGAAGACGAACGCATCATCGCGTTCAATCTGTCGGAAATGCTGCAGGGACTCGGCTACCGGGTTGCCGGTGTGGCTTCCGCGGGCGAGGAGGCGCTGGTGCTGGCGCAGACCACGCAACCGGATCTCGTGCTGATGGACATCCGCCTTGCCGGCGGCATAGACGGCGTGGAAACCGCCGCGCGCCTGCGCGGAGTATGCTCGGCGCCGGTGGTCTATCTGACCGCGCACAGCGAAAATTCCACGCTGGATCGCGCCCGCGCCACCAACCCCTACGGCTACCTGTTGAAGCCCATTTCCGAGCGCGCCCTGCACGCCACCATACAAATGGCGCTGGAGCGCCGCCAGACCGATATCGCGCTGGCGAAAAGCGAAGAACGCCTGCGCCTGGCCATGGAAGTGGCCGGACTGGGACCGTGGGAACTCGATGAAGCGCGCCAGGAGGTCTATCTGGCCGAGCGCACGCGCGCCATTCTTGGCGTGGAGGGCGAAGCGGAACAATTGCCCTGGCGTTCGTTTCTCGATTGCGTGCGCGATGACGACCGCCAGTTCGTCGCCGATGCGTTGCTGCGCGCGCTATCCGAATCCGCCACCGCATCGGTGGAATTTCTCCAGCGCGAGGACGGCGACGGACCGCGCTGGATACGCGCTTTCGGTCGCAATTACGCCGCTACCGAATCTGCCAGCGGGCGCGTGATCGGCGTCGTGCAGGACGTGACCGGCAGCCGCCAGGCCGAACTTGCGCTGAAAGAAAGCGAAGCGCGCTTCCGGGCAATATTCGATCGCGCCGGGGTGGGCATGGCGCAGGTGGCGCACGACGGCCGCTGGCTGGGCGTGAATGACCGCCTGTGTGAAATCACCGGCTATACGCGTGACGAAATGCTGCTGCGCTCGCTGGACGAAATGGGTGAAGCGGAGGACGACGCGCACCATCGCGCTGAAGTGGCGCGCATGATCGGCGGCGAAATCGACAGCGTCGCGAGTGAAAAACGCTGCACCCGCAAGGACGGTTCGACGGTGTGGATTTTGGTCACCCTGTCGCTCATACGCAGCGATGACGGCCGACCGCTGTATTTCATCGCGGTAATCGAAGACATAGACCGGCGCCGCCGCGCCGAGGCGGAAATCCGCGAACTGGTGAAGGAGCGCACGCTGGCGCTATCCATCGCCAAAGAATCCGCCGAAGCCGCCAACCGCGCAAAGACCAATTTCCTCGCCAACATGAGCCACGAATTGCGCACGCCGCTCAATGTGATCATGGGCATGACGGAAATGGCCCTGCGGCGCGCCGTCGACGTGCGTCAGGCGGACCAGCTCACCAAAGCCGTGCATGCTTCGCGGCAGCTCATGACGCTCATCAGCGATCTGCTCGACGTCACCAAAATCGAGTCCGAGCGGCTCACGCTGGAGCACAACGAATTTGCGCTGGACGAAGTATTGCAGCCAGTACAGCGCCTGCTGGCGGACAAGGCCACAGCCAAAAGACTGGACTGGCGCATCGATATCGACTCCGCCCTGGCGTCGCGGCGGCTGCTGGGCGATGCGCGCCGCATCGAGCAAATTCTGATCAACCTGGTCGATAACGCCATCAAATTTACCGACTGCGGCGAAGTGATCGTGAACGTGCATGAAACCGCCGACAGCGGGCTCTGTTTCGGCGTCACCGACACCGGCATAGGCATCGCGGCCGAAGACCAAAGCCGCTTGTTCGACGCCTTCGAAATGGCCGAAACATCCATGACGCGCCGCTTCGGCGGCACCGGCCTGGGCCTGGCGCTGTCGCGGCGCCTGGCCAGAATGATGGATGGCGACATCACGGTCAGCAGCGTGCCCGGCGCCGGCAGCACTTTCGCGCTCACCGTGCGCCTGCAGCGCGTGGCGGCCGTGCCGGCAATCGCCGAACCGGCCGACGAAGCCGCCGTGCAGGCCAGGCTGCGCGCCATTCATGCCGGCGCGCGCGTTTTGCTGGTCGAAGACGAAATGTTGAACCGCGAAATCGCATTCGAAATTCTGGGCGACGTCGGGCTGGAAGTGGATATGGCCGAAGACGGGGAACAAGCTCTTTTCGCCGCCCAGGCCGGCGATTACGACCTCATCCTGATGGACGTGCGCATGCCCAAACTTAACGGCCTGGACGCCACGCGCCAGTTGCGTGATATACCGGCGCTCAAAAAAATCCCCATCGTCGCCATGACCGCCAACGCATTTGCCGAAGATCGCGACCGCTGCCTGGAAGCCGGCATGGACGACTTCATCGCCAAACCTTTTCCGCCCGAAAGCCTGCTCGCCAAAGTGCTGCACTGGCTGGAGCGGGGCAAGGCGGCGCGCGTGTGAAGCCACATGCTGCCCGCGCGCAGCGATCCCGCTGTACCTTGGGAATCCTGCCGCATGCGTGGCCACGCGCGTGGGGCGCTATCGCTTTTGTCATGACCATCCCGCGCGCCGGATTCTAGGCGTAACGGGGGCAGCAAGTTTTTCAGCCCACAAACAAGGAGCCCCCAGTGAGCAAAACCGCTGCCAAAGTCGAGCCGCCGCAGGCGGCGCCAATGCTGCAACTCAAGGTCGAACTTGCCGGTGCACCGCTTCCGATCTGGCGCCGCCTGCTGGTACCGGCCAATATCAAATTGGCGGACCTGCACGTCGTCATACAAATGGTGATGGGATGGCAAGACGACCACCAGCACATATTCGAAATCGACGGACGCCTCTACGGCAAATCCGGACACCATGACGACGAACAACTGCCCGAGCGCAAATACACGCTTGCGGATGCCTTGGGCGCCAAACGCAGCTTTCGCTACATTTACGATTTCGGCGACGATTGGGAGCACCGCATCAAACTGGAAAAGCGTGTCCCGCCGCAAGCGCAGACCGCGCGCGTGCAATGCCTGGAAGGTAGCGGCACCTGCCCGCCGGAAGATATCGGCGGCGTGTGGGGATACGGCGATTTCCTCGACGCACTGGACGACCCCGAACACGATCGCCACGAGGAATTTCTGGACTGGGCCGACGAAAACTTCGACCCGGCCGTGTTCGACCTCGCCGAAGCAAACAAACACCTGGCCAAACTCAAGTTTTGACGCCGCAAGCGCCGCCGGTGCGGCCCTGGAACAACGCGGCTGCGCCAAAGGCCACGGCCGCGTTTGCGTCGCGGCACATGGCCCGGCGGGCATTTCAGCCAGATTCAAAGCGAAAATCTTGCGGCCACCCCACAATGCTGCTATAATCTTTTTTCTCTGACGCGGGGTGGAGCAGTCTGGCAGCTCGTCGGGCTCATAACCCGAAGGTCGTAGGTTCAAATCCTACCCCCGCAACCAAACAATACAAGGGCTTACGGAGTCAACTCCGTAGGCCCTTGTGCTTTGTGGTCGATCGTGTCTGTGCTGTGTGTGGTGGTTGGATGCGTCGTAGGGATGCGAAGATCCGGCGAGAGCAGCTTAGCATGCAGCTACTAAAAGGCAGCTTCTAGGCGACCACAGGCGGCGCCCAGTTGAACTGGCTAGGTCGGCCTGAACCTGAAGCCGAACTAGCTTTGTCGGCGCCGCCAACTCGGCTTGAATTCCGCCAGGTAGCCTACGCCCCAACCGATTCCTCGGTAGTTTCCGAAGCCAGGTTCACCACCTTCGTATTGCTCAAGACTTTGAACGCCCGGAAAATGATGTACCAATTGACAGGCTAACTTCCAAAGTCGAGACCCGATGTGGACATTCAACTGATCTACACAAGCACTGCGACGAGGCCCTTTACCGACAGCGATCTCGACGCGCTATTGAAAGTGTGCGTGGCCAGTCGATCCACAGCGCGAGAACCGCGCAACGCTGCAAATCGGCAACGCCGGGATTGGTATTCTGGCTATAGATCGGCCCCAGGCGCCGCGCAATTACCGCTCGCTCCGATTTGGCGCGATAATTCGGGGCGCCCACGCAAACCGACCTTTTTTGAGACGAGGAGGCTATATGAGCAGTAAACCAACGATTATCTATACGCTCACCGACGAAGCACCCCTGCTGGCAACCTACTCCTTCCTGCCCATCATCCGGACCTTCACCAAGCCGGCCGGCGTGCAGGTCGACGAATGCGACATTTCCGTCGCGGCCCGTGTTCTGGGCAATTTTTCCGATTACCTGAAGCCGGAACAGCGCGTGCCGGACACCCTGGCCGAATTGGGCAAAAAAACCCTGGAGCCGGACGCCAATATCATCAAGCTGCCCAACATCAGCGCTTCGGTGCCGCAACTGGTTGCGGCCATCAAGGAACTGCAAGGCAAGGGCTACGCCCTGCCGGATTACCCGAGCGACCCGAAAACCGACGACGAAAAGGCCATCAAGGCGCGCTACGCCAAATGTATCGGTTCCTCGGTGAACCCGGTGCTGCGCGAAGGCAATTCGGACCGTCGCGCGCCCATCCCGGTCAAGGAATACGCGCGCAAGAACCCGCACTCCATGGGCGAGTGGATGCAGGCGTCGCGTACCCACGTGTCGCACATGCACGGCGGCGATTTCTACCACGGCGAAAAGTCCATGACCCTGGACCGCGCGCGTGACGTGAAGATGGAACTGGTCACCAAGAGCGGCAACACCATCGTGCTGAAGCCGAAGGTTGCGCTCAAGGAAGGCGAAATCATCGATTCGATGTTCATGAGCAAAAATGCGCTGTGCGCTTTTTACGAACGTGAAATCGAAGATGCGCGCAAGTCCGGCGTGATGTTCTCGCTGCACGTCAAGGCCACCATGATGAAGGTGTCCCACCCCATCGTGTTCGGCCACTGCGTCAAGATTTTCTACAAGGACGCGTTCGCCAAACACGCGGACACGTTTGCGCGCCTGGGTGTGAACGTCAATAACGGCATGTCCGATCTTTATACCAAGATCGCCGTGCTGCCGGAAGCCGAGCGCGACCAGATCGTTCGCGACATCCACGCCTGCCACGAAAACCGGCCGGAACTGGCGATGGTGGATTCCGCCAAGGGCATCACCAATTTCCATTCGCCCAGCGACGTGATCGTGGATGCGTCCATGCCGGCCATGATCCGCGCCGGCGGGAAAATGTACGGTGCCGACGGTCGCATGAAAGAAGTCAAAGCGGTCATGCCGGAGAGCACCTTCGCGCGCATCTACCAGGAAATGATCAACTTCTGCAAGTGGCATGGCGCTTTCGATCCGCGCACCATGGGCACGGTGCCCAACGTGGGTCTGATGGCCCAGCAGGCGGAAGAATACGGTTCCCACGACAAAACCTTCGAGATCACCGAAGACGGCGTGGCCAACATTACCGACCTGGCCACGGGCGAAGTGCTGCTTTCGCAAAATGTGGAAGCGGGCGACATCTGGCGCATGTGCCAAGTGAAGGATGCCGCCATTCGCGACTGGGTTAAGCTGGCCGTCACGCGCTGCCGCAATTCCGGCACGCCGGCCGTGTTCTGGCTGGACCCCTACCGCCCGCACGAGAACGAACTGATCAAGAAGGTAAACACCTACCTGAAAGATCACGACACCACCGGTCTCGACATCCAGATCATGTCCCAGGTGCGCGCCATGCGCTATTCCCTGGAGCGCGTGATTCGCGGCATGGACACCATTTCCGTCACCGGCAATATTTTGCGCGACTACCTGACCGACCTGTTCCCCATCATGGAACTGGGCACCAGCGCCAAAATGCTGTCCATCGTTCCGCTCATGGCGGGCGGCGGCATGTACGAGACGGGTGCCGGCGGCTCCGCGCCCAAGCACGTTCAGCAACTGGTGGAAGAAAACCACCTGCGCTGGGATTCCCTGGGCGAATTCCTGGCCCTGGCCGCCAGCCTGGAAGATTTGGGCATCAAGACCAACTGTGCCAAAACCAAGCTGCTGGCCAAAACCCTGGATGCCGCCACTGGCAAGCTGCTGGATAACCGCAAGTCGCCGTCGCCGAAAACCGGCGAACTCGATAACCGCGGCAGCCAGTTCTACCTGGCCATGTACTGGGCCCAGGCCCTGGCGGCGCAGACCGAGGACGCCGAACTGGCCAAGCATTTCGGCCCCATGGCGCAGGCGCTGGCGGAAAACGAGAAAGCCATCGTGGCCGAACTGGCCGCCGTGCAAGGCCAGAAGGCCGACATAGGCGGTTACTACAAGGGCGACGTGGATAAGCTCAATGCCGTCATGCGGCCTAGCGCTACCCTCAACGGCATCCTGTCCGCTGCGGGCGCCTGATGTTCCGGCGGGCTTGTCCCGCCGCTTGGCTGCAACAAAAGCCGGGGTGTTCCAACGCCCCGGCTTTTTTTCGCCCTGAATTAGAGGGGTGGGAAGTATTGCCGCTCTGCGCCTCGAGCAAACAGATTTGGCGGCAGTGCAAGCGAACGGGCCGCAAGGATGATGGCGCGCCCGAGGTAGGCCGGTGCAGGAATACAGCTCGCCGCGATCTGCCAGGGCATTAGGGGGTGGGCCCTCCCGCCGGGCACAGAACATGGCCTACCTGGCAAGCTGGATACGATAATCCCGGAGCTTTTTGTACAGCCTGGCGCGCGCGATCGACAAGTCTTTTGCCGCCGCCGAAACGTTTCCACGGTGTCTGGCAAGGGCCTCACGGATTACCGCAGCTTCCGCGGCATCGAGCGCACGTGCGGGCGATTCCTGCGCAGCGCTCGGGGCGGGCAAATCCAGGGAACGATGCGCCACGTCGATCACGCCGGAAGGGCTTACGGCTGCTGCAACCTTCAGTACGTAGGCAAGTTGCCGGATATTGCCCGGCCATTCGCAGTCTTGCAACGTTTCCAGGGCCTTGGCGGCCAGAACCGGGCTGCCGCCGCCGGGTAACCTGATGCTGCCAAGGACGCAATCGACGACGCGCAGGAAATCGGATCGTCCGCCTAAATCCGGCAGCCCAAGCCGCCATCCGAGCACGCGATACGGCAAATCTGCGCGAAATTCACCGCACTGCACCAGGTGCATGGCCGAACGGTACTGGAGACGGGATTGCATATCACCGTGTCGCGACGCGAACGGCGTCCAGCGGCAGGGTGCCCCTGCGCAAAAAGTGGCCGAACCAAAGTCAGGCGGTCGCGCCGCGGTTCCACTTCGGCTGTTCAGTTTTTGATCAATGCTGAACTAATCCGGCTCAATGTCCGCGGGGAACTCGCGCCAAATTTTCTCGCCGCACTCCGCCTTCCGAAAAGTTTTTATTAAAAATCAAGCTATTGAACAAAATTTCCAGATTGGCACAAGTTTTGCAGTCAGGTGCCTGGGGCACGGAAACCAGCGGCACACATTTCTTAACCCGTGTCCGTCACAGCGATCAGGAGGTCAATCATGCGTTTTTCCAGTATTTGCAAAATTGCCGCTTTAATGGCGGCTGCGTTTGCTTCAATTCCGGCTTCGGCCCTTGACGCCGACGCCGGCGATTATACGGCTCTGCCGGCGGGGACAAATCTGGCGCTACTGTATTACCAGCACGCCACGCGCGATGAGCTTTACGCAAATGGATCCAAGGTGCCGGGCAGCAATCGGCTGGATTCGGACGTGGGCATCCTGCGCGGGGTCCATTTCATGGACATCGGCGGTACTATCGTAGACCCGCAATTCCTGCTCCCTTTCGGCACGCTGAAGGCCAAGGACAATCTTTCCGCGCTTGGCGATACCAGCGGAGTGGGTGACCTCATCTTAGGTGCCACGGTGTGGCTGCTGAATAATCCGAAGGCCAACACCTATGTTGGCGTGACGCCCTGGGTCTATGCGCCGACCGGAAGCTACGACAAAAACCGCGCGCTGAATCTGGGCGAAAATCGCTGGAAGTACGCCCTGCAGCTCGGGTTCATTACGGGCCTGACGGACAAATTGCTGCTGGACCTGATAGGCGACGTCACGTGGTACGGAAAAAATGACGATTTCGGCCCCACCAGTGCGACCATGAAGCAACGCGCGATGTACGAATTTCAGGCCTACTTGCGCTACCAGCTCACGCCGACCTGGGATGTGCGCATGGGCGCGTTGCACTACAGCGGGGGTGAAACCGAGGTCAATGGGGTCATGCAGAACGACAGAACGCGAACCACCAAATTTACCGTGGGCACGGCGTTTTTCGTGACGCCAAAAATTCAGTTGATGGCGAATTACGGTCAGGATGGCTCGGTCCATAATGGCTTGCGTGAAAACAATCGTTTGAACCTGCGCTTCCTGTCGGTGTTCTGAGCGCGCAATGCGGCCGCGCGGGCACTGCACGCGCCCGCGCGGCCATGGCCGGCACGCTTGGCCACCGTACTGGCGGCGCGAAAAGGTACTAAAGTTTCGCAATAAATACCATTAAATATGGTTCCAATAGATATTCCTAACGTGGCCGAATTTCCGCTGAAGGATTGGCTCGCAGTGGGCACCTGTGATATCAACCAGAACTGACGTTGTGAAATAGTAGTGGAACTCGCGGCAGGGTGCGCGGCCTGAGGCGCCGGGCAATTGCATCACGATGCCGTCAGTTTAAGGCGAAGCGCTACGCACATCGCCCCTGGGGGGCGGGCGTCTCGCCCGCCTGCAGTTGCCAGCGGTAAATTGTGCGGGCGAGACGCCCACACCCCCAGGGAACGGGCTTTGATCGAAGCGCGGGGTCTGTGTGCTCATGAAATCGCGGGTTGCGTCCCAACAGTTGGGGCATACGGCTTGGCGAAATCACAACTGACCGGCCCTGTTTGCGTGTCGTGCCGGTTAAACCCGGGCGATGGCACGGCTGTTCCGACGCTTTCAAGTTAAGGCAAAGCGCTTGGCACACTGCCCCTGGGGGCGGGCGTCTCGCCCGCCTGCAGTTGCCAGCGGTAAATTGTGCGGGCGAGACGCCCACACCCCCAGGGAACGGGCTTTGATCGAAGCGCGGGGTCTGTGTGCCCATGAAATCGCGGGTTGCGTCGCAACAGTTGGGGCATACGGCTTCGCGAAACCACAACTGACCGGTCCTGTTTGCGTGTCGTGCCGGTTAAACCCGGGCGATGGCACGGCTGTTCCGACGCTTTCAAGTTAAGGCAAAGCGCTTGGCACACTGCCCCTGGGGGGGCGGGCGTCTCGCCCGCCTGCAGTTGCCAGCGGTAAATTGTGCGGGCGAGACGCCCACACCCCCAGGGAACGGGCTTTGATCGAAGCGCGGGGTCTGTGTGTCCAGGAAATCGCGGGTTGCGCCGCAACAGTTGGGGCATACGGCTTTGCGAAACCACAACTGACCGGCCCTGTTTGCGTGTCGTGGCGGTTAAAACCAGGCGATGGCACGACTGTTCCGACGCTTTCAAGTTAAGGCAAAGCGCTTGGCACACTGCCCCTGGGGGGCGGGCGTCTCGCCCGCCTGCAGTTGCCAGCGGTAAATTGTGCGGGCGAAACGCCCACTGCCCCAGAGAAGCCGCAGCCCAGCCGCATTGCAGATCCGTTCCGGCACCGCCTTTGGCCAAAAGCCGTGCACAATTCCCGATCCTTCCGGCACATGCGATCGATGGAAAATTTTTTGCTGCTGTTGCTGGCCCTGCTGCTGGTGGCGCTGAACGGCTTTTTCGTGGCGGCCGAATTCGGCCTGGTCAAATTGCGTCAGACGCGCGTCAAATCCATGGCCAAATCCTATGGCTGGCTGGGGCGCATCGTGGCGCGCGTGCATGGCCAGCTGGACGCCTATTTATCCGCCTGCCAGCTGGGCATCACGCTGGCCTCACTGGGCCTGGGCTGGATAGGCGAACCGGCATTCGCGGGCCTGCTCGAGCCGCTGCTCGCCCGTGTCGGCATCGTTTCGGCGGAAACGGTGCATGGCATCGCGTTTTTCGTTGCTTTCGCGACCATTTCCTTTTTGCACATCGTCGCTGGCGAACTTGCGCCCAAATCGCTTGCGCTGCGCATGCCGGAGCGCGTCGCCGTGTGGTGCGCGGTACCGCTGTACGGCTTTTACTGGGCCATGTACCCGGCCATCTGGTTGCTCAATGCGAGCGCGCTGCTGGTGCTGCGGGTATTCGGGCTGAGCGGCGCCAGTGCCCACGACGCGCAGTATTCGCGCGAAGAACTGAAGCTCATCCTGCGCAGCAGCCGGCCCGACCACGGCTTTACGGCGGATGAATGGAATGCCTTCACCAGCATGCTCGATTTCAATGACCTCACGGTGGGTGACCTGATGCGCCCGTTCAAGGAAGCTGCACTACTGTCGGCGGAAAATTCGGTCGATCGCAACCTGGACCTGATCGGTGAGCAGCGCTACAGCCGCTATCCCTACCTGGACGCAAAGGGCAAGGTGGTGGGCATCATCCACTTGAAGGACTTGTTTCTGGCCTGGACCAATGACAAACCGCTCACCGATCTCACGCCCTTTTTGCGCCCGGTCGAAATCGTGCCGGCCAAATTGCCGGCCATGGAATTGTTCCGCCGCCTGCGCCGCGGTGCGCCGCACTTCGCGGTGGTGGTGAACAAGCTGGGGCGGCCGGTAGGCTTTTTGACCCTGGATAACCTGCTCGGCGCGCTGGTGGGCGAAATCCGCGACGAATTCCGCCCGACCGGCCGCGACTGGCTGCGCATGGACGACGGCACGCTCATGGGCCCGGCGAGCTTGCCGATTTTTTCGTTGGAACGCGCGCTGGGCGTGAAAATCGACGAACAGGAAGTCGAGTCGGTAGGCGGGCTGGTGCTGCAGAAAACCGGCTCGGTGCCGAAAGAGGGCGAGTGCATAGAATTCGACGGTTTCGACATCGTCGTGAAAAAGATGCAGGGCCCGCGCATCCTGCTGGTCCGCGTGTACCCGAAAGCCCGCACCGGCGAGCACCCGGACGAAGGCGCCTGAGTCACGGCCGGCCCGGCCGCAAGGGCGCCCGCGCAGCCGGCTGGCGCGGCGCCAGCATGTGG
Organism: Rhodocyclaceae bacterium; assembly: GCA_016791105.1. GTDB lineage: Bacteria > Pseudomonadota > Gammaproteobacteria > Burkholderiales > Rhodocyclaceae > JAEUNM01. The sequence goes on along the minus strand of JAEUNM010000118.1, from coordinate 161,791 downwards.
TTTCCTTCCATTCCAGCGCCAGCATTCGCGCCGCCGCGACAAGCAAGGCTTGAGCTAGCGCAAGCCCCGGCTTTTTTTGATCCCTATACTGGACCGTACAAGCATGGCATCGGCCTGGAACAAAGGGGCGGGCCGTATAGGAGGAGACGATGAGCGTCGCGCTGGAACGGAAGGTCGCGGCTTCCGGAGTCACTGCTGAAGCCGAGGCCGCGTACTCGGAACAGCCCAGGGATATGGCCTGGGTTGCACGCAACATTCCCTGCCAGCACGCCTGTCCCGCTGGAACCAACGTGCCGGCCTATATCCGCGCCATTGCCGAAGGGCGGCACGGCGACGCCTACGAAATCAACCGCGAAGCGAACGTATTGCCGGGGGTGCTGGGGCGCATCTGTTCGCGGCCCTGCGAATCTGCCTGCCGCCACGGTTGGCCCGGCAACGGCGAGTCGGTCGGCATCTGCAATCTGAAGCGCTCGGCTGCCGATCTGAAACAGGCCGGGCACCGCATCACGGAGCGGCTGTACGGGCCGACCGGCAAGCGCGTGGCCATCGTCGGCGCCGGTCCGGCCGGCATTGCCGCGGCGCACGATCTTTCCATGCTGGGCCACGAAGTCGCGTTATTCGAGCGCGAAAACCAGCCCGGCGGCATGTTGCGCTACGGCATTCCGGATTTTCGTCTGCCACGCGACATTCTCCATGTCGAACTGCGCAACGCCTTGCGCCTGGGGGTGGCGCTATACCTCGGCCAGGGCGTGGGGCAGGGCAGCGAGCAGCCGGTGGCCCGCCTGTTGCAGGACTATGACGCAGTTCTGCTTACGGCCGGTTGCATGGCGCCTCTGCCCCTGCCGCTGGCGGGCGAATGGAAAGGTCGCGACCCGGCCGAAATTTGCCCGGATGTGGAACACGGCTTGCCCTTCCTGATGGCGCTGCATCGCGGCGAAACCAAATCCGTGCGTTCGCGCGTGGCGGTGGTGGGCGCCGGTTTCACGGCGCTGGATTGCGCCCGCGTGGCCACGCGGCTGGGCGCGCAGGAAGTCATCATCCATATCCGCACCGCCGAAGAATATATCCCTGTCACCAAAGAAGAAATTTTCGAAGCCAAGCGCGAAGGCGTACGCATACGCGGTCTGCGCACCCCGGTCGGCATCGAACTGGATGCGGACGGGCGCCTCACCGGCGTGCGCTTCGTGCAGAACCGCCTCGGCGGCTGGCGCGAAGGCGGGCGCCGCGTGGCCATCCCCATCGAAGGTTCGGAATTCGTCGAGCGCTGCGATACTTTGCTGATCGCCATCGGCCAGAAAACCGTTAACGATTTTCTGGACCTTCCGGTCGAACTGGACCGCTGGCAGAACGTGCGCGTGGACGCCGACGGCATGAGTTCGGTGCGCGGGCTGTTCGCTGCCGGCGACTACGTGAGCGGCCCGACCACGGTGGTCGAAGCCATAGGGCGCGGGCGCGAGTGCGCCATGAAACTCGATACCTGGCTGATGGGACGGCCGCGGCGCAAGCGGGTAGTGAAAATCGTGCCGGTCGCCGCGCCGCTGCGCGAGCGCCAGTTCGATTTCATCCCGCGCCAGGAAATGCCCACCGCGGTGCTGGCGGAACGCAACCAGTCGCGCACCATGGAAGTCGAGCTGGGACTTAGCGGCGAGGGCTGCAAGGAAGAAGCCAAGCGCTGCTACTTGTGCAACTTGCGCTATCAGATAGATGTGGATCGCTGCATCTATTGCCGCGCCTGCATAGACGTCGCGCCACGCGCCTGCATCAAGCTGGTGAGCGGCATAGACGTGGCCGCCGACGGCAGCAGCGAAACCCTGCATGAAGCCAAAGAATGGAATCAGGTTGGCGCGATCTGGATAGATAACAACGAATGCATACGCTGCGGCGCCTGTTTCAAAGCCTGCCCGGTACAGTGCATCACCATTACGCGCAATGAATTGGCCGAGGTGGACCTGTGATGGCTAGCAGACAGCACGGCCGCCACCACGTGATCATAGGCAGCGGCGTGGCCGGCAACCAGGCCGCCGAAACCCTGCGCGCGCGCGATCCGGACAGTCGCGTCACCATGATTACGCTATCCAAACTGCCGTTTTTCAACCGCTACGATTTGCCGCGGGTGTTTCACGGTGAGCGCGACTGGCGCAAATTCGTCATTTATCCGGCCGAATATTTCCTCGACCAGCGCATCGCCTTGCGCCGCGCCACGCGCGTGACGGGCGTCGATGGCGCGCGCCGCACCCTGGCGCTGGGGCATAACGAAACGGTGCGCTTCGACACCTTGCTGGTGGCCTCCGGCGCGTCGCCTTATATGCCTGCCGAACTGATGGAATATCGACCGCTCATGCATGGCTTCGTGAGTTTTCAGGAAGCCGTGGCGGCGGCCGATGCGCTGCCGCGCGGTGGCCACGCCATGCTGATGGGGGGCGACACCATAGGACTGGATTTGGGCCGCACCTTGCTCGAAACCGGTTATCGCGTCAGCATCGCGGCCGACAAACACCTGTTCTGGCCGCATGAAGTGCCGGCCGATCTGCGCCCGCGCTATCTCGATGCGCTGCGCAGCATGGGATTCGAAGTAATCGACGCGGAGCAACGCGGCCAGATGAGTGCCGTACGCGCCGGCGGCGCCGGCCAACCGGCGCGCCTGCTGGTATTCAACGACGGCTCGGAAATTGCCGCCGATATCGTGATGCCATTTTTCGGCATTGCGCCGTCCATCGAATACATGCTGGGATCGGGCGCCGACATCGAGCGCGGGCTGTTGGTAAAACCCAACTTGCGCACCACGAATGAAGCCATTTACGCGGCCGGCGACGTGTGCCAGATCTGGAACGACGCCGACAAGCGCTACCGCTTCTACCACGGCTGGAAAAACGTCCGCGCCATGGGCGAACTGGCCGCGCGCAACCTCACCGGGGCGGACCAGGCCTGGCTGCCCAGCCAGGACGAAAACCTGCAACTAAGCGCGCAAGGCGGCATTCACTCTCCGTTCTGGGAATACGCATGAACACCACCGATATCCAGATCGCCATTTGCGGTTCCGCTGGTGAAGGCACCATCGCCGCCGGAGACATATTGCGCAGCGCGCTGGCCGGGGCCGGCTATCGCATCATTGCATTCGACGCCTACCCGGCGGAAATCCGCGGCTTCGGCAAGTGCGTCGCGCGCCTGCGTGCTACCACGGAACAAACTTACTCGCTGAAGGATAAATCCGACATACTGGTATGCCTCAATGACGAACACGGCATTCCGCACCTGGGCGAAGCGCGCGACTATGGCGCGGTAATTTACGAAGCCAATTCGGTGGTGCCGCTGGCAGAGGGCGCGCACGTAAGCGCGCACATCCGGCCGGGACAAATCCCTTACCCCGTGCAAATGCGCGAATTGTCGGAAAACGCCACCGGTTCCAACCGCTCGCGCAACATGGTGGTCATCGGCTTCATCGCCGGCCTGTACGGCATAGAGCGCGAGGCTTTTTACCGGATCATCGATACCAAATTCAGGAAAAAGCCCGGCGTGGCGGAACTGAACCACAAAGCTTTCGATGCCGGCTATGCCGAAGGCAGCGCGACTTTCCGCCTCGACGACGTGGCTTTCGGTCCACCCGGCGCCAAACTGGATGCGGTCATGCTGAATGGCAATGCGGCGGTGGTGAAGGGCTGCCTGGATGCCGGCATAGACAGTTTTTTCGGTTATCCGATCACCCCGGCAACCACCATCATGGAGCGCCTGGCCATAGAAATGCCCAAGCGCGGCAAGCGCCTGCTGCAAACCGAGGACGAAATCGCCGCCGTGGCGGCGGCCATCGGCGCCGGCTATACGGGCGCCCGCGCCGCTACCGCCACGTCCGGGCCGGGGCTTGCCCTCATGTCGGAAATGCTCGGCCTGGCCGTCATGGCGGAGGTGCCCTGCGTGATATTCGTGTCACAGCGCGGCGGGCCGGCAACCGGCATTCCGACTAAAACCGAACAGGCCGACCTGAATATCGCCCTCTATGGCGGCCACGGCGACGCCCCGCGCATCGTGCTGGCGCCATCCAATGTGGAAGGCTGCTATCGCTGTGCCGGCGCGGCCTTCGAAATGGCCGAGCGCTATCAAACGCCGGTCATCGTACTGCTGGACCTGTATTTGTCCAACCGCTACGAAACCGTGCTGATTCCCCCCGCGTCCCCGTTCGCAGCCGACAGCGACAAGCCGCTGAATAAAGACGATTTGCAGCCCGGCTACAAGCGCTTCGCCCTGACCGACGATTTCGTGAGTCCGCGCGCGCTGCCCGGCATGGCCGGCGGCATGCACGTCGTGACCGGGCTGGAACATAATGAACTGGGCCGGGTGAATGAACAACCGGAGGTGCACGAGGCGATGAGCCGCAAGCGCCACGAAAAACTCAAGGCGGCGCTGAATCATCCGGACCTGTGGGCGTTCCGCCGCTACGGCGACGCCGGGGCGGTGCAGGTGGGTCTGCTCGCCTGGGGTTCCACCTTCGGGGAATGTCTGGAAGTGATCAGCCGCGCCCAGCGGGACGGCATCCGCTGTGCGGCGCTCAAGGTGCGCATGCTGCATCCATTCCCGGTCGAGGCCGTGACGGAATTTATCGACGGTTGCGATGTGGTGCTGGTGCCGGAACTCAATTATCAAGGCCAGTTCGCGCGCCTCGTGCAGGCCGAAACCTGCCGCAAGGTGGTGCGCTATAACCGCGTTACCGGCACCCCGCTGCGGGTCGACGATATTTACGCCCAAGTTCGCAGCCTGGTCGAAGCCAGGCGGCAAGTTGCCTGAGGAAACCGTCATGTCATTGCGGCCCATCTATCTGGAAGACAAACTGCGCGAGGTTCAGGAATCCGGGCGCCTCGCCTACCGTTCCAAAGCCATGCCGACCTGGTGCCCCGGCTGCGGCTATTTCAGCATGGTGGATGGATTACCCGGCGCACTGAACGACCTGGGGATTGCGCAAAAGGACGCGGTGGTGGTGTCCGGCATAGGCTGCGCCTCGCGCTTTCCGTTCTTCATGAACACCTATGGCTTCCACTCGCTGCACGGGCGGGCGCTGCCGGTCGCCACCGGCATCAAGACGGCCAATGACGCGCTGACGGTAATCGTGGTCGGCGGCGACGGCGACGGCTTCGCCATAGGCGGCGGCCACGTGCCGCACGCCGCGCGGCGCAATGTGGACATCACTTATCTGCTGTTCGACAACGGCATTTACGGCCTTACCAAAGGCCAGACTTCGCCCACCTCGGCGCTGGGCTTTCACACCGGCACCAGTCCTTATGACAATCTGGACCAGCCGCTCAATCCCCTGCTCATGGTGTTGTCCTATGGCGCATCCTGGGTGGGCCAGGCCTACGCCGGCTGGCCGCAGCAATTGGCGGATCTGATGAAACAGGCCATCGCCCACCGCGGCTTTTCTTACCTGCACATCCTTTCGCCCTGCGTCACTTTCGACAAGACCGACCGTACTTACCTGAACCTGGGCGAACTGGTGCGGGATCTACCGGCCGGCCACGACACCAGCGATCTGATGGCGGCCATGGCCATCGCGCGCGACGTGGAACACCCGGCACTGGGCGTGTTCTACAAAACCGACCGCGCCACCCTGGGCGACAACATGAATGAAATTTGCCGCCGTGCCGGCGCCGGGGCGAAAAAGCGGGAAGCGGCCTGAGCCTGGTCGACAATGGAATTGGCCGCACGCGATGCACGCTGCCGGCACACTATGCGGCCGCATAGGCTGCCATTAAGGCCGCAAGGTCGGGCTTGCGCATTTGCAGCAGGGCGCTCATCACGCGGTCGGTTTTGCGTGCATCAGGGTCGCACATCAAGGCGGATAACTGGCTTGGCACCACCTGCCAGGAAAGTCCGAATTTATCCTTGAGCCAGCCGCATTGTTGCGCCGCCGGGTTGCCGCCTTCGCTCAGGCGATCCCAGTAATAGTCGATTTCCGGCTGGTCGTCACAGTACACGACGAGCGATATCGCTTCGCTGAATTTGAACAGCGGCCCGCCATTGAGTGCCAGAAAGGACTGTCCGTCCAGTTCGAACGCCACCGTGAGCACCGAGCCGGCCGGGCGGCCGTGAATTTCGAAGCCGGCCTCGCCATAGCGGCTCACGGCCGTAATGCGGGAATTTTTGAATACGCTCGCGTAAAAGCGCGCAGCCTCTTCGGCCTGATCGTTGAACCACAGACAGGGACTGATCTTGTTTTCGATGCGCACGATGGGGCTCCTGTTTCGGCCTGGCTTGCGAAGCTTGACCGCATAACCACGCACACAGTTCGATTGCCTCGCCAGCGGCCTGGGCGGCAAGCCGTGCTGACGGCTCGCCGCGGTGGCTGTTCGATCCCCGGCGCGGGCAAGCAGCCGGCCAGGCGCCTGGTCCGGGCCGAAATCCACTCAGGGGGGGCGCAGTACCCGCCGGAATCGTTCTATTGACGCCTGCCGGAGCGTCGGATAAAGTCCGCCGCGTTCATTCCCTGCCTGCGCTCGCCGCGCCTTTGCCCTTGGCCCGTTTCCACAACCGCACTTACGCCTGGTTTGCCGCCTGCGTGATGCTCATCGGCGCGCTGCTGCCGGGCATCAGCCGGGCCGCGCAAGCGCGCGGCGGGTTGTGGATAGAGGTGTGTTCGGTCTATGGTACCCGGCTTGCACCGCTGGCCGGCTATGCGGTCGAAGCCGCAGCCGATTACGCGCCGGACCGTCAGACCGGGCCGGATGCCAAGCGCGGTGCGCCCGCCCATGCGGACCACTGCCCATTCTGCTGTCCCCACGCCGGCGCCGGCGCACTGCCGCCGGGCGCGCACGGTGCGGCAATCGCCGCAGCGCTCGCTGCGCCGATCCGCGCGCCGGAATTTCATCCTGCCCGTTTCCAGACTGCGTGGACCCTCGCGCAACCCCGCGCACCGCCTTGCGCCGTTTGAACAAGACCGCCTCGACGCGCGGCCTCTCGAACTGCTCAATCTGTCTGAATCAATTGGCGCCCCCGCATGCGGGCGCCTGCGCGCATGGATCGCGCACATGGCACAAGGATGAAATCGATGCAAAAAACATTGTTTGCCGCGCTCGCCGCGGCGTGGCTGGTACCGGCGGCATTTGCCGAGGTAAAAGTGGATAACGCCTGGGTGCGCGCCACCGTGCCCTCACAAAAGGTCAGCGGCGCCTATCTGCGTCTCACTTCCGATACCCCGGCGCGCCTGATCGGCGCCCGTTCGTCGCGCGCCGGCAGCGTGGAAATCCACGCAATGAAAATGCACGGCGACGTGATGCAAATGACGCCCGTGAGCGCGCTCGAACTGCCGGCCGGCAAGCCGGTTGCACTGCAGCCGGGCGGCTATCACCTCATGATCATGGATCTGAAAGGTGCCGCCAAAGCCGGCGATAATTTCCCGCTTACGCTCATTATCGAATCCGCCGACGGCAAGCGCAGCGAACAGGAAATCAAGGCCAAGGTGCAGCCTTTGGGCTACACGCCGGACGGCGGCGCGGGGGGCGGCCATGCCCACTAAGTGTTCCGCCAGGGGCGTCGCCGTGCGGCTCGCAGCGCCGGTGTTGGCGGTAGCCGCCGTGGCGTTTGCGCCGCTCGCCGCGGCCTGTTCCAGTTGCGGCTGCACACTGAGCACGGATTGGTCGGCCCAGGGCTATGGCGCCGGGCAGGGCTTCACGATGGACCTGCGCTTCGATTATTTCGACCAGGATCAGTTGCGCAGCGGCCGCCACCGCGTGGATCGCGGCGGCATCGCGCTGCCGGCCGGGCAGGAAATACAGCTACGCACCATCAACCGCAACACCACGCTCACGCTGGACTATAGTCCCCGGCCGGAGTGGGGGCTTACTTTCGTGCTGCCGTATTTCGACCGCTATCACAGCACCGTGCCTGCGGGCGAAACGGACGTGTCGCAGTCGCACAGCAAAAGCATCGGTGATCTGCGCCTGATCGGGCGCTACCAGGGCTTCGGCGACGGCCACAGCAACGTCGGCGTACAAGTCGGACTCAAATTCCCCACCGGCAGTTTCGGCGAGCGCTTTTCGAGCGGTACCGAGGCCGGCGAAATCATAGATCGTGGTCTGCAGCCCGGTACCGGCACCACGGATTTGCTGCTGGGCATTTATCACCACCAGGCGCTCGATCGCGACTGGGACTATTTCGGCCAAGCCATGCTGCAGTTGCCGCTCAATATGCGCGACCAGTTCCGGCCCGGCGCCGGGCTCAATCTGAGCACGGGGGTGCGCTATGCGAGCTTCGAGCGCGTCGTGCCGCACGTACAGATCAATGCCCGCATCGAAGCGCGCGAATCGGGCAGCAATTCGGACCGCCCCAATAGCGGCGCCACGCTGGTGTATCTAAGTCCCGGCGCCAGCTTTGCGGTCAGCAAGCGCCTCAGCGTATATGGCTTCGGCCAGGTGCCGATCTATCAGCGCGTGAATGGCCTGGCCTTAGAGCCGCGTTATTCCGTATCGGTTGGTCTGCGCTACGCGATGTGAGGGTTGCCGTGAATTTGGCCAATTGGGGCAGGGCGCTGTGGCTGGCTGCCGGGCTGGTTGCGACTGGCGCCGCACACGCCATCAAGGAAGGCGAGCCGGCCCCGGCCTTCGAGGCCACCATGCTGGACGGCAGCCGCTATGTATTTGCGTCGGCCGCGGGCGAGGTACTCGTCATCAATTTCTGGGCCACCTGGTGCCCGCCTTGCCGCGCCGAAATGCCGGCGTTCGAGGCGTTTTACCGCAAACATCGTGCGCAGGGCCTGCGTTTCATTGCGATCAGCATGGACGATGCGGCGGACGAACTGAAGGTGCGCGAATTCATGCGCGACTACAGTTTCCCCGCCGCACTGGCGAAAGATGCCCGCTTCAAGGGCTATGGCCGCATCTGGCGCATTCCGCTCACCTTCGTGATCGACCGCCGCGGCATTCTGCGCAAGGACGGCTGGTATGCCGGCGAGAGCGGCATCGACGCCGCCATGCTGGAACGCGAGGTGGCGCCTCTGCTGCAACTGCCTTGAGCGCAGCCGGAATCTTGTTGCCGGACAATGCATGCGGCCCAGGGGCGGCGCAGGCTAAGCGGAAATCAGAACGATGCGGCATTGCCGGGCGCGTGACGCAGGAATGGCTTGCCTGCGCGGATGGGAGCGGAACTTGCTTACGCATCCGGCAGTTCCGTACTTTGCGCGCACGTCGACCGGCGCGTTCTACCCATGCATTGGCGTTCTTCGACCGACTATTTTGCCCGGCTCGCAGCCGGAAAAGTCGTGTTGTGGTGTTACCTGATCTGGTACATCGCAAGCGTGGCGCGGCATTTCGATGCCTCGCCGGTCTTGTGGCTCAATTCGGCCGGCATCGGCCTGGTGATCGGCATTGCGCTCATGCTGAGCGTGACGGGCGCGGATGGCCGTTCGCCGCGCGGCTGGCAGGCGGCGCGCCTATTCATGATGCCGTTCGGCGTATCCAGCTTTTCCGTGCTCATCAAGGGCAAAGGATTCGTTATGGTTTTCCCGCCCGATGCCGGCGAACTTGCACTCAACCTGGGCCTATGCACGCTTTTTGTGCTTGGCGTATGCGGGCTGAAGTTTGGACGCAGGCGTGCGGCCCTCGACTGTGCGCTGGGTGAACCAACCCGTAGGTTGGGGTGACGAAGGAACCCCAACATCGGACGTTGGTAAGTTACGGCTCTGTTGGTAAGTTGTGGCCTTGTTGGTAAGTGACGGCCGTCGCCGGTAAGTGACGGCCGTTGTTGGGGTTCGCAGGCTCACCCCAACCTACGCAATTATGCAATTGGCGTCGAATTGTTGCAGGGGGCGCCTCGGCGTATCAGCTTATCTGCGCGATGCGCAGCAGGTTGGTGGTGCCGGCGGCGCCGAAGGGCATGCCGGCGGCGATCACCACGGTGTGGCCGGATGCGCCGAATCCTTCGCGGCGGGCGGTTTCGCATGCGACGTCGGTCATTTCGGATACGTTGGTTACATCGTCGCACAGCACGGCATGTACACCCCAGGCCAGCGCGAGCCGGCGCGCGGTGGCGGCGCGCGGGGTCATGCCCAGGATGGGGGCTTGCGGGCGCTCGCGGGCGAGCCGCAGTGCCGAATAGCCGGAGCTGGTATAGGCCACCGTCGCCACGACGTGCATGACGGCGCAAATCTGGCTTACGGCTGAGCCGATCGCGTCGGCGGCGTTGGCTTTCGGGCCGCTGCGCGCGGCGTCGATGGCGTCGCGGTAAAACGGATCGATTTCGGTGCGGGCGATGATGCGGTCCATCATCCGCACGGCCTCCAGCGGGTATTTGCCGGCGGCGGACTCGGCCGACAGCATGACGGCGTCGGCGCCGTCGTATATCGCGGCAGCCACGTCGGACGCTTCGGCGCGCGTGGGCACCGGAGCGCTCACCATGGATTCGAGCATTTGCGTGGCCACGATGACGGGTTTGCCGGCCTTGCGGCAGGCGCGGACGATGCGCTTCTGGATGGACGGCACGCGCTCCGGCGGCATTTCCACGCCCAGATCGCCGCGCGCCACCATGATGGCGTCGGATTCCCGCACGATGGCCTCCAGGCTCACGATGGCCGAGGGCTTTTCGAGTTTCGCGACGATGCCGGCTGCGCCGTCGACGATGCGCTTTATTTCCACGATGTCCTCCGCGCGCTGCACGAATGACAAGGCCACCCAATCGACACCCAGGCCGAGCGCGTAATCGAGGTCGGCGCGGTCCTTGTCGGTCAGCGCCGACAGCGGCAGCACGACGCCCGGCACATTGACGCCCTTGCGGTCGGAGAGCGGACCGCCCGCGATGACGCGGGTGTCGGCGTGTGTGGGTGAGCAGCGCTCGACCTTCAGCCGTATGCGGCCGTCGTCGAGCAGCAGATCGGTGCCTTCGACCAGCGCACGGAATATTTCCGGGTGGGGCATGCACACCCGGCACGCGTCGCCGGGCAGGTCTACGTCCAGATCGAGCCGGAAGGCTGCGCCTTCTTCGAGTTGAACCGGGCCCTGAGCGAATTTTCCGACGCGCAGTTTAGGGCCTTGCAAATCGGCAAGTATGCCTATGGGGCGGCCGACTTCACGCTCCGTGGCGCGGATCAGATCGAAGCGCGCCTTGTGATCGGCGTGGCTGCCGTGACTGAAATTGAGCCGAAATACGTCGGCCCCGGCTTCGAAAAGCGCGCGTATGGTGGCGGCGTCAGAACTGGCCGGACCCAGTGTGGCAACCAGTTTGGCGTGGCGCAGTCGGTGCATGGTGTGTTTTTCCGTAGTGGGTTTGTCTGCGCCGAATCGGGATGGCGCGGAAAGTCGGGTATGGTAAAGCGTGGCAGGCGCTTCGTGGCCCGTGACGGGAAATCGGCCCGAGTCGGATGAAGAGCGGGCGCCTGCCGGCAGGTCTGGCTTTCCTCTTTGGCGGAGTTCTGGCAGCGCGGGTGTCTGCTGCCGCTCCATACTGCGTATGGCGGCAAGCCGACGCCCGACGGCACGCGCCTGGGCGAGTCGCGCGTGGCCTGCGATTGCGATCCGGCCTTGCACCGCGACCTGCTGCTGGCGCGCAGCGAATTGTCGAGGATGTTGATGAACCAGCCGCGGCTGCGGTAGGTCAGGTCGGTGAGCTTGTCGGAATGGCGCGTAGGTTGGGGTGACGAACGGAACCCCAACATTCGGCGGGTCGATTAACCGTGAGTTGTTGGGGTTCGTGGGCTCACCCCAACCTACTTGGCTTCAGTAAGTGCTGAGGATGTTGATGAACCAGCCGCGGCTGCGGTAGGACAGGTCGGTGAGGTTGTCGGAATAGGTGGTGAAGTTGTAACCGGCACCCAGTTTCACGTGTTTTTCCACGTGGCGGTAAATCGCGATCAGGGCGCCGGCGCGGGCGTCCTGGGCTTCGCGGGCGTTCAGTTTGCGCAGTTCCAGCATGGCGTCCCATTGCTTCACGAAGTGCCAGTCGGCGCGTACGGCGACAAGATCGGCGCGGCTCTGGAACCATTCGCCGCCCACTTTGCGGTCTTTCAGTTCGCCGATGCGCAAACCGTATTTGAAGCCCAAGGACAGCCAGGGTGTGGCATCCCAGATCGTGTCCAGCGAAAACACCTGGCTTTTTTGCGCATAGTCGAGCACCGCGGTATTTGTCGCATTAACCTGGCCGGGAGAGGGCAGGTTATAGAAGCGGGTGTATTTGACCAAGGTGTTCCAGCGGTCATTATCAATGGGGCGGTAAGCCGCGCCCAGCACCAGTTCGCTGAAATTGCCGTCGAAAAAGTCGCCTTGCGAGGAAGTGCTGGTGGAAAAATTGAATTTTCCCAGCAGGCGCCAGGCCGGGTCCAGCTGGTGCCCCAGGCTGTTGCGTGCGAGCCAGGTGTTGCGATTGCCGGTGGTGCCCGTTTCGTGGCGGAATTCCAGATTGCCGGCGTATTTCGTGCTGCCGTCCTTGTAGGCAACGGCGGCGCCTATGGCCTGCCGGCGCAGATCGCCGGCCAGCGGATCGGATACGCGGCCGGTTTCGAATTTGAAGCCGGTGGTCCAGCGGTCGTTGGGCGCGAGGTCCACGCCATAGGCCTGGGTGAAGCTTTCCGGCCCGGTGCCGTGCGCCAGGCGCGTTTCGCCAAACAGGCTCATGCGGTCACTTACGCGGTAGCGGCTACCGGTAATCAGGTTGCCGAAACGGCCGCGATAAGCCACGTCCGGGCGCTCGGTTTCCTGCGTGTAAGCCAGGTAATAGTTGCTGCGATCATCGACGCGCCAATCGCCCGACAGTTTTCCGGCCGGGCCGCCGTCGCCGGCAGATAGTTCGCCGCCCAGGCGCAGCCTTTGCGTCGCTTGCCAACTGCCGCCTACGCCCGCTCTGTCGTTGTCGGAGCGGCTGCCGGAGCGCTCCGCCGTGCCCTGCAAATAGCCATACACATCCCACGGCGTGTTGCCGGCCGCAGGGTCTAGCGGCAATGGCTGCAGGGGCTGCGGCGGCGGGCTGCCGTCGGGCCGGTAGTCCATGCGCGCCTGCACGTCGGTGCGGCTGCCCTGTTCGGCCAGCAGCGGGCTTGCGATCAGTGCGGGGTTGTGCGTGTCGCGCAGGTCGTGGCGCGCCGCCAGGGTGAGCGTCCAGTGCTCGTCCAGGCGGCGGCGCAGGGCAATCTGTTCGGCGTGCATGTCCTGGCTGGTGGCGTCGCGCTGGTCCACTTTCAGGTCGACACTGGTGACTTCATCCAGCAACAGGCTGGCAGCGGCGCCGTGCTGGGTGGTGGCTTCGCCAAACGCGGCAATTTGCCCCGGCGCAGAATAGCCGGCATCGCGGTGTTCGTAATAGGCGGCTATGGTGCCGCGCACGATGGAGGTGAAATCCTGCAGGTCGGCGTGTGCTTCGACGCGCTGGGCATCGGCCCGATTGCCCGGCGTGCTCTGTTGCGCGAAGGCGAAGCCGCCGTCAATCGAACCCAGCGCAGCCGTGCCGGCGCCATTGGAGCGCGCCGCTTCCATGCGCACGAAAGTGCCGGCACTGGCGCGTAGCGTGATATCCACGCCTTTCAGCGTTTGATCGGCGCCGTCGTCGCCCTGGCGGTAACTGGTCATGCCTATGCGCAACCAGTCGGTGAGCCAGTGGCTGGCGCGCAGGCCGGTGGATAGGCCGGATAGCGAAGCAAGGCCGGGCGCGTACTCGTAGGTGACGACCAGGAAAAGTGCATTGCCGGGCACCGCGCCGCTGCGGATGAAACTGCCCGAGTCGCCGGTAGAGGACAGCGGCGCGCGCAGCAATACGCGCCCCTGCAGGTAATTCAGGTCATAGTCCTGCGCCGGCTGCAGGGGCTTGCGCTCGATCACGAAGCCGGAATCGGCGTCGCGCACTTCCACCCATACCCGCTCGGAACCGCGCGTAATGTCGAGGTGGCGCAAGTAGTACAGCGAGCCGCCGGTGCCACGGAATTCTTCGCGCGAGGCGACGGTGCCGGGCTCGGCCGCGAACGCATTGAGGCGGGTTCTGGTTTCGCCCCAGGGCGTGGCGGTCGGGGATTGCCACAGTGCGTTGAGGCCATACAGGCCGCGCGAATATTGCGTCAGTTCATTACCGGTCCAGGCGGTCTGGAAATTGCCCCAGAGGAATTGCGCGCCGCCTCGTTCCGCTTTCAGGTAGAACTTGCCCTGGGTGGGGGCGTCGTCCAGGATGGTGGAGTCGTCGCCATATACCGGGTAATAAATGTCCTGGTCGAAGCGGCGCAACAGATAGCGCGGATCTTTGCTGGAAAAATTGGAGAACAGGTCGGATAGCGGCTGTTCGCGCGTGTCCATCGAACTGGTAATGAGCCAGCCGGTTTGCGTGCGGCCTTTCAGGTAGAAAGCCGCACGGCCGTCGATATAGTTGTCTCCGGTGTAGTGGCTGCTGTCGGCGCTGACGGCGGCGGCCGGGCCGGCGACCTGATTGCGGCCGAATGTGAGGTCGCCGACGGCGGTAAAAAACCAGTCCGAGGCGCGCATGTCGAGGTTGCGGTGCAGGCGCTCGCTACGGCCGGCGGCGTCGGTCAATTCCACATCCACGCTGGTGGTGCCGTAGGGCACGATTTGCCGCGCCGCGTAGCGGCCGGCGGGGTCCACCGGCAACTGGCCGCCCAGCGCCCGCACGCTGCCCCCCGGCAGGCTGCCGGCCACTGTGATGCTGCCGCCGGACACCGGAATGTTGGCGCGCTCGCGGCTGTTTTCGCCATAGCCTTTCAAAGCTTCACGCTCGGCTTTGTCGAGGTCGTCGAAGGCGCGCCGGCGTTCGACGATAACCACCTGCTTGAGTGCGGTTTCGTCAAAGCGTCCCTGTTTGTCATAGACGCGCAACAGATAATGCACTGCGTTAGGCAATTGGCCCGGCGCGAGTGGCTGCCAGCTGGCGCTGCCGCCCATGGCGATGGGGACGCTGGCGAAGGGTGGCGATTCGCGCGATTGTCCGGGCACAAACAGGCGGATTTCTGCGCGCTCGATGAATACGTTGTAATTGCTCCAGGCCCCGAAGCGCAGCGCCTCGCCGCGCACCACGCCGTCGGTCAGGGTCCAGGCGTTGAGCGCCGGAGCGCTGTTGAGCGGATCGTACTTGACCTGCAGCTTGCGCTCGGCCAGGCCGACGTCCACGCAGCGCTCGCGGTCGGCTTCGGCGCGCATGCTGTTCGAGGGTGTCGTGCTTGCATCGGCCAATGTGGCGGCTGCGAGGCCAGTCAATGCCACGCGCTGGCCATCCACGCTCAGTGCGAAGGGGCTGTCGCTTGAATCTGCGCCGGCGCAAATATCGCGATTGATGGTGACGCGGCGTTCCACTGCCGGTTCCGGCGCGGGGCTTGCATCGCGGTACCAGGCTTGAATTTCGACGCGCCGGTTGGGCGCGCGGCCGGCTTGGCCACGATTGTCCGCCACCGGCTCGGTGGCGGCACGGCCATCCGCGCTGAATGCCTGCGCCGGCAGGTTCAAGCGTGCTTTCAGGTAGGCCACCACGGCCAGCGCGCGTGCTTCCGACAGCGCCTGATTATCGGGAAAATGCCGCAAGGTTTCGGGCCGGCCGACGCGCTGGTCATCAGTGTGGCCGCGCACGTGTATGCGCAAATCGGCCTTGCCGGCGAGGCTGGCGGCCAGTGCGTCCAATTGCATGCGCGCGGCAGGTTCCAGCAGCGCTTCGCCCGAGGCGAATAGCGGGCGCTCCGGCATGTCGTGCATGCGCGCCGTGCTTTGCGCGGGCGATGCCGGCAGGCTGGCCGCGGCATCGCGTATGCTGCGGATTTCCTCCACGCTTAGTGAGGAAGGGGCGTCGACGCCATTTAGTTGGCGTTCGGACGAGGCGGGCACGTCCTCCCGGCGCACCTGCGAACTATCCAGCATTTTGCCGGGCGGAGCGGTGCAGGCGACGTCCTGGCCCGCGCCATCCAGGCAGGCGGCATGGACGCCGGCACTGCTCGCGGCAAGGCAGGCCAGGGCCTGATTGACGGCCTGGGCGAGGCGGCTGCGACGCGCTTTCATCGCACCACCTCGGTTTCGATCGCGAGGCTGTATAAATCCGGTAAGTCGTCCCACCGGCGCCGGAATTCGCGCGCCAGGGTGGCCAGTCGGGGTTCGGCCAGATCGCCGTCGGCGGTGCCGGCGCGGTAGGCGAGGCGTAGTACCGACGGGCCTTTGCGTAATTGTTGGATGACGCTGGCGAGCTGCGCATGCCAGGCCGCGGCCAGTTCGTTGCCGGAACCTTCGAATGCACGCGCGTCAACTTGCAGGCGCACCACGCGGTGCAGAGCGGCGCCGAAATTGAGCTTGACCATGGTGCCGCGGGTTACGCGCACGTCGCGCGGGTTTTCGGTGGTGACGCGATAACCCGACGGCAGGGTGCGCTCGTCCAGTTTCATGACGAAATTGCTGCCGTGGTCGGCGTTTGGCACTTCCGCGCAAGGCACGTGGAAACGTCCTTGCGCATCGGTCGTGACCAGCAGTCCGCGCGGCGTGGCGAGGCGCACGTCGGCCAGGCCTGGCTCGCCCTGGTCCTGGTAGCCATTGGCATTACGGTCGTCGAATACCTTGCCGATGATGTCGGCGCAATCGAAGGTGGCATCCGGTACCACGCGCACGGTGGCCGCGGCGGTATTTGAAATCTGACGGCCGTTGCTATTCGACGTGATATAGGCCTGGTTGGTGTATTCGCCTTCACCCACGCCGCTGCCCACCACCAGGATAAGTTTGAATATTTTGGTTTCCCGCGCGGCGAAACTGACCGGGCTCCACACCAGGTCGCGGCCATTCACGACCGGCTCGTTCGCGATGCCCCCCAGCGTGGCGCTGTGTGCGCGATATCTGAAGCCTGGCGGCAGCAGGTCATGCACGCTGGAGGCACCTATGGCCGCGTTGAGCCGATTGGCGGCGGTAATCGTGTAGGGCACCAGATCGCCACGCGATACATTTACCAACGGGGTGGTTTTAGTCACCACCAGGGTGTTGCCGGTGAGTGGATCGAAAGGAATGTGGTTATTCACCACATTGGCGGAGGCGTTAGTCGTGAGCACGAAGCTCAGGTAGTAGCGTGTGCTGTCCGCGCCTATGCCCAGTCCTGCCGATGCGCCTGGGCAGGTGGCCGGATCCTGCCGGGTGGCGCCTGCTGCCGGCGGGTTGTCGCTGGTCTGTACCAGGGCGGGGTCGGGCGGGGGAGCGCCTACGTTCAGCGTTGTCGCACAGGGTGGCAATACCAGCGATGTGCCCGGCAGATAGCCCGCGGGAGCGGTGGTGCTTAGTGTGTAGGTGCCAGGTGTGTCGGCAACGCCGTTATCGCCGGGCGCACCGGGCAGCAGGACGAACTGATAAATGCCGTCCGGCCCGGTTACCTGGGTCTGATTCGCCGCGCCGCCGATCAGGTGGATATTCGGGTCAAACCCCGGCGGCCCGATCAGCGTGACGGTGGCGCCGCCCACGCGCGCGCGCGTCGTGCTGTCATAGGTGACCCCGCTCGGGTCGAGCGGCAAATTCTGTTTGACGATATTCGCCCCGGGCGCTACGTTCAGATTGCTGATGTAACCGGCCGTGATGGTTTCGCCAGGCACTCGCTCGGCCGCGTTGGGGGATAGTGCCGGGTTGCCGAATACCGCACCATTGGTCGGGTGGCGGAAACGTATGCGATAGCCATTGCCCGGGATGACCGAAGGCATGGCGTAGTTGCCGCTGGCGTCGGTGACGGCGGTCACCGCGACGCTGCCATTGGGCAATAATAGTTCGACTATCCAGCCTTCGCGGCCGCTGCCGGCGCCGTCGTTGTCTAGGCGGTCGTGGTTGGCATCCAGCCATACGCGGCCGGCAATACTGGCAGGAGTGGATGGGTCTATCGCCGGGCGTTCACCGAAGGTATAGCCGGTGGCGTTCTGCGCCGCGGCGAGTGAAATAGCGCTTACGCGGTCATTTCCCAACACGCCGCCTGCCGTGCCGCGCGCGTCCTTGCCATCGTTAAATCCAGCCGGCTGGTCTTCCGTCAGCAGGTAGCCGGCCGCATTCGAGGGCGGCAGGTTGTCGAAGTGATATGAGCCATCTGCGGCGGTCGTTGCGTCGCGGCTGACCGGGTTGCCGTCGATATCAGTGCCGGCGAGGTGAATTCGGGCGCCTGCGATGCCGGGCTCGCCCGCTTCGCGGATTCCGTTGTCGTTGTTGTCCAGATATACGAAGCCCGACAGGCTGGCTGCGACACGCCGTTCGCCGAACAGGTGGCCGGTGGCCGAACTGCCCGCCGTCAGGTGGATGGCGCTAATGCTGTTGTGCGCGGCCGTGGCATCGAAGGCGCTGTTATCCACCGTGCCGTCCGGCGGGCCGGCGGTTTCGCGGCCGTCGTTGAAGCCGCCGGGCTGGGTTTCGGTGAGCGTGTAGCCGGCGGCATTGGGGGCGAGCAGGCCGGTGAAGCTGTAGCTGCCGTCTGCTGCCGTGGTGGCCGTGCGGCTTACCGCGTTGCCGGCGGTGTCGGTGCCGGTGAGCGTGATCGTGACGCCGGCGATGCCCGCTTCACCGGCATCCTTGCCGGCGTTGTCATTGGCGTCGATATACACGCTGCCGCTCAGGCTGGCGGTGGTTTCGCGGAAGTCGTAACCCGTGCCGCTCGCGCCCTGGGCGAGCGTAATGGCGCTGACGGTATCGCTGCCGGCCGTGCCGCCGGCACTGCCGGCGACGGTCGCGCCATTTCCATAGCCGGCGGGCTGGGTTTCGGTCACCACATAGTTGCCGGGGCGCAGATTTGCGAAGCTGTAGCTGCCGTCAGCGCCTGTGCTGGTCTGGATATCCACGGCTGCGCCGGTATCGTCGGTGCCGGTCAGGCGTAGGGACACGCCGGCCAGACCTTCGCCGGCATCGCGCGCGGCATTGGCGTTGGCGTCCACATAGACGGCACCGGCGAGCGTCGCGGGCTGCAATTCGCCGAACAGATAGCCGCTGGCGCCGCTGGCGGCATTGAAGGCGATGGCCGTTATGCGGTTGTTTTCTGCGGCGCTGCTGAATGCTGTGTTGGCGGCGCTGCCGCCGGCCGTGCCGGCAGCTTCCTTGCCGTCCAGATAGGCCGCGGGATGGGTTTCGACCAGGGTGTAGCCGCCGGCCCCGGCGCTGGCCAGATTGGCGAAGCTGTAGCTGCCGTCGGCTGCAGTAGTCGCTGTCGTATTGACGGCCTGGCCCAGGGTGTTGGTGCCGCTCAATGCGAGCGCGACGCCGGCAATGCCCGGCTCGCCGGCATCCTTGGCGCCGTTGTTGTTGCGGTCTTCATAGACGAAGCCGCTCAGGCTGCCCAGCGGAGTGCGCTCGCCGAACAGGTGGCCGGTGGCCGAACTGCCCGCCGTCAGGTGGATGGCGCTAATGCTGTTGTGCGCGGCCGTGGCATCGAAGGCGCTGTTATCCACCGTGCCGTCCGGCGTACCGGCGGTTTCGCGGCCGTCGTTGAAGCCGGCCGGCTGGGTTTCGGTCAGTGTATAGGTGCCGGGAGGCAGATTGGAAAAGCCGAACGCACCGCTGGCGTCGGTTACGGTCGTGCCGCCAGAAGTACCTGACAGCGTGATCGTTACTCCCGCAATGCCGGGCTCGCCGGCGTCGCGCAGGCCGTTGTCGTTGGCGTCGACATAGACGCTGCCGGCAATGCTGGCCACATCCTGGCGATGGCCGAAGTTATATCCTGTGAGGGTGCCATTTAATGTAATCGCTGTGGTGGTTTGTGGCGATACGCCGGCACCGCTGGCCGTGCCGCCGCCGGTGCCGGCTTCCGCACCCGTGTTCGCGTAGCCGGATAGAGATTCGCTCAGCGTGTAATTGGCGCCGGGCCGCAGATTGGGGCAATTCGAAATCGTGAAGGCATAGACACCCGAAGCGGGCGTGGTGATGCTGCAGGAAACGCTCTGCCCGAGCGGATTGGTGCCACTAAGTGTGACCACGGCACCCGCGATGCCCGTGGTTTCACCGACGTCCTTGTGGCCGTTGCCATCGCTGTCGACATAAACGATGCCGGATATGGCCGGCGTGGGGACTTCTTCGAACAGGTAGCCGGTGGCGGCAGTATTGTCATTCAGGATGATCGCCGCGATGGTGTTCTGCTGCGCTGAATTGCCGGTGTCGGTAAGTGCCGGAACATTGCCGCCGGAAGTGCCGGCGACTTCCTTGCTGTCCAGATGGGCGCCCGGTTGGGTTTCGACGAGCGTATAGCCGCCGGCATCCGAGGCCGCCAGACCCGCGAATGAAAAGTTGCCGCTTGCGTCCGTCGTGGTGGTGAGCGTGACGGGCTGAGCGTCGAAGGTACTTCCGCTTAGTGTGACCGTAATGCCGGATAGGCCTTCGCCGGCTCCGGCGCTGCTGTCCAGGTTGGAATCGAGATAGACGCGCCCGGCGATCGAGGCGGACTGCACGGTGATCGGGCCGGAATTGCTGTTATTGGCGGGTACCTCGTCCTTGGAAGTGGTGGCGACCGTCGCGGTATTGGTGTAGCTGCCGCCGGCCGGAGCAGTAACTGCGATCATGGGCGCCGCGATGGTCGCGACGGCGCCGTTGCTAACGCTGCCGAAATTGCACGAAAACGACTGCAAGTCCGCTGCCGCAGTGCAGGTGGTGGCACTGAAACTTCCGCTATTGACGACCACGCCAGGGGTGCCGGTGAGTTTCAGTCCGGCCGGCAGATTGTCTGTCACGACGGTGTTGGCACCCACCCCCGGCCCGTTATTGCGCACCACGATGGTGTAATTGAACGGCCGGCGTAAGGCGACTGTAGCCGGCGTGGCGATTTTCGACACCACTTCCAGGTCGGCTTTTTCGCGTACCGTAGTGTTTTCGCTGACCGAATTATTGGCGGTATTGCTGTCCAGACCGGCCTGGGATTCCGCCGAGCGTACTGTGAGTTGGTTGGTGGCGATGCCTGCCGCAGTACCCAACATGCGCACGACCACCGAGCGCGAACTATTTGCGATGAGCGTACCGACATCGCATATGAGCGTGCCGCCTATCTGGCCCACCGCCGGCAGCGTGGGGCAGTTTACGCCGGCTGGCGGTGTGACCGACACGAAACTTAGCAGCGTCGGCGGCATGGTGTCGACAAGTTGTACCGTCTCGGCCGTAGATGGGCCGTTATTCGTGGCGGTAAGCGTGTAATCGACCGTGTCGCCGACCGCGGTCGGGTCGGGGTTGTCGGATTTGTTCGCGATCAGATCGACGCTGGGGTTGGTCACCGTCGCCGTCGAAGTTGCCGTGTTGTTGCTGGGGTCGACCTCGCCGGTGGCACTTGCGACGGTGACGCTATTGGTCAGTACAGTCCCGCGCGTCACGGTATTGGGCCGCACGATCAGCGTCGCGGTCTGCTGGCTGCCTACACCTATGCTCGCCCAACTGCACTGCACAGTGCGATTGGCGCTGGTGGTGGTCGTTTCCGCACCCGGTGTCGTGGCGCACGTGCCCCCGCCCGCGGCTGTGGCCGATACGAAGGTCACGTCCAGCGGCAAGGTATCGGTCAGGGTAACGTTGGTCGCAGTACTCGGACCTCCATTGTTCTTGGCCGTAAGCACATAGGTGAGCGGCGTGCCGGCCGCCACCGGGTTGGGCGTGTTGACTTTGGTCGCAACCATGTCGGCGCCTGCCGTGACCGTAGTCGTGACGCTTGCGGAATTGTTGGTTTGATTCGGATCCGGTATGTCGGCGGAAACTGCGGTCGCGGTATTGGTTCGATTGATTACCGTGGCGCTGGGCCGTATGCTGATTTGAATGACAGGGCAGTTGCTATTGCGCGTGCACACCGGCAGCGTGTCGAAGGAACAACTGACACCGATGCTGGTGCTCGATGACACGCTGCTCGCGCACGACGCGCCGCTCGCACTGTTTGCGGTCAGGGTAAGCGCCTCGAGGCCGGGTTTGACACCGCTCGTATTGCTGTTGATGAGCGACGCAAGGCTGTCAGTCAGCGTGACGTTGGTGGTCGCGTCGGGGCCGGCATTGACCACCTCTATCGTATAGGTAAGTACGGCGCCAGCGGGCACCGTGGCCAGAGAGGCGGCCTTGAATACCTGCACGTCGGCCTGATTGCCGGTTTTCGCCGTCGCAGTATGCGAGGCGCAGTCATTGCTCGAGTTGGGGTCGAGCAATGGTACGTTTGCGCCCGAGGCGGCGCTGGACACGCACATACTGTTGGTGTAGTTGCCGGCAACAGGTGCGGTCGCGTTGATCGTGACGCTGGGGGAACTAATAGTGGTACTTGCCGCAAGTGGTACGCCCGAGGTATAGGTATGCGTGCACGTTATGGCGTTATTGCCGGCGCTGCTGGTAAATGGCGCCGCTGGCGCGCAGGACCAGAAATTTGAACTTGACTGCGTGTAAGAATTGACCGTGACGCCGATCGGCACCGTATCGGTCATCGTGAGCAGACCGGTGAAGCGGTTGGGGCCCTGGTTTGCAACTGATATCTGCCAGTTGAAATTTCCACCCGCGGGCACACTGCCAGCCGGCCCGGTTTTGTTTGCGCGCAAATCGCTCGCAGACGTAATGATATTGAATGAAACGGTGAAACTGTTATTTGTACTTACGGGGTCTGGCGTGGACGAACTGACGTTGGCCGTGTTGGTGATGGTTGTCCCGGCGGAAATGGCCGTCGTGGCAATGCTGACGCTGCCGACGCTGACCGCACTGCCTGCGCCGCCGCCCCCGCTTGCTCGTGTGCAGGTCACGGTCTGGCCCGTTATGCTGCAGTTCCAGCCATTCTGCGAAAAAGGCGATGCCGTGGTGATTTGCAGTTGCGCCGGTACGGTATCGGTAAGTACCAGATCTTGCGGGTCGTCGCCGGTATAGCTCACCGCCAGCGTGAAGGTATAGTTGCCACCTACCACGCCCGGGCTCGACGCAGTGTTGATGAACGGGCTTACCGACTTGGTGACGCGCACATCTGACCCGCCGCTGACCGGCGTATCGAGTGTGAAAGTGTTGTTCGAGGTGTCGGGGTCGGGCGTGCTGCCGGTGCTTTGCACCGACATTGCATTGGTAAGCGTGGAACCGCCCGACGCACCGACCTGACCGGAAATCGTGCCCAGGGTAAGCGTGGTGTGGGCGGCAATGCTGGAAAGCACATTGCAGGTGACGGTCTGACCGGCTTGTCCGCAGCCTGACGGGAGCGCGCCGTTGACCACAAATCCGGTTGGCAGATCGTCGGTGACACGCAAGGATGAACTTGCATCCGGACCGTTATTGGTGACGCGCAGCGTATACGTAAGAATTCCGCCGTTCGGTACCGGACTGGATGATGCAGTTTTGGTGGCGACCAGATCGGCGCCAGTGGTGATCGTCGTGGCTTCGTCGATGTTTGTATCGTTGGTATTGTCGGCATCCGGCTCGTTGGCAACGGCACTGGCTATGTTATGTACTATGCCCTGCGCCGCGGCCTGCAGGGTAATGAGCACGGACGCGGTGGCTGCGCCGGAGCCATTCAGCCCACCCAGGTTGCAGGTGAGCGTACCGCCTGCGGGGGCATTGCAACTACCCTGGCTGGGTACGGCGCTCACGAAGGTGGAATTGGCCGGCAGGGTGTCGGTCAGCACCACACCGGTCGCCGGTGTGGTGCCGTTATTGGCCACCCGCACCTCATATTTCATGGTGCCGCCGTTGGCGACCGGGTCGTACAGGGTGCCGCCTACGCTGTCGGAATTGTTGACGACCAGATCGACATCGGCGCGTGCTGCCATGCCGGCCGATACGAACAGCGCGAACAGGACAACTTTAAGGAAATTGGGGATCGACAGCGCCTTGAGTGGCCGCGCGAATGACACGCCCATGAACGGGCGATGCTCCCCTCGAAGCAGTAGCAAGCAGGACCCCCGAATATTTGTGTTTGATTTTTTGACGCCTGCCGCATTTTAGCCAGAAGTATCCTGCCCGCGCAATCCTGTTGCACGCCAAGTTGATGTGAATACCCGACTCAAATACAGCGACAAAAACCCGGCGAGTTTAAGAAATATCCAACTGCTTGGCGAAGAGGTGTCGAAAATCTTCTCATGATCGAGCGTTTGGCCCGCATACAAGCCGTGCGATGCCAATTTGGGGGATTACACATTACATGGAAAAACGGGCGCTTCGGTGAGACCAGGTGGCGCGAAGGCTTGGCGCAAGCCTGGGTTCAGGCAAAAAACCCCGTAATGCCGTCGAGGCCGACGTGGTCCAGCGCATAGGTAGCCACGGCACGTACTGCCGGTTTGGCGCGGTAGGCGATGCTTACCGCGGCCTCGCCCAGCATTGGGATGTCATTGGCGCCGTCACCGGCGGCGATGGTTTGCTCGCGCGTCGCACCCAGTCGGTGCTGCACGTCGAGCAGGTGGCGCCGCTTCGCCGCGGCATCGACAATGTCGCCGGCGATGCGCCCGCTTAGTTTGCCCGAGTCAATTTCTAGCTGGTTGGACCAGGCATGATCGAAACCCAGGCGGGCTTTGAGCCGGTCGGTAAAATAGGTGAAGCCGCCGGATACCAGCACGGTGGTGATGCCGGCTCGTTTCAATAATGTCATGAGCCTTTCGGCACCGGGTGACAAGGCCAGGCGTTCCTCATAGACGCGGGCCAGCGCCTGTTCCGGGAGGCCACGCAGCAGCGCGATGCGCGCGTGCAGGCTTGCAGTGAAATCGATTTCTCCGCGCATGGCCGATTCCGTGATGACGGCCACTTCGGACTTGATGCCGTGGAGGGCGGCAAGTTCGTCTATGCATTCGATGGTGATCAGGGTCGAATCCATGTCGGTGACGAACAGGCGCATGTCGGAGAGGCGCCGCGCCGGTGGTACATAGCCGAAATCGAGCCCGCGTGGCGCGCAAAAGTCTGCCACCTCGTGCGGCATGTAGGCGGCCTCGACGAGGCGGAACACCTGCAGCATGGGCTGCAGGATGGCACGCGCGCGGCTTAGTTTGGCGAGATCCTTGAGATCGCGGGTTTCGACGTCCTGCCCTTGTACGACCAGGTCGAGGGCGTCGTTCACCCGGCTGTCCGCGCGGCAAGCATGCCGCGCAATTCGCGGTCCGCGGTCAGCAGCACGTTTTCGGTGGTGTCCCAATCAATGCAGGCGTCAGTGACCGAACAACCGTATTTGAGCTTGCTGCGATCGGCCGGGATGGACTGATTGCCCGGCTCGATGAAACTTTCGACCATGAGCCCGACTATGGAGCGGTTGCCCATGCGCAACTGGTGCACGACGTCATACAGCACGGCCGGCTGCAGATCGTGCTTCTTGAACGAATTGGCGTGTGAACAATCGACCACGATGTTTTGCGGCAATTTGGCTTTAGCAAGCGCCTGTTCGGCCAGTGCCACGCTGACGGTATCGTAATTGGGCCGCCCGCCGCCGCCGCGCAATACCACATGACCATATGGGTTGCCGCGCGTGCGTATGATGGCCGAACGGCCATAGCGATTGACGCCCAGAAAGCTGTGCGGATTGGCGGCCGACACGATGGCATTGATGGCGACTTCCAGATCGCCGTCGGTGCCGTTCTTGAAGCCCACCGGCGTGGATAGTCCGCTCGCCATTTCGCGGTGCGTTTGCGATTCCGAGGTGCGCGCGCCTATGGCGGTCCAACTTATCAGGTCGCCCAGATATTGCGGCGCGAGCGGATCGAGTGCCTCGGTGGCGGTGGGCAGGCCCAGTTCGACCACCTTGAGCAAAAATTCGCGCGCTTTCACCATGCCTTCGTCGATGCGGAAGGAATCGTCCATGTAGGGGTCGTTGATGTAACCTTTCCAGCCGATTGCGGTGCGTGGCTTTTCGAAATAGACACGCATGACCACGAACAGGGTTTCGCTTACTTTCGCCGCCAGCCTCGCGAGCCGCTCGGCGTAGTCGAGGCCGGCGACGGGGTCGTGGATGGAGCAGGGGCCGATCACCACGAACAGGCGCGGATCCTTGCGATCGAGTATGTCGCACAGCGCGCGCCGGTGCGAAATCACATTGGCGATGGCGTTTTCGGTGATCGGCACCTGGGTACGGATGTCCACAGGCGGCGGCATGAGATCAAATGACTCGATATTGATATCGTCCACCGGCATTACGGGTATGGTCATGGCGTGCACTCCGGCGCGGCTATGCGGACATATTACTCTACGCCGCTGCCGCAATGGAAGCCGTGCGCGCAGTTCAGTTAGGGCGTGGCGACTGCAATTTCTGCAGAAGTTCCTGTGCCGCCGCCGCGCGTGCTGCGGCATCGCCGCTTGTGCGCTTCCAGGCCAGTTTGTCCTGGCCGGCCAGGCGCAGGTTGCGGTCGCTCTGCACCAGGCGAATGATGTTGGCCGGGTCTAGCGGCGGCTGCGGCACGAATTGCAGCAATATTTGCTGTTCCGATGCATCGATGCGTGCGACGCCCAGCGGCTGTGCGGCGATGCGCAGGCGGTGCGTGTCCAGCAGCACCCGCGCCGGGTCCGGCAGCGGGCCGAAGCGGTCTATCAGTTCTTCGCGCATGGCGTCCAGTTCTTCGCGCGTGGCACAGCTTGCCAGGCGTTTATAGAGCGTAAGCCGCTCGTGTATGTCGTTACAGTAATCGGCCGGCAATAGCGCGCTGGCGTGCAGTTTGATGTCGGACGTAATTTCCAGGGGCTGCGTCAGATCCACCTGTTTGCCCTTGCGCAGCGCACTTACGGCGGCCTTGAGCATGTCCGCATAGAGTGCAAAGCCAACTTCGTGCATTTCGCCGGATTGCGATTCGCCCAGCACTTCTCCGGCACCGCGAATTTCCAGATCGTGCATGGCCAGGTAAAAACCAGAGCCCAGTTCTTCCATGGCCTGTATGGCGTCCAGCCGGCGCCGCGCCTGCTCGGTGGGTTTGGCGTGCTGATCGGTGAGCAGGTAGGCATAGGCCTGATGGTGCGAGCGGCCGACGCGGCCGCGCAACTGATGCAATTGCGCGAGGCCGAATTTATCCGCCCGGTTGATCACGATGGTATTGGCGCTGGGGATGTCTATGCCGGTTTCGATAATCGTCGAGCACAGCAGCAAATTGCTGCGCTGGTGCGTGAAATCGCGCATCACGCGTTCCAGTTCGCGCTCCGGCAACTGGCCGTGGCCGATGGCGATGCGCGCCTCCGGCAGCAATTCCGCCAGTGCTTCGTGCATGCGCCCTATGCTTTCGACTTCGTTGTGCAGGAAATACACCTGGCCGCCGCGTTTGAATTCGCGCAGGCAGGCTTCGCGTATCAGTCCGCGCGACCAGGGCGAAACAAAAGTGCGTATCGCCAGACGCCGGCTGGGTGCGGTGGCGATGACCGATATTTCGCGCAAGCCTTCCAGCGACATGCCCAAGGTGCGCGGTATGGGGGTTGCGGTCAGGGTGAGTACGTCGACTTCGGCGCGCAATTGTTTCAACGCTTCCTTGTGGCGCACGCCGAAAC
Source organism: Rhodocyclaceae bacterium (assembly GCA_016791105.1). Classification (GTDB taxonomy): domain Bacteria; phylum Pseudomonadota; class Gammaproteobacteria; order Burkholderiales; family Rhodocyclaceae; genus JAEUNM01. Next base: position 134,489 of record JAEUNM010000118.1, on the reverse strand, counting down.
GATGTTCTTCGTCGATGATGACCAGCCCCAGGCGCTTGAAGCGCACGTCCTTTTGCAGCAGGCGGTGGGTGCCGATCACGATGTCTATCTTGCCGTCGGCGGCGTCCTTGAGCGCGGCGGATATTTCTTTCGCGCTGCGGAAGCGCGACAGTTCGGCCACGCGTACCGGCCAGTCCGCGAAGCGGTCGGAAAAGGTCTGGAAATGTTGTTCCGCCAGTAGCGTGGTGGGGGCCAGAATGGCCACCTGGCGGCCGTCCGATACGGCGATGAATGCCGCCCGCAGTGCCACTTCGGTCTTGCCGAAACCGACGTCGCCACATACCAGGCGGTCCATGGGGCGGCCGGATTTCATGTCCGCCTGCACGGCCGCGATGGCGGCGAGCTGGTCCGGCGTTTCTTCGAAGCCGAAACCTTCCGCGAAAGCGTCGAGATCGTGGCTGCTAAAATTGAAAGCGTGGCCGGCGCGCGCCTCGCGTTGCGCGTACAGCGCCAGCAATTCCGCCGCGGTGTCGTGTGCCTGTTCCGCGGCGCGGCGCTTGGCGCGGTCCCATTGGCCGGACCCCAGCGTGGACAGCACGACGGCTTCCGGTTGCACCCCGCCATAGCGCGATATGAGCGCAAGCTGCGTTACCGGCACGTACAGTTTGGTGTCGCCGGCATATTCGAGGTGCAGAAATTCCGTCGTGCCTTCGCCCAGGTCCAGATTCACGAGGCCCTGGTAGCGCCCTATGCCGTGCTGTACGTGCACCACCGGATCGCCCACGCGCAATTCCGACAGGTCGCGCAGAAAGCCTTCCATGGTGGCGCGCCGGTTGTCGCGTCCGCGCGTGCGCGAGCGCGCCGCGCCACGGTAAAACTCGGCTTCGGTGAATACCGCGATGCCGGCCGCGGGCACCATGAATCCGCTCGCGAGCGGCCCCACGCCCAGCATGAACGGCTGCTCGGCCGTGCAAAAGGCCTGCCAGTCGGCACAGGGAGCAGGTTTCAGACCATGTTCGGCGAACAGCTCGGCCATGGTTTCGCGCCGGCCCGGCGCATCAGCCAGCACCAGCACGCGCCGGCCGGCGCCATCCAGCCAGTCCGAAAAGCGGCCCAGCGGCCGCGCCGCCTTGCGTTCGCAGGCGATGTCGGGCAGGGCTGCGGTGGGGCCGGCGGCCTCGCCGGCGCGCAATTCGATGCGGCCGAAGCGGCGCAGCGCGATGAAGAACTGTTCGCTACTCAGGAACAGGTCGGACGGCGGCAACAGCGGGCGTGTGGTGTCGCCGCGCATCACGTCGAAGCGGTTTTTGGTATCGCGCCAGAACTGATCGACGGCGCCATCGATGCCACCCGCCGTAACCAGGGTTGTGGCGGCCGGCAGATAATCGAACAGGGCGGCGGTGGATTCGAAAAACAAGGGCAGGTAGTACTCGATGCCGGCGGGCAGGGCGCCGCTGGAAATGTCCTTGTACACCGCGCTTTTGGTGGCGTCCGGGAACAGCTCGCGGAAGCGCTGGCGGAATCGCGTGCGGCCTTTTTCGTCGATGGGAAATTCGCGCGCCGGCAGCAGGCGTATTTCATCGACCGGATAGACAGTGCGCTGGGTATCCACGTCGAAGGTGCGCAGGCTATCGATTTCGTCGTCGAACAGATCGATGCGCAAGGGCAGCGCGGTGCCCATGGGAAACAGGTCGATCAGGCTTCCGCGCACGCTGAATTCGCCCGGCGACACCACCTGGGTGACGTGGCTGTAGCCGGCCAGGGCAAGCTGGGCGCGCAATTTTTCGGCGTCGAGGCGATCGCCGCGCTTGAGGAAAAAGGTGTGCGCGGCAAGGTAGGAGGGCGGCGCCAGGCGGTATAGGGCGGTTGTAGCGGGTACCAGCAGCAGGTCGAATTCCCCGCGCGACACGGCGTAAAGACTGGCCAGACGCTCGGACACCAAATCCTGGTGCGGCGACAACTGGTCGTAGGGCAGGGTTTCCCAGTCCGGCAATTGCATTACGCGCAGGCCGGGCGCAAACCATGCACATTCTTCGGCCAGGCGCTGGGCGTCCTGCGGGTCCGGCGTCAACACGACCAGCGGGCGTGGCCTGCTGGTGCGCGCAAGCTCGGCCAAAAACAGCGCGTCGGCGGAACCGCCGGGGCGCGCGAGGTCCGCGCGGCTACCCGCGGCGGGCAATTCGGGTACTGGGAATACGGTAGGCATCGCGCGATCGTGTTGCGCAAAAGGCGCGATTATCCAGGAATCGGGCCGCTGCCGTGGCGGCTCGGCCGTGCCGCGCGTGGCGTCGCGGCAAGCATGAATTCGTGATCCTTGTTGGATTAGTGGCGCCGTAACTGTACCGAATCTGTTCCGCAGGGCGGTTCCAGCGTGGTAGGCTACGCGCCCCTTGCCCAGGAACGCACGCACCCGACGCAGCAAGCGCCGCACCATTTTGCAGCGCGCGTTGCGCTGTTCATGCAATGTGCTTGGCCGGTACGCGGCCGATTTTGTGGCGTTTAGTGTTTCCGGATGTGTCGAACCGCGTTTCGCCGTGCCGCTTGCGGGCACCATGCGCTTTCGTTGTCGAGTTGCCGGGCAGGGCGTGCCGCCGCGGAAATTTCCCAGGCGGTGCGGTTTTTCCAATTTTTCAAGGAGGTAATTGATGAACAAAAGTGACCTGATTGCTGCCGTTGCGGCCGATTCCGATCTGACCAAAGTTCAGGCCGGCCGTGCCCTGGATGCCGTTTTGAAAGCGATTACCGAGGCCGTTGCCACAGGTGACAGTGTGTCCCTGACCGGTTTCGGCACCTTCAAGGCGACGGCGCGTGCTGCGCGCGAGGGCAAGAACCCCAAGACCGGCGAGAAAATCCCCATCCCGGCGACCACCGTTCCCAAATTTTCCCCCGGCGCATCGTTCAAGTCCGCCGTTTCCGGCAAGTAATCCAAATCCACTGAAGCGCTAGCCGCCTGCCGCGCGCAGCCAAGCTGTGCGCGCGTGCTACGGCGGGTGCGCTGCATGCTGCGTCGGCATGCCGTTCGCGCAGGTAGCAGGCGCCCGCTGCGCCTGCCCGGCGCGACCTGCAAATCCCAGCGAGCGGGAAATTGTGCGCCCGCAACCCCCTTAAATGAGCGTCGAAAGCGCCCCTGTTCTGCCCATCGTTGCGCCCGGTGCGGGCCATGATGGCTGGATCGGGTTCGTGTGCGAGCCGCGCGGTGAGGCGCGGTGGCATGCCTTGGTCCACGACCCATGGGGCACCGTATGGACGGCGTAGCAAGTTCCACATCCCAGTCCGCAAGCGGCATGCGCGCATTAAGAGCAGGTTTGCCCGCGTCCGGGCTGGCGCGCGCTTACGGTGCTTGCGCATGAGCTTGCGGCCAGGTCGCCGGCTGCTCGCGGCATTCGCAGCATTCGGTGTGGGCTTGTTGATGGCAGCGCTGGTCGCGCGCCAGATCGAACGCGAAAACATCGGTCGCGCGCGCGAGCGCTTCGAGCGTGCGGCCGTCGCGCTTTCGGATCAGTTGCTCGAACGCGTGCGCACCTACGAATTTGGCGTGCGCGGGGTGCGGGGCGCGGTGCTCGCAGCCGGACCGGACCGCATCGGGCTGCAGGCGTTTCGGCGCTATGTCGCCTCGCGCGACGTCGCGCAGGAATTTCCCGGTGTGCGCGGCTTCGGCTTCATACGCCGCGTGCCCGAACATGGCTTGGACGCCTATGTGGCGGCGCAGCGCCGCGATGGAATGCCGGATTTCGCGCCGCGTGAGTTGATTCACCATGTCGGCGAGCACTATCTGATCGAGTTCATCGAGCCGGCGGAAACCAATGCCGCTGCGCTGGGGCTGGATATCGCGTCGGAACGGCGGCGCCGCGAGGCGGCCGATGCCGCCATGGGTAGCGGCAGGGCGACGCTCACCGCACCCATAGAACTGGTGCAGGCCGCTGCCGCCGGGCGCGGCTTCCTGCTATTGTTGCCGGTGTATGAAAACGGCGTCGCGCCGCAGGATCCGGCCGCGCGGCGTGCGGCGACGGTAGGGTGGGCCTATGCGCCGCTCGCCATGACCGAAGTTTTGCAAAGTTTCGACGCCCACGCGCGGGAATTTACGCTGGCGGTCTATGACGTAGGCGCCGACGGCGCAGCGGTCGAACTGATACACGGCACGCCCGTAAATGCTATGCCGCCCGCGCGGGGGCTGACGGCGCGTTTCGAGCGCAGCCTGTTTGGGCGTACCTGGCGTATCGAAATCGGTGCCCGTCCTGCCTTTGTCGATGCCCTGGCGCTGCCGGCAGCGGCCGGCGTGTTCGGCGCCGGACTGGTGCCGGCATTTTTGCTGGCGCTGTTCACGTATACGTTGCTGGGAATGCGCGAACATGCACGCCAACTGTCGGCGGAACAGGCGCGCCTGGCGAACCTCGCCGGCAGTTCGAGCGACGCCATCGTGATGACCGACGCGGGTGGCCACATCCTGGATTGGAACCGGGCGGCCGCACGTATTTTCGGCTATACGAAGGGCGAGGTACGCGGGCGTGAATTGGTGGACCTGCTGGTGCCGCCGGAGCACGCCGAAGAAGAGCAGGCCATGCTTGCCCGCAGCAGCGCGGGCCAGGTCACGCCTGCTTTCGACACGCAGCGAAAGCGTAGCGACGGCAGCTTGGTGGAAGTTTCGGTCGCGGCATTTCCGGTCCTGGGCGCGGATGGCCAGGTCGCGGGCGCGGGGCATATCATCCGCGACATTTCCGTACGCAAGGACGCGCTGCGCCGCCTGCAGGAATTGGCTGCCACGCTGGAGCGCCAGGTCACCGAACGCACGGCGGAACTGGAACGCTCGCGCCACGACCTGCGCACCGTGCTGGATGCCATTCCGGCCATGGTGGGCTATTGGGATGCCGCGCTCATCAATCGCTTCGCCAACCATGCTTATGCGTCCTGGTTCGGTGTCGATCCCGCCAACCTGCCGGGGTGGCACATACGCAGCTTGCTGGGCGAAGATCTGTATGCGCGCAATCTGCCTTTCATCGAGCGTGCGCTGCGTGGCGAAGCGCAGACTTTCGAGCGCAGTATTCCGGTGCCGGGCGGTCAGGGGGTGCGCCACTCGCTGGCGTACTACTTGCCGGACAGTCTGGAAGGTCAGGTGCGCGGCTTTTACGTGCTGGTACATGATGTGACGGAACTGACGGAAAATCGTCTCGCCCTGGCCCGCGAGCGCGAGCGGCTGGACAACATTCTGCGCGGAACCGGGGCCGGCACCTGGGAGTGGAATATTACCGACGGCACGCTGCGCTTCAACGAGCGCTGGGCGGAAATGCTGGGCGATGCGGGGGCGGCTTGGGCCGAAGTCGGTGCGGAACAACTGGAGCAGCGCGAACACCCGGAAGATCGCGCACACATGCTGGCGCTGTTGGGTGAGCATCTGGCTGGCCGTTCGGATTTTTTCGCGGCCGACTGCCGTCTGCGCCATCGTGACGGACACTGGGTATGGATGCAGTTGCGCGGCCGCGTGTCCTCGCGCGACACGAGCGGGCGGGCGGTCTGGGTTTACGGCACCAGCCTGGACATCAGCGCCGCAAAAGCCGGCGAGCGCCGCCTCGCCGAATATCAGAACGTGCTGGAACAGGCCGAGCGCATTGCCCGCCTGGGCGGCTGGCAGCTTGAACTGGACGGCAGTCCGTTGCAACTGTCGGCCGCCTCCTGCCGCATCCACGGTTTGCCGGCGGGCAGTCAGCTGAGCTTGCAAGAGGCCGAGTCCTATTACGCGCCCGAGGCGCGCGCGCAGTTTGCGCAGGCCGTCGCGCTGGCACAGAGCGCCGGACAGAATTGGGATCTCGAATTGCCTTTCGATACCGCCGCCGGGCAACGCATCTGGGTGCGCACCCTGGGCGAGGCGGAATGTGAAGACGGCAAGCCGCTGCGTCTGTTCGGTACCTTGCAGGACATAAGCGACCGCCGGGCGATCGAGCAGGCGCTGCGCGACGCGAGCGTGGCGGCCGAGGCGGCGAGCGCCGCCAAGAGCGAATTTCTGGCCAATGTGAGCCACGAAATTCGCACTCCGCTCAATGCCGTGCTGGGCATGACCCATTTGCTCGAGCGCTCGCGTCTGGACGCCACGCAGCAATCCTATGTGGCAAAAGTCCAGCTTGCCGGGCGCACGCTGCTGGGCATCGTCAATGACGTACTCGATCTGTCGAAAATCGAGGCCGGCGAAATGCGCGTGGAGATGGCGCCGGTGGATGTTGCCGCGCTGCTGCGCGAACTGTCTGCCGTCATGCTGCCGGAGGCGCAGCGCAAAGACTTGTATTTCGACGTGAATATTGAGCCGGGCGTGCCGGCACGGGTGTATGGCGATGCGCTGCGGCTGCGCCAGATACTGTCCAATCTGGCGGGCAACGCAATCAAATTCACCGAGCGCGGCGGCGTGCGCGTGAGCGTGTCGGCGGCGGAGCGCAGCGAAGCGAGCGCGCAGTTGGTGTGGTCCGTGCGCGACACCGGTATAGGCATTTCCGAAGCAATCCAGGCGCGGCTATTCACCCCCTTCATGCAGGCTGACGCCTCGACCACGCGGCGTTTTGGCGGCACCGGTCTGGGCCTGTCCATCGTGCGCCGTCTGACCGCGCTATTGGGCGGCAATGTGAGCGTGACGAGCGCACCGGGCGAAGGTAGCGAGTTCCGCGTGTCGCTGCCCATGCAGGTGCCGGAAGACACACCCGCGGCGGGGCCGCCGGGCGACGGAGCGCCGCGCGTGCTGATCGCCGCCGCAACCGACGAACTGCGCTCCACGCTCACGTCCATGGTGCGCGCGCTGGGTTGGCGCGCCCAGGCGGAGGCGACGGCGGGTGCCCTCCTGGCGCATCTGCGCGCCTGCGTTGCGGAGCAAAATTTGCCCGACGCATTGCTGCTCGATGCCGGCTTGGGCGAGTCTGAGGCGGATACGCCGCTGGCGGTGGCTCTGGCTGCCGTACTGGGTGGGCGCCGGCTACCCCTGGTGCCGGTACTGCCGGCGGACGCTGCGGCCGATGTGGCGAACTTGCCCGGCCCGGCCGGTGCCGCGCTGGAACATCCGCTCTCCGCCTCCGCGCTATTCAATGCGCTCAATGCGGCCCTTGCCGAAAACGAGGCCGGCCGCGAGCGTTTGCTCGCCGCCACGGAACTCGATGGCGCAGCGGCGCTATGGCTTTCCGGCGTGAAAGTGCTGGTGGCGGACGATAGCGATGCCAATCTGGAAGTCGCGCGACGCATCCTCGAACAACAGGGGGCTAGCGTGCTGTGCTGCAGCAACGGCATTCAGGTAATTGACTGTCTGCGCAGCGGCGCGACGGCCGTGGATGCTGTGCTGATGGACGTGCAGATGCCGCAAATGGATGGGCTGGAAACGACGCGCAAACTGCGCGCAGAACTGGCGTTGGCGCGCCTGCCGGTAATTGCGCTCACCGCCGGCGCGCTGGTGGCCGAGCGGCAGCGCTGTTTCGATGCCGGCATGAACGATTTCATCAGCAAGCCGCTCGATCCGAACAGGCTGATACGGGTGCTGCGGCGCCACGTCGAACATGCGCGCGGGCAGCCCGTAGCGCTTGCAACGCGCACTTCGGAACCGGCGGTGCATGCCGCGGACTGGCCGGAGCTGGAAGGCATGGACGGCGCCGCGGCCAAGTTGCGTACCGGCGGCGATCTGGCGCTGTTCGGGCGCGTGCTGCGCCGGCTGGTCGAGGATTATCAGGATCTCGGAAGTCAGCAATCCGGCTTGCCGGATGCCGCGGCACGTGCCGCCCTGGCCCTGCGCCTGCATAAACTGCAGGGCACCAGCGCGACGGTCGGCGCGACCCGGCTGGTGGAAATTGCCGAGCGCGCCGAGGCGGCGGTGCGGGCAGATGGCGAAGCTGCAGCCGCCGCTTTGGCGGGCGAACTGGCGGCCATGGCACCGCAATTTGAACAATTGCGGTGCGCACTTGCCCGCTTGGCGCCGAGTGGCGCGCCAGCGGCGCCGCCGCCGCTCGATGCGCTGGCGTTGCGCGACTTGCGCAAACTGCTGGTGGCGCACGATCTGGCTGCCATCGAGCGTTTCGAACTGCTGGTGCCGGCACTGGGCGCGCGGGGTAGCGCAGGGCAATTCGAGCGCTTGCGCAGTGCGATGGAAAACCTCGAGTTTGACCGGGCGATAGGCTTGCTCGATGCATTGTGCCCGGCGCAGTGAATGCGCTGTTCACTGCACCGGCCGGCCTCGCAGCGCGAATTTTTGCAGGCAAGGGGCGGCGGCTAATGCCGCGACCTGCCTTGCCGATAATGTTCCCTGCCGTTTTGGGAGAGGATTGAATGCGAAAACCAATATTGCTGGTGGTGGATGACGATGCCTACGCGTCGGCCGCGCTGGCGGCAAAACTGGCAGTGCTGGGCGAGGTGCGCGTGGCCGGCTCGGGTAGCGAAGCTTTGCGCGTGGCGCGCGAACAGGTGCCCGATGCGGCAGTCATGGATGCCGAAATGCCCGGCATGACGGGCTTCGATTTGTGCCAGGCGTTCAAGCAGGATGGGCGCCTGCAACAAGTGCCGGTCATCATCGCCAGCGCCTTTCACGATGCTTCGACCGAAGCCGCCGCGCGTGCGCTGGGCGCGGCCGATTTCGTGCGCAAACCTTATGCCGGCGAAGCTTTGGTGGAACGTGTGCGCGCCTTGCTGAACGCAGCGGGACGCATGCAGAGCACGGCGGCTGCCGTGGTGGCGGGCGGCGCGCCCAGCATATTGATCGTCGACGACGATACGGCCTCCATCCAGGTTCTATATGCCGCGCTGAAAAATCTGGACGCGCGTTTCACCTTCGCCACCAACGGCGAACAGGCCCTGCGGCTGGCGCTCGAACGGCGTCCCGATCTGGTGCTGCTGGACATCCAGATGCCGGGCATGGACGGCATAGAAGTTTGCCGGCGCTTGCAGGCGGAGGCCGACTTCGCCCATGTGCCGGTGATATTCGTGACGCGCTATTCCGATCCCGAGCACGAGGCGCGCGCCTTGGCCGCGGGCGGCACGGATTTCATCAGCAAGCCGTATTCGCCGGCGGTGTTGCAGGCGCGTATAGGCACGGTGTTGCGCTTGAAGCGCCAGAGTGACCAGCAATTGCGTGCCGAGCGCGAGCACTGGCGCCGCTTGAGCGAAGAACGGGTGAGTGAAATCGTCGAACAGGCGTCCGATGCCATCATCAGCGTCGATAGGCGGGGCGAAATCGTGTTGTTCAACGCTGCGGCCGCCGAGCTTTTCGGGCTTTCCGCGGAGGACGCGCTGGGCCTGCAGTTGAACGCCTTGCTACCTGCCGCCTGGCCCACGCCCCAGAACAATGCCCAGGATTTCCTGCTCGTCGACCTGTTGCGGCGGGACGGCCGGCGGCTATTCGCGCAAATGTCCTGCACCCACAGCGGTGAAGGGGAGGCGGGCATTTCCACCATCTGGCTGCGCGACCGCACGGAACACCTGCAGCTCGAACAAGCCCTGCAGGCCAAGCTTAAGGCCGAAGCCGAAAACCAGGCCAAATGCGCTTTCTTGGCCGCCATGAGTCACGAAATCCGGACTCCGCTCAATGCCATCATCGGTCTTACGCATTTGCTGCCGCGCGGCGGTTTGAGCGCTGAACAGCAAATCCTGGCGGACCAGATCGACGACTCCGGCCGCAACGTGCTGGGCATCGTGAATGATGTGCTGGATCTCGCGCGCATCGAGGCGAATTGCCTTGAAATGCACATGGAAGATTTTCCGACCGCGCTGCTGTTCAACGAAGTTCGCTCCGCACTGCGCGCCCTGGCCGAGGCCAACCAGATCGAGATCATTACAGACTATGCGTCTGCGCCGGAAGTACTGCACGGCGATCGACGAAGGCTCGCACAAGCGTTGCTCAATCTGACCGCCAATGCCGTGAAATTTGCCGAGCCGGGCCCGGTCAGCCTGGCAGCGCGCCTGCTGGCGCAAGAGGATGGTCAGGTACTGCTGCGCTTTGAAGTGGCGGATAGCGGCCGCAGCGTTGCGCCAGCGGATATGGCGCGTCTGGCGGAGGCCTTCGCCCAGGGCAACCCGGAACTGGCGCAAAGCCACGGCGGCAGAGGCCTCAGTCTGGTGATTTCGCGTCGCCTGGCAGTCTTGATGGGGGGCAGTGCCGGGGCCGACTGCGTGCCCGGGCAGGGCAACCGCTTCTGGTTCGACGTACGCCTCGCGCCAGGTGTGGCCGTGCAGCAGGACGCGGCGGTTACGCATGCCGGCGCTGCGGAGGCGGAACTGGCCCAACGCCGCCCGCGCTTGTTGCTGGTGGAGGACGAGCCGGTCAACCGCGTCGTGGCGCTGGAGGTACTGGGCGTGCTGGGCCTGGCGGTCGATTGCGCGGAAAATGGGGTGGAAGCCATTGCACGGGTCGAGGCGGGAACTTACGACGCCGTGCTGATGGACGTGCGCATGCCGGTCATGGACGGAATCGAAGCCACGCGCCGCATACGCGCGCTGACGGGCCGCGAAACCTTGCCGATACTTGGCATGTCGGCCAATGCCTTCGCGGAAGACCGGCAGGCCTGCCTGGATGCCGGCATGGACGATTTTCTGGCCAAGCCGGCGCAACCCACTGAAATATACGCACGCCTGCTGGCATTGCTCGACCGCGTAACCCAGTAACGGCACCGCGCCCGAAATCAACGCGCGGTGCGGCTGCGCGCCTGCGCCAGCAGGGCGAAAATCGCCGGGCGCTTATCCAGGTCTGGCGCGTCACTCTTCCGCCAGGCTGCGATCGTCTGCGTGCGCACGAATTCGGACGCCATGGTGAGGTCGGCCGCCACGCACAACAAGCTGTCCGGCGCGCAGGCGGCGATTAGCGCATCGAACATTTTGCGATTGCGATAAGGTGTTTCGATGAATAGTTGCGTGCGCCGTTCGCGCCGCGACTGGGCTTCCAATTCCAGCAGCTTGTGCCGCCGTGCGCCTTCGTCCACGGGCAGGTAGCCGTGAAAGGCGAAGTGCTGGCCATCCAGGCCGCTCGCCATGAGCGCGAGCAATATGGACGATGGTCCGACCAGCGGGCGGACCTGCCAGCCCATTTCGTGCGCGGCGCGCGCGAGCAAGGCGCCCGGGTCGGCCACGCCGGGGCAACCGGCTTCGGATAGCACGCCGGTGCGATCGGCGGGGGCGGCGGCTTCGAGCAGGTGGCGGCACGCGGCGATATCCATGTCGCGCGGCATTTCCGCGATGCGCAGTTGCTGCAGCGGAATCGGGTGGTCGAGGCGCTTCAATTCGGCGCGCGCGCTTTTGGCGTTTTCCACCACGAAATACTCTATGCGGTGAATTTCCGCGCGCGCGACGGCCGGCAGTGTCGCCTGCCAGGGCGCCGCGCCGAGCGCGGCCGGAATCATGAACAAGGTGGGCACGCGGTGCTCCGGTTAAGCCTGATAAACCGGCAAGCTTACGGCGCGCGAGCCGCCAGCGGCAAGACCTGCGTTGCCGCGTTATGCGGGTCAGGTGCCCAGCGCCAGCGCTTCAGTTACTGTGAGTGCGCCGGTTTTCGACAGTTTGTTACCCAGCCCCATGGTGCGCGCGGCCTTGGGCGGCCCCGCCGATGCGGCGATGTGCACCCAGGCCGGACGGCCCGCACCCAAGCCATATTCGTGTATGACCTGGTCGATGCCGAAATCGTCGATGCGCAGCACGACATAGGCGAATAGATAGAAATTGGCGTTCAGATCATCGCGTGCCGGGCGCCCGGTGCGCTCGCGGATGCGCGCCCGTATGCGCTCGCGCAGCGAGTCGAAATCCGGCGCGGTCAGGAAGCCGTCGTCGATCTGGCAGTCCGCTGCCTGGCCGAGCAGGTGTTGCGAGGTGCTCGTTCCGCCCACGGCGGCATTCACGGGCGGCGAGCGATAGCCGGAACTGATACGCATCGGATAACCGAAGGTGCTGCGTATCGGCTCCAGCGCGGTGGCGACCAGAAAGCTCAGGCTGCCAATCACGGCTTCGCCGGGGTTGTATTGTGCTTCGACCCATTCGGGTTTGCGTTCGGCGGTGTCGGAGCGCAGAAACTCCGCGAGCGTGAAGTGGGGAGACAGGCGGGTAGCGAGATCTGCGGGCATTTAGCGATCCGTATCGAGAGGGCTGGCGGGTAATCCGGCATCAGGCGGCTGGCGCCTGGCTTGTGTGTGCGGGCTGGTCCGCACTGGCGGGCTGCTCATCGCCTCACCACTCCTTGTCTTCCCAGGGACGTTTTGCGGCGGGCGGTGCGGCGGCAGCCGGGCCGGGCAAAACAACGTTGCCAGCGGCGGGCGCGGGCGGCGCAAGTTCTGCAGCAGCCATGGCGATGGCCTGTTCGCGCAACTGTTCCGGTGTGGCGGCAGGCGCTTGCGTCTTTGCAGCGTCCAGGCCTTTGAGCGGGGACAGTTTGGCGACCACCCCGAACCAGAACGGCCCGCCCAGTCCGATCAAGCCGCCGGAGAGGACAATAACCAGCAACCAGGCGGCGAAACCGCCGAAATCCGCCCTGGCTGCGGAAAAGATATTGCCGGGCAGGTCGGCATCGGCGCCGAGAAATCCGCCTTGCTCCGCATTAGCGGATGTGCCGCCGGCTGCAGCCGACGCCGGCTTGGGGCTGGTCGCGCTTTTGTTTGCACGCTTTGTTGCCGCCAACGCGCGGGCGCACTTGGGATCCTGCGTAGCCGGATGGCAATTCGGGTAAAACTCCCAGCCTATGGGCAGGCCCAGGCTGCGGTAGTTTTCCAGCGTTTTGGCGGTGTCGGCCAGCTCTGTTTCGATCTTGCGCAGGGTTTCGGCATTCGGTGCGCCCCCCGGCTCAATTTGTGCGCGTGCTGCCTGCTGCTCAACCGCGGCGCGTATGGTTTCCGTCTGAGCCTGCATGCGCGCGGCCAAATCCGGGTTTTTCACGAAGGCGTCGAATATGCGCATGGCGTTGATGTTGCAGACCAGCGCCAGCGCGATGCCGACCAGCATCGACACCATCCGTGCGCGGCTTTTGAAATAGGCGCTGGCCGATTCGCCAAACTGGTCATAGCGGTGGGCGAGACGCTCGACCAGCGCCCTGGCAGCGGCGCTGTCGTCCTGCAAGCGTGACTGCAAGCTCTTGTAGTCATCCGTTGCCTTGAGCATCTGGAACAGAGGGCTGTCCGGCAGGCGCTTGAGAAACTGTTCGGTACTCAAATCGTCCGGCGGCAGCATCCTTGTACGCCACCAGTTCGTGAAGCCGAACCACGATCCGGCTTGCATGATCTGCCGATTCAGCACGTTATTCATGAGCGCGTCGACGAATGGCTTGCATTGGTCGGCGGCCTGCGCCTTCAGTTTTGGCTTCAACTCCTGCTGGTAATAGGCCTCGAGCATGACGCGCAAACCTTCCGAGCGCCAGCTCATAGAGCGTTGCAGGATTTCCACCAGGGCGCTGCATAACGTGCCCAGGCCGGCCATTGCCAACGCAAACGCGATGCTTCCTTCCAGCAGTGACATGTATTGCACTCCCTCGCGTGGGACAGGGCACGACAGATCGCGCGCTTACTCCGAACTGCAAGAATAGACGAGGGGACCTCAGCTTGCCCGCATTGCAGGACGACGGCTAAATTGCCCTGGATTCAGGGCAGGGCGCAGCCGGCGCGGCGCAACATGTTGCACAGCGCGATCAGGGGCAGACCGATGAGGGCAGTCGGGTCGTCGCCGCGCATGTATTCGAGCAGGGCTACGCCCAGCCCTTCCGAGCGGGCGCTGCCGGCGCACTGGCTGGCGTCCTCGCGCTCCAGATAGCGCCGGATTTCGGCCTCGTCCAGGCTGCGGAAACGCACGTCGGTCGGCACGCAGGCGACCTGCAGCAGGTCGCGCCGCGTGTCGAGCAGGCACAGTGCCGTATCGAAGCACACACTGCGCCCGGACAAACGGCGCAGTTGCAGGGCGGCACGTTCGCGCGTGCCAGGCTTGCCGAATAGCTCGCCATCGCTGTGCGCCACCTGATCGCTGCCTATCACCAGCGCCTGCGGGCAGGCTTGTGCGACGGCGCGCGCCTTGGCTTCTGCCAGCCGCAGCGCGAGCGCCCGCGGCGCTTCGCCGGCCAGAGGGGTTTCGTCGCAGTCGGGCCGCAGCACCTCGAAAGGAATTTGCAGTCGGGCCAGCAATTCGCGCCGGAAAACCGAAGTTGAAGCGAGGACGAGGCGGGGCGCAGGGGCGCTTGCAGTGGTCAAAGTGTGACAGCGCGCGCGGTGCGGGCTTTGACAGGGAAAGCCGGCGATATTATCATCCGCGCCCTATGTCGCGACAGGCGCTTCGTTTCCCGTTGTTCGATCCGCTGGCGTTCGCGCGTGCCGGCGCCAGTGTGGCCATGCAGTTCGGGGCGCGCGAGCTGGATCGCCTGGCTGAGGCTGGGGCGGTGCTGCTGGCACCGCTGGATATCGAGCTGGCCGGCCGCCGCGATGACGAGGGCAAGTGCTGGCTCGATATGGCGGTGCGCGGCACGCTGCAACTGCAGTGCCAGCGCTGCCTGCAGCCCATGACATGGACGCTCGATACGCGCGCCTGTCTGCTGCTCGTTCCGCCTGGAATGCCTTGGCCGGAAGACGAACTTGAGGACGATCGCTACGATGCGATCGAAGCGCTTCCCGAAATGGATGCGCGCGGGTTGGCCGAGGACGAGGCGTTGTTATGCCTGCCCATGGCACCCACGCACACTGCTTGCGAGCTGCCGGCCGATGCGGCCGGCGACGCGGGCGACAAGCCGTTTGCCGCGCTGGGGCGTTTGCGCCGCAGCAGCAACGATGATTGAAGATTGAATGTTGACCAAACCGGAGTAACTGAAATGGCCGTACAGCAAAATAAAAAGTCGCCTTCCAAGCGTGGCATGCACCGCGCCCACGATTTTCTCGGCAAGCCGCCGCTGGCCGTCGAGCCCACCACGGGCGAAGTGCATCTGCGTCACCATATTTCCCCCAACGGCTACTATCGCGGCAAAAAAGTCGTCGCCGACAAGGGCGAATAAGTAGCTGCCGTCCCGCGCCCGTCTAGCGCCAGATCGTCCTAATCTTGGTAACGCTCGCGATCGATTGCATGGGCGGGGACCACGGCCCGTCCGTGACGATACCCGCGGCGGTGTCCCTGTTGCGTCACGAAAGCGACGCGCGGGTGGTGCTGGTCGGCCGGCCCGAAGTGGTCGATCCCGCCGTGCAAAGCAACCGCGGCGAATTTGGCGACCGTCTGGCTGCGCTGGGTGCATCCGAAGTGGTCGCCATGGACGACAAGCCGCGCGACGCCTTGCGTCGCAGCAAGCGCGATTCGTCCATGCGGCGCGCGATCGAACTGGTCAAGAACGGTGAGGCGCAGGCTGCCGTGTCGGCCGGCAACACCGGCGCCCTGATGGCCATTTCGACCATCGATCTGGGCACGCTGGTGGGTATAGACCGGCCTGCCATCGCCGCCTCGCTGCCGACCCTGAAAGGTCAGACCCTGATGCTCGATCTCGGCGCCAATGCAGAGTGCTCACCCGAACATTTGCTGCAATTCGGCATCATGGGCGCTCTGCTGGTGAGTGCGCTGGAGCACAAGGACAGTCCTAGCGTCGGCCTGCTGAATATCGGCGAAGAGGAAATGAAGGGCAACGAGACGGTCAAACAGGCCGGCGAATTGCTGCGTGCCAGCGGCCTCAATTTTTACGGCAACGTCGAAGGTACGGATATCTATCGCAGCACCACGGATGTGGTGGTGTGCGACGGTTTTGTGGGCAATGTCGCACTCAAGACGTCGGAAGGTCTGGCGCAGATGATCGGCTTGTTCCTGCGTGAAGAATTTGGTCGCAACGTGTTCGCCAAACTGGCCGGTCTGGTGGCCTGGCCGGTGCTGTCTGCGTTCAAGAAACGTGTCGATCACCGGCGCTATAATGGCGCCTGCCTGCTGGGCCTGCGCGGTCTGGTCGTGAAAAGCCACGGCTCCGCGGACGCCTACGCATTCGAAAAAGCCTTGTTTCGGGCCATCGAAGCGGTACGCTTCGATCTGATCCGGCGCATAGGCGAGAGGATGGCCGAGCGCGCCGCCAGCGCGAGCGAAACAGGAGCGGGGGCATGATCCATGCGCGCATTACCGGGACTGGCAGTTACCTGCCGCCCGTGCGCCTCAGCAACGACGATCTGGTTGCCCGCGGCATAGACACCAACGATGAGTGGGTGGTCGGCCGCACCGGCATACGCGCGCGGCATTTCGCGCGCGACGACCAGGTGTGCAGCGATCTGGCGCTGGCGGCAGCCGAGCGCGCACTCGAGGCGGCAGGCCGCAAGGCGGCCGATATCGACCTGATCGTGCTGGCCACGTCTACGCCGGACTACATCTTTCCCAGTACCGCTGCAATCCTGCAGAAAAAGCTCGGCATGGCCAATGATGCGGCCGTGTTCGACCTGCAGGCGGTGTGTTCCGGTTTCGTGTATGCGCTCGCGACGGCGGAAAAATTCATACGCTCCGGCAGCCACAAGCGCGCGCTGGTGATCGGGTCGGAAGTGTTTTCGCGCATCCTGAACTGGCAGGACCGCACGACCTGCGTATTGTTCGGCGACGGCGCCGGCGCAGTGGTGGTGGAGGCGTCCGACACGCCCGGCATACTGGCCACCGCCTTGCATGCGGACGGCCGCCACAGCGACATCCTGTCCGTGCCTGGCAGCATAAACAGCGGCAAGGTGGTGGGCTCGCCCTTCCTGCAGATGGACGGTCAGGCGGTATTCAAATTCGCCGTGCGCGTGCTGGGCGACGTTGCGATCGAAGTGTGCAAGCAGGCGGGCATAGCCACTTCGGAAGTGGATTGGATCATTCCGCATCAGGCCAATGTGCGCATCCTGCAGGCCACCGCCAAGCGGCTCGATCTGCCGTTCGAAAAAGTCATCGTGACGGTTGCGGAACATGGCAATACCTCGGCCGCGTCGGTGCCGCTGGCGCTCGACCTGGCAGTGCGAGACGGCCGTATCCAGCCCGGCCACAGGCTGCTGCTGCAGGGTGTGGGCGGCGGATTCACCTGGGGCGCGGTCCTTCTGAATTTTTGAGCGCGGATATATCTCACGATGAAATTTGCGTTTGTTTTCCCGGGACAGGGTTCCCAGTCGGTCGGCATGATGGCCGCCTATGGCGATTCGACTGCCGTGCGCGCCACCTTCGACGTCGCCTCCGCGGCGCTGGGCGAAGATTTGTGGCAGCTCGCCGCGCAAGGTCCGGCCGAGGCGCTGGCGCAGACGGTGAATACCCAGCCCGTCATGCTGGCTGCCGGCGTGGCGACTTACCGGCTGTGGCTGGAGCGCGGCGGTCCCGCGCCGGCCCTGGTGGCCGGGCATTCGTTAGGCGAATATTCCGCCCTGGTAGCGGCCGGTGCGCTCGATCTGGCCGATGCGATACGGCTGGTGCGCCTGCGCGCGCAAGCCATGCAGGCGGCGGTGCCGGCCGGCGAGGGCGCCATGGCCGCCATACTGGGGCTGGACGCAGCGCTCATTGCCGCAGCTTGCGATGAAGCCGCGCAAGGCCAGGTGGTGTCGCCCGTCAATTTCAACTCACCCGAACAAACCGTGATTGCCGGCAGCGCCGCAGCGGTAGAACGCGCCGTACAGGGCTGCCAGGCGCGCGGTGCGAAGCGGGCGGTGATGCTGGCGGTAAGCGCGCCATTCCATTGCGCACTCATGCAGCCCGCCGCCGACAAACTGGCGGTCGCGCTGGCCGACGTCAAAATTGCCAGTCCCGCCATCGGCGTCGTGAACAATGTCGACGTGGCGCAGGAGAGCGATCCGGCGCGTATCCGCGACGCGCTGGTGCGGCAGGCCGCAGCGCCGGTGCGCTGGGTGGAAACCATGCGCGCAATGGCGGACGCGGGCGTCACTCAGGTATTCGAATGCGGGCCGGGCAAGGTGTTGTCCGGGCTGGTAAAACGTTGCGACGGACGCCTGCAGGGCGCGGCGCTGGCCGATGCGGCCGGTGTGGATAAGGCGCTCGCGCAGGTCGGAGGGGCGGCATGAACGATCTGGCAGCACAGGTGGCGCTGGTGACCGGGGCAAGCCGCGGCATAGGCCGTGCCATCGCTCTGGAACTGGGCCGGCGCGGTGCCGTCGTGGTGGGCACAGCCACCAGCGAGGCAGGCGCGCAGGACATTCAGGCTGCGCTGGAACAGGCCGGCATACGCGGCCGCGGCGCCATGCTCAACGTGACCGAACCGGGAGCCTGTGAGGCCTTGCTGGCGGATATCGAAAAATCCTTCGGCGCCGTGCTCATACTGGTCAATAACGCAGGCATCACGCGCGACAATCTTGCCATGCGGCTCAAGGACGAAGATTGGGATGCGGTCATCGATACCAATCTGAAAGCTGTGTTCCGCCTGTCGCGGCTGGTCATGCGCGGCATGATGAAAGCGCGCAACGGCCGCATCATCAACATTACTTCCGTGGTGGGCAGTTCCGGCAATCCTGGGCAGGCCAATTACGCTGCCGCCAAGGCCGGCGTGGCCGGAATGAGCCGCGCCCTGGCTCGAGAGTTGGGCAGCCGCAACATTACGGTCAATTGCGTTGCACCGGGTTTTATCGATACCGATATGACCAAAGCCCTGCCGGACGCGCAGCGCGAGGCACTGAGCGGCCAGATCGCGCTAGGCCGGCTGGGTAAGCCTGAAGAAATCGCCGCTGCGGTTGCGTTTCTTGCTTCGCCGCAGGCGGGTTACATTACCGGTACCACCTTGCACGTGAATGGCGGCATGTACATGAGCTGATCGGGTAAGCCCCGCGTCAGCTAGGCTATAATTCTGTTTTTCATACCTTATTCGTAGGGGAAGGAGTCAAAAAAGTGGATAGCATCGAACAGCGCGTCAAAAAACTCGTAGCCGAGCAACTGGGCGTAGACGAAGAAAGCATCACGCTGCAATCATCTTTCATCGACGATCTGGGCGCTGATTCGCTCGATACCGTCGAGCTCGTGATGGCGCTGGAAGAAGAATTCGAGTGCGAAATTCCGGACGAAGAAGCCGAAAAGATCACCACCGTACAGGGGGCGATCGACTACATCATGGCCCACTACAACAAGGGATAAGCCCGTATCTCGCGCTTCACCGTATCGGGAGCCAGTTTTGAGCCGACGCAGAATTGTGATCACCGGCCTGGGTATCATTTCACCGGTCGGAAATACCCTTGCCAGCGCCTGGGATAACATCCTCAACTGCCGTTCGGGCATAGGCCCGATCACGCACTTTGACGCGCAGGCCTTCCCAACGCGCATTGCGGCCGAGGTGAAGGGCTTCGACGTTGCCAACTATCTTTCCCCGAAAGAGGCGCGTCGCTACGACACCTTCATCCACTTCGGCCTTGCGGCAGGCATGGATGCCCTCAAGGATGCCGGCATCGAGCCGCACCCCGCCGATGCTGAACGCATAGGCGTTTGCATCGGTTCGGGCATAGGCGGTCTGCCCATGATCGAGGACACGCTGAATGCTTTGCAGACCGGTGGTGTGCGCAAGATATCCCCGTTTTTCGTGCCGGGATCGATCATCAACATGATTTCCGGCATCCTCGCGATCAATTACGGCTTCCAGGGGCCGAATTTCGCGACGGTCAGCGCCTGCGCCACCGCCAATCATTCGATCGGCGAAGCCATGCGGCTGATCGAGTACGGCGATGCCGACGTGATGGTAGTTGGCGGTGCCGAATCCACCATTTGCCCGCTCGGCGTGGGAGGCTTCTGCGCCGCGAAAGCGATGTCTACGCGCAATGACGATCCGGCCACCGCAAGCCGCCCCTGGGACCGCGGCCGCGATGGCTTCGTACTGGGCGAAGGCGCTGGCGTGCTGGTGATCGAAGAGTATGAGCGCGCGCGCGCGCGTGGGGCGCGCATTTACGCTGAACTGGCCGGTTACGGCATGAGTGCCGATGCCCATCACATCACCGCGCCGGCCGAAGACGGGCGCGGTGCTGCACGCAGCATGGCGAATGCGCTCAAGTCGGGCGCAGTCGATGCCAGCGCAGTGAATTACATCAATGCGCACGGCACTTCGACGCCTTTGGGCGATCTGGCCGAAACGGCAGCGGTGAAACGTGCGTTCGGCGAGCGCGCGAAAGAACTCGTGATGAGTTCCACCAAATCCATGACTGGCCACTTGCTGGGCGCGGCTGCCGGTATCGAAGCGGTGTTCACGACCCTCGCGGTGTACCACCAGATCGCGCCGCCTACCGCCAACCTGCATGATCCGGATCCCGATTGCGATCTGGATTATGCCGCTAACGCAGCACGCGAAATGCCGATAGGCGTGGCGCTGTCGAATGCCTTCGGGTTCGGCGGCACGAACAGCACATTGGTATTCCGCAAAATCTGAACTTGCCGGCCAGCCGCGCCCGACGCGCGGCGCCGGTAATCCACCCGCGCGAGCGAGCTTTAGTCCGCTCATGACGGCCCGCCGCGCGCAGCCATTCAGCGTCCGCTTACGCGCTTCGCGCAGCCTGTTGTTTTGGGTGTGGGCGGCGCATGGGGCGGCTCTTCTCGTGCTGCCCGCACTGCCACTGCCCGCAATGGCCGCCGGCGCCGGTTGGGTCGCGCTGTCCTTATTCCTTTCCCTGCGCGTCCGCGGTGCGACCTCCTGGCGGCAGCCGCCGCCCAGCGTGGACTTGCTACCGGACGGTCATATCGAGTGGCAGGACGGCACCGAACTCGTACGCGCACGCGTGCTGCCGCACTCCTTGCGGCTACCCTGGATTTGTATCATCGTGTGGGATTCCGGCCGATCGCGCGGGCGCCTGGTGCTGGCCCGGGATATGCTTGACGCCGATGGTTTTCGCCGCGTGCGTGTGTGGCTCAAACTGAATCTGAGCGAGAGTGACGTTGCCGCGGCGTAAGTATGGTACTGCGCACCTCGGCCGCAGTGTCGGGATAGTCGCGGCTGTAATGCAGGCCGCGGCTTTCGTGCCGCCGTAACGCGCATTGCACGATGAGATCGCCGGTCAAAACCAGGTTGCGCAGTTCTATCAAATCCGCGCTGACCCTGAAATTGCTGTAGTACTCCTGGATTTCTCGCGTGAGCATACGTATGCGGTGGCGCGCGCGCTGCAGCCGCTTAGTGGTGCGCACTATGCCGACGTAATCCCACATGAAGCGGCGCAATTCGTCCCAGTTGTGGGAAATCACGATCTGTTCGTCGGCGTCGGTGACGCGGCTGGCGTCCCATTCCGGCAGTTGTGGGACGCGCTGTGGCGGCGTCTGCAAAATATGTTCGGCAGCGGCTTCCGAAAACACCAGGCATTCCAGCAGTGAATTGCTGGCCAAGCGATTGGCCCCGTGCAAGCCGGTGCAGGCATTTTCGCCAACCGCGTAAAGCCCGTCTACATCAGTGCGTGCCGCAAGGTCGGTCACCACGCCGCCACACAGATAGTGCGCCGCCGGTACCACCGGTATCGGTTCGCGCGTGATGTCTATGCCCAACCCCTGGCAGCGCGCGTAAATGGTCGGAAAATGCTCGATCAAAAAAGCCGCCGGCTTGTGCGTCAGGTCGAGAAATACGCAGTCATGCCCGCCACGCTTCATTTCGAAGTCGATCGCACGTGCGACGACGTCGCGCGGCGCGAGTTCGGCACGCTCGTCGTGGCGCGGCATGAAGCGCGTCCCGTCGGGCAGTCGCAAAAGGCCGCCTTCGCCGCGCATGGCCTCGGTGATCAGAAAAGACTTTGCGCGCGGGTGGAACAGGCAGGTCGGGTGAAACTGTATGAATTCCATATTGGCGATGCGGCAACCCGCCCGCCAGGCCATCGCGATACCGTCGCCGCTCGAACTGTCGGGGTTGGACGTGTATAAATAAACCTTGCCGGCGCCACCGGTTGCGAGCACCGTAACCGGCGCGGCGAAAGTTTCCACACTGTCCGATTCGGTAGCGAGAATGTACGCGCCCAGGCAGCCGCGTTCCGGATGGCCACTTTTGGCACCCAGAATCAGGTCTATCGCGACGTGACGCTCGAAAATGCGAATGTTGGGGTGAGCGCGTACTTTCGCGGTCAGCGTTTGCTGTACGGCAGACCCGGTGGCATCGACGACGTGAATGATGCGCCGGTGACTATGTCCACCTTCGCGCGTAAGGTGGAAGCCGGATTTGGCGGACGCATCGCGGTCGAAAGCCACGCCTTGCGCGATCAGCCAGTCTATGTTGCGGGGCGCATTTTCGACCACGAAGCGGGTGGCGGCTTCATCGCACAAGCCGGCGCCGGCGATCTGCGTGTCGCGGATGTGGTCGCTGATGGAATCCGGACTTTCCAGCACCGCGGCAATGCCACCCTGCGCCCAGGCGCTGGCGCTGTGTTCCAGCGTGGCCTTGGTGACCAGCGCGACGCGACGGTAGGGCGCGAGCCTGAGCGCGAGTGACTGGCCGGCCAAACCGCTGCCAACGATCAGCACGTCGAATTCACTCACCATGCCTTGGACCGCCTGCGTTAGAGGGGCGGAAATATAGCACGTGAATAGCGCGCACCCGTAACTGCACCGATTCGCCGGCCATGCGCACCGGTCCACATAACCCTGTTACCATGTCGAACTATTCGTTGTGGGCACGGTCACATGGGCCATGATGACCGGCTTGGCTGCAGCGCAGCATGGGATATACTTTCAGGCCGTCCGGAATTGATCCGGGCTCCTGTCAAATAAAAAGCAGCACTGGCCATCACCCATGGGAGAACGCGAAGCTGACCAGCTTCTGGTTGAACGCGCTCAGCGGGGCGATAAGCGCGCGTTCGGCCTGTTGGTCGAGAAATACCAGCGCAAGCTGGGCAGATTGCTGTCCAGGTTGATTCGCGATCCGGCCGAGGTAGAGGATGTTACGCAGGAAGCTTTCATCAAGGCTTACCGAGCGCTGCCCGCGTTTCGGGGCGATTCCGCGTTCTATACCTGGCTCTACCGCATCGGCATCAATACCGCAAAAAACTATCTCGTGTCGCAAGGGCGGCGCGCACCTACTTCCACCGAATTCGATGCCGAAGAAGCCGAGTCCTTCGATGACGGTGACATGTTGCGCGACGTCAACACGCCGGAGCATCTGTTGTTGTCGAAACAGATCGGTGAGACAGTCAATGCGGCCATCGATGCCTTGCCGGAAGAATTGCGTACAGCCATCACCCTGCGCGAGCTGGAAGGACTGAGTTATGAAGAAATCGCGACCATCATGGACTGCCCCATAGGCACCGTGCGGTCGCGTATTTTCAGAGCCCGCGAGGCAATCGCCGCGAAACTGCGGCCCTTGCTGGAGACGGCGCCGGACAAGAGGTGGTGATAGATCATGGATGAAGAGGTATCCGCGCTGGTCGACGGCGCATTGGATGAAACCCGCGCGCAGCAGGTTGCTCATGCACTGGGGCGTGATGAGCGGCTGCGCGGGAACTGGGCGCTGTACCACGTCATCGGCGAGTGCGTGCGGCGCGAACCCGCTGCGCCGGCGTTCGACATCGCGTCGCGCGTGATGCAGCAGCTCGATGCCGAACCGGTCGTATTGGCGCCGCCGCCGGCTCGCAAAGCCGCCCGCACGCTCATGTTGCCGGCGATGGCTGCAATGTTGGGCATGGGTGCGGTGGCGTGGGTCGCCCTATCCATGTACGACGGCGCGGACGGCGGCCGCGGCCTGATCGCCGCCGCGGCTCCCAAGGTGGAAGCGCATGCGGCCGGGCCTATGCAGGAAGCATCGCTGCAGGAATATCTGCTGGCGCACCAGGGCGTATCGCCCAGCACCGGCATGCAGGGCGTGGCGCCCTATGTGCGCAGCGTGGCCGATGTAGAAGTTTTGCCTGCCATGGCGGCTAGATGAAGCCTTTTTGGTGGCCATTGCCGCTCGCTGCGGCAAGTTTGTTTGTCGCATTCAATGCCATTGCGGAAAGCACGCCGCCGGATGCGGCGGGGTGGCTCACTCGCGCATTCGCGGCCGCACAAAAGCTCGATTATTCCGGGGTGTTTTCGTATCAGAGCGGTGCGCGCGAAGAAACATCCAGCGTGCTGCATGCCATGGATGGCGACAGCGCCCGCGAGCGCCTCGAGGTGCTGGACGGCAGCCCGCGCGAAATTTTGCGCAGCCCGGGCGAAGTGCGCTGCGTGTTGCCGCTGTCCCATACCATCATCATCGAGCGCGGGCGGGTGCGTAAAAGCTTTCCTGCATTGCTGCCGGAATCGGTAACGATGCTGCAGGAAAGCTATACGCTGCGTCTGGCCGAACGGGCCCGCATCGCGGGCATGGATAGTCAAAGTGTCGAACTGGTGCCGCGCGACCCCTATCGTTATGGGCGCAAGGTTTGGCTGGATTCGAAATCTGGCCTGTTGCTGAAGGCGAAACTGATCGACGAGCGCGGCGAAACCATCGAAACATTCGCCTTCAAACAGTTGCGCCTGGGTCAGGTTTCCGATCCTGAACAGTTGAAATCCCGCTATGACGCCACTTCGCCGGACTGGAAAATTCAGTCGGTCGAGGCCGTGGATATGGAGTCAGGCGCGGCCACCTGGTCATTTCGCAATGCGGTACCGGGCTTCCGCCAAGTCGCCGTAATGCGCCGGCAGGCCGGCGGCGGCGGTAATGCCGCGCACGTGGTGTTTTCGGACGGCATGGCGGCCGTATCCGTGTTCATCGAGCCTTCCGGGTCCGTGGACACGGCCGGTGGTACGAAGCGCGTTGGCGCCACCCAAGTTTACCGGCGCGTGACGGGCGGCGACATGGTCACCCTGGTCGGAGATGTACCGCTGCTCACCTTGCAGCGCCTCGGCGATGGCCTTGAGGTCAAAAAGCGGTGATGGAGCGAGTCGGCATCGTGCGCCGTGTGAGCGGTGGCGAGGTGTTCATCGAATGCAGCCAGACTGCCGGCTGCGGCCATTGCGCCGACCCTGGCGGCTGCGGGGGCGGGGGTAGCGATCGCGCCCTTTTGCTGCGTGCGCGCAATAGTTGCGACGCGCGCGTGGGCGAACGTCTAGTCGTTTGCATGCCTGACGGAATGGCATTGGCCGCCGCGTTTTCCTGTTACATGCTGCCTCTGCTTGCCGGATTACTTGCGGCGCTGGGCGTGCTGCCTTTCGTTTCGGATGATCTGCGCGATGTGGCCGCTGCAATCGCTTTTTGCGGCGGTGCCGTGCTGGGCTTTTTGGCGGCGCGTCGCATCGGACGCCGGTTGGGCGGTACCCATACTTTGACCCTGCGCCGCGCATGTGCGACGGACCGCTAGTGCCCCCTTTCGTGCCCCGGGACCTGTGGAGCAGTCATGGCACACAGGTGGCAGACCAGTCGTGACCGCGCCACTCACCCTGTACGGCCGCGCCTATTGCCACCTGTGCGACGACATGCGCACGGCGCTCGAGCCGATACTGGCGGAATTCAAGGTCGAACTGCAGTACTTCGATGTGGATGACGATCCGGCGCTGGAGGAGCGGCTGGGCGAACTGGTGCCGGTACTGATGGCCGGCACGCGCGAACTGTGCCACTATTTTCTTGATGCGGCGGCCGTGCGTGCCCATTTGCGCGGGATCGGATAGAATTGCCCCCGCGCGCTTTCCACGCTTCAGCTTACGCAAGGGTGCTTCGAGCACCCTTTTTCATATTTCATGCTGCATATTCGCAATTTTTCCATCATTGCCCATATCGACCACGGCAAATCCACGCTTGCGGACCGCCTGATTCAGCGTTGTGGCGGCCTGTCGGACCGCGAAATGGAAGAGCAGGTGCTCGACTCGATGGATCTCGAGCGCGAGCGCGGCATTACGATCAAAGCCCAGACCGCGGCGTTGAGCTACCTCGCACGCGACGGCAGCCGCTATAACCTGAATCTCATCGATACGCCGGGACACGTCGATTTTTCATACGAAGTAAGCCGTTCGCTAGCCGCTTGCGAGGGCGCGCTGCTGGTCGTGGACGCATCGCAGGGCGTCGAGGCGCAGACCGTCGCAAACTGTTATACGGCCCTGGAACAGCACGTCGAAGTGGTGCCTGTCCTCAACAAGATCGACCTACCTTCGGCCGATCCGGACCGCGCTCGCAGTGAAATCGAGGACGTGATAGGCATCGACGCTTCCGAAGCAGTGCTTGCCAGCGCCAAAACCGGCGTCGGCATCGATGACATTCTGGAAGCCCTCATTCGGCGCATTCCCCCGCCAAAGGGCCGTGTCGATGCACCGCTGTCGGCGCTCATCATCGATTCCTGGTTCGACAATTACGTCGGCGTGGTGATGCTGGTTCGCGTCGTCGACGGTGAACTCCGGCCCAAGGACAAAATTTTGCTCATGTCCACCGGCGCGCAATATCTGTGCGATCAGGTCGGCGTATTCACGCCCAAGTCGGCGCCGCGCGAATCCCTGTCGGCGGGTGAGGTCGGATTCGTAATTTCCGGCATCAAGGAATTGAAAGCCGCCAAAGTCGGCGATACGCTCACACGCGCTGACCGACCCGCTCAACAGCCGCTGCCGGGCTTCAAGGAAATCAAGCCGCAGGTGTTCGCCGGCCTGTATCCGGTCGAACCCAACGAATACGACCAGTTGCGCGAGTCGCTGGAAAAACTCAAGCTCAACGACGCTTCGCTGCAATATGAGCCGGAAGTGTCGCAGGCGCTGGGGTTTGGCTTCCGTTGCGGCTTCCTGGGCCTGCTGCACATGGAAATCGTGCAGGAGCGGCTGGAGCGCGAATTCGACATGGATCTCATCACGACCGCGCCCACCGTGGTGTATGAGGTCGCCATGGCGGACGGCAGCATGCTCATGATAGAAAATCCGTCCAAATTGCCGGACCAGTCGCGCGTTGCGGAAATTCGTGAGCCCATCATCGAAGCTTCGATCTTCGTGCCACAGGATTATGTCGGCCCCGTCATCACGCTGTGCGAGCAAAAGCGCGGCACGCAAAAGGACATGCGCTACCACGGGCGGCAGGTGCAAATGCTGTACGATCTGCCGCTGGCGGAAGTGGTATTCGATTTTTTCGACAAGCTCAAGTCGGTGTCGCGCGGCTACGCCTCGCTGGATTACGACTTCAAGGAATATCGCGCCGCGGACGTTGTAAAGCTGGACATGCTGGTCAATGGCGACCGCGTCGATGCGCTGTCGGTGATCGTGCATCGCGCCAATTCGATTTACCGTGGCCGCGAAATCGCCTCCAAACTGCGCGAACTGATACCGCGCCAGATGTATGACGTGGCGGTACAGGCGGCAATCGGCTCACACATCATTGCGCGCGAGAACATCAAGGCGATGCGCAAAAACGTGCTTGCCAAGTGCTACGGCGGCGACATCACGCGCAAGAAAAAGCTGCTGGAAAAACAGAAAGCCGGCAAAAAACGCATGAAACAGATCGGTACGGTGGAAGTGCCGCAGGAAGCTTTCCTGGCCGTGCTGCGGGTAGGCGATAAGTGATGTCGCCGGGCCTGCCGGCGAATTCAACAAACGAAAAGCAGAGAGCGCATGTTTGACGGGTCCGGTTTCGACTTCGCACTGATTTTATTCATCCTGCTGGTCATCACTTTCGTGTTGTGGCTGGCGGACAAACTCGTATTTGCCAAGCGGCGCGGCAAAGGCGCCAAAGAGCCATGGTGGGTGGAATATGGCGCGAGTTTTTTTCCGGTCATCCTGATCGTATTCGCGTTGCGCAGTTTTATCGTCGAGCCGTTCAAAATTCCGTCCGAATCGATGGTGCCGACCTTGCTGGTGGGCGATTTCATCCTCGTGAACAAATACGCCTATGGCATCCGCCTGCCGGTGATCAACAAGAAAATCATCGACGTCGGCGAGCCGAAGCGCGGCGAGGTGATGGTGTTTCGCTTTCCCAAAGACCCCAATATCAACTACATAAAGCGCGTGGTCGGCTTGCCTGGCGACCGCGTGGTGTATGCAAACAAACATCTGAGCATCAATGGTCAGGCTGTACCGATGCAGGCGCAGGGCAATTTCCTGATACCGAGCAAGCTGTACTATGCGCAAAAGCTGGTCGAAAAGCTCGGCGACACGGAACACTGGATTTTGAACGACCGCGACTCCCCGCCCGGACTACCGGTGCCGGAGGGAAATTATCCATTCCGCGAAAATTGCCACTATGATAGTTCCGGCTTCAATTGCACCGTACCGCCGGGCCATTACTTCATGATGGGCGATAACCGCGATGCCTCGTCCGATTCGCGGGTATGGGGCTTCGTGCCGGAGCGCAATATCGTCGGGCGTGCGTTCTTCATCTGGTTCAATTTCGGGGATCTCGGACGGATCGGCGGCTTCAAGTGATCGGGGAGTGTGACATGCGGCGGCAGCGTGGCTTAAGTCTGGTCGGATTTCTGCTCGTGGGCAGCTTGGTGGCGTTCTGCGTCGTGCTAGGCATGAAGGTCGTTCCTGCCTACATCGAGTACTACACGGTCCTCAAGAACGTCAAGGCCATCGTGAAAAGCGGCGAAACGCGCAACGCGACCGTGCAGGACATACGCCGTGCCTACGACCGCCGCGCCACCATCGACTACGCCGAAGCGATTACGTCGGCCGATCTGGACATCACCAAGGACAACGGGCAGGTCGTCATCTCTTTCGCCTACTCGAAAAGAATCCATCTGGTCGGCATTGCAAGTCTGGTGCTCGATTTCGAAGGCTCGACGGCAGGTTCGGCTGCGGAATAGCGGTACCGTGGATCATTTTGCATCTCTGGAGCAGGCGCTGGGGCACCGTTTCAAGCGCACCGACCTGCTCGCGGCAGCACTTACGCATCGCAGCCACAGTGCGCCGCATAACGAGCGCCTGGAATTTCTGGGCGATGGCGTACTGAATTGCGTGGTTGCGGCGCTTCTTTACCGGCGCTTCGAAGCCGCCAATGAAGGCGATTTGTCACGCCTGCGTGCCAACCTGGTGCGGCAGGAAACCCTGTTCCGCGTCGCTACCGACCTGGCGCTGGGGGATTACCTGCGGCTGGGCGAGGGCGAACTGAAAAGCGGCGGCCACCGCCGGCCCTCCATCCTCGCCGATGCGCTGGAAGCCATCGTGGCGGCGGTCTATCTGGATGCGGGGTTTACCGCGGCGGCAGAGGTCGTCGAGCGCCTGTTTGCACAACACCTCACCGACATCGACCCGGCGCGCCCGGCCAAGGACGCCAAAACTGCGCTGCAGGAGTGGCTGCAGGGCAGACATATGGCGCTGCCCGAATACGGCCTCGTGCAAACTTTGGGCGAAGCCCACCAGCAGCAGTTCGAGGTGTATTGCCGCGTTGCGGGCGCAAAGATAGAAACCCGCGGTAATGGCAGTAGTCGCCGCGCGGCCGAGCAGGATGCGGCCCGCGCTGCGCTGGCCGAACTGGCTGGCTGAGCAAAAAATGGATTCCACACAGCGCACCTTCCGTTGCGGCTACGTCGCTATACTGGGTCGCCCCAACGTGGGCAAATCCAGTCTCACCAATCGACTGGTAGGCGAGAAAGTAAGCATCATTTCGCGCAAAGCGCAGACTACCCGCCACCGCATACACGGCATCCTGACCACCGACACGGAACAATTCGTGTTCGTCGACCTGCCCGGCTACCAGACCAAGCACCGCAACGCGCTGAACCGCGTGATGAACCGCAGCGTCGTGCAGGCGCTCGGCGACGTGGATGTCGTGCTGTTCATGGTCGAAGCAGGGCGCTTTTCGGCGGCCGACCGCGAGGCGCTCGAACTTGCGCCGCAGGACCGGCCGCTCATGCTGCTCATCAACAAGGTGGACAAACTTGCAGACAAGCGCATGTTGCTGCCTTTCATCGCGCAGATGAAAGACCTGCGGAATTTCGCCGAAATTCTGCCGGTCAGTGCCACGAGCGGATCGGGTTGCGCCGAATTGTTGCGCACCCTGGGCAAATATTTGCCAGAATCGCCGGCCATGTTCGACGCAGACAGCGCCACCGATCGCAGTGAGCGCTTTCTGGCGGCCGAGTACGTGCGCGAAAAACTGTTTCGCAAGCTGGGGCAGGAACTGCCCTACGGCATCGCCGTCGAGATCGAGCGCTTCGAGGAAGAACCTGGACTGCGCCGCGTACATGCGGCCGTCGTGGTGGAGCGCGACAGCCACAAAGCCATCGTGATCGGTGAAGGCGGTACGCTACTGAAGGCGGTCGGCACGGAAGCGCGTCTCGATCTTGAAAAGCTCCTGGGCGGCCGCGTGTATCTGGAACTATGGGTAAAAGTGCGCGGCGGCTGGGCCGATGACGAACGCGCCTTGCGCTCCCTGGGCTACGAGTGACGCAAAAGCAGCGTGTCGCAAATGCCGCGGCATATGTATTGCATGCGCTGCCGTACCGCGAAACCAGCCTGATCGTCGAGTTATTCACGCGCAGCCACGGCCGTATCGGCGCCGTGGCCAAAGGCGCCAAGCGGCCACGCTCCGCGCTGCGCGGCGTGCTGATGGAATTTCAGCCGCTGGCGGCGTCCTGGAGCGGCGGCGGCGAACTCAAAACGCTCACCCACGCGGAGTGGAAAGGCGGCCAGCCCATGTTGGCCGGACGCGCGCTGCTGCTCGGCTATTATCTCAACGAGTTGCTGCTGAACCTGCTGCCGCGCGAGGACGCGCATGTGGAATTATTCGACGCCTATGCGCGCAGCATCGCCGAACTGGGCGCTGGTGGGGCGGCCGCGCCGGGCTTGCGCCGGTTTGAACGCATACTATTGGCCGAACTGGGCTATCTTCCGCTGCTGACTGAAACCGCGGAAGGCGGAGTGGCGCTCGATCCGGCTGGCGAATACGTGTTCGTGCCCGACCGCGGCGCGCTGCCGGCAGCCGGCCAAAGTGCGCATTTGGTGCGTTACCGGGGCGCCGTGCTGAACGCGATCGCGGCTGACGACTATTCCGATCCGGCCGTATTGCAACAGGGGCGGCAACTTATGCGCACACTCATCGATCAGGTACTGGACGGCCGCATGCTCAATTCGCGGCGCATCTTTTTCGAAATGCAGGAGCCCTGAGTGATAGAACTGGGAGTCAATATCGATCACGTCGCCACGGTGCGCCAGGCCCGCCGCAGTTACGACCCCGATCCGGTCTGGGCGGCGGTCGAGGCGCACTTGGGCGGCGCCGACGGCATTACCGTGCACCTGCGCGAAGACCGCCGCCATATTCAGGACGAAGACGTGCTGCGCTTGCGCGCCGCGACGCAGATCAAGCTCAATCTGGAAATGGCCGCTACCGACGAAATGCTTGCCATCGCGCTCGCCTTACGGCCGGAAATGGCCATGCTGGTGCCGGAAGGCCGGCATGAAATCACCACCGAGGGTGGGCTCGACATATTGTCCCAAGAGGGCCGCTTCAAGGAGGTGGTGGCGCGCCTGGCCGGTGCCGGCATCGTCACCAGCGTATTTATCGACGCCGATCTGGCGCAGGTGGAAGCCGCCGGGCGCATAGGTGCTCGGGTATGCGAAATCCACACCGGTCCCTATGCCCAGGCATTTCACGAACAGGGGCGCGACGCCGAGGCGCCTGCCGTGCTGCAGCACCTCGCGCTGATACGCGAAGCCGGCGCGGCGGTGCGGCAATTGGGCATGCGTTTCAATGCCGGCCACGCCCTCAACTATTTCAATGCCGAACCCATCGCCCGCCTGCCCGGCGTGCGTGAATTGCACATTGGTCACGCCATCGTGTCGCGGGCGCTATTCGTGGGGCTGCGCGATGCGGTGCGCGAAATGAAAGCCCTGATGCGCGCGGCCGCTCAAGCGGGCGAGCAGGCATGATCGCCGGCATCGGTACGGACATCGCGCAGGTAGCGCGCTTCGAACGCCTGCTCGCCGAGCATGGTGAACGTTTTGCTTTGCGCGTACTGGGCGAAACCGAACTGGAACAATTTCGCAGCAGCCGCACGCCGGCGCGTTTTCTGGCCAAACGCTTTGCCGCCAAAGAGGCGTTTGCAAAAGCATTCGGCACCGGCATACGCCCGCCCGCGACGCTGCACGCGATTTGTGTAGGCCATGCCGATCTGGGGCGGCCAATATTGCTGTTCGCGCCCGAACTGGATGCCGAAGTACGCCGCCGCGGCTTACGCTGCCACGTGAGCATTAGCGACGAAGCCGATTACGCGGTGGCTTTCGTGATACTCGAAACCGACTGAATGCCGGCACCCGGCGCATCGTTTGCGCGCTCACGAGGACAGATCGAACCATGACAATCAACAGACGGCCGCCCGGCCCGGTAATGCTGGATCTCGCCGGGCTGGAGGCGAGCGCCGAAGAGCGCGAAATACTGGCGCACCCGCTGGTCGGCGGCGTAATTTTGTTCGCGCGCAATTTTGCTTCGGTGGCGCAATTGCGGGCGCTCGCCGCAGTGGTCCACGCCGCGCGGCCGGGCGGCATCGTACTGGCCGTCGATCAGGAAGGCGGGCGGGTGCAGCGCTTCCGCGATGGATTTACGCGCCTTCCTGCCATGCGCCGCCTGGGCGAACTTTGGGACCGCGACGCCGCCGCCGCCTGCGCCGCCGCGCGCGCCGTCGGTTTCGTCCTGGCGAGCGAATTGCGCGCGCAGGGCGTAGACCTGTCCTTCGCGCCGGTGCTGGATCTCGACTACGGCAGCAGCAGCGTGATCGGCGATCGGGCATTTCACGCCGAACCCGATGCGGTGGAGCAACTGGCTGCCGCGCTCCTGGCCGGACTCGGCGCGGCAGGAATGGGCGCAGTGGGCAAGCACTTCCCCGGCCACGGCCATGTAGCGGCCGACTCGCACGTAGCCATACCGTGCGACGAACGCACGCTACAGGATATTTTGCGGCGCGACGTCGAACCGTTCCGGCGCTTGGTCGGCAAACTTGCCGGCATCATGCCGGCACACGTTACCTACGCCCAGGCCGATCCACTGCCGGCCGGGTTTTCGCCGTTCTGGCTGCAGGAGGTGTTGCGCGGCCGGCTCGAATTCAAGGGCGCAATTTTCAGCGACGACCTGTCCATGCAGGGCGCCAGCGTTGCCGGCGACATCGTCGCGCGCGCCCAGGCCGCACGCGCGGCGGGCTGCGACATGGTGCTGGTGTGCAACGCGCCGGGCGATGCCATCCAGCTATTGGACCACTGGCGGCCGCGCCCCGATACGGACGCGGCGGCGCGGGTTGCCAGCCTGCTGCCGCGCACGCCTGCGCCGGCCCTCGCACAATTGGCGCAGGATACCCAATTTCAGGCGGCGCGCGAGCGGGTGGCGCAGCTTACGGCCTGAGCTGGCATTCGTGAAAATCGGAAAACAGCGAGCCATGCGAACGACCGGGAAGGCGGCACGGAATGAATGCAGTCAAGCCGCGCTGGCTTGACTGCAACCGTGGCCTGCTCCGCCATGTGGTTGCCAAGCCCGCGCGAAGGTTGCCAGAACTCCGCGACCCGGTAAATTAGATCCGGCGATGAACACTTCGACTTTCGACGCGCGTGCCTACCTGCCGACGGTACCGGACCAACCCGGCGTCTACCGCATGCTGGGCGCGGCGGATGAATTGCTCTACGTGGGCAAGGCGAAAAACCTGCGCCGGCGCGTCAGTTCCTACTTCCAGCGCACGCAGAACAGCCCGCGCATCACGCTCATGCTGGCGCAGGTCGAGCGCATCGAAACTACCGTGACGCGTTCCGAATCCGAAGCGCTCATCCTGGAAAACAATCTGATCAAGGAATTTCGGCCGCGCTACAACATCCTGTTCCGTGACGACAAATCCTATCCCTATATACGCATTTCAAAACACGAATTCCCGCGCATAGGTGCCTATCGCGGTGCGGTCGGGCGCGACGCACGCTATTTCGGGCCGTTTCCCAATGTTTGGGCCATGCGCGAAGCCATACAACTCATACAGAAGGTGTTTTTGCTGCGCACCTGCGAGGACACGGTATTCGCCAACCGTTCGCGGCCCTGTCTGCTGCATGAAGTGCGGCGCTGTAGCGGCCCCTGCGTGGGGCTGATCGACGCTGGCGCCTATGCCGAAGATTTGCGCCTGGCCACGCTATTCCTGTCGGGCAAGCACGGCGAAGTCGTGGACCGGCTATCTGAACAGATGCAACAGGCGGCGGACCACCTGGCGTTTGAACGTGCGGCGCAAATACGCGATCAGATACGCGCGCTGCAGAAGGTATTGCACAAACAGTTCGCCGACAGCGCGCGCGACGAGGATCTGGATCTGGTCGCCGCGGTGGAAAAGCAGGGCGTCGTATGTGTCAATCTGGCCATGGTGCGCGGCGGGCGCCACCTCGGCGACCGCGCGCATTTTCCCGCCGCGGGTGGCGGCGATGCACAGGAAACGCTGGCCGCCTATATCACCCAGCACTATCTGGAACACACGCCGCCGGCGCGGGTCGTGCTCAATCAGGAACTGACGGACGAAGATTTGCTGCCCTTGCAGAGTGTGGCGAGCGGGCAGGCGCGCAACGAGCGCGAACGCATCTGGATTGCGCTGGCCGAAAAGAACGCCGAAATCGCGCTCGACGCACGCGCCGGCAGCGCCCAGCGCGGCAGCGCGCGGCAGGAAGCGCTCAAATCGGCGCTGGCGCTCGAAGAAGTGCCGCGCCGCATGGAATGTTTCGACCTTAGCCACACCATGGGCGAAGCCACCGTTGCATCCTGCGTGGTGTGGGAAAACGGCGCCATGAAAAAATCCGAATACCGCCGCTTCAACGTCACCGGCATAGAACCTGGCGATGACTATGCCGGCATGCGCCAGGTGCTGCAGCGGCGCTACGAAAAGGTGGCGGCGGGCGAGGGCGTGCGTCCCGATCTGGTGCTGATAGACGGCGGCAAAGGTCAGCTCGGCGTGGCGGTGGAAGTAATGGGCGAACTTGGGCTGGACATTCCGCTCGTCGGCGTCGCCAAGGGCGAAGAACGCATACCGGGCAAGGAAGAACTTATCCTGCCCGGTCGGGACGCGGCCCTCGTGCTGGGCGGTGCCTCGCCGGCCCTGCAACTGATCCAGGAAATTCGCGACGAGGCGCATCGGTTTGCCATCGCCGGCCATCGCGCGAAGCGCGCAAAAACGCGTGTTGCTTCGGCCCTGGAGGACATTCCCGGCATAGGGCCGGTGCGGCGGCGCAAGCTGCTGAGCCATTTTGGCGGCATACAGGGCGTGCGCGCGGCAACCACCGAAGATTTGTGCCGTGTCGGCGGAATCAGTCAAAAACTCGCGGAACAGATACGCAGGCAGCTAAACTAGCAAGCTTGCGCACCGGCGCGGATTGCCGCGTGCGCGGCGCGGACTACAGTCAGAACATGCTGCTAAATTTACCGACTGCGCTCACCTGGGCACGCATCGTCGTCATACCCTTGTTCATCGGCGTTTTTTACCTGCCCGATGTCTGGATTTCCCCTGCCGACAAGAATTTATATGCAACGCTCATGTTCGTGGGCGCGGCCGTCACCGACTGGCTGGATGGGTACCTGGCGCGTTCGCTGAATCAGACCTCAAGGTTCGGCGAATTTCTCGATCCCGTGGCGGACAAGCTCATGGTGTCGGCGGCGCTCATCATTCTGGTCGAACTCGAACGTACCAACACCATCGTCGCATTCATCATCATCGGGCGCGAAATTGCGATTTCGGCGCTGCGCGAATGGATGGCCAAACTAGGCGCCGGGCGCAGCGTGGCGGTATCCATGCTGGGCAAGATCAAAACCACCGCGCAAATGATCGCGATACCGCTGTTGCTGTATTACACCGATCTATACGGCATTCCCGCCGCCTGGCTGGGCAGCTGGCTGATCTGGGTGGCGGCGGTCCTGACCGTGTGGTCAATGGCATACTACTTGCGCAAGGCGTGGCCGGAAATCCGCAAGCATGGCCAATCCACAACAAATGGCGCGACGGAAAAATCTTGACTTCCACGCCGTTATGATCCATACTTCTTGCTTGTCGCGCGGGAATAGCTCAGTTGGTAGAGCGCAACCTTGCCAAGGTTGAGGTCGCGAGTTCGAGACTCGTTTCCCGCTCCAGAATTCCGGGGGAAAGTGCAAACTTTCCCCTTTTTGATTCCGCGCTCCGCGTGAATCAGTGCCCGGCGGCGAGCTAACGTCGCCCATCCCCTGGCGGGGTGGCAGAGTGGTCATGCAGCGGCCTGCAAAGCCGTGGACGCCGGTTCGATTCCGACCCCCGCCTCCAGTACAATTCCATCCCTGCAGTCATTGTTTCGCGTCAGGCTCAAGTAGGCCGTCGCAGTACCTGCGCACCCGCAGGTGGCGAAAGCGGGCCGATGCCGGCGTGGGCAGTGCCTGAATTTCCAGTTGCCCGGGTGGTGGAATAGGTAGACACAAGGGACTTAAAATCCCTCGGCTTTTGCCGTACCGGTTCGAGTCCGGTTCCGGGCACCACAGACAGTTCTAGTCAGTTCCCAATAAGTCCCGCAACTCACCCTTGCTGCGGATTTTTTGTTGTCCCCGATATCAGGTTTCCGACAGTCGCCCTGACATACGCCGCCATTTTCCGCGGCATTATCGGGAGCGAACTCACCACACCGCTTTTAAAGGGCTTGATGCGCCTGGAGTTTCAACCCCAGCGCCTTGATGACCTTCATCGCCGTGGCAAACTCCGGGTTGCCGTCGGCGGACAGCGCCTTGTACAGACCTTCCCGTGTCAGCCCGGTATCCCGTGCAAGCTGGCTCATGCCCGGGGCGCGGGCGATCGTACCCAAGGCGCGGCGAATCAGGCTACCGTCGCCCGGGTCTTCCTGCACGCAGATTTCGAAGTACATCGCCATATCTTCTGCGCTTTGCAAATCTTCGGCAGGATCCCAACGGGAGAATTGTTCAGCCACGGTTTTCACTCCTTCCAATCTTTCGCCAAGGCAACGGCGAGATCAATGTCTGCCACCTGTGTGCATTTGTCACCACCGGCCAACAGCACGATCAGCAGCGGCCCGCGCCGCATGAAATACACCCGGTAGCCTGGACCATAGTCGATTCGCAATTCGCTGATGCCATCGCGCAAGCGCTTGACGTCACCAAAATTCCCGCCTGCCATGCGTTCAAGCCTTGCGTCGATACGCAGCAGCGCGTGCCTATCCTTCAGGGACGCACGCCAGCGCAACTGCCGGACGGGGCATGCTGCCCCGTCCGCATCGATTGTGGCACATGGGCAATGGGCTTTCCTTTGCGTGCCACGCTCCCGAAATAATCGGGAGTAGGTTACAAAACATCAAGGGCCGGATTGTTCGGGGACCTCCGGGTAAATTCGGACGCATCGATTGCCGGATCGGCCAAGGCATTGCCCCGATCCCGGAGCGGCAAAATATTGGCGTCGAATTTGCGCGCGACGCGGGTTTGACAACCCGGGCTCCGAATGCGCGATCCGAGGCGGGTGGCGCTGCAGGAAGGGCGCGAGTGGCGCCAGCTTTGGTAAGCGTGGCAAGTACCGGGCTTGTCGTGTCGATGTAGCCGCAGCTTGCGACGGCGCGATTTGGTCGGGGCCGGCACAAACCGCATAACCGATCCCGGCTGAATGTGACCTGACACTTTTCCGCCCGTGCCCCCGCCGGGAATCGAACCCAGACCTACCCCTTAGGAGGGGGTTGTTGTATCCATTCAACTACGGGGACGCAGCCGGCTTATTGTATCTTCTTCCTTTCCCCATCGTCGGAGCCGGCATTCGCGGCCCATGCAGTCCACTACAAAACGCCTGCCGGCTACGGCGCTGATACTTTCGCTGGTCAGTTTTTTCAATGACGTCGCCTCGGAAATGGTGACGCCTCTGGTGCCGCTGCTGTTGGCCGGCGTACTGGGGGCCGGGCCTATCGCGCTGGGGCTCATCGAAGGCAGTGCGGAAGCCATGTCTGCGCTGCTCAAGTTCTGGTCCGGGCGCTGGTCGGACCTCTTGGGCGGCAGGCGCAAAGCATTCATCGTGGCGGGCTACGGCCTGTCCAACCTGGTGCGGCCTTTGTTCGGGCTGGTCGCGCTATGGCCACAATTGCTGCTGTTGCGGCTGATCGACCGGGTCGGAAAGGGTTTGCGCACGGCGCCACGCGATGCCCTGCTTGCCGATGCGACCGACGCCTCGCTGCGCGGGCGCGCTTTCGGGCTGCTGCGCGCCATGGATAACGCCGGTGCCGCCGCCGGGGCGCTGCTCGCGGCGGCAATCCTGGCAACCCAGGCGGTGCCGCTGGTGCAGGTGATTTTTCTGTCAGCCTTGCCTGGCCTGCTCGTTGTGCTGCTGGCGCTGTTCGGCATACGCGACGTTGCGCACGCGGTGCCCGCGGGCACGCCCCTGCCGCGCCTGATCTGGCGCGATTTACCGGCGGCCCTGCAGCGCACGTTCGCGCTCGTCGGTGCATTCAATCTTGCCCGTGCGTCCGAAACATTCGTGGTGTTCCGCGGCCACGAACTGGGCATGAGCAACGCCAGCTTGTTATTGATCTGGGCCGCCATGAGCCTCGCCAAATCTGTTGCCAGCATGTTTGGCGGCCATCTGTCTGACCGTTTTGGCCATCGCCGCGCCACCGCGGCGGGCTGGCTGTTGCTGGCCTGCGGGCTGGTGCTGTTGGCGTGGCCGGGCGAAGCGGCGGCATTTTCACTGGCTGCCGTCGCCTATGGCGCACTATCCGGGCTGTGCGAAGGGGCAGAGCGCGCGCTGATCGGCCAGTATGCTGCGGCCGGTGCGCGCGGGACTGTGTATGGCTGGTACAACGCCGTGTTGGGCGCGACCGCCATTCCGGCCGGCCTGGCATTCGGTTATTTGTGGCATGCAGGCGGCGCGGTGCTCGCGTTTAGCGCAGCCGGGGCGCTCGGAATGGCGGTTGCGATTGCGCTCGCGGCCCAAGGCGGCAAGGTGGAATAAGTCAGTGATGCGCGAGCGCTGCGCGATACGCTGGCCGCACGAGGTGCCGGGCGCAACTTGCAAAGTGAGCAGACCGTGAATTGCGCGCCGCACGCGGCCGACCGCTAATGCGCGTGCGCCACAAGAGAGGGCAAAGACCGCGGCAAGCCCTCCGTTATAATTCCGCCCGCCCTCCAACGTCTGCCTCTCCCCATGCCTGAAATACTCAAACTGCGCGGCGCCGCAGCTTTTTCCGCGCCGCGCCTGGCGCGCATTTCCGCGCGGCTCGCCGCGGCGATCGCAAAATTCAAGGCGCTGTCGGCCTGGCAGTGGTTTTTCGTGGAAACGACACGCCCGCCCGCGCCGGACGAACTGGAGCGGCTAAAGCTGTTGTTGCAGGCGGACGCCGCCGCCGCGCCCGCTACGGGCCATCTGATGCTGGTGGTGCCGCGCCTGGGCACGATTTCGCCGTGGTCATCCAAAGCCACGGACATCGCTCGCAATTGTGGATTCGACTGGGTGGCCCGCATCGAGCGCGGCATTGCTTTCCATGTCGAGCTGGGGCGCGGCTTGCTCGGCAGCCCGGCCTGGGATGCCGACCTGCGCGCCGCCGCACTGCCACACCTGCACGACCGCATGACCGAATCCGTGCTGGACAGTTTTGACGCCGCCGCCGCCCTGTTCCAGCACGTGGCGCCGCGCCCGCTGCGCGAGGTCGACCTGCTGGTAGGTGGGCGCGCCGCCCTGGCCAGCGCCAACAAGGATTGGGGGCTGGCTCTATCCGAAGACGAAATCGATTACCTGGTCGAAGCTTTCCGCAAGCTGGAACGCAACCCCAGCGACGTCGAACTGATGATGTTCGCGCAGGCCAATTCCGAGCACTGTCGCCACAAGATATTCAATGCGGATTTCGTGATCGACGCCGTGACACAGCCCGCATCGCTGTTCGGCATGATACGCAACACCCACGCGCTGCATCCGGCAGGCACCGTCGTGGCCTATGCCGACAATGCCGCAATCATCGAATCGGCCGCGCCCGGCGAACCCTACGCGCGCTTCGTGACGGCGGCCAACGGCGCCTGGACCTACCGCAGCCTGCCAACGCATTTTCTGGCCAAGGTGGAAACGCACAACCACCCCACCGCCATTGCGCCCTTTGCCGGCGCGGCCACCGGGGCCGGCGGCGAAATTCGTGACGAAGGTGCGACCGGCCGTGGCGCCAAGCCTAAAGCCGGCCTGTGCGGGTTTTCGGTTTCCAACCTGAAAATTCCCGGCTACCTGCAGCCCTGGGAGAAAGATTACGGCAAGCCCGAGCGCATCGCCTCGGCGCTCGACATCATGATAGACGGGCCGCTGGGCGCGGCGGCATTCAACAATGAATTCGGCCGCCCCAATCTGGCTGGGTATTTCCGCAGTTTCGAACAGGAATTCATGGGCGAAGTGCGCGGCTATCACAAGCCCATCATGATCGCCGGCGGTCTGGGGAATATTACGGCCGATCTGTCGCACAAGCAGGAATATGGCGCCGGTACACGCTTCATCGTGCTGGGCGGCCCGGCGCTATTGATAGGCCTGGGCGGCGGTGCGGCATCCAGCGTGAGCACCGGTACCAATACCGCCGACCTCGATTTTGCATCCGTGCAGCGCGGCAATCCGGAATTGCAGCGGCGCGCCCAGGAAGTGCTGGACCGCTGCTCGGAAATGGGAGCTGACACGCCCATCCTGTCGGTGCATGACGTCGGTGCCGGGGGCCTGTCCAACGCGCTGCCGGAACTGGCGCATACGGCCGGTGTGGGCGCGCGCTTCGAATTGCGTGACGTGCATAGCGAAGATAGCGGCATGAGCCCGGCCGAACTGTGGTGCAACGAGGCGCAGGAGCGCTACGTGCTGGCCGTGGCGCCGGCGCGCCTGGACGAATTCGCGGCGATTTGCGCGCGCGAGCGCTGCCCCTATGCGGTGGTGGGCGTAGCCAGCGGCGACGACGAATTGCTGGTGTCGGACCGCCAATTCGGCAACCGCCCGGTCGCCATGCCGTTATCGGTGCTGCTCGGCAAGCCGCCGAAAATGCTGCGCAACGTGTCGCGCCGGCCGGTATTCGTGGCGCCCTTCGAAGTGCCGACCAATGACATGCAGGAAGTCGCACTGCGCGTGCTGCGCCTGCCCGCGGTGGCCTCCAAAAGTTTCCTCATCACCATAGGCGACCGCAGCGTGGGGGGGCTCACCGCGCGCGATCAGATGATAGGCCCCTGGCAAATGCCAGTGGCCGATTGCGCAGTCACCTGTGCTGATTTTCAGGGCTATCGCGGCGAAGCGTTCGCGATGGGCGAACGTACCCCGCTTGCGCTGCTGAACGCTGCTGCGGCGGCGCGCATGGCGGTGGGCGAGGCCATTACCAATCTGGCCGCGGCGGACGTGGCCGCCACGTCCGACATCAAACTATCCTGCAACTGGATGGCGGCCGCTGGCCACAAGGGCGAAGATGCCGCGCTGTACGACGCGGTGCAGGCCGTAGGCATGGAGTTCTGCCCGGCGCTGGGCATATCCGTGCCGGTGGGTAAAGACTCCCTGTCCATGAAAACGCGCTGGGACCAGGCCGGCATGCCGCGCGAAGTCGTGGCGCCGCTGTCGCTGATCGTGAGCGCCTTCGCGCCGGTGCAGGACGTGCGCGCGACGCTCACGCCGCAGTTGCTGGTCGATCCGGACGTCGAAACGGAACTGTTGCTGATAGATCTCGGCCGCCTCAAAAACCGCCTCGGTGGATCGGCCCTGGCGCAGGTTTATGGTTCCACCGGGGAACACGCGCCGGATGCCGATCCCGCATTGCTTTCACGCTTCGTGCCGGCCATACGTAGCCTTTCGCGTGCCGGCCTGCTGCTGGCCTACCACGACCGCTCCGACGGCGGCCTGTTCGTGACGGCCTGCGAAATGGCTTTCGCCAGCCATTGCGGGCTGTCGATCAACCTCGACACCATCGCCTGGGACCCGCTGCTGGCCGATGTCGATTCGCTCAACAAGCGTCCGGATAGCGTGCGTGGCCGCATGACCGATGCAGCTTACGGCGCGTTGTTCGCGGAAGAACTGGGCGCGGTAATACAGATACGCGTGGCCGAGCGCAGCCGCGTCATGGAAATTTTGCGCGAGGCAGGCTTGTCCGGCCTGACCCACGCCATAGGCATCACCAACGACCGCGACGAAATTCGGATCTGGCAGCACGCCAAGCTCATTTTCGGCGCCGCGCGCGCCACCCTGCAGGCGGCCTGGGCGGAAACCGGCAGCCGCATCGCAGCCTTGCGCGACGACCCGGCCTGCGTGGAGGAAGAGTACAAGGCCTTGTCCGACCCCGCCGCGAGCGGCTTGTTCGCGCACCTGACTTTCGATGCGAACGAGGACATCGCGGCGCCCCATGTTGTGCGCGGAGCCCGCCCGCGCGTGGCCATCCTGCGCGAACAGGGCGTCAACGGCCAGGTGGAAATGGCAGCCGCCTTCGAGCGTGCCGGCTTCGCGCCCTATGACGTGCATATGTCCGACCTGCAGGCCGGCCGCTTCGATCTGGCCGATTTCAAGGGGCTTGCCGCCTGCGGCGGGTTTTCCTATGGCGATGTGCTGGGCGCCGGCACCGGCTGGGCGCGCTCGATACTGTTCAACGAGCGGCTGAAGGACCAGTTCGCGGCGTTTTTCGCGCGCGGCGACAGTTTTGCGCTGGGCGTCTGCAACGGCTGCCAGATGATGAGCCAGTTGCGCGACATCATCCCGGGCGCGCAGGCCTGGCCGCGCTTCGTGCGCAACCGCAGCGAACAGTACGAGGCGCGTCTGGTGCAGGTGGAAGTGCTGGACAGCCCGTCCATCCTGCTCGCGGGCATGGCCGGCAGCCGCCTGCCGCTGGTGGTGTCGCACGGCGAGGGCAGGGCGGAATTCGACCGCGCC
Source organism: Rhodocyclaceae bacterium (assembly GCA_016791105.1). GTDB lineage: Bacteria > Pseudomonadota > Gammaproteobacteria > Burkholderiales > Rhodocyclaceae > JAEUNM01. Next base: position 91,959 of record JAEUNM010000118.1, on the reverse strand, counting down.
GGCGCGGAAAGCGCTGCCATCGCGGCGATGCGCTTTATCGACGGCACCGGTGTGCCGGCGCAAACCTACCCGCAAAACCCGAATGGCTCTCCCGGCGGCCTGACCGGGCTCACCACCGCGGATGGGCGGGTCACCATCATGATGCCGCACCCGGAGCGGGTGTTCCGCAGCGTGCAGATGAGCTGGCATCCGGCCGGCTGGGGCGAGCACTCACCCTGGATGCGGTTGTTCCGCAACGCCCGCGTGTGGGTGGGCTGAAGTCCTGGGGACAGAAGACTGAGGACAGAGGACAGAGGACAGAGGACAGAGGACAGAGGACAGAGGACAGAGGACAGAGGACAGAGGACAGAGGACAGAGGACAGAGGACAGAGGACAGAGGACAGAATTTCAGGCGGCCTTTGGCCGCGAGGGTGGGGGGCGGTTGCGGACCAGGGATTCGTATGTATGCACAGTATCGTGGAGTCTACGATGGATGCCATCAGGTTCGAGCGTCGAGCGGAATCTTGCTGAGTGAAAATCGTGGTTGCCGATGTGGCTTGGGAATACTACCTGTATTGGCAAAAGCAGGATCGGTGCTCGGTCGAGCGCATCAACAAGCTGATCCGCGAAACGCAACGCGACCCTTTTTCCGGCGTCGGCAAACCGGAAGCACTCAAACATGCGTTGGCGGGCTTTTGGTCGCGCCGAATCACGGATGAGCATCGCATCGTTTACCGCGTCGACGGCGACGCGCTGCAGATCGCGCACTTGGGTTTCCCTTACTGAGGGCCGGGAGCAAAGTCGGGCTGGTGGCCCCCTTGCGGCGGGTAATGGCCGGCATTATCACTCGTGGACGGCCTTGCCAATCTCCAGCCCAAAGGCATCGGCGATGCGTTCCAGAAGCATCTCCTTCGTCGGGTGCCGGATCCCAATCTTTTTTGGGTCGATGTCGGCATCCCCAGCGATGCTGTCCAGGAAGCGTTGCATGTCATCGCGAATTTTCGGACCGAGTACAGTGCGATGAGCCGCGGACAACAGTTGGGCCAGTCGAAGCACATCATTGGCGTGTTTGCGCACGTTTTTCGCATCGACTTGAATCTTGCCCTGCGCTTTCCTCTCGCTCAGTTCAAGCCATGCGACGGCTTTGAGCGGAATCAGCCTGTCCTCTCCCACCAGAGACAGTCCGTTTTTCTCGTGCCTACCAGCCATGATGAATCGGTAGTAGGTGTCGTCGAGCAGGATGGCGGAAAGGCTGGACACCGCTTCATCCATCGGAATCGGCGTAAGGTGGCTGTCGGGAGCGAGTTGGAATCCATCCGGCGTGCGGGAAAACAGTTCCAGCATGGTCGGGTAGCGATCATTTGCAGGCTTCTGGAAGCGATAAAAAATCGGCTTGTCGAACTCGCTGGCTTGCAGAATTTTGTATCCGGCGTCACCGACGAACTGCCAAAATGCGCGCCCGAATGCGGCAGTCAGCGCTTCGATGTGCAGGACGATATCGAGGTCTTTGGTGGTGCGAAACTCAAGGCCGGATTCTTCCATTGCAAGGCTCGCGGCGGTGCCACCGATCAGCACGTACTGGTCGGAAAAGTCCGCAAAGGTTTTGCGGAAAAGCTCCAGGCCCACTACCACGGAAGTTGCTCCTGTAATTCGTCCAGCGCAATCTGGATGCGGTCGTCGGCGTTATCACGCAGGCTAAGCGTCAATGACAAGGGGTCGACCGTGGCAGCGTTCGGTACGAGTGCCGGACTGTAGCGCCAGATTTGCCATTCCTGCGTGGCTGCGCCAGACTCAGGCGATTCACGAACGCCAGCGTCTGCGGCTAGCTTCCAGGCCGCGGCGTCCAGCGCAACGACCGGCACCCTGGGTGCCGATAGCATCGAAAACCGAGCCAGTGCGCTCGGCCCGGCCAGGCGCGCGTTTGCGGGAACCGGGGTATTGGAAGTTACCCAGATGTTTCGTTGAACCGGCGATCGCGCGACGGATTGAACACGAGCCCAGATTTCTCGCGGCCCCTGTTCGATGCGCAGCCAGTGCGATCGTCCGACTTGGTACGCAGTGGCCAGCCCAATGGCAACCAGTTCCTTGGTCGCGCGTGACACGGTCATCGCCGAGTAGCCCAAACCGCTGCCAATGCGGGACGGCTGAAATTCCGCCTGCCAGGGCTGTTGCAGCAGCGCTGCAAGCAGAATCGCCTGCGCCGAAGGGCTCAACGTTTCCGCCGCGGCCACCGGGCGCCGGCGGAAGTACTCGCGCAGGTCGAGACCCAGGTAGGGAATGTAGAGCTGATTGCCTGGTACGATAAAAGCCACTTTCTGTTCGATCAGCCGCTTGCGTTCATAGGATGCCAGCGCGTCGGTGACATAGACGGCAGCTTGGCCGGTCAAGGCCTGAACTTTTTCCATCCATATACGCACCTCGCCGACGGAGTGCGGCTGGTAGGCGCGTGCCTGCGCCAGCACGACTGGCTGCCCAAGTAACTCCAATTCGCTGAACTCGAACGCGTCAGACAGAAAATAGGGCAGTTCGCTGGCGCGCGCCCACGGCTTGGCCTCATGTGTCGTAAGGCCAAGGACATCGTGTAGATACGTTCGAACGGCGGAGGCGGAAGCTTGCACCGGCAGCTCATCCATATAACATCAAACTACACGATAACATATTCAGTGTTATCGTGCTGATAGATGTTAAGTCATCCACCGTTACGCCGGCCAGTGCTTGTTCACATTCCTGCGTGGGGGCAAGTGCCCGGTGCAAGGCGGGCTGCCGAGGCCGACCCCGAGGGCTTACGGCCCGACTGAAATCGGCTAATACAGTTCCGGAAAACGTTCCAGCCAAAGGTAGGCGACGGCCAGGACCACCGATACCAGCAAGGTCCAGGTTCCGGTCAGGAAACAGGCGGTGGCGGGCAGGATCAGTTGCAGTGCGCCTTCAAATACCCCGCCGGCGCCGAAGGATGCGACGGTGAGCGCCGACCACTTGGCGATAAACCCAGGCAAATAGATGCGCATGGCGCGGTTGTGTCGGTAATTCTGGACACGCTCGATTTTTGAACCGCGTGAGCAGTCGCGGAAATACTGAAACGGCCACAAAAAGCGGAACAATAGTCGGCCAAAACTGGTCGATCCCGGCAAATTGTGCTGCATCTGGGGGCTCCCTGATCCAAACGGCGGTTCGTGCCGCCCGGTTTTATTCACTTCTTTGCAGGACTATAGCTTCCGCCGTGCAAGCCGCAAGCAAACTATTTCCGCACCGATCCGTTTCACGCGGCGGCAAGACCGCCGCAACTTCGATTGATAGCTGGACAGCAACAATCTTTTCCGGTTTCCAGGACTGGTCCAATCGGGGCTACGCCCCTACAGTGAACCCCAGAAGGTAAATCCCACGGAGACCACCATGAACACAGTCGATAAGCCCTACAACGTCCAGCAGTCACGCTCGCTTGAGCGCCTTGTGACCGGAATTCCCACGTCTGACGGGGCCGGCGTCAAATTGACCCGCGTGCTCACGCACGACTTGCAGCGCCGGCTCGATCCTTTCCTGATGCTGGACGCATTCGGCAGTGACAGCGCGGACGATTACATCGCGGGATTCCCCAGCCATCCGCATCGCGGCTTTGAAACCGTCACCTACATGATCGCCGGGCGCATGCGCCATCGGGACAGCGCCGGCCACGAAGGACTGCTCGAAAACGGCGGCGTGCAGTGGATGACGGCCGGGCGCGGCATCATCCATTCGGAAATGCCGGAGCAGGAGGAAGGCAGCATGGAAGGTTTCCAGCTTTGGCTCAACCTGCCGGCAGGCGAAAAAATGCGGCCCGCCTGGTATCGAGACATCAAGGCTGGCGAGTTGCCGCATTACCGCAGCGAGGCGGGCGCGGACGTGACGGTAATCGCCGGCAGCAGCCACGGCACGGCGGGCGCCGTGAGCCGCGCTCAGACCGAGCCGCTCTATCTGGATATCGCCCTCCCGTCCGGAGTGCGCTTTGACCAGGTTCTGCCGCCCGGCCACAACGCCTTTCTGTATGTATATCGCGGCGCGCTGGATGTCGGCACGACCGATGCGCGGCGTGTGGCGGCCGGCCGCATGGGCATCCTGGCGAACGACCCGGCTGCTGACGGAGTCGTAGTGCAGGCGTTCAGCGATACGCGCGTGCTATTGATCGCAGGACGGCCGCTGGGCGAACCTATCGTGCAGTACGGACCTTTCGTCATGAACACGCGCGAGGAAATCGAGCAGGCGCTGAACGACTACCGCACCGGACGGCTTGCCGCCTGACGCGGCGCGGCGCAGCCGGGCCTGACCGGCGCGCCGCCAGGCTGCGCCGGAGGGCGCTTCCGGCCGTTCGCGTATAATCAAAGGTTTTCCATCTTTCGCAGCACATATCGCGCATGGCCAAATTCGGACAGGAACGTGTACTGAGCGTCCGCCACTGGAACGACAGGCTGTTCAGTTTCATCACCACGCGGGACCGCGCGCTGCGCTTCGAGAACGGCCATTTCGTCATGATGGGGCTGGAAATTGAAGGCCGGCCACTGGTGCGCGCCTATAGCATCGCCAGCCCCAACTACGAAGAAACGCTGGAATTTTTCAGCATCAAGGTGCAGAACGGTCCGCTCACCTCGCGCCTGCAGCACCTGAAAGAAGGCGATAACGTGCTGGTGAGCCGCAAACCCACCGGCACACTGGTGATTCACGATCTGCTGCCGGGCCGGCATTTATACCTGTTCAGCACCGGCACGGGGCTCGCGCCCTTCATGTCCATCATTCAGGACCCGCACACCTATGAGCGCTTCGAAAAAGTGGTGCTGATGCACGGTGTGCGCTACGCGAGCGAACTGGCCTACGCCGATTTCATTACGCGCGAATTGCCGCGCAACGAATATTTCGGCGAGCAAGTCGCGCAAAAGCTCATTTACTACCCCACGGTAACGCGCGAGCCGTTCCGCCACCAGGGGCGGCTGACCGACCTCGTCGAGTCCGGCAAATTGTTCCAGGACATAGGCCTGCCGCCGCTCGATCCCAAGCAGGATCGCGCCATGATTTGCGGCAGCGCGGCCATGCTGAAAGACACCAGCGCCATGCTGGATGCGCGCGGCTTCCATGTGTCCAAACACGTGGGTGCACCCGGCGACTACGTGATCGAGCGCGCATTCGTCGATAAATGAATTTAGTGCGATAAATCCCGGGCGGCCGTCTGGCCGCCCGTCCGTCACGCCGCCAGCGCGGCGTCGATCAGTTCTATCCAGTGCCGCACCGGCAGTTGCGTGCCGCCGGCAATGTGGCTGATGCAGCCAATGTTTGCACTGGCGATGAGCTGCGGCCCGGCGGCCGATAGTGCAGCTACCTTGTTCGCGCGCAGGCGTTCCGACAGTTCCGGCTGCAGCAGGGAATAGGTGCCGGCCGATCCGCAGCACAAATGGCTGTCCTGCACCGGTACCAGTTCGTAGCCGGCGGCCGTGAGCAGGCTTTCCACGACGCCGCGTATTTTCTGCCCGTGCTGCAGAGTGCAGGGCGGATGAAAGGCGATGCGCCCGCGCGAGCCGGGTTTGCGGCTGCCCAACAATGCGATCAGGGCCTCGCGTTCGCGTGCCAGCACTTCCGATAGATCGAATGTTTCCAGCGCGATGCGGGCGGATGCGCCGGCGCAGGCATCGTCTTCCAGAATGTGGCCGTAATCGCGCACGAATGCGCCGCAGCCGGACGCCGTCATGACCACGCCTTCGCAGCCCTGGTCGAGCAGCGGCAGCCAGGCGGTCACGTTGCGGCGGGCGTCTTCCAGTCCGCCTTCGTGGTCGTTCAGGTGAAAGCGCACGGCGCCGCAACAGCCGGCCGCGGGCGCTTCGATCAGCGATATGCCCAGCTTGTCCAGCACGCGCGCTGCAGCGGCGTTGATGTCGGGCGCCAGCGCGGGCTGCACGCAGCCGGCCAGGGCGATCATGCGGCGCGTGTGGCGCGGCGCCGGCCAGTGCCCGGCGCGCGGTGCGCTGGCCGGCACCTTGCCCTTGAGCGCATCCGGCAACAGCGGACGCAGCGCCCGCCCGATTGCCAGGCCGGCGGCAAACAGGCCGGTGCGCGTCAAGCCCTCGCGCAGCAGCACGCGCTTGTATTTTTCGGTACCGCTGCGCGGGACGCGCTTTTCCACCAGTTCGCGCCCGATATCCACCAGGCGCCCGTAACGCACGCCCGAGGGGCAAGTCGATTCGCAGGAGCGGCAGGTGAGGCAGCGGTCCAGGTGCAGGCGCGTTTTTTCGGTAACTTCCGCGCCTTCCAGCAGTTGTTTCATCAGATAGATGCGCCCGCGCGGGCCGTCCAGTTCGTCACCCAACAGTTGGTAAGTGGGGCAGGTGGCGGTGCAGAAGCCGCAATGCACGCAGGTGCGCAATATTTGCTCGGCTTCGCGGCCGTGCCGCGTGTTCTTGAATTCCGGTGCGATATTCGTTTGCATGATCAGGCGAGTTCCGCATAAAGACGCGAGGCGTCAAATACGTTATTGGGGTCGAAGGCTTTTTTCAGGCCCTGGTGTAGGCGCAATTGGGCCAGCGGCAGCGGCGTGAAACGCTCGTCGCGGCGGTCGCCGCCACGGAATAGCGTGGCATTGCCGCCCACCGCCTGGGCGGCGGAACGAATCACGCTGGCCGGAGCGTCGCTTTTCCACCAGCGCAAGCCGCCGCCCCACTCGATGAACTGGCGGCCGGGCACACTGAGCGGCGCGGCCGTGGTGGGCACGGCCAGACGCCACAGCGCTTCGCCGCCGCCGAAAAAGGCGTCCTGCTGTTCCCGCACCGAGTTCCAGAAAGCCGACGCCGCGTCTGCCTCGAGGCGACTGCCGCCCAGCTTGCTGCAGGCGGCATCGACGGCAGCATGGGCGCCGGCCAGTCGCAGCGTGAGCTGGCCGTCGTACCACGCGCTGGCCGCCAGCGGCAGCGGCTGGCCGCCCCAGGAATTGAGCCGCGCCAAGGCTTCCGCCTCGGGCACGGCCATGCGCAGGGTGGCCTCGTAGGGCGGACGCGGCAATACCTTGACCGACACTTCCAGAATCAAGGAAAAGCTGCCCAGGGATCCGGCCAGCAGGCGCGACACATCGAAGCCGGCCACATTTTTCATGACCTCGCCGCCAAATTTGAGGATATCGCCGCGGCCATCCATGATTTTGGTGCCCAGCACGAAGTCGCGCAGCGGTCCGGTCTGCATGCGGCGCGGACCGGACAGACCGGCGGCGACGGCACCGCCCAGGGTGGCGCCGCTGCCGAAATGCGGCGGCTCGAATGCCAGGCATTGATTTTGTTCCGCCAGCAAGGCTTCGATTTCGGCCAGCGGGGTGCCGGCGCGCGCGGTAAGTACCAGTTCGGTCGGGTCGTAATTGATGATGCCGCGGTAATCCGCCAGCGACAGAATTTCGCCCACGGTGGCGCGGCCGTAAAAATCCTTGCTGCCGCCGCCGCGCGGCACCACCTTGCCACCGCCGCGCGCGGCGGCGCGCAAGGTGTCGGCGTAGTATTGGGTTAGCTGATTCATTTTTTGTCGTCACTTTCTTTGCCGCTTGTCCCGGCTGCGCGTGCGCGCACGCAACGCCAGCCAGGAGCCCAGCAGCATCAGTATCGGAAAGCCCACCAGGAGCAGGCGCAGTTCAGTTTCGCTCAGTGCCGGCATGGTCTGTCTCGGGACACGCTGCGGGCGCTCGTTTCGTCATCCGGCGCTAGAAGCGCGGCAAGTCCGGGTGTGGCAACTGGCCGTGATGCACGTGCATGCGGCCAAATTCGGCGCAGCGGTGCAGGGTGGGCACGGCTTTGCCGGGATTCAGCAATCCGGCCGGGTCGAAAGCCTGTTTCACACGGTGGAACATGGTCAATTCGGGCGACGCGAACTGCACGCACATGGAATTGATTTTTTCGAACCCCACACCGTGTTCGCCGGTAATCGTGCCGCCCAGGCGCACCGACAATTCAAGAATTTCGGCGCCAAATTCTTCCGTGCGCTCCAGTTCGCCGGGTTTGTTGGCGTCGAACAGGATGAGCGGGTGCAGGTTGCCGTCGCCGGCGTGGAATACGTTGATGCAGCGCAGCCCGTACTTGTGCTCCATTTGCGTAATGGCTTCAAGCATTTCACCCAGGCGCCGGCGCGGAATGGTGCCGTCCATGCAGTAATAGTCGGGCGATATGCGGCCGGCCGCCGGGAAGGCCGCCTTGCGGCCGGCCCAAAATTTGAGGCGCTCGTTTTCGTCGCGCGATACCCGAATTTCGGTCGCCCCGGCGCCGTCCAGCACTTTGCGCACGGCGGCGATTTCTTCGGCCACTTCTTCCGGCGTGCCGTCGGCTTCTACCAGCAGGATGGCCTTGGCGTCGAGCGGGTAGCCGGCGCGAACGAACTGTTCGACCGCGGCCGTGGCGGGCTGATCCATCATTTCCAGGCCGGCTGGAATGATGCCGGCGGCGATGATTTTGGCCACTGCGTCACCGGCTTTGACCACGTCGTCAAATGCCGCCAGTACGCACTGGGCCAATTGCGGTTTGGGGGTGAGTTTGACCGTCACTTCGGTCACCACACCGAGCAGCCCTTCCGAGCCGGTAAATAGCGCCAGCAGCTCGAATCCGGGCGTATCCGGCGCACGGCTGCCGAGTTCGAGCAGTTCGCCGTCTATGGTGAGAATACGCAGCGCGATCAGGTTATGTACGGTGAGGCCATATTTGAGGCAGTGCACGCCACCGGAATTTTCCGCCACGTTGCCACCTATGGTGCAGGCGATCTGCGAGGACGGGTCTGGTGCGTAATACAGGCCGAACGGCGCTGCGGCTTCGGATATCGCCAGATTGCGCACCCCCGGTTGCACCACCGCGAGGCGTGCCGCCGGGTCCACCTTGAGGATGCGGTTGAAGCGCGCCAGCGACAGAATGACGCCAAATTTGTGCGGCAGCGCTCCGGCGGATAATCCGGTGCCGGCGCCGCGCGCAACCACCGGCACGCCCAGCTTGCGGCAAATTTTGAGCACCGCGGCCACCTGCGCTTCTTCGCGCGGCAGCGCCACCGCCAGAGGCAATTCGCGGTAAGCCGAAAGACCGTCGCACTCATAGGGCTTGATGTCCTCGTGCTCGATGAGCAGACAATCCGCCGGCAGCACGCGCGCCAGTTCGGCGAATAGTGCGGCACGGTCTATGCCGGAAAAATCGGGTTCCTTTATTCCCGGCGCGGAATCAACGCTTGTGGCGTCGTTCATTTTCAGTCTCCTGACTTGTCGGTATTAAATCTAGTTTCGGTCGACGCAGCCGCCGGGGCAAGTCGCAGGCCCAGGTGTTCCGCTGCGCGCAGCACGTGCTCGCGCGCCTCGACGCGCGCTCGGGCTGCGTCTCCGGCATCTATGGCGGCGAGCAGGCGGCGGTGTTCTTCGCTCGCCACCCTGGCGCGACCCAGTGCGTGGCCTTCGCTGGACCAGGTTGGGGCGCGCGAATCGATCAGGTGCTCGCCCAGAAATTCTATGAAGCGCCCAACCAGCGCATTGCCACTGGCTTCGGCCACGGCGCGGTGAAACGCGTCGTCGGCGTGGGTGCCGTCTGCGCCGGCGTGCAACGCCTGTTCCATATTGTCGATATGGCGCTGCATGGCTGCGATATCGCCGGCCTGGCGACGCAGGGCCGCCAGCGCGGCGGCCTCGCCTTCCACGATGAGGCGCAGCTCGAACACCTCGGACAGCGTGGCCGCTGCGCGCGGGCCGTTTTTCGACAGGCGGAATATGGCGGTGCCGGGACGCTGGGTGACGAATGCGCCGGCACCCTGGCGCGAATCCACATAGCCCTCGGCTTTGAGGCGCGACATCGCTTCGCGCACGACGGCTCGGCTCACGGCGAATTCGAGCGCCAGGCGCTTTTCGCTCGGCAGCTTTTCGCCGGGTCGGATTTCGCCGCTATGGATGCGCGTTTCCAGCTCACGGTACAGGCTGTCGGACAGTCGGTCCGGGCGGGCGAGGGCAGAAAGTGAGGTTTCCATGAAAAGTGGTCAGGTTGTCAGACAACTTAATACTGCGGATTGTAGCTCGTGCTCCATTCTTGGCAATCCGTGTTTACCCGATGCCGCTTGATTGCAGCCGCGCGCACGGCCCGGCGGCGCATGGCTTGGGCTGACCGATTGCCGCTCCGCTGGAAATGTGGTGCGCCGTGCAAGCGCATCCACGCGCGAAAATAAATCCGGACGGTGCTTTCCTGCAATGCGGCCGAATCGGTTAGGCTTGCCTCGAATCCAGGAGGCTTCTTTCATGAAACTCGCGCAGCAGTTGCAAGGGATACAGGAAAAGTTCGTGCACATTCGGCGCGACATACACGCGCATCCGGAAACTGCGTTCGAAGAACACCGCACGGCCTCGCTAGTGGCCGATCATTTGCGCGCGCTCGGGCTGGAAGTGCACACCGGACTGGGACGCACGGGGCTGGTGGGGGTATTGCGCAATGGCAGTTCGACGCGCGGCGTGGGCTTGCGCGCCGATATGGACGCGCTGCCGATAGAGGAACGCAACACCTTCGCGCACCGCTCGCGCCATGCCGGGAAAATGCATGCCTGCGGCCATGACGGGCATGTCGCGATGTTGCTTGCCGCGGCCGAAGTGCTGGCCGGCGCGGCGGATTTCGACGGCAGCGTTTATTTCATTTTCCAGCCGGCCGAAGAAGGGCGGGGCGGCGCCGCGGAAATGATACGCGACGGCCTGTTCGAGCGCTTTCCGATGCAGGCGGTGTTTGGACTGCACAACTGGCCCGGGCTGCCGGTGGGTAAATTTGCCGTGCGTGCCGGTCCCATGATGGCCAGTTCGGACGAATTCGAAATTATCGTGAGCGGCAAGGGCGGCCATGCCGCCATGCCGCACCAGGCTGCCGATCCTATCGTGGCCGGCTCTGCCATCGTGCAGGCTTTGCAAACCCTGGTGTCGCGCAATGTGCCGCCGGTGGAAGCGGGTGTGGTGAGCGTGACGCAATTTCATGCCGGCGACGCCTATAACGTAATCGCACCAAGCGCGCGCCTGTGCGGCACGGCGCGGGCATTTTCTCAGGAGGTGCGCGATCTGCTCGAACACGGCCTGACCCGTGTGGCCACCGGCCTTGCGTCTGGCCTGGGCACCACGGCCACCGTCAATTATCGGCACGGTTATCCGCCAACCATCAATACCCCGGACGAGGCGGCCTTCAGTGCCGCGGTGGCGCGGGAGGTGTTGGGCGTCGGGCAGGTATTGCAGGATTTGCCGCCCACCATGGGGTCGGAAGATTTTGCCTTCATGCTGCAGGTAAAACCCGGCGCCTACGTTTGGCTAGGTAACGGCGAAGGCGAGGGCGGCTGCATGCTGCACAGCCCGGTATTTGATTTCAACGACCAGATCATTCCGCTGGGCGTGGCCTACTGGGTGCGGCTCGCGCAAACGTACCTGGCCCGGCAAGGGTAATCCACCTTCAGCCGGCCGCGGTTCGGCCGGCGGCGCGGCGCCTGGCTCAAACCTGACCGGGCGGTTCCTTGCGCGGTGAGGGATCGGGTGCTGGTGCGGCAGGTTGCCCTGGCGGCTTGGTTTCCGGCTTGTCCTCGACTTTAATGAGCGGTTTGGTGGTATCCGGTTGCGCCGGGGCGGCGGCTTTCGGTTGGGGCGCCACGATGGACGTCTTGACTCGATCCACATCCGGTTTGGCGGTCGGCGCGGGCTCGACTGCTTTCGTCACTGCCGTGGCAGCGCCTGCCGCGGTGGGGGACTTGACAGTGGTGGCGGCAAGTTTGGCCGGGCCGGACATGGCGACGCGCAATTCCTCGTCGTTCAGTTCATGCCCGGCGACCAGACCGCGCAATGCCGGTTCCAGCGTTTTCAGCACCTGTACCGGCAGGGCCGAAGTGAATTCGTAATTTGCGGCGCGCCGGCCCGGCACGAAAGCCGTAATGGTGCCGAAATGCCGATCGCCCAGGAAAAACGCGAAGGTTGCGGCGCGATTGACCACGCGCGATTCGAGTTTGCGCCCGCCCGGGCCGACGATATTGAAGCGGTGGTCACCGGTGCCGGTTTTGCCGCCTACGGCCAGTGCTTCGCCCTCGCCGCTGCGGAAAGTGCCCGATACGCGCCGCGCCGTGCCATGTTCCACCACGCCCAGCAGGGCCGCTCTAGCGACACTTGCGACCGCTTCATCCAGCACCCGCGTACCTTCTTCGCTGCGGCGTCCGAGCTGGGTTTCGAATGGCGTGCCGGCGGCGAATTCGAAGCGCTCTATCGACACCACGGGGCGGCGCACCCCGCCGTTGATAATCACGCCCATCAATTCCGCCAGCGCCGCGGGGCGGTCTGCCGAACTGCCTATGGCGGTGGCGAGCGAAGGCACCAGGCGCTCGAACGGATAGCCCACGCTGCGCCATTGCGCGGTAATTTTTTCGAATGCGGCGGCTTCCACGGCCATCGCGATGCGCACGTTCTGGGCGCGCTTCAGGCCGGATTTGAACAGCCAGCGGTAAGCTTCCTGGCGCGCTTCGGCGCTCGCGTCATAAACCTCGTCAAGTCTGGCATCCGGGTGCTTGTCCAGATAGCGCACCAGCCATAGTTCGATCGGGTGCACGCGCGACAGATAGCCCCAGTCCGACAGATTGAAGGGGTTTTGCGTGAGCGACTTGTGGATTTTGCGCAACTCCGCCTCGCCGCCCGCGCGCTCGCCCAGGCGGCGGCCCATCAGCTCGGAAAATCGCCCGAAGGGCATGGCGGGATCGACCGCCAGGAACGCGGCCGCCACGCGGCGCGGCTGTGACTGCACCGAACGCGCCAGGGTGTCGAGCAATTCGTCGGCTTCCACGTTGTGGTACTTGTGCCAGAAACCGGCCAGGAAACCGCGGCTTTCCTTATCGGCGAAGCGCTCCAGAAATTGCCGCCGTAGTTCTTCGCTGCCCTGCGCCAGGCCGCGCCCGGGCGCGCCCGCGGCTTCGTAGGCGTAGTAATGCACGAGGTCGCGCATCAGACGGATGAAGGGCAGGTTGATGGATTGCGCCAGCGCCTCGCGCAAGGTGGGCGCCATGCCGTCCTGATCGTGTTTGAAATTTTCGAATACCTGCTCGCCGCCGCCGGTAAAAAATACTTCTTCGGGGTTGGCGGAATAAGTGCGTTCCAGCGCGGCCTGCAGCATGGCTTGCAGACCTTTGTCCTTGGCGCCGCGCAAATGGCCCAGCGCCCACAGCGTGAGCCGGTCGTTCGGCTGCGGCTTTTCCGTACCAAGTTCTTCTTCACTAAGCGCTGTCAGACGCGCGTGCAATTGCGCGATTACGTCCAGATAGGTGACCAGGGTGCGGAATTTCGCGCTGGACCCCAGGTCCAGTTTGGTGCCGGCGTTGATATCCAGCGGCTGGTCCAGATTGTCCGCCTGCACGCGAAGCAAATTGCCCTGCGGCGCCACTTCGTACAGCGTAAAGCTGTAGCGCACATCGGCCGGGTCGCCGTGCTCCAGTAGCTGGTGTGCCTTGAATCCGCGTGCGGCGACGAAATCGGCCGACTTGAGGTCATTCAGAAATTGCGTAATGCGCTGCTGCGCGTTGCCATCCAGGGTGGTGCGCACGCTGAGGTCGTAGCGATCCAGCGCATACAGGTCATCCACGCCGAGCAGTTTGGCCACCGCCAGGCGCGTTGCATTGACGGCCTTGCGCTCGACGAAAGACACCGGCTCCAGATGCAGCGGATCGCGCCGCGGCGCAAGGCGTGCCGCCAGCGCGGCATCGCGCAGGGCGGTCGGTATGAGCTGTTCGCGCTCGAGCAGACGCAAGTAGGAGTCGGTGAGCGCTTCCAGACGCGTACCGGATTCGCCCAGCAAATCGCTGGGCCGGCGCTGCGCGATGATGAGGGCCAGCACTTCCTTGAAGTACTGGCCGGCCTCCGCAGGCCGGCTTTCGGGATGCGCCAGCAGTTGCCGCAGGGTGTCGAAATCGCGCCCGAACCAGGCGTACATGCCGTCGCCTATGCCTATCACTTCGCCATGTCCGGGCACTGCGCCGAGCGGAACGGAATTCAGAAAATCCAGCGCGATGAGCTTGCGCGCGGCGCGCGTATCCGGCCCTTCGCGATAGGCGCGCAGCGAAGCCGAAACCATCTGGCGCAGTTTTTCGCCCGCGTCATGCGTGCGTCCGCCGGGCGAGTGACGGAATTTTTCGATCTGCGTGGCGAGCGTGCTGCCGCCCGCGCGCGGCGTGTCCGGATCCACCTTGCGCCAGGCCTGTGTGAACACCGCCCACACAGCGCGGTCCCACTCCACGGCCGGGTTGTGCATGGGCGGCAGGTCGGCATTCAGCAATTCGCGGTTTTCGACATAAATGAGGGCATTCACGAGTACGCCGGGGATGGCGTCGAACGTATCGAAACGCCGCTCCGGGTAGCGCTCTGAATACAGCACCTGGCCGCTGCGATCGATGAGCGTCAGTCCGGCTGCGGTTTTTTCGCGGTATATGGGATAAATGCCGCGCCCGACCAATTCCGCAAAACCGGCGGATTGGCGTGCCTGCCGTTCAATTTCGAAACCGGCCTGCTCGATTTGTGGCAACGCGTATTTCATTTGGCCGTAACCCAGACGCAAGTCGTAGGGGCCATTGCGCGGCAGCCAAAGATCGGGATTCGGCCCCGCTTCGAGGCGGAAGCCGGAATTGCCGGCAAATTCGGAAAAGTAGCGCGCCTGCAGGCGCGATTGCCGAATTTCGTACCATGCCGAAACGGCCGCCGCAACCAGCAGGAGCAGGACCAACAGCGCCAGACCGATCCAGAACTTGCGCCATGCGGAACGCTTTTTGCGCCCCGCAAGCGGGGTATTACCTATGCTGCCTGAACTGCTCACGCTTACCCGCCACCGTCCTCCGGGCAATGCTGCGAAATGCCCCTTGCGTAGACAGCCCACCGGCGCACAAGCTCCGCGGCGCCGGTGGGCTGCCCGGCCGGATGCGCGCGTCCCGGAGGAACGGAAATTATGTGCGCGGTGTCCTGAGCCTTGGCCCTCCGGCCGCCGCGAGCAGGTGTGCGGCGCGGTCCGGAGCGCTTGTTAGTCTAGCGCCTCGCTATGTGATGGCCATGCCATTCGTCATGCCTGTTGCGACTGCGCAACGAGCCTAAGTCCAGGCGTCTACAAGCGTAATTTGCCGGCGGGACAGGTTTGTGCGGCTTCCAGCCGCGTCAGCGTGGCCTGCAGGTTGAGCCGCGTGGCCTGCATGAGCAAGAGGGCGTGGGTGCGCAATTCGTCCAGGGTCCACAGGATTTTTTCGCCGCTGGCCGCGAAGGCCACG
Source organism: Rhodocyclaceae bacterium (assembly GCA_016791105.1). Taxonomy (GTDB): domain Bacteria; phylum Pseudomonadota; class Gammaproteobacteria; order Burkholderiales; family Rhodocyclaceae; genus JAEUNM01. The sequence continues at coordinate 76,730 of JAEUNM010000118.1, read as the reverse complement.
GCATTGCCCGTATCGCAGGACGGAAACGCCAGCACGCGGCCGCGGAAGGCCTCGCGCAGGCGCTCCACCGCGCCCGCATAGCCGCGCGTGCCGGCAAACAGATTGGTGACGCACAGGCCCTGCCGGGTCAAATGTTCCTGGCAGCTTTGGTAGAACGGCAGGCGTTCGAGCGCACCGGCGCGGGCACGCGGATCGAAGCCATCCACCAGAATGAGGTCGTAGCGCCGCGGGCAGGCGGGCAGCCAGCGCGCCGCGTCGGCGGTGAATATTTCGAAGCGCTCGTCGGGCGCCGGCAGCCTGAAGCGGCTGTGCGCGATGGTCACTACTTCCGGATTGATTTCTACCGCGTGCAGCGTGGCGCGCGGGCGGTGACGGTACAGAAATTTGGCCAGAGAGCCGGCGCCCAGACCAACCAGCAACACCGATTCGGGCCATTCCGGGTCGGGGTGCAGCAATAGCGCGGCCATCATTTCGCGCGTGTATTCCAGTTCCAGCGCGAAAGGTCGCGCCACCCGCATGGCGCCCTGTATCCAGGGTGAACCGAAGTGCAGGTAGCGCACGCCGCCGTGCTCGCTGGTTTCTATGCTGTGGCGGGCGGCCATGCTCAGCAGCGCGACCAAGCAAGTGCGGCGCAGGGCCGGGTTGCAGGGGACATGGGCAGGGCGGAAGGTGGCGGGCTGGGCTCAGTCATCCGTACCGCAATCGCGCTCTTCGAACAGCGCCGCCACGCCCGCCGCGTCGAGCCGGTATTCGTGGTTGCAAATGTCGTCGTGCACCACCACTTCGCCATGTTCGGCGAGGATGGATTGGACTTCCGACTTGCCCAGCGAGCGCAACATGTTGCGCACCTTGGTCCAGTCCTTCGGGCAGTGGAAGCACACGCCGTGCGGGCCGAACAGGCGCACTTCGGCAGCCGCCACGTCCTCTGCAAATAGTCGCCGGATCAGAGTTTCGGCATCAAGCTCGAGCAGTTCGGCGCGCGTGACGGTGGCGGCAAGCTGCGTGAGGCGTGCCCAGGTATCCGGGTCCAGCGCCGCTGCGCCGGGCATTTGCTGCAGGAACAGCCCGCTTGCGCAGTCGGCGTCCGCAGCCAGCCACAAGGCCGAAGCAGCCTGTTCCGACTGTTCGAGAAAATGCTCGAATATTTCGGCCACGCCAGAGCCCTGCAGCGGCACGATGCTTTGATAAGGCTGTTGCACGTGGTCGGGCAATAGCGTGATGGCAAGTTTGCCGTCGCCCAGCAATTCCCCCACGCTGCCCGCCGCCGCGCCGGCCGCGGCGCGCGCCATGCCGCGCATTTTCAGCTCGCGGTCGCAGTCGATTACCAGCAGGCTCACCGGTCCGCTGCCCTGCATCTGCACGGACAAACGGCCGGGCTGTTTGAGCTGGCTGGCGATGATGACCGTCACGGCGCACAGTTCGCCGAGCAATGCGCGCACTGCGTCGGGATAGCCGCGGCCGGCCTGCATGGCACGCCACGCATCCGTCAGGCGCACGTGCACGCCGCGTATGTCGCGTTGTTCGAACAGGAAGCGGCGCACCACGCCGGCTTCAGTATTTGCGCTCATTTGCCGAAAACCCGTGTGTATTCGTCAGGATCGTAGCCAACCAGCAGTTCGGTCCCGGCTTCGATTACCGGGCGCTTGATGGCGCTCGGGAACTGTTCCAGCAAAGCCACCGCGGCGGCAGCGTCCGCTATGTTCTGCCGCTCCGGCGGCAGTTTGCGGAAGGTGGGGCCGCGCCGATTTACCAATGTTTCCCAGCCGGCGCGGGCCAGCCAGGCCTGCAGGCGCTGCAGCGGCACGCCGGACTTCTTGTAGTCGTGAAACTGGTATTCGATGCCATGCTGGTCCAGCCAGGCCATTGCCTTCTTCATGGTGTCGCAATTTTTGATGCCGTAGATGGTAAGCATTCAAGGTCCTGATTCAAGTGGTGCCGCGGGCTAGATATTTGTCGCGGCGCAAAAATTTGCGCTCTTGCAATAGATGTGTAATATTTCACGCCTGTTGCAACGGAGACACAAGGGAGAACTCGATGCGTAAACGCTCGCCGGCTCGGTCACTAGGCTCTGTGGTACTGCTTTCCTCGATTTTACTGCTGTCCGCAGCAGCCCCCAGCGTCCAGGCACGCGAGAAAAAGGGCTACAAAGTTTCTCCCACCGTCAATCACGCGCGCTACCGCAGTGCAGACGTGCGCCAGTCCGGCTATGCGCGCGCCGACGTCGATGCGGCCACCCCCGTGCGGCCACTCAAGCCGCTCGCCGAACGCATGTATGCCGTGGATGGCCGCAGCTTTTTCGCGAATGGCCAGCGCGTACAGGTAATGGGCATGGATGGTCCGGAATTCGGGCATCCGGCTTCCGGCGTGGCCAAGCAGAAGTTGCAACAAATGCTCGATACCGGCGAAGTCAGCATAGAACCGCAAGGAACGGACTCGGCCGGCAATTTGCTCGCCCGTGTGCGCATAGGCGGGCGCGATCTGCTCGACATGTTGCGCGGCGAACCCGAATCTACCCGCGCAGAATAAGGGCGTCCCCTGGCGCGGCCGTGCCGCCGCGCAACAAACTCTCAGCTTTCCAGCCGCCCACGCCGCGCGTTGGATGCGTGCGCGCCCTTGCCGGGGGCTTCTTCTCGCTTTGAACTGCCTTCGGATTCGCTGCCAGCCGCCTCGCCGCCGGCATGTTCGGTCTGGCTGTCGCTGGATTTTTTCCGCTTCTTCTTTTTGACGTCCGGCTCGGCCCGCGGCACGACCGGCTGCACGACGTCGATCTTGTTTTCCGTCATGTAGTCGTTCATGTCTTTCCAGCCGGCGAATACCGCCGATCGCGGCGCTTTGGGATTCATCGTGAAACAGTCTTCGATGGCGCGGCCGGCGTGACGGCAGGCCGCGCCGACTGCCTTGCCGTCCGCTTCTTCCATGGCCGCCGTTTTGGCCGCATCCGGAATGCCGAGCTTGTCACAGGCGGTCAGGCTAAGCAGCAGCAGCAATAAGGGGGCGTGGCGCATGAAGGGCAGGGCTTGATGTAACGGATGATCGTGTTACGGCAGCCCAGGGCCAGGCTTGAGCAGGGGCCTCAGTCGGCTGGGCGCGGACCGGCCAGTTCACGCTGCAAATCCTCCTGAGCGGCGCGCCGCGTGGTGCGCGGTGTGCGGCGGCGATAAGCACCGTCGGGCGACATTTCCCAGGCCTGGCAGTTGTCGGCCAGATAGGGGCGCAGACCTTCCTTGATCACGCGGCGCTTGAGCTTCGCGTCGCGCACCGGAAAGCACACCTCGATGCGGCGGAAAAAGTTGCGCTCCATCCAGTCTGCACTGGCCAGATAGACCAGTTCGGCGCCGCCGGCATGAAAGTAAAAAATGCGCGAATGTTCCAGAAAACGCCCTACCACCGAGCGTACCCGTATGTTGTCCGATAGCCCTTCCACGCCGGGGCGCAACGCGCAGGCCCCGCGCACGATCAGGTCTACGCTCACGCCGGCCGCGGAGGCGTCGTACAGCGCTTCGATAATTTGCGGTTCGAGCAGGGAATTCATTTTGGCGACGATCTGCGCCTTGCGGCCCGCGCGTGCGGCCGCGGTTTCGGCCCGTATCGCCTCGATCAGACGTGGATGCAGCGAAAACGGCGCCTGCCACAGGTGGCGCAGGTCGCTCGCCTTGCCCAAACCGGTCAGTTGCTTGAACACTTCGTGCACATCGGCGCAAATTTCTTCGTCGCAGGTGAGCAAACCAAAATCGGTATAGAGCTTGGCCGTGCGCGCGTGGTAATTGCCGGTGCCGAGGTGCGCATAGCGGCGGTAACCGCTGCGCCCGTCCGGCAAATCTTCGCGCCGCGCCAGCAGCATCAGTTTGGCGTGGGTTTTGTAACCGAACACCCCATACACGACGTGGGCGCCCGCTTCTTCCAGCCGCGCAGCCCAATTGATGTTGGCTTCTTCGTCGAAGCGCGCCATCAGTTCCACTACCGCGGTAATTTCCTTGCCCTTCTGCGCCGCCCGCACCAGGCACTCCATCAGTTCGGAATCGTTTCCGGTGCGATAAACCGTCATCTTCACGGCGACCACCTGCGGATCGTCCACCGCCGCGCGCACCAGTTGCAGCACCGGCTCGAAGCTCTGAAACGGGTGATGCAGCAGGATGTCCTGCTTGCGCAGCGATTCGAAAATGTCGTAGTGCTTGTGCAATACCTTGGGCAGACTGGCGACGTGCGGCGCATATTTGAGGTCGGCACGGTTCACCCAGTCCGGCACCTGCATCAGACGGACCAGATTCACCAGCCCCGGCGTGCGGTACAGATCGCGCCGATAGAGCGAGAACTGGCCGAGCAGAAAATCCGCCATCTTGTCCGAACAATTGTCCGCGACTTCAAGCCTTACCGCATTGCCGTAGTGCCGCTGCGGCAATTCGCCCTGCAAGGCCTGGCGCAGATTCTTGATTTCTTCCTCATCGACGAACAGATCGGAATTGCGCGTGACGCGGAATTGATAGCAGCCCAGTACCTGCATGCCCTCGAACAGTTCGCCGACATGCTGGTGCATGATGGAAGACAGGAAGGCAAAACCGTATTCCATGCCGGCAATTTCGGACGGGAGCCGGATTACACGCGGCAAGGTGCGCGGTGCCTGCACGATGGCATAGCCGGAATTGCGCCCGAAAGCATCCAGCCCTTCCAGTTCCACCGCGAAATTGAGGCTTTTGTTGAGTACGCGCGGGAATGGGTGGGCCGGATCGAGTCCGATGGGTGTGAGTACCGGCAGCACTTCGCGCTCGAAATAGTCGTACAGCCAGGCCGCCTGTTGCTCCGTCCATTCTGCGCGGCGCAGGAAGTGCACGCCCTTGACGGCCAGTTCGGGCAGGATTTCCTCATTCAGCAGGCGGTACTGCTCGGTCATGATGGCGCGTGCTTCGGCCTCCACGGCACGCAGGGTATCGACCGGCGTGCGTCCATCCGGCCCGCCGGTAAGCACCCGCATGCGCACCTTTTCGAGCAGGTCGGCGACGCGGATTTCGAAAAATTCATCCAGGTTGGAGGACACGATGCACAGAAAGCGCAAGCGCTCCAGCAGCGGTATGGCGGCATCGGCGGCCTGCGCCAGCACGCGGCGCTGAAATGCCAGCAAGGACAACTCGCGATTGATGAAATGCTCGGTGGAAAAGTGCGCAGCAGGCAGCAAATGAAGCATGACGGAACACGAACTCCGAAACGATGATGTGCGCGTTGCAGGCCACTGCCAGCGCATCCCGGCGGCCGGCTTCCGGCCTTCGGTGCGCGACGCTACGCTAGCGTAGCGGCACTTGCACAGCCAATGGCGGGTACTGATACTCAGATTATCGGAAAAGACCGCGCAAAAGGGATGTGCCGTGCGCGCCGTGCCAAGGCAGGCTGCCGTACAGGCGCCAGTTGCGGGCCGCCGCCATCCAGCCTGCGCACTGCGCAGGCTGCCGAGGCGCTCACCCGGAGCCGACTATCGGCGTGGCGCTTGGGGTACAATTTGCCGTTATTTTGGTGCGTTTCCGGCACCGGGGTATTCATGTACGCACCTTCTCCCGTCACCTATTCGGAAGGCGCCGTGCCGCCGTTCTGGTCGCGCTTCCCGAAGTTTTTCCTGTTCCCGCTGCAAGCCGAGCCGCTTTTTCATATGGCGCTGTTATCGGCGCTGGAAATCGGCTGTGTGTTCACGGCAATGTTCGCGGCGGGATTCGGCTTTGCGGGCGGCGCAGACCCGCTCGCGCTTACGCGCGGCACCATGCCGATGACGCTGCTGCTCATGTTCGCGATCGTGGCCGTGCCCTGGCTGATATTTTTTCGCTACGCCTACAAGGTACTGGAGCAGACCGCACGCGGCCGCCTCACGCTGGCGCAATACCAGCAGTTCAGCGATAAAGAGGGCGCCAACCGGCCGTACAAGCAGATCGCGGTATTCCTTCTGTTCGGCCTGTTCGAGGGGCTGGTGGCGCAAAATCTGGGCGAATTTCCTGCCCTCGTCGCGCACGCCCTGGTCATGCTGGGCTTGCCGGCTACCGTGATGATCATTGCCATCGACAACAGCGTGTGGCGCGCCGTCAATCCGTTTGCGGTGCTGTCCATCATGGCCACGCTGGGCTGGGCCTATTTCGCCTTGTTCGGTTGCCTGATGCTGTTGTCCATCGCCACCGGCGGCGTCACCCTGCTGTTATTCGTCAAGTTGCCTCCGCTTGCCGCATTCGCCGCGGCCAATTTCGCCAGCATGTATTTCTCACTGGTGGGCTTCAACCTGCTCGGATATTCGCTCTACCAGTTTCACCAGCAACTGGGCGTGGACGTGGACGTGGATTTTTCGCGCCAGACGCAATTTTCGCCGGATATGCCCAAGCCGGCCGACCCGATAGGCGAAACAATAGGCCGCATGATTGCGCAGGGCAAGGTGGAAGAGGCGCTCAACCTTGCCTACGACGACCAGCGCGGCAATCCGCACAGCGCGACTTCGCGCATGCGCTACCAGCGCCTGTTGGTACTGGCCGGTAAAAACGACCGGGCATTGCGGCACGGCAGCGAACTGATCGCCATGTTGCTGCGCAAGATGCGCACCGATAGCGCGCTCGAGGTGTTCGAACAATGCCGCACGCTGGATGCGCAATTCGCGCCGCCCGAGGCCTGGCAGATTTTGCCGCTCGCCGAAGCGGCGCGGCGTGCGCGCAAATACAGCCTGGCGCTCGAATTCATGCAGCAATTCGACCGGCGCAATCGCGGTCACCCGGACGTGCCGGCGATTTACCTGCTGTCGGCGAAAATCCTTTGCGAAAATCTGCACCAGGACGAGCAGGCCAAGCGCATCCTCAAGGTGCTCATCGCAACTTTCCCGCAGCACGTGATTGCGGAAGAAGCGCGTCGCTATTTGTCCGCGCTGGACAAAATGGTGCACCCCGAGGCGCCCGCCAAGGTGCGCTAGGCCGCCACCAACGCGCTGGTCATGACGCCGCGCGTGCCGGGCCGATACAATCCGCCGGATATTGCGCCGCAAGGCCGCCCTGACGCCATCCGCACGCTGGCGAAAAGGCACGTCCGTGCCGGCGTCAAATCCTGATCTTGGGGGAAAGCAATGCGCGTTTTATCGTGGAACATTCAATGGGGACGGGGCTGCGACGGCCGCGTCGATCTTGCGCGCATGGCCAGCGTACTGGCTGCGGCAGGCTGGCCGGAAGTCATCTGCCTGCAGGAAGTGGCGGTCAACTTTCCCGGGCTGGCCGGCGGTTCCGGTGAAGACGAAGTGGCCTGGATAACGGCGGCCTTGCCGGATTACACGCCCATCTACGCGCCCGCCACCGACGTACCCCATGCCGCCGGCGGGCGCAGCCAATTCGGCAACATGGTGCTGTCGCGCCTGCCGGTGCTGCAGGTGTGGCGCCATCTGCTGCCCTGGCCGGCCGACCCGGCGCTACCCAGCATGCAGCGGGTTTGTCTCGAAGCCGTGGTGCAGGCCAGTGACGGGCCGCTGCGGGTCATGACCACCCATCTCGAGTACTACTCCGCCATGCAGCGTCTGGCTCAAGCCGAAGCATTGCGCGGGCTGCACGCCGAAGCCTGTGCTCAGGGGCGCGCCCAGCGCATCCGCCAGTCCGGCGGCGCATCGGATTCCACTTTTGCGGTATTGCCGCGGCCGGCGCGCGCCGTGCTGTGCGGCGATTTCAACTGCAAGCCGGATGGCGCTGCCCTGGTGCGCCTGCTCGCCCCCTACGACGACGCCACGCCGGCCTGGCAGGATGCCTGGTGCCTGGCGCATGCGGGCCAGCCACATGCGCCAACCGTAGGCCTGCACGGCTGCGAGTGGCCGGATCACGCCTATTGCTGCGACTTCATGCTGGTGACGGCTGATCTTGCCGGGGCGGTCGCAGGGCTGGACGTATTGAGCGATACGGCGGCATCCGACCACCAGCCCGTGCTGCTCAGCCTGCGCCTGCCTGCCGGCGCCTGAACAGGGTATATTGAGCCGAGTGCGATGCGGCAACGCGCCCGCATAACGCGTCCGAGCCCCCAACTTTGCCCTGTCAGGGCCGAAATATATAGCTGCTCAGAGGTTTAGGCCGGGCTTGTGAGGTCTATGCTCTATTCAGACGCCCGTGAACTACCGTCATCGGAGTTTGGAAAGTGACCACGATTTCGCCCCGCACCATCCTCGCCTTGCTGGAAGAGATAGAGTCTGATGACCCCGTCGATTTCGGCGCCTTGCCCGTGGATGGCCATTCCGCGCGCAGCCTTGTTGCTGCGCACCTGGCCGAATTGCGTGCGACCCTGGTGTCGCAACGCCTGTCGGGCGAGGACCGCGAGGCGGTCCTGCTCGCCACGGCCAGCCGCGTCATTCTGGAAAATCTGCAACTACACGTGCGCGCGCTATACGAACGCGGCGAACAGGCGAGCGTGGAATTCGACGCGCTATTGGCTCGCCTCAAAGCCTAGCGTGCATCAAGCGCCGTCCAGCCGGGCGGCAGTTTGACGCTGCACGTCCGGCCGCCCGATGCGGCCGCATTCGCGGGCGATATACCCGCCCCCCTTACGACACCGCACTATCTCCCGTCCGGCGCCACACGCCGGGGACGCGAGAACGCCGCGATGCGGCTGATCGGTTTGCGCCGCGCCGACATGGTGGCGCTTTGTTGCGCTTTTCCGGGCATCGCGGCCCGCCCACATCGAATACCATCCCACGCGCGCACCATTCCAGTGCCCTGCGTTGCGAACGCCGGCGCGCGGCTTGAGCGCATGGGCCTCAAGCCGCGCAGGGCAGGCGTGGCTGCGACATATACGCTTGCTGCGCGTCGCCAGCGTTTGGTTTGACAACTGTCGGAAATTGCAATCCCACACCTGCAAAAGCATTTGATGATAGGGTTGTGAGGAAACAGTATGCAGGAGCAAATAGTGGCAAATGAATCCGATCTGAGCGGAAATACCGCCGAGCCGGGTAGTCCGGCCGTGGCAGTGTCCGCGGACGAAGCTGTCGCGGTGGCCGCTGAGGTAGCGGCGCCGGCGGCCACCGTTTCGGCCGAGCCGGATTCGCGGTCGGAAGACGGACCGTTTTACGACGGGCCGTCGCCGCCGCCGACCTACGTGGTCGGCATAGGCGCGTCCGCTGGCGGCCTGGAGGCCATGGAGCGCTTGTTTGGCGCCTTGCCCGCCGACACCGGCATGGCCTACGTGGTGCTGCAGCACCTGTCGCCCGATTTCAAAAGCCTCATGAAGGAATTGCTGGAGCGTTTCACGCCCATGCCGGCCGTGCCGGTGTTCGATCACGTGGAACTGCAGCCCAATACCATCTATTTGCTCACGCCCAACAAGGACATGGTGATCGAGGGCAACCGCCTGATCGCCTACGACCGCCCGGCCGGCAAACAGCTCAACATGCCCATCAGCCTGTTTTTCCGCGCACTGGCGGCAGAGTGGGGGGAAAAGGCGGTTGCCATCGTGTTGTCCGGTACCGGCTCGGACGGCAGTGCCGGCGTGATGGACGTGCGCGAGGCCGGCGGCCTGGTGCTGGCGCAGAGCGAACAAACCTGCCGTTTCGACGGCATGCCGCGCAGCGCCATCGAAACCGGCTGTGTCGATGCCGTACTGCCGCCGGAAGAAATGCCGGCCGCGTTGAAAGCCTACGCGGCCAACCGGCGCGTAAGCCCTACCTTGCGCGGGGTGACGACCGAAGTCGAGCCGGGCGAGGGCATACCGGCCATCCTGCACCAGTTGCGCTCGGTGTATGACATCGATTTCAACTATTACAAGCCGGCCACCATATTGCGCCGCATCGAACGGCGCGTGGCACTGCACCCCGAGCACATCACGGTAGAAGAATACGGCCGCCGCGTTGCCGCCGATGTCGGCGAACTGGATTTGCTCTACAAGGATTTGCTGATAGGCGTGACGCGCTTTTTCCGCGACCCGGAAGCATTCGGCGTGCTGCGCGACCATGTCGTACCGAAAATTCTCGACCGCCTGCCGGAAGAGGAAGAAGTGCGCATCTGGGTGTGCGGCTGTTCCACCGGCGAAGAGGCCTATTCGATCGCCATCCTGTTTCTGGAGGGTTTCGAGCAGCGCGCGCGGCCCGTGCGCATCAAAATCCTCGCCACCGATCTGCACCGCGAATCCCTGCAAACGGCGGCCGAAGGCCTGTACCCGGAAACCAGCTTTACGGAAATTCCGATCGAGTTGCGGGAAAAATATTTCATCGAGCAAAGTGACCGCAGCTATCGCGTGACGGCCAATTTGCGCAAGGCGCTGATTTTTTCCGAACACAACCTGCTGCGCGATCCGCCGTTTACGCGCATCGATCTGGTCAGTTGCCGCAATCTGCTCATCTATCTGGGCAATACCGCGCAGACCCGTGCCATCGCCTCATTTCACTTCGCGCTCAAGGTAAATGGCTATTTGCTGCTCGGTGCCAGCGAAGGCCTGGGCGACCTGAGCGGCGAATTCGATACGCTGGACCGGCACTGGAAGGTGTACCGCAAACTGCACGAAAACCGCTTGCTGAACGACTTGCGCCAACCGCTCGCCTACGAATCCGCGCGCCAGCCGCGCAGCGCGCTGCAGGGCGCGGGCGACCTGCGCCTGGGGCGCGCCTACGACGCCTTGCTGGCTCACTTCGTGCCCTCCGGCATCCTGGTGAATGACCGCAACGAAGCCGTGCATGTGTTCGGCGATGCTTCGCGCTTTTTGCGCCCGCCCAGTGGCCGTGTCAATGCGGAAATTCTGAACATGCTGGACGGCCATTTGCGCATCGCCGTCATGACGGCCCTGCGTAACGCCAAACAGGGAAAAGCCAGCATCGCTTACCACGGCGTGCATGTGCAGGTCGACGACGAAGATTTCGACCTCGACCTCGAAGTCCATCCGCTCTACGACAAAGCGTCGTCCAACACGTTTTACATGCTGCAGTTCCGGCCCTGCGATCGCCTGGCCCCGGTGAGCGCCAGCGTGATGCCGGACGCGTCGATCGATATCGACCGGGCCACCTACACGCAGATGCAACTGCTCGAAAACGAGTTGCAGCGCACCCGCGAATCCTTGCAGAGCACCATCGAAGAACTTGAAACCAGTAACGAGGAATTGCAGGCCACCAATGAGGAAATGCTGGCCTCCAACGAAGAGCTGCAAAGCACCAACGAAGAACTGCATTCGGTCAATGAGGAATTATTCAGCGTCAATGCCGAACATGAACTGAAAATTCAGGAGCTGAATCAGGTCACGAGCGATCTGAACAACCTCATACGCTCGACCGAACTGGCTACCCTGTTCATCGCGACCGATTTCAGCATTCGCTTATTTACGCCGCTGGCAACCGAAATTTTTCCGCTGATGCCGCAGGACATAGGGCGTAGTTTGCGCCACTTCACGCCGGCCGCGCCCGACCCCGAGCTGTTCCCTGATCTGGAGCGCTCGCTGCGCGAGCGCGCCGGCAGCGAGCGCACCGTGGTGTGGCCGGGCGACCGTACCTTTTTGCGCCGCATCACGACCTATCAGGACACCAACAAGGTTTTCGCCGGGCTGGTGCTCACCTATGTCGAAATTACCGAATCGACGCGCCTGAACCGGGAACTGGGGCGCAACAAGATGCGTCTGGAAACCATCGTGCAGACCAATCCCAATGGGCTGATGGTGGCCGGCGCGGATGGAAAGATTTTGATGGCCAATCCGGCCCTGGCAAAAATGTTCGGCTATACCGAGGCCGAACTGGTGGGCGCCGAAGTCGACCTGCTGGTGCCCGATGCCTTGCGTGCCGCGCACACCAAGCACCGCGCCGTATTCGTCACCGAACCGCGCGCGCGCCCCATGGGCCCGGGCCGGGCCTTGCGCGGCCGGCGCGCGGACGGAACCGAATTTCCGATCGAAGTGGCGCTCAGTTCCTTCATCAGCGAAGGCGAGCTGTTCGTACAGGCCACCGTGGTCGACATCAGCGACCGCGTGGCGGCCGAAAAAGCCGTGCGCGAGGGCATGCAATCCAAGGCCCGGCTGGCGTCCATCGTGGCCAGTTCCGACGACGCGATCATAGGCTGCGATCTCGAGGGCAACATCACCAGTTGGAATGCGGCGGCGGAAGCGCTGTTCGGCTTCCCGCTGTCCGATGCACTGGCCCGCTCGGTCGCGGTGCTTTTCGCGAGCGACAGGCGCGCCGCCCAGGCTCTCGCCATGGCCGACCTGGCAGCCGGCAAAAGCCTGAAAAATCTGGAAACCGTGTTGCTGGACCGCGATGGCCGCGAACTTGATGTGGCCGTTACCGAGTCGCCCGTGTATGACGACCTCGGGCAAATCGTGGGCGTGTCGATGATCGTGCGCGACATCGCGGAACAAAAGCGCACTGCCGACGAACTGGCGCGCTATCGCGACCAGCTCGAGGCGCTGGTCGAATCGCGCACCGGCGAATTGCGCGTGGTCAATGCCCAGCTCGCCGAAGCCTTGAGCCGCGCGGAATCGGCCACGCGCGCAAAAAGCGCATTTCTGGCCAATATGAGCCATGAAATTCGTACGCCGCTCAATGCCGTGATCGGCATTACGCATTTGCTCAAGCGCAGCCAGGTCAGCCCGCAACAGCTCGATTGGCTGCGCAAGGTCGAGGATGCAGGACAGCATTTGCTCGAAACGGTCAGCCAGGTGCTGGACCTGTCGAAAATCGAAGCCGGCAAATTCGTGCTGGCGCAACGCAGCGTGGATGCCCAGGAACTGGTGCGCAGCGTGGCCGCCATGCTGCAGGAGCGCGCCGCCGACAAGGGGCTGGAAATTCGCCACCGTTCTACGGGCGTGCCGGCGCTATTGATCGGCGACCCCACCTGCGTCAAACAGGCATTGCTCAATTACGTATCGAACGCGATCAAATTTACGGAAACCGGCTGGATAGAAATTCGCGCCAGTGTCGCCGAGGACCAAGCCGAGCACTGCCTGGTACGCTTTGAAGTCGAAGATACCGGTATAGGCATCGCGCCGAGTGCCCAGGCGCGGCTTTTTTCGGCTTTCGAGCAGGCCGATACCAGCACCACGCGCAAATATGGCGGAACCGGCCTGGGTCTTGCCATCACGCGGCGCTTTGCGGAATTGATGGGCGGCGGTGCGGGTGTCGAAAGTGCGCCGGAGCGCGGCAGTTGTTTCTGGTTTACGGCCCGCCTGGCCCGTCCTCCGGCCGGCATCCAGGCGCCACAAGTAGTTGAGCCGGTGGTGGCGCAGCGCGACTTTTCGGGGCTCAAGGCACTGCTGGTCGAGGACGAGCCGGTCAATCGCATGCTGGCGCGCGAATTTCTGACCGACCTGGGCATGGTGGTCGAGTCAGCCACGAACGGGCGCGAGGCAGTGGAAAAAGTGCAGGGCCAAACTTACGATCTGATATTCATGGACATACAAATGCCGGTCATGGACGGCCTGGAAGCAACGCGCCGCATACGCGGCATGGAAAATTCCGGTGCCGTGCCCATTATCGCCATGACCGCCAATGCGTTTTCCGACGATCACGATCGCTGCATCGAAGCCGGCATGAACGATTTCATCGCCAAGCCTTTCCATCCGGACAAGCTGTACGAAACGATCAGCCGCTGGGTGACCGCCTCGGTCTGGCCGTAGCCAGGCCGGCATTTGCTCCTGGGCTGGCTTGCAGGCACTTGCGGGCAGTGTTAGCCTGACCATGTTGCGACGCACAAGGCGGCCGCTGACAACGTATGCCGCGGCCGGCGAACGGGCCGCGCAACGCAGGCCGGCAGCAAAGGAAAGCCCGTGACCGACACCACCCTGTTGCTCAAAAATGCGCGCCTGCTGGCGACCTTCGACGATGACGGGCGCGAAATTGCGGGTGGCGGCGTGTTTGTGCGCGGGCAATGGATAGAGCAGGTGGGCCGCAGCGAGGAATTGCCGCACAGCGCCGACGAGGTGATAGACCTTGCCGGCCAGGTGTTGCTGCCCGGCCTCATCAACACCCATCACCACATGTTCCAGACCCTCACGCGCGCTGTGCCGGCGGGTCAGGATGCCGAATTGTTCGGCTGGCTGAAGGCGCACTTCGGGCTGTGGTCGCGCCTCACCCCCGACATGCTGCAGGCTTCGACACGGGTTGCCGTGGCGGAACTGCTGCTGTCCGGCTGTACCACGTCCAGCGACCATCTGTATGTGTTTCCCAACGGCTGCCGGCTCGAACACACGATAGAGCCGGCGCTGCAACTGGGTTTGCGCTTCCACCCGACGCGCGGCGCCATCAGCCTGGGCGAATCGCAGGGTGGCCTGCCACCGGATGATCTGGTCGAACGCGAAGGCGCAATTCTGGCCGATATGCGCCGCGTCATCGAAGCATTCCACGAACCCGAGCCGGGTGCCATGGTACGCATAGGCGTGGCGCCGTGTTCGCCGTTTTCGGTCACGCCCGATCTGATGCGCGAAGCTGCCCATCTGGCACGCGCCTACGGCGTGCGCATGCATACCCACCTGGCCGAAAGCGATAACGACGTGGCCTACCTGCGCGAGCGCCATGCCATGACGCCGGTGCAATACGCGGAAACACTTGACTGGATCGGCTCCGACGTGTGGCATGCGCACTGCGTGAAGCTGGACGCGCCCGGCATCGCCGCCTTCGCCGCCAGCGGCACCGGCGTTGCCCATTGCCCCAGTTCCAACCTGCGGCTGGGGTCCGGCATCGCGCCTATCGCGCAAATGTGTGCCTGCGGCGTGAAGGTAGGCCTGGGCGTGGATGGCAGCGCGTCGAATGACGCCGGCCACCTGCTCGCGGAGGCGCGCCAGGCCATGCTGGTGGCCCGTGCCGGCGGCGATACGCAGTCGCTAGGCGCGCGCAAGGTACTGGAATTGGCAACGCGGGGCGGTGCTGCCGTGCTGGGCCGCCCGGAACTAGGCCAGATCGCGCCGGGCAAGGCCGCCGATCTGGTGGCATTCGATCTGTCCGACGTCGCGTTTGCCGGCGCGCTGCAGGATCCCCTGGCCGCACTCGTATTCTGTACGCCGGCTCGCGCTTCCTGGTCCATCGTGGACGGGCGCGTAGTGGTGCGCGAGGGGCAACTGGTGGCCGCCGATCTGCCGGAATTGTGCGAGCGGCACAACCGGCTCGCGGCGAGCTTGTTCGACGCGCCGGCATGAATGATTCGCCAGGCAAAGTCGCACAGCGCGACGTTCCGCGCGTCCTGGCGCAACGTAAAATGGCCCGGCCATGTGCCGTGTGTGCCGCGACTGGCGCTACCGGGCCGGCAGCCTGGTCATTTTCGGCCCCAACCGGCCGCTTCCCCTCATGAATGTTTTAGCCCTCGAATCGTCTGCCACCACCATATCGGCTGCCCTGTTGTCGGGGCAGCGCATGTACCAGCGCAGCGCCGTGGCGCCTGACGCAGCGTCCACCGTCTTATTGCCCTGGGTGGGCGAACTGGCGGCGGAAGCGGGACTAGATTTGGCGGAGCTGGATGCCGTCGCGGCCGGCGTCGGGCCGGGCGCGTTTACCGGCCTGCGCCTTGCCGTGGCAGTGGCACAAGGCCTCTGTGTCGCGCTCGACCGGCCCGCGGTCGCCATAGGCAGCCTGGAAGCGCTGGCCTGGGCCAGCGGGGCGGACAAGGTGTATGTGTGCGTGGATGCGCGCCAGGGCGAAGTCTATTGCGCCGCCTACCGGCGTATCGCGGCGGAACTGCGCGTCGACATCGAAGCCGTGGTGTGCCCGCCGGAACACGCGCCGCTGCCGGAGGGCGAGCACTGGACGGGCGTCGGGTCCGGTTTTGCATCCGCCGCGGCACGCCTGCCGGCCGCACTGGAGGCTCGGCTGGACCGGGTGGACGCGAACGCCGTGCCGGATGCCTCCGTCGTCGCCGAACTCGCCGCCTTGCGCCTGCCCGGTGCCGCAATCGATCCCGCGGCGCTAGCGCCGCTCTATGTGCGGGACAAAGTGGCGCTTACTACCGCCGAGCGCCTGGCGCGCGGTGGCCGCAGTTGAACGGGCGCGCCAGGCGCTGCCGCGGCAGCGATTACAATCGCGATCATTGCGCGAACCGGCTGCTGCCGGCGCGACCGGAACCCTAGCCCGCCCATGTGTTCGTATCCGCTGCCGCGCGGTATTGCCGCGCAAAATGGCCTGCATCCTCTGCTCGAAGCGGGGCGCATCGTCGTGGAGCCCATGTACGAGTCCGACCTCGATGCGGTGATCGAACAGGAGCACACGCTGTACGAATTCCCCTGGGGGCGCCAGCACTTTTCCGATTCCCTGGCCGCCGGCTATGCGGCCTGGGTGGTGCGGCTGGATGGCGCGCTGGCCGGCTACGCGGTGGTGATGGCGGTGCTGGACGAAGCGCACCTGCTCAATCTGAGCGTGGTGAAAGCCGCGCAAGGCTGTGGCCTGGGGCGTTTTTTGCTGGACTGGCTGTTGCGCCGCGCGCGCGACCGGGGCGGCCGCCAGATGTTTCTGGAAGTGCGTCCATCGAATTCGGTGGCGCTGGCTTTGTACGAAAGCTGCGGCTTTACCTCGGTAGGCCGGAGGCCGGCTTACTACCCGGCCCGCGATGGCCGCGAGGACGGCATCGTGATGCTCTGCAGTCTGGCAGCATGAACCCGAGACGCGCCGCCATCCTGCGCGAAATGGGCTACACGCCGCTGTGGCGCCTGCGCGGCCTGGCCGAAACGGTGCCGGCCGCCGCGCCCCAGCCTGCCGTGGAGCCGGCGCCGCCGGGGCTGCCTGCGCGGGAAGAAGCGCCGCCCGCACAAGTGAGCATGGCGCCGCCGTCGCGGGCCGAAGTGCCCCCAGCCATTGTGCGGCCGGCGCGGCCCGCGGTCGCGCCCGCTGGGGTGCCGGCCGCCGCACAGCCCGACCCGCAGCGCGACGCACGCATCGCGACGCTGGACTGGGATGCCCTCGACGCGGAAATTACCGCCTGCCGCGCCTGCGGCCTGTGCGAGCGGCGCAAACAGGCGGTGCCCGGTGTCGGCGATCGTGCCGCCGAGTGGCTGTTCGTGGGGGAAGGGCCGGGCGCCGAAGAAGATGAACGCGGCGAACCATTCGTCGGGCAGGCCGGTAAATTGCTCGATGCCATGCTGGCCGCGCTGGGATTGGCGCGCGGTCGCGGCGTGTATATCGCCAATGCCGTGAAATGCCGCCCACCCGGCAATCGCACGCCGGAAGCGCCGGAAATCGCCGCCTGCAATCCGTTTTTGCAGCGCCAGATCGATCTGTTGCAGCCGCGCATCATCGTCGCGCTGGGCCGGCCGGCCGCCCAGGCCCTGCTCGGCAGTGAAGTGAAAATCGGCGAAGTGCGCGGCAAGGTGCTGCGCCACGGATCGATTCCACTGGTCGTCACCTACCATCCCGCCTACTTGCTGCGCAACCTGCCGGACAAGGCCAAAGCCTGGGCAGACCTGTGTTTTGCACGCGACACTCTGCGCCGCCTCGGCGCCGATGCCTGATTCCAGATTCTGCTGCCCGCACCGCCGCTTCCACGGGATAGCAGATCCTGTGCGTGCCATAATGAGCCTGCGCGCCTCGAGCGCCGCAATACTGCATGTAGCTTGCAAAAACGCGCAATCAAATGTTTGCCATGCCGACACCACGACTGGTCTTTCTATTCAGCGGTCATCTGATCGACGCGCCGGACCGGGCGCAGCCGCGCTTCCCCTTGGCGCAGGAGCCGGTCGCCGCAGCCGCGATCGCTGCCGCCCTGGATGACTGCGGCGCCAGCGCAGACGACCTCGCGCTCACGCAGGGTGCGGCGGGCGGGGATTTGCAGTTCTGTGAGGCCGCGCTGCAACGGGGCCTGCGCGTGCAGTTGCTGCAGCCGTTTCGCGAAGCCGAATTTTTGCTGCGTTCGGTGCATCCTTGCCCGGGCAATTGGGGCGCACGCTATGCCGCCGTGGCGGCCCGTCTGGCCGAACCGCCGCGCGCTGTGCAGGACGTGCGCGGGCCGCTGGCGCCGGAGGCCAGCCCGTATGAAGCGTGCAATCTGTGGCTGCTGGACGAGGCGTTGTCGTATGGCGCCGCCAGATTGCGCTTCATTTGCCTCTGGAACGGCGGCGGTGGTGACGGACCGGGCGGCACCGCGCACATGGTGGAAGCGGTGCGTCGCGCCGGTGGCCAGGTAAGCTGGCTGGATACGCGCGAACTATTTCGCATTTAGCCGGGCGGGCGGTGCGGAACCGCATCGGCCTGATACAGTCGTAACCCGGCTTCAGACTGGCGCCGCGATTGTTCCCCGCGGCCGGCAGGCGTAAACTGATGGGCTCAAAAATTTCCGCGCAGCCTGGCTGCGCGGATTTCGCCGCGGAGGGCGGCTTTTTTGTCGCCAGTGCCGCATTTCATTGCTTCTAAAGGGAGGACGCATGAAAGTTCTGGTACCCGTCAAGCGGGTGATTGATTACAACGTGAAAGTTCGCGTCAAGGCCGACGGCACCGATGTCGATCTCGCCAACGTTAAAATGTCGATGAATCCTTTCGACGAAATCGCCGTGGAAGAAGCCGTGCGCATGAAGGAGGGCGGCAAGGCCACGGAAGTGGTGGTGGTGTCCTGCGGTGCCACCGCGTGCCAGGAAACCCTGCGCGCCGCACTCGCGCTGGGCGCGGACCGCGCCATACTGGTGGAATCCGACGTGGCGCTGCAGCCGCTCGCGGTAGCCAAGCTGCTCAAGGCCGTCGTGGCCAAGGAAGCGCCCGGCATGGTGGTATGCGGCAAACAGGCCATCGATGACGATTCCAACCAGGTCGGCCAGATGCTGGCTGCCCTGCTGGGATGGCCGCAAGCCACGTTCGCCTCGAAAGTCACGCTGGGCGACAACAACGTCACCGTAACGCGTGAAATCGACGGCGGGCTGGAAACGCTGGAGCTCAAGCTGCCGGCCGTGGTGACCACCGACCTGCGCCTCAACGAGCCGCGCTACGCCACCTTGCCCAACATCATGAAGGCAAAGAAAAAGCCGCTCGAAACGCTGAAGCCGGATGCGTTGGGCGTGGACGTGACGCCGCGCCTGAAAACGCTCAAGGTGGCCGAGCCGCCCAAGCGTGCCGGCGGCGTCAAGGTCGCCGATGTGGCGCAGTTGGTGGACAAGCTCAAGAACGAAGCCAAAGTGCTCGGTTGAGCGTCGCGTTGAACCCAATCCATGCGCAGCCGCCGCGGTTCAAAAGGGGAGCTCGGCGTCGCGCATCAAGAAAGGAAAACTGAATGAGCATTCTCGTCATTGCGGAACACGACAACAGCGCGCTCAAGGCTGCCACCTTGAATACCGTTGCGGCGGCGGCGCGCCTGGGCGGCGATATTCATGTGCTGCTTGCCGGCTCCGGTTGCGGCGCAGCCGCAGCCGCGGCGGCCCAGCTGGCCGGTGTGAGCAAGGTGAAAGTGGCCGATGCGGCCTGCTATGCCGACATGTCGGCAGAAAACATGTCCACCCTGGTGGTGGCGCAGGCAGCCGGCTACAGCCACATCCTCGCCCCCTCCACGTCGTTCGGCAAGAACCTGGCTCCGCGCGTTGCGGCTTTGCTGGACGTGGCGCAAATTTCGGACATTATCGAAGTGGTGTCGGCAGATACCTTCGTGCGCCCGATTTACGCCGGCAATGCGCTCGCCACGGTGCAGTCCGTCGATGCGGTGAAAGTGATCACGGTGCGTACCACGGCTTTTGATCCGGTCGGGCAGGGCGGTTCGGCTGCCGTCGAGTCCATCGCCGCGGGCGCGGACCAGGGCCTGTCGAAACTGGTTGGACGCGAACTGACCAAATCCGCGCGTCCCGAACTCGGTGCCGCCGGCACCATCGTGTCGGGCGGACGCGGCCTGGGCAACGGTGAAAACTACCACAAGCTGCTCGAGCCGCTGGCCGACAAGCTGGGTGCCGCGCTGGGCGCATCGCGCGCAGCGGTCGATGCGGGCTTCGTGCCGAACGATTATCAGGTCGGCCAGACCGGCAAGATCGTCGCGCCGCAGCTCTATATCGCGATCGGCATTTCCGGCGCCATCCAGCACCTGGCCGGTATGAAAGATTCCAAAGTGATCGTTGCGATCAACAAGGATCCGGACGCGCCAATTTTCCAGGTGGCCGACTACGGTCTGGTTGGTGATCTGTTCCAGCTCGTCCCGGAACTGACCGCCGCGCTGTAATCCCCGCAGTTTGCCGGCCGCCGCAGGGCGGCCGGCGCTCCGCAGTTTCCGCAGCACCTTTCCCAGCCTTTGCGATTTTCAGCGCTTACTGTTCGGCGTCGGGCTGCGCCGCCGGTGCGGCGCGCTGGAATGCGTCCAGAGCCATGCAGTGTTCAAATACGCGCATGACCGTCGGCACGTGGTCCAGGCTGCAATCGAAACGCCGTGCGTTGAAAATTTGCGGCACCAGGCAGCAATCTGCCAGCGTGGGCGTATCGCCATGGCAAAAGCGGCCCGTACTCGGGTGATCCAGTTGCCGTTCGACGGACGCCAGCCCCTGTTCGACCCAGTGACGGTACCAGGCATTTTTCGCCGCCTCGTCCACACCCAGCGTACGCACCAGATATTTCAATACGCGCGTATTGTTGAGCGGGTGAATTTCGCAGGCGATCGCCAGGGCCAGCGCGCGGATGCGCGCACGATCCAGCGCCGACCCGGGCAGCAGCGCCGGCGCTGGCCGGGTTTCGTCCAGATATTCGATGATGGCCAGGGACTGCGTGAGCAAGCTGCCGTTTTCGATCAGCACCGGCACCAGGCCGGCCGGATTTAGCGCAAGAAAGCCGGCTTCGCGCTGCTCCCCCTTCAATAGATGGACCGGGATGGTTTCGTAGTCCAGGCCTTTCAGATTCAGTGCGATGCGCACGCGAAAGGCGGCTGAACTGCGGAAAAAGCTGTAGAGCTTGTGCATGAGCTTTCCTTGTCGGAGCCCGCGGCGGACCGGCTGGTCTGGCCCGCCGGGTGCGGGCGATGCACCATGTTCCCCGCGTGGCGGCGCAAATTCAAGTGAGCAGCCCGGCGCGCTAGCTTGCACCGGCGTAACGCTCTGCCGCGCGTGCGAGTTCCGCGGCGATGCGGGCGCGCAATTGCGGCGGCGCAAGTACCTCGCAATCGGCGCCGTACTTCAGGATATCCATGACCAGTTCGTGGTCCTGGCTGTAGGGCAGGCGCAGTTCGTAGGAACCGTCGGGCAGGCTGCGGCCCTTCTGACGGGCGTGCCAGCGTTCCGTTGCCACCCAGCGTGCGCGCTGTGCGCTGAAGCGTAGCGTGGCCCAGTGCTGCGCGCGCCCGGAAAAAATCCCATAGCCGGCACCCAGCACGCGATTCAGCGCGGCCTGGGACACGTCGCGCGCCGCCTGATCGGTAATTTGTGCGGATTCGATCGCATCCAGCGCAAAACTGCGCAGTCCCCGGCGCAGGTGGCACCAGGCGTCCAGATACCAGTTGTTGCGGTAGTGCACCAGGCGCTGCGGCGACACCAGGCGTGTGCTGTGCTCGCCGCGGCTGCGCGCGTAATAGGCGATTTCCAGGCGCTTTCTGGCAATGAGCGCAGAACCTACGGTCTGGAAGTGTTGCAGGTGGAAAGGGCGCGCGCCTATGGCGGTAATTTTTACGCGGCGCGAAATTTCTTCGGCGCCGTGGTCCCGGCTATCCATCAGGGCCGCGAGCCGTGCGCGCAGGGGCTGGATGTGCGGGCCCAGCAAGCCGCCGCCGTCCAGCCCGTCCAGCAGTTGCTGCATGGTGAGCAGGGCGTGGATTTCTTCCGCGGAAAACCATAAGCCGGGTAGTTCGTACTGGGCTCCCGTGGTATTGCCCCTGCGCTCGAATTCATACCCGCCGCGCTCGCGCGCATACACGATGGGTGCGTGCAGGCGTTCGCGCATGTAGGCCAGATCACGCTTGAGCGTGGCGCGCGATATTTCCAGCTTTTCGAGCAGAAAGTCGAAACTTGCGTTGCCGCGCTCGTGCAGCAACTGGTCGATTTTATAAAAGCGTTCGGTGCGATCCATGCGCTGCCTTCCTTGCCATGCCCGCTGCCGAGCATAGCAAGGGTGGCGCGAGCCTGCTCAAAAGGCGAGGCGGTAGCTGGCGGTCAGCACGGCGTCCTTGTTGCCGGGCAGGTTATCGGCGTTGTGGCGCATTGCGGCGCCCAGCGACAATTGCGCGTTGCGGCCCAGCGGGCGCTGGTAATCCAGGCCCAGTTTCAGTTCGCGCGCGGCGCTGGCGAGCGATACGCTTTGCGTCGTGTAGATCGGTTTGCCGGCGGTGTCGAAATCGCTCGCCCAGGCCATGTGCATGGTGCCGGAGGTGGCCGCCAACGGACTGGACAGGGTAATGCTCGCAACGTCGCCCTTTTGCACCAGATTGGCGAAGTGCGCGGCCAGCGCGAAAGACTGCGAGCGTACGCCGCTCACACCGGTGATGATGCCTTCTCCCGCGCTGCCGGCGCTATAGCCGAAGCTCGCGCGCGCGCTCAGGGTGAGGTCGGGCGCGGCTTGCCAGGCGCCGGACAGCGTGAGCACGCGGGTCAAATGCCTGGACAGGCCATAACTTTCGGTGGCGCGCGTACCCAGCAAGCCGTTTTCTTCCACCTGCGCGTATTGCAGGCCGGCCCAGAAATCGCCGTCGCGGTGATCGACTTCGGCCACCAGCGCGTGCCCGCCGCGCGCCGCTTCGGCATTCATCCACGCGCTATTGGCGGAACTGGTCAGCACGCCGATTTTCAGCGTGGTGTGGGCGGATAGCTGCGCCGAACCGGCAATTTGCGTACCGGCTGCGGCCAGCGCCAGGTAGGGGTTGGCGGTCGCATCGGCGATGGGCGGCAAATCCATGCCGGAGCCGGCAAGGCCAAAATAATTGCCCGCCAGACCCAGGGTGGCAAACGCCAGTTCGCCGTCGCCATTTTTCACGACCACTTCGCTGGCACGCATCTGGCGCGTTGCGCCAGCGACCGTATCGGACAATGCCAGCCCGGTAGCCGGTACGTCCACCCAGGCCATGGTATAGCGGTTGCCGGCCTGGTCGCTGAAGCTGCGCACGCTGGTGGTCACTGCCGCGGTAGACACGCTGGAACTGGCGGCCGTGGTCGTAGTGCTGAGGGCGGTGGCGCCAGTGCCAATTTTGTAATCGCGCTGATAGTTGTCGAACGCAGTCTGCGTGACCTTGGTTATTTTCGCGGCGCCGCTCAGAGCCGGCGAAATCTGCATGCTCGCCGTGGCGGCGGCAACCCAGCCGGAGGTGGTCTTGACCTGCAAAGTTCCGACCGGTTGCATGGCCGCCGCGACGTTCAGCAGACCGTGGCCGTAGATCGCGTCCACGCCGGGGGCGCCCAGATCGGTTGCGGTCACGAAAATGATGTCGGCAATTTGCGGCGCAGTCAGCTTGGTCCAGCGCGACTTGATGAGCGCCGCGGCACCGCTCACCACCGGCGTGGCCATGGACGTGCCGCTCATATAGACGTAGCCGCCGTTGTTGTAGGTGGACAGCACATTGACGCCAGGCGCCACGACGTACCAATTGGCCGTGTCGCCGGCGCGGTTGGAAAACGAGGCCATCTGGTTATTGGAATCGACCGCGCCGACCGCGATGATGGACCCCGCCGCCCAGCTTTCCTTGGCATAGCGGGCCGGCCATGAGGGGTCGGACAGACCGCTGTTGCCGGCAGCGGCAATGATGAGCTTGTTCTTGGCCACCGCGTTTTGCAAGGCGCTTTCCACGTTGATGCCCAGCGGCGCACTTCCGCCCAGGCTCATGTTGAAAATGCTGGCAGTGGATTTGGCGGCAAAATTGATGCCGGAAGTGAGCGCCGTCGAAGTGCCGGACCAGGTCGGCGCAGCGAACACCTGCACCGGAATGAGGCTTGCCTGCGGCGCCACGCCATACATGCCGGCATTGTTCATGGCTGCGGCGATGATGCCCGCCACGTGGGTGCCGTGGCCCAGACCGTCGGTTGCAGCTCCGGAAGAAATGGATTTGTTCGTGGTGGCGTTGTAGCCGGCCATTACGTGCCCGGACAATTCCTTGTGCTTGGCCATGATGCCGCTGTCTATCACGGCCACCACGGCGCCTTTACCCATGATATTCAGGTCATGCGCGGCAGGCGCCTGCACCTGCTCCGCGGCACTGGAATTGATACGCTCGGTCGAATTGATCGGGGATGCGGCTTGCAGCCTTACATCGGCGTGGACATGGCCGGCAAATAGCGCAGCGATGGCGGTCGCGAGGGCGTGGAATTCGAAGCGTTGTTTCATGCGCGTTATCTCCCGTGTCCGACGCCAGGGATGACGCAACGCATGCTTGCTACGGGGACCGCATATCGGTGTTCGACAGGGTCGCCATCAGCTCGCCGGCGGCCCCGCTGACCTGCCGGCCCCAAGGCCGGTTTAGTCCGGAAGCTTTGCGTCCCCGCCTTTAGACGGGTTTGCCATTGACGTACGAGCGTTTGCCGGAACCTATTTCCGGCTATTCGCAGGGAGTATTACGGCCAGCCTTCAGCCGACTTGAGGTCTAATTGTGTGGAATTTTTCACACTTCGCCGCGGGGATGGGCAGGGCCGGTGAAAAGTCACCGCCCGGCCGGGTGGCGCACGCAAGGTTCGGGTGGGCGCGCGGCTTCAGGCGCGCTTTTTGATGTGTTCGACCGATTCGACGCGATCGACCGCCAGCGCGTCGAATAGCGCCACGAATTCCTGCGTGAGCTTGTGCGCCGGTGCGAAATGGATGAGCGGCCGGGCCGCTTCGTGCGATTCCTTTACTTTCACCGACGAGGACAGGTAGGTCGGCAGCACCGGCAGGCCTTCGTCCGTCAGTTCCTGCACCACGCGCTGCGGCAGGCTGGAGCGCGCCAGATACTGATTGATGACGATGCCTTCCACCCTCAGGTGCGGGTTATGGTCGCCGCGAATTTCTTCGACATTGTCGAGCAGGGCGTACAGCGCCTTGCGCGAAAAATCGTCGCAATCGAAGGGGATGAGGCAACTGTCGGCTGCGATGAGCGCCGAGCGCGAGAAAAAATTGAGCGCCGGCGGGGTGTCGAAAAACACCAGGTCGAATTCGTCCAGTTCGCCCAGGGCTTCGCGCAGTTTGTAAATTTTGTAGCGCGATTCCAGCTTGCCGGCCAGCTCATCGAGCTGGGGCGACGAGGCAAGTATTTGCAGCCGGTCGAACGGGGTTTGCAGCAGGAAATCCGCGGTCTGTTTGGGGCGCAGGCGGAAATTCAGTACCTGGTCGAAATAATCGGCCAGCGTGGGCTGATCCGGCACCATGCTGCCGCCCATCAGGTAGTGCGTGGAATTGCCCTGCGGATCGAGATCCAGCAGCAAGGTGCGCAGGCCGCGGCTGGCTGCGATGGCGGCAAGATTGCATGCGATGGTCGACTTGCCGACGCCACCCTTTTGATTGAAAACGACCCGCTTCATGACTCCCCCTTTGCGTAGCTCGCGCCGCATTGTGCCAAAGACGGGGCAAGATGGCTACAGCGATACAATAAGCACTTCCGGCGGCTCTCACAGCGCGCACAGGGGCGCCCGCAGCCGCGCATCCACGCTAGGCGGGGATGTCCACGACAACAATGATGATGGAGTGCTAGATGCAGGTATCCGACAAGGATTTGAACGCGGCCGCGCTTGAATATCACCGCAGCCCGCGCCCCGGCAAAATTGCCGTGACGCCGACCAAGGGGCTCACCAATCAGCGCGATCTGGCGCTCGCCTATTCGCCCGGTGTGGCGGCTGCCTGCCATGCCATCGTGGCGGATGCCGGCCAGGTGGCGGAACTGACCTCGCGCGCCAATCTGGTGGGCGTAGTCACCAACGGAACGGCGGTGCTGGGCCTGGGCAATATCGGCCCGCTGGCCGCCAAACCGGTCATGGAAGGCAAGGGCTGCCTGTTCAAGAAATTCGCCGGCATAGACGTGTTCGACATCGAACTGGCCGAACGCGACCCGGACAAGCTCATAGACATCATTGCCGCGCTGGAACCTACGCTGGGCGGCATCAATCTGGAGGACATCAAGGCGCCGGAATGCTTTTACATCGAAAGCAAATTGCGCGAGCGCATGAACATTCCGGTGTTTCACGACGATCAGCACGGTACGGCCATCATTTCGAGCGCAGCCTTGCTGAACGGGCTCAAGGTGGTCGGCAAGAACATAAGCGAAGTAAAACTGGTCTGTTCGGGTGCCGGTGCTGCGGCGATCGCCTGCCTGGACATGATGGTGAGCCTGGGGCTGGATCGCAGCAAGGTGTATGTGTGCGATTCACGCAGCGTGATTTACCGCGATCGCGAAGCCAATATGGAATCCAACAAGGCGCGCTACGCCCAGCACACCAGTGCGCGCACGCTGGCGGACGTGATGGCCGGCGCGGACGTATTTCTGGGTTGCTCGACGGCTGGCGTGCTGACCGGCGACATGGTGAAAACCATGGCGGAACGCCCCGTCATCCTGGCCCTGGCGAATCCGGTGCCGGAAATTCTGCCGGAAGTCGCGCGCGCGGCGCGGCCGGACTGCATCATCGCTACCGGGCGCTCGGATTACCCGAATCAGGTCAATAACGTTCTGTGCTTCCCGTTCATTTTCCGCGGCGCGCTGGATAGCGGCGCCACCCGCATCACCACGGAAATGAAGCTCGCCTGCGTGCGTGCGCTGGCGGAACTGGCGCAGGCGGAACAGTCGGACGTGGTGGCGCTGGCCTATAGCGGACAGGAACTCGAATTCGGGCCGGAATACATCATTCCCAAACCTTTCGATCCGCGCCTCATCGTAAAGGTGGCGCCGGCCGTAGCGCAGGCGGCCGCCGCTTCGGGCGTGGCGACGCGGCCCATCACCGACATGGACGCCTACCGGCAGTCGCTGGAAACGCTGGTTTACCAGTCCGGTTCCATCATGAAGCCGGTATTCGAAGCGGCCCGCCAGGTACCGCAAAACGCCAAACGGGTCATTTACGCCGAAGGCGAGGACGAACGCGTGCTGCGCGCAGTGCGTGTGATCGTGGACGAGCGCCTGGCGCGGCCCATATTGATCGGCCGGCCCTGGGTGATCGAAATGCGCATCAAGAAATTCGGCCTGCACCTGGAAGCCGAGCGCGATTTCGACGTGGTAAATCCCGAAAGCGATGCGCGTTATGCCGATCTGTGCAACGAATACCAGACGCTGCGCTCGCGCGAAGGTGTGACGCCCGACATCGCCAAGGTGGAATTGCGCCGCGACACCACCTTGATAGGCGTGATGCTGCTGGCGCGCGGCGACGCCGACGCGCTGGTCTGCGGAACTTACGGCGAGTATGAGCAGCACCTGGCCCATGTCGCCAACGTGATCGGCCTGGAGCAGGGCGCAGAGCTGTTCGCCGCCATGAGCATACTGTTGTTGCCCTCGCGCCAGCTCGCGATAGCCGACACCTATGTGAATGAAAATCCCAGCGCCGAACAGGTGGCGCGCATCGCCGTGATGGCGGCGCGCGAACTGGGGCGCTTCGGCATCGCGCCCAAAGTGGCATTGCTGTCGCACTCGAATTTCGGCAGCAAGCGCAGTGCATCGGCACGCAAAATGCACGACGCCTGCGATCTGTTGCGCAAGCTGGCGCCCGAACTGGAAGTGGATGGCGAAATGCATGGCGATTCGGCCCTGTCGCCGGCCATACGCGAGCGCATCAATCCGGCCAGTTCGCTGCAGGGGGAGGCCAATCTGGTCATCATGCCCAATCTGGATGCTGCCAACATTGCCTTCAATCTGCTCAAGACATCCAATTCCACTACCGCCATGGTGGGGCCCATTTTGCTGGGCGCGGCCCGTTCCGTGCATATACTGACTCCAACGGCCACCGTGCGGCGGCTGGTGAACATCACGGCACTGGCGGTAGTGGATGCGCAGACGCGCGCGCAGGCGCGTTGAGGGCCGGCCGTGTAGTAACTACATAGAACCAAGAACGATCTCGAACAAGGAGGAGACATGCCCCACGCAATTATCATCGAACGCCACGGCGGCCCGGAAGTGCTGCAATGGACTGAAGTGACGGTTCCTGACCCCGGCCCGGGCGAGGTGCAGTTGCGCCAACATGCGGCCGGCCTGAATTTCATCGACGTCTATCACCGCACCGGGCTTTACCCGCTCAACCTGCCGTCTGGCATAGGTCAGGAAGGCGCGGGCGTGGTGACGGCGGTGGGTGCCGGCGTGAGCGATCTTGCCGTGGGCGATCGCGTCGCCTATGCGGGCGGTCCGCTGGGCGCCTATGCGGAAGTGCGCAACATTGCGGCCGACTGGCTGGTCAAGGTGCCCGACGGCATCAGTTTCGAGCAGGCGGCCGCGCTCATGCTGCAGGGCCTGACTGCGCAATACCTGTTGCGCCGCACCTACCGCGTGCAGCCGGGCGACACCATCCTGATCCACGCCGCCGCCGGCGGCGTAGGGCTGCTGGTCTGCCAATGGGCCAAGGCCCTGGGTGCAACGGTAATCGGCACGGTCGGCTCGGATGAAAAGGCAGAACTTGCACGTGCCAACGGCTGCGACCATCCCATCATTTACACGCGTGAAAATTTCGCCCAGAAGGTGAAGGAAATTACCGGCGGCGCCGGCCTGCCAGTGGTGTATGACTCGATAGGCAAGGACACTTTCATGGATTCCCTATCCTGTTTGCGTCCGCTGGGGCTCATGGTGGTATTCGGCAGTGCGTCGGGGCCGGTGCCGCCAGTCGATCCGGGGCTGCTGGCGAAAGGCGGCTCGCTGTTCCTGACCCGTCCTACCCTGTTTAGCTATATCGCCCAGCGCGCCGACCTGCTGGCCATGGCGGCGGAAATGTTCGAAGTCGTACAGGCAGGCAAAGTCCGCGTCAGCGTGAATCAACGCCATGCGTTGAAAGATGCACGGGACGCGCACATCCAGCTCGAGGCGCGCCGCACGACGGGGAAAACCGTACTGCTGCCCTGAGCATCCGGGCACGGGTAATGCGTAGCCGGGCCGCTCAGCCCGGCGCGCAGTTGGGATCCAGTCGTCGGCGCCGCGTCGCGGCGTCCAGCATGTACCGCGTGGCGCGGGTGCGTGCCCCGGGCGTGGCGTCCGGGCGCAGTGACGGCATAGGAGAACCCGCCTGATGAAATTTCCGGCAGTATTGATAGTGCTTGCCCTGTCCGGCGCGGCCGGTGCGGCCGAACCGGTGCTTACTCCTTCGCAGGTTGCCTACCTGCGCGCCGAAACTCAGAAGGCGCAGGAAAAGTTCGTCGGCAAGCTGGTGCGCATCACCGGGTTGCCGCAGGCCAAGGTGCGCGAGGCCATCCCGGCGGAGGGCCGAATTACCGATCCGGTGGCGCGCATCGTGGCTGCGGTAGAGCAAAAATCCGGCAAGCCGCTCAGCGACGAACAGAAACAGGCCATCGCCGCAGCCGAACACGAGCGCCAGGCAGCCATCCAGGCCGCGCAGCGCGACGCCCACAAACAGTAAGCCGAACCCCTCATGGCAATCCGTATCGTGGTGTTTGCGGGCAGCACCCGCACCGATTCATTGAATAAAAAGCTGGCGCGGCAGGCGGCGCGCGCGGTGGACGAGGCGGGCGGGGAATCCGCCTATTTCGACCTGCGCGACTATCCCATGCCGCTCTATGACGGTGACCTCGAAGCGCGTGAGGGCATACCGCCCAACGCGCTGGCGATACGCAATTATTTACAGAACGCCAAAGGTTTGATCATTGCCTCGCCGGAAAACAATTCTTCCATGAGCGCGGTGCTCAAGAACACCCTGGACTGGGTATCGCGGCCCTGGCACGGCAAGCCGGGCGATTTGCCGTATCGCGGCCGGGTGGCCGCCCTGATTGCCGCCAGCCCTGGGGCTCTGGGCGGATTGCGCGGCCTCGGCCACCTGCGCGCCACGCTACAAGGCCTGGGCGTGCTGGTGCTGTCGGAACAGATGGCTTTGCCGCGCGCAGATCAGGCCTTCGACGGCGACGGTCGCCTGGTCGACGCGAAACAGCAGGCCAAGCTGCAGGAAATTGCGACCCGGCTGGTCGACGTGGCCAAGCGCCTGGGCTGAAGCCAAGCCAGACTGCGGCGGCTCGCCGCCCGAACCCGTCCCCCGATTCAGCCTTTTTCCGGCCCCGCAGGCGGTGTCCCGGGCGCGCCACTACTGCCCTCGCGAGGTTCCACAGTACTTAGCAGGGACTGCACCTCGGGGCTGAAGCCTGCCAGTTCGTTAGGCTCGAGCAGGCCCTGCGCCACCATGGACATCAGGTGCAAAACCGCGGTGGACCGGCGCAGGTCGTCGAAAGTGCGCGCCAGTTGCCGGTCGTATTCCGCCATGGTGGCATGTACGTCAAGGTAGAGCTGGTGACGGTTCGGCTCGGGTTCTCGGCATTTTGTTTCGATGTGCGCGAGCGCGCGCCGGCAATAGCGGTCAAGCGCTACCGGATAGAGCGTGCGCACCAATTTCCAGTCGAATTCTTTGATGTCTCTCATGATGGGCACACAGGGGAAAGCAGAGGGAGGCGCCCGACCTGGCGTTTCAACCCGCACCGGCGTCTGGCACATACGCACGGCGGGATTCGAAGCCAGGAATTGTTCCGGTACGATGCCGGTTTTCAGGCCGTAACAGTCTGGCCTAGAAGGTGTTCGACCAGATCGCGCACTGGTCGTATTGCGTTGCCGAACGGCAGAGCTTCCTTGCCGCGGAAAAACAGGCCTTTTTCGAGATCGCCGCGCAATGCTGCCGCCAACTGGGCATCGATGCAGAATTGCCCGGCTTTGGATATGCCGTCGCGCAGGCCGCACTGAATCAGACAATCCCAGGCCAGCGTACAGCGATGGTCCGGCGAGGCGGCGGCCTTGAGCTTCTGTTCGCGCCGCAAATAGCGCTCCAGCCAGGGCGTGCGCACGGCGCGCGCCGGCAGGCCGGCCACGCTCATGAATTCCACGATGTCCTCGGGGCCTGCCGTAGCCAGTACCTGTTTGAATACCGGATGGGCGTCGCCTTCTTCGGTTACCGCGAACGGCGTGCCCAGTTGCACGGCCGATGCGCCCAGCGCGAACAGTTCGCGCACGCGCTGCGGCGAATTGATGCCGCCGGCCGGTATGAGCGGAATGCTACCCGGCGCGAGGCCCATGTCCTCGAACAGCTTGAGGCAGCCGGGAATCACCGTTTCGAAATCGAAACGCGGATCATTCAGATCGGCCAGCCCCGCGGCACCCAGATGGCCACCCGCATAGCGCGGGTGTTCGATCACGATGGCATCGGGCAGGCGGCCCTTGCGCTGCCATTTCTTGAGCACCAGATTCACGCCGCGCACGTCCGACAGTATGGGGATAAGCGCCACGTCCGGAAAATCGGACGTCAATTCCGGCAAATCGAGCGGCAGGCCGGCACCCATTACGACCGCGTCCACGCCCGCCATGCAGGCATGGCGCACATAATCGGCATATTGCGTGACGGCGCGCATCACATTCACGGCGACGGCGCCGTGGCCGCCGGCAAGTTCTTTCGCAGCGCGGATTTCCCGTTGCAGCGCCTCGAGATTGGCCGCTTCGATCAATTCCCTGTCGCGCGTGCGGTCGGTGCGCTCCATGAGGTCGGCATGCAGGCGGCGCAGATCGACGCTGGCCACCGTGCCCATGCCGCCGATGCGCGCTACGCTGCCGGCCAGCCTGTGGGCAGATACGCCGACCCCCATGCCGCCCTGCACAATGGGCAACAATTCGCGCTGGCGAAGTTTGAATACAGGATTGGCGGGGATTTGCATGCACGTTTGTCCGTTATGGGGCACCCATTTTAGTGCGCCGCAATAAACGACAGTTGACATGCATCAGAAAAAGCCTTGCAAAGTCGCAAGGCTTTTCGGTCCGGCAAAAACGGGGCGGGCCCCGGCGGTTCAGCCGGCGAGCTGTACCGGGATGTGATTGCGCATGCCGATCTGGCGATTTTCGGAATCGACGTAGATCAGGCGCGGCGCGTATTTCTGCAATTCCAGCTCGGCATATTGCGCATAGGCAGCGATGATGAGCAAATCACCGGCAGCGGCCTTGCGTGCCGCCGCGCCATTGACTGAGACGATGCCCGAACCACGTTCGGCCGATATGGCGTAGGTGGAAAAGCGCTCGCCATTGGTCACGTTGTAAATGTCTATGGCCTGGTATTCGTGTATATCGGCCGCGTCGAGGAGGTTCTGGTCGATTGCGCACGAACCTTCGTAATGCAGCTCCGAATGCGTAACACTTACACGGTGCAACTTGGCCTGCAACATGGTGCGCTGCATGGTCATCCCTCTTGTGGTCGATTGCGGCCCGCGGGCCGTACGAGCGCGCTTTTTTGCGCTACTCCCTGTCCAGTTGCCGTCTGCTCGTTGCGGCTTTTCATTTAGTCCCACTCACCTCGAGATTATCTATGAGCCGCGTGCTGCCTAAAAACGCGGCGGCAAGGATAACCAGCGCGGTGTCCCCGTGGGCGGGCGATTGTAGATCAAGTCTGCGCCGTATCGCAATATATTGGGGCTTCCAGCCCGCTGCAGCCAGATCGGCCATGGCTGCGGCTTCCAGCGCCTCGAATTGACGATTGCCAAGTTCGATTTCTTGTGCGGTGCGGAGCAGTGTTGCATAAAGCCGACTGGCTTCGCCGCGTTCGGTGGCACTCAAATAGCCATTGCGCGAAGAAAGTGCCAGTCCGTCCTCGGCGCGCACCGTATCGGCGCCGATGATGTCTATAGGCAGCGCCAGTTCACGCACCATGTTGCGGATTACCATAAGTTGCTGGTAATCCTTCTTGCCGAACAAAGCCACGTCCGGCTGCACGATATTGAACAGTTTGGCCACCACGGTGGCCACGCCGCGGAAAAAACCGGGCCGGAACTTGCCTTCGAGTATGTCTCCCTGGGCCGGATCGGGCAGCACGTAATAGCTTTGCGGGCTCGGGTAGAGCTCGCGCTCGTCGGGCGCCAGCAGATAATCGACGCCGGCTTCGCTCAAGCCAGCGCAATCGTCCTGAAACGTGCGCGGGTAGCGATCGAAATCTTCGTTCGGCCCGAATTGCAGGCGATTCACGAATATGCTGGATACCACGACCTGCGCATGATCGCGCGCGGCGCGCATCAGTTGCAGGTGGCCGGCGTGCAGATTTCCCATCGTCGGAACGAAAGCGATGCGCCGTTCGGCCGCGCGCTCACGGCGCAGGTCGGCACGCAGCGCGGCGATTTGTTCGTGAATTTGCATCTATCCTTTCCTGTACTGCTCAGTAGCTGTGCGCCGCGGCCGGGAAGCTCGCGTCCTTCACGGCGCCGACGTAGGCGGCCACGGCATCCTGTATGCTCGCCGCACCTTCCATGAAATTGCGCACGAATCGCGGTGAACGGCCGGGAAATACGCCCAGCATGTCGTGCAGCACCAACACTTGACCGTGGCAATCCACGCCGGCGCCAATTCCGATGCTGGCCATTGAACGGGTAGATTGGGTCAGGCGCGCGGCAAGTTGCGCCGGCACCATTTCCAGCACGATGAGCGCCGCGCCGGCAGCTTCGAGCGCTGCGGCATCGGCGAGCAGGCGTTCCGCATCGGCTTCGCTGCGACCCTGCACGCGGTAGCCGCCCAATTGGTGCACCGATTGCGGCGTGAGGCCGACGTGTGCGCATACCGGCACGCCGCGTTCAACCAGGTAATGCACCGTATCGGCCAGGAAAGCACCGCCTTCCAGTTTCACCATTTGTGCGCCTGCCGCCATCAGCGCGGCGGCCGATTGCATGGACTGGCCGATCGACTCGTGATAGCTGCCGAAGGGCATGTCGGCGATAAGGAAGGGCCGGCCGCCCACGTTGCGCAAGCCGCGTGCCACGCAGGTCGTGTGGTAGACCATTTGTTCCAGCGTGACCGGCAAGGTGGAAGCCTGGCCTTGCAGCACGTTGCCCAGAGAATCGCCCACCAGCAGTACATCGACGCCGGCGCGGTCGCACACAGCGGCGAAACTGGCGTCGTAACAGGTGAGCATGGCGATTTTTTCGCCCTCGGCGCGCATACGGCCAAGTTCCGTGACCGTTACCGCCTTGCGCGTCGCCGCGCTCTGTTGCAGATAGGACATGGGGTGTTCCTGTCAGTCGCTGGGGGTTGAAGTGCGCTCGCTGCGGGACGGAGGCCAGCGGCTATTGCGCGTAGCCGAAAAATTCGCGGAACGAGCGCATCGCTTTGAGCCGGTCGACGAGCAGCAAAAAGTCCTCGTCCTTATCGACCGGATTGAGTTCTTCGGCATCCACGATAAATAGCGGGCAGGCATCGAACTGATGGAAAAAGCGCGCATAGCGCTCGGCTACGCGGGCCAGATAGGATTCCGAAATGCGGCGTTCGGCGGCCAGTCCGCGGCGGCGTACGCGCTCGCTCAAGGTGTCCGGCCGGGCCTGCAGGTACACCACCAGATCCGGCACGGCGGCAGGCGGTGCGGCCAGCTCATACACGCGCCGATAGAGTGCCAGTTCGGTGTCCGACAGGGTAAGTTCGGCAAACAGCGCGTCTTTTTCGAGCAGAAAATCGGACACGACGCGGCCCTCCGGCAGTGCCGCCAGCAAATCCACGCGCTGGAACAAAAAGTGCAGTTGCAGCGGCAGGGCGTAGCGCTCCATATCCTGGTAGAAGCGCGCCAGAAATGGGTTTTCGGCCGGCAGTTCAAGGACTGCCGGCGCACTTAGATGCGCCGCGAGGCGTTGCGCAAGCGAAGTTTTGCCCGCACCGATAGGGCCTTCCACGACGATATAGCGGGCTTTGTCGAGCATGTCGGCAGTCAGAAACCGAAGCCGCGAAGCATACACAATCCCGCGCCGGAACAACGCAACGTCGATCGATGGCGCGGATTTGCCGGCCCGCAACGTGGCGCGGGCCGCATCATAGCGGGTCTATGCGCTGCGCCGGCAGCGCGGCGAGCAGGGCCGCGGCGCTGCCGCGGCCGGGCAGGGCGAGGTCCGGCGCCAGATCGACCAGCGGGCGCAGCACGAAAGCGCGCTCGTGCATGCGCGGGTGCGGCAGGGTGAGCGCCGCATCGTCCTGGCACAAATCGCCATACAGCAGCAAATCCAGATCGAGCGTGCGCGGCGCGTGGTGCAGCTCGCGCAGGCGGCCGTGGCGTGCTTCGATGGCGAATAATTCGGCAAGCAGTTCGTAGGGGCCAAGTCCGGTATCCAGCGCCGCCACGCCATTGATGAAATCCGGCTGGCGTATCAGCCCTATCGGCGCTGTGCGATACAGCGGACTGACCGCCACCAGCCGGCTGGCGCGCAAATGTTCCAGATCGCCAAGCGCGGACCGCAAGGTGGCGAGCGGATCGCCCAGATTGCTGCCGAGCGCGACATGGGCGCGCACCTGCGCATTCATGCTGGCTGGGCGCGCCTAGTCGGCGGACGGTTGATCGGCTTCAGGCGCGGCCGTGGCATCCACATCGCCGCCGGCCGGCTTGCGGCGCCGCCGGCGCCGTTTTTTCGGCGCGGAATCGGCGATCAGCATGGCTTCGCGAGCGGCGCCATCGGCATCGGCAAATTCGCGCCACCAGTCGGCCAGTTCCTGCCCCAGTTCGCCCGATTCGGCGCGCAATTCCAGGAAGTCGAGCGCGGCGCGGAAACGCGCCTGTTCCAGCATGCGATAGGGGCGTTTGCCGCTGCGCATGTCGAAACGCGCCTGCAGCACCCAAATTTCGCGGATGTCGGCAGCGATGCGCTTGGAAATCGCGAGTTTTTCCGCCTGCTGGTCGAGCACCTCGCTCATGGCCTCGAATAGCGCGGGGATATTCGCTTCGTCGCGCGCACGGCGCGCTTCCCAGTTTGCCAGCACCTCGTGCCATAGCAGCGTGGCGAACAGAAAGCCGGGCGAAACGGTTTTGCCCTCGCGCACGCGGCGGTCCGTGCGCGCCAGCGCCAGAGTCACGAAACGCTCGCCCAGCGGTTGTTCGAGTATCACGTCCAGCAGAGGCAACAGGCCGTGGTGCAAGCCTTCTTCGCGCAAGTGGCGCAGGCAGCGCCAGGCGTCGCCGCAGGTGAGCAGCTTGAGCATTTCATCGAACAGCCGCGCTGCCGGAACGTTTTCCAGCAGTTGCGCCATTTCGCGTATCGGCGCGCGCGCATCGCTATCCAGGGTCAGGCCCAGTTTGGTGCCCAGGCGTACCGCGCGCAGCATGCGTATGGGGTCTTCGCGGTAGCGGCGGCGCGGCTCGCCTATCATGCGCAAGGTTTTTTGCTGCAGGTCGGCCACGCCGTGGTGGTAGTCGATCACCGTTTCGGTGCCCGGATCGTAATACAGCGCATTGACGGTGAAGTCGCGCCGCGACGCATCTTCGGCCTGGTTGCCGAATACGTTGTCGCGCAGGATGCGCCCGTGTTCGTCGGTTTCGGCGTCGTTGGAGGCGCGGAAGGTTGAAACTTCTATGGTTTCGCGCCCCTGCATCACGTGCACGATGCGAAAGCGCCGCCCTATCATGCGCGCGCGGCGGAAGTGCAGCAAAACCTCTTCTGGCGTGGCGTCGGTGGCGACGTCAAAATCTTTCGGGGTGAGCCCGGCGATCAGGTCGCGTACCGCGCCGCCCACGACATAGGCCTTGAAACCGGCCGCCTGCAGCTTTTCGCACACGTGGCGGGCGCCCGGGGTAATTTTGTCGCGCGCCACGCCGTGCTGCTCGACCGCGATGACGGCCGGTCCGGGCGGCGCGGCCGGTGCCGCCGCCGGCTTTTCTCGGCGAAATACCTTGCGCAACAGCTTGGTAATCATGCGCGGCGGCCACTGCTCGGTTAAAAGGGGCTGCGATTATACCGCCCGCGTGCCGGCGCGCCCCCGCGGCCGCGCCGCCGCGCCACAACCCGCCATGCAGCAGGTGCCGCTCATCGCGCTCGCAGCTCAGTTCCAGCCATAGTGGGTTTCGATCGCCTGCACGATTTCGTTGTGCAGCCGGTCGCCGCGCTCGCCGTTGGTCATCACCGCCACACCGGCGCGCCGATTCGGAAACCCCTTGATGAGCGCGCGGAAGCCGTAATTGATGCCGTTGTGCCAGTAGCAGAAATTGTCGGCGCCAAACGGGTTCTGCGTAAAAATGCCGGTGGCCTGGTTCACCATGATGGCGGTGCGCGTCTGATCCAGCACTTCGCGGCCATCCAGCGTGCCGCGGCAATTGAGCAGGCTGATGAAGCGGCACAGATCGGCGGCCGTGGTATATAGCCCGGCTGCAGCGGCTTCCGGATAGCGGTTGCGGCGCCCCGCAATGACTTCGCCATTGGCGTCGTGGCCGGCGGCGGCACGGCTCATGCTGGGCGGCAGCGTCATTTCGAAACTGCTGCGCGTCATGCCGGCCGGCAGCAGCACGTGTTCGCGCATCCAGGGCCGGAAGGCGTGGCCGGTCAGGTGTTCCAGCATCTGCATCATGAGCACATAGCCGGCGCCGGAATAATAGGGCCCGCCGCCGGGCTGATAGCTAATCTGTATCGGCGGCGAATTGCAGGGCGGTGCGCCGGCCAAAATTTGCGCCAGCGTGGGTACGGCTACGGACGCATCGTTCGCATAGCCCGCAAAGCCGCCAAAATTGCTGCACGCCCCGCTTGCGTCCGGCACGCCCAGGCCGCTCACGCCGCCGCGGTGCTGCAGCAACAGCGCCAGATTCATCTGGCTTTTCCATTTCGCGCTGGCGGTGGAACAGAGCGGCAGGTTCCAGCCCAGATACGGCGTCAGGTTCTCGCTCAGCTGCAGGTGACCATCCTGCACCAGGCGCAAAAATCCGACCGCGGCAACCGGTTTGCTGATGGATGCGGCCTGAAACACCGTGTCGGTATGCACGCACTCGGGCTTGCCACGCTCCAGGTGGCCATAGCTGCAGGCCCAGGCCAGGCGGTTTTCCAGCACCACCGCCACGCTGGCGCCCGGCGTGCGGTATTTCGCCATGCGCTGCCAGATCGATTGCGGCGCGCCGTTTTCGACCGTGATGTGATTTTCCATGTCGCGTATCGGATCGGCCGGGCGCGCCGGTGCCACAGTATTGGTTTGCAGCGACCATGCCCCTTCGGCGGAAAACGCCAGGTGGTCGAGCAGCCAGCCCTGCTGGCGAAAATTTCCCATCTGATCGAAACATTCGCCTGGAATGTTGCGCGCCCAGTAATAATCTTCCGCCAGGATGGCCCAGCCGCCGCCCGGCGTGAATGCCACCTTGCGCGCCGGCCGCGTGCTGGGCAGGCAGTTGCACAGCAACTGGTAGCACTCGTCGTCGATATTGCGCGCGAAAAGCGCATGTCCGGCCAGGATGACCCAACTGTTGCCGCCCTGCGGCGGAAAGGCGATGCAGGTAATGGAGGCGCCGGCGGCAAAAAAATCGCCCAGCTTGCGGAAACATTCATCCGCGATGCCGCGCGCGTAATAGTGGCGATCGGTCACGATCACCCAGCCGCCCGAGGGAGTGAAAGCCAGCACGCGCAATTCGTCGCCGGCGCGCATGAAACTGCCCAGTTGCTGGAAACATTCGTCCGCAATACCGCGCGCGTAATAGGCGCGGTCCTTGGTCACGATTACCCAGCCGCCGCCCGGCGCAAATGCAAATGCGGCCACGCCGCGCGGCCCCAATTCGCCAATGATGCGATGTGCTTCGGCAGGAATGTTGCGATCGAAGTAAAGAAATCCCATCGTCCATTCTCCTTGCGGGGGGGCGCACGCAGCCGCTGTGGGGAAGCGCTTGTCATCGCGGCAGCCAGGCTGATGTCCGCTCGGATGGCGGTGCGGCGCGCGGTGCGAATCAGTGGAATGGTAGATGAAGCGCGGCCGGACTGCCGCCAATTGGCGCGCCGGTCTTGCGGCGCATCAATTGCGCCGGCGTGCTGGCCGGCGCGCCAGCGCTGGCCGTTCAGACCTTGAAGCGCTGGGTTTCTTCGTACAGGCGGGCGGCCATGCCTTGCAGTCCGCCGGCAATTTCATGCACGCGGCGCGTGGTGTCGGCACTGGCTTCCGACATGCGGGCGATTTGCTGCACGTTGCTGGCGATGGCGTCCGCACCAGCTGACTGTTCGCGCGCGGCCTGGGCGATGCCGGCCACTTTTTCGGAGGTGCTTTCGGCCGAGTCGCTGATGCTGGCCAGCGCCGCCGCGGCGCGGTCGGCAAGTTCCGCGCTTTCGCCCACCAGGCGGGCGCTGGCTTCGATTTCCTGCGCCGATGCTTCGGTGTCGACCTGTATGGTTTCTATGGTGCGCGTAATCTGGCGCGTGGCTTCGCTCGAACGTTCGGCCAGTTTGCGCACCTCGTCGGCCACCACGGCGAAGCCGCGGCCCTGTTCGCCGGCACGGGCGGCTTCGATGGCGGCATTGAGCGCCAGCAGATTGGTCTGGTCGGCAATGTCGTGTATGGCCGCCACGATGCCGCTGATGGTGCCGGTACGGCCTTTCAGTTCGGATACCTTGCTGGCTGCCCCGAGTACGCACTGCGCGGCGCGGCCCACCTCGCCCGACGCCTGGCGTGCCAGGGTTTCGCCTTCGCGCGCATAACGTATGGTCTGGTCGGCCAGTTCGGCGGTTGATTCGGCGTGCGCGGTGACCGATCCCACGCTGTGCGCGAGCCCGTCCACGGACCCCGCGGCGGCACCCGCGGCGGAATTCTGATTGGCCGCCGCCTGGTTCAGATCGCGTGCGGCGGCGGACAATTGCGTGCTGCCCTCGGCAACCTGGCGGGCGTCGTCGGCGAGGCGCCGCACCATGCCCTGCAAACTGGTGATGAGCCCGTTGAATGCATGTGCGATGGGCGCCAGTTCGCCGCGGTCGGCTTCGGGCAGACGTTGGCGCAAATCGCCTCCGCCGTCAGCG
The DNA here is from genome assembly GCA_016791105.1 of Rhodocyclaceae bacterium. Taxonomy (GTDB): domain Bacteria; phylum Pseudomonadota; class Gammaproteobacteria; order Burkholderiales; family Rhodocyclaceae; genus JAEUNM01. The sequence goes on along the minus strand of JAEUNM010000118.1, from coordinate 37,105 downwards.
ATGCGCTCCAGCGCGCTGGACAATTCATGTACGCGGCGGTGGAATATGGTGCGAAATATCACCAGGAACACCACCCCGACCAGAATGCCGGTGGCGATCACGCCCAGCGCGATATTGCGCGCCAGCGCGTTGCCGGCAGCCAATGCGTCGGTCACATCCTGTTGTACCTCGAGCACGCCGCGCACGTCGCCCAGTTTCCAGTCGCGGCGCGGGCTGTCCGGATGGCTGTTATGGCAATTCACGCAAGCTTCGGCCACCAATTTGTCGGCCGATGCGACGCGCACCATGGTGCGCCCATCGATTTGCTCGACGTCGGTATAAACCCCGTCCGGCGACGCGCTCAGGGTGCGCCAGGCCGTTTCGGAAAAATTGTCCAGCTTGCGCGCGGCCCGATTCGGAAACGGGAACGCGCTGTATAGCGCCAGATGCGTACCCTCGGCGGCGACCAGTTGGCCAAGATCGTGAATCATGGTTGCCGGCAGCGGCACGCGGTCCGGTTTGCCGGCGTGTTCGAAAGAAGGCTTCAGCGCACCGCCGGTGGCGCCCAGTTTGGCGATCACGTTTTCCGTGTAGTACTTGCGCAGCACCCTGTACTGGCCGACGGTATGGCGTGCCTCGGCGACCGCCTGATGCACGATCTGCTCGCGCAACAGGCGTGGCAGCGCCAGCGCGGCTGCGAGCAGGGCTATACCCAGTACGCAAAATACGGGAATGCTGATCTGCCAGAACAGTGATTTGGGTGCAAGTCGCATGGGTAATCCTTTCGCCGCAGGCACGGGTCATGCCCCAGTCATGAACCCGGAATAGCGCTGGCAACGGAATTCCTTTGCGGAACTTTAGGCTTGGCCGAAATACTTGGGCGTATCGGCAAGTCGCCAGCGTTGCCGCCAAGAGCCAAGGGCGGTGTCGGCTCGCGGTGCAGCAGCGCGCGGCGGCGTGAGCCGCACCAGTGGGACCATCCGGCCTAGATCGTTCGGACTAGCACCTTCGGACTAGCCTGCCAACATGTCAGTTCCGGTCATAATCCCGGGTGCGCTCTGCACTGCTGGCACGGGCGCAAGTCGCAAGCGTTTCACGACGCATGCGTAGTCGCGAAGCCTGGCTGGAGGATGGTGGCCGGCGCGACCGCCATGGCGGCTTCTTCGTCCATGTCTGCCGGCATCTGACGGGCGCAAACGGATTTCACGACGGACCACGATCCGCCGCGGGGGAAAGATAAGAAATGCGATCTAAGGCGACTTGTGTCGCGCTCATGCTGTGCGTGATTCTGAGTGCCAATGCAGGTATTGGCAGCCCGATCCAGGACGATGGCGACCTGGGACTGCATTCCGTACAGGGCTTGCGCCTCACCAGCGGCAACTGTGAGAACTGTGCGGCGCTCCCGCAGGCGCTCTGGTATTTCCGTGACGATCTGATTTTTGCGCCGCCGGCCGGAACCGCGGCAGCCGGCTTTGCTCCCAGAACCGCGGCACAGGCCGACGTTGCCCAGTACATGTCGGATGCTGCCGCCACGCCGCAGGCGAGTGCGCCCCCGCTCATCTGGGTCGGTTCGTCCGAGGTGATACGCGAGGCGCGCCTGGTCGCAGGCACGCGCATCCTGCAACTGCCCGACGGCACGCGAACCGATTTTGCCACCACGGGCAAACTTCCGACCAATCGTTCCTACTTCGACAAGGGCAGCCTGGATTATTTTTCGCAACGGCCGCTGCGCCTGCGCGGCGAAACGCGGCTTGCCACCGACGGCGCCACGCGTTTCGTCGCGCGCACGCTGTGGCCGCTCGATTTCGCCATACCGGCGGACGCGCCGCTGCAGCCACTGGCCGAACATGAAAATTTCCGGCGCCTGATTGGCGCACACCGCGGCGGCGCCGAGCAGCCCTTCGCAAACCGCCTGATCTGGGCGCGCGATCCTTCGCGGCGCAGCGATTTGCAGGACAAGCCCGTACTGGCTGTCATGTTGAATGGCGCCCAGGGCGACGATGACGAGGCGCACGGAGGACATTTCGCCATCGCTACCGGCCGTTTCCGCGCCGACGGCGACTGGTCGCGCTGGCTCACATATAACTTCAACAACCTCAATTCGTACAGCGAAAAAGGCGTCGTTGCGGCGCCCACGCCCATGGACAAATACCTGGGCGATCTGAACAGCGGGCAAAGCTGGTACCGGCCGTCCTACATGCTGGTGGCCGTGCTGCGCCAGGCACGCACGGCGCAGCAATACCAGACGGCCATAGAGCGGGTGTACAACCACTTCTACCGGCACGACTTCGAATTTGACCACGCGCGTGCCAATTGTGCGGGCATCAGCATGGATACACTCGCCACGCTGGGCTGGCGCCCGCGGCAGCGGGGCCACGAATCCTGGTTCAGGGCGATAGGCGCCTATCTGCACACCGCGGCAAGCAGCCTGAGCCTGCAGGACGGACGCAAAATTTACGACTATCTGCTGGAAGAACAGACCCGGCTCTATCCGGCCGCCGCTTTCGACGCGCTGGCGAACGATTTGCTGCATCTGGCCAAGGGGCAGGCCGGCCGCACGCTGACGCCGTTTGAACAGGCGCTGACAGAAGACGTGGAGGCGATTTACTACGTTCACATCCCGCAGTTCCCGTCCAGCCGGGCATTCGGATTTGCGCCCGTCGACAGCTTTGACGAATACATGCGGCAAGCGCCCGCCGAGCGCAGCAAGTGGAAAATCGTTCCTGTCGATGGCCGCCCCTTCCCGCCGGAATTGCTGGACGGACCGGCGCCGGAAAGCCCGGATCGCTTCCCCGTGCCGCTGTCGGTTGCGGCGACCATTGCGTCCACGCTGGCGGCTGCCTATCTGGCCCTGCGGCGTATTTTTCGCAGCAAGTCGAACACCCGCCGCAGCACCATGCCGGCCGGGGCCACGCCCTGACGGCGGATTTCGGGCGCGCACAGCGCGCCTGGCCTAAGCCCTGGCGGCGCAGACGTGTCGCCCGCAAGCGTACGTCTGACGAAACTGCGCACGGACCCGACGCGGGCCACCACCTGACGGCTATCGGTCGCCGCCGCGATCGGGTTTCGCCGACGCACGGAATTCAAGGCCCGGCCAAATCACCGGCTTTCCAGCCACCTCCCAGCGCGCGCACCAGGGCCACTTCCGCCGTGCGCAAGCGCCCCTGCAGCGTGAGCAGGTTCTGCCGCGCCGACAATTCCGCGGTTTGCGCCGCGATCACATTCAGATAACTGACCGTGCCGGCCTTGTAGCCATTCAGCGTGAGCTTCAGCGCCACACCGGCGGCAGAGACGGCCTCCTGCTGCACGGCAATTTCCTCATCCAGCAGGCGCAGCGCGGCGAGATTGTCTTCGACTTCCTGCAGGCTTACGAGTACCGTCTTGCGGTAATTGGCAACGGCCTGGTCATGCGTCGCCTGCGCGCCGGAAATGGCCGCTTCGCGCTGGCCGGCGTCAAAAAGTGTGGCCGCCAGCGCCGGTCCCAGCGACCAATAGCGGGCCGGCGCCGAAAACAACTGGGAAAAACTGGAGGCGGATTGGCCCAGCGTGGCCGACAGCGTCAGTTTCGGAAAAAACGCGGTCTGCGCGATGCCCATCTGCGCATTGGCAGCCGCCACCTGGCGTTCCGCTGCCGCGACGTCGGGACGGCGTTCCAGCAGATCGGCCGGCAACAGGGGCGGAATGTGCAAGCGCACTGCGAGCGGCGGTTTGGCCGCGAGGTCCAGTGCGGACGGGGCAACGCCCAGCAGTACGGCGATGGCGTGCTCGAGCTGCGCCCGCGTGAGGCGGTTTTCCACGCCCTGCGCGGTGGTGGATTTGAGTTGGGTTTCCGCCTGCGCCACGTCTGCCCGCGTCGCCACGCCTGCGGCATAGCGATTTCTGGTGAGCAGCAAGGACTTGTCCAGGGCCTCGATTTCCTCCGCCAGCAAGCTTTGTTTGGCATCGGCGGTGCGTAACAAAAAATAGTTCTGCGCCAGTTGCGCCTGCATGGCGAGCATCACAGCGGCGCGATTGGCCGCCGCCGCCTCGGCATTGGCGCGGTCCACCGCGACCCCCAGGCGCAGGCGGCCGAACAGGTCGGGTTCCCAGCTTGCCGTCAGACCCAGATTGACCGTATTCGCGGGCGAGCTGCTGCGCGTACTGCCGGAGTTTGAATTGCTGCTTGCGGCTGCGCGCGAGCGGGTGGCGGCAAGCGAGCCGTTCAACGAAGGAAACAGGCTCGCGCGCGCCGCATCGGTGGTCGCCAGCGCAATCCGGTACTGCGCCTCGGCGATGCGCAAATCCTGGTTATCGGTCAGCACGCGCGGCATGAGCCGGTCCAGGTCCGCGTCGCCATAAGCCGCCCACCAGTTGCCGCGCAATTCCGCGTCGCGCGGCTGCGCCGGCTGCCAGTTGCCGGCTTCCTTGAAATACGCACCCAACTCGATGGACGGCGGCTCGTGCTGGCGCGCCGTGCTGCAGGCGGCGGCGAGCAGGGCGCCCAGCGCCAGCGCCAGCCGGCGCGCAGTCGGGCGCAGCGGTGAGCATTTACGATGCATGCAAAGCTCCTTGCGCGGCCCCGTGGCGGCGCCGGCGGCGTACCCACAGCGACAGCCGGTCCAGGTACAGGTACACCACGGGTGTGGTGTATAGCGTGAGCAACTGGCTCACGATGAGGCCGCCCACCACCGATATGCCCAGGGGGTGGCGCAGTTCCGAACCTTCGCCGCTGCCCAGCGCCAGCGGCAGCGCGCCCAGCATGGCGGCCAGAGTGGTCATCAGGATGGGGCGCAGGCGCTGCACGGCGGCGCGGCGTATGGAATCGCGCGGTGTGACGCCTTCACGGCGTTCGATGGCGATGGCCAGATCGATCATCATGATGGCGTTTTTCTTCACGATGCCGATCAGCAGAATCACCCCTATGAGCGCCATGATGTCGAAATCCTTGCCCACCAGCATGAGCGCGAGGATGGCGCCGGCCCCGGCGGACGGCAGGGTGGACAGTATCGTGAGCGGATGGATGTAACTTTCGTACAGCACGCCCAGCACGATGTAAATCGTGACCAGGGCAGCCAGGATGAGCCAGGGCTGGTTGGAAAGTGAATCCTTGAAAGCTTTGGCGCTGCCCTGGAAAGCGCCGCGCAGGGTGACCGGCGGACCCAGTTGCTGCAAGCCGTTCTGTATGGCTTGCGAAGCCTGGCTCAAGGACACCCCCTCGGCCAGATTGAACGAAACCGTGGACGAGGCGGCAAGGCCCTGGTGATTGACCGCCAGCGCGGTATTCGTGTAGCGGTAGCGCGCGATGGCCGATAGCGGCACCTTGGCGCCGCTGGAAGTCTGGAACTGGATGTGCTGCAGCGATTCCGGATGCTGCCACCACACCGGCGCCGCTTCCATCACCACGTGGTACTGGTTCAGCGCGGCGTAAATGGTGGAAACCTGGCGCTGCCCGAAGGCGTCGTTCAGCGTCGCGTCGATCAGCGCGTACGGAACGCCCAGCCGCGCCGCCGCGTCGCGGTCCACCTCCAGCGTGATCTGCTGGCCGCGATCCTGCTCGTCGGTATTCACGTCCGCCAGTTGCGGCAGTGTGCTCATCATTTGCCGCACGCGCGGCTCCCAGGCGCGCAATTCGGCCAGATCGTCGGATTGCAGCGTGAATTGGAATTGCGCGCCGGACGAGCGCCCGCCGACGCGCAAATCCTGCGCGGCCACCAGATAGAGCGCCACGCCGGGCAGGTGCGACGTTTTCGCGCGCAGGCGGCCGGCCAGGGCGTCGGAGGTGATGCCGCGCTCCTTCTGCGGCTTCAGCACCACGAACATGAAGCCGCCATTGCGCTGGCTGCCGCCGGTATAGGCCGTCACGGTCTGCACCGCCGGGTCGGCGCCCACGATGGCTGCCAGTTGATCCACTTTGGCGCGCATGGCCTGGAAGGATATGCCCTGGTCGGCCTGTATGCTGCCCAGCATGAGTCCGTTGTCCTGTTGCGGAAAAAAGCCCTTGGGCACCACCACGTACAGCCAAAAGTTGAGCGCCACGATGGCAAACAGCAGCGTGAGCATGAGCAACGGATGGCGTAGCGCCGTGCCCAAAGTGTGGTCATAACCGGCGCAAAGGCGCGCAAAGCCGTGTTCGAAGGCACGCTCGAGGCGGCCGCGCGATTCATTCGTGGGGCGCAGCCAGCGCGCGCACAACATGGGCGTGGTGGTGAGCGACACGACCAGCGACACGATGATGGCCACCGACAGCGTCACGGCAAATTCGCGGAACAGGCGCCCTATGATGCCGCCCATGAGCAGCACCGGCACGAATACCGCGATCAGCGAGAGGCTCATGGACAACACCGTGAAACCGACCTCGCGCGCACCTTCCAGCGCGGCGGCAAATGGACGCTTGCCGGCTTCGATATGGCGCGTCACGTTTTCCAGCACCACGATGGCGTCGTCCACCACGAATCCGGTCGATACCGTGAGCGCCATGAGCGACAGGTTGTCTATGCTGTAGCCGCACAGATACATGACACCAAAAGTGCCCAGCAGCGATACCGGCACCGCGATGGCCGGGATGAGCGTGGCGCGCGCGCGGCGCAAAAATACGAATACCACCATGATGACCAGCGCCACGGACAGCAATAGCGCGCGCTCCACCTCGTGCAGGGAGGCGCGTATGGTGGTGGTGCGCTCCATCACCACGCGCACGTCCATGCCGGCCGGAATCGACGCCGCGAGCTGCGGCAGAATGGCCTTCACCTGTTCCACGGTTTCGATGATGTTGGCGCCGGGCTGGCGATACACCAGCATTTGTATCGACGGCTTGCCGTTGGTGGAACCGTCGCTGCGTATGTCCTGCACCGAATCGCTCACCTCCGCCACGTCGCTCAGGCGCAGCGCCGCGCCGTTGCGATAGGCGATCACCACCGGCGCGTAGTCGGCGGCGCGCGTGGCCTGGTCGTTGGCGGCAATCTGCCAGCGCTGCGTGGCGGTTTCGACATAGCCTTTGGGGCGGTTGGCATTGGTGGCGGCAATCGTGGCGCGCACCGACTCCAGACTGATGCCGGCGGCGTTCAGGGCCGGCAGATTCAATTCCACGCGCACCGCAGGCAGGGCGCCGCCACCCACCGTCACCTGGCCGACGCCGGACACCTGGGCGATTTTTTGCGCCAGCACGGTGGTGGCGGCGTCGTACATTTGCCCGCGCGTGTAGGTGGGCGAGGTGAGCGCCACGATCATGATGGGTGAATCGGCCGGGTTGGCCTTGCGGTAGGTCGGATTGCCCGGCAGGCCCGAAGGCAACAGCGCGCGCGCGGCATTGATGGCCCCCTGCACGTCGCGCGCCGCGCCTTCTATGGCGCGGTCTAGCTCGAACTGCAGAATGATGCGCGTATTGCCCAGCGTACTGGTGGAGGTCATTTCGCTCACCCCGGCGATGCGCGCCAGCGCCCGCTCCAGCGGGGTGGCCACGGTCGCCGCCATGGTTTCCGGGCTGGCACCGGGCAGTGCGGCCGACACCACGATGGTCGGAAATTCCACCTGCGGCAGCGGCGCCACCGGCAGCAGACGAAACGCCAGCATGCCGGCCAGCGCGATGGCCAGGGTGAGCAGGGTGGTGGCCACCGGCCGCTCGATGAAGGGGCGCGAAACGTTCATGCCGGGCCGGCCGCCGGGTCGCGCCGCTTGAAGCGTGCGGCGAGGCCATCGAAAGCCAGATAGATGACCGGCGTGGTGAATAGCGTGAGCGCCTGGCTCACGATGAGTCCGCCCACCATGGTGATTCCCAGCGGATGGCGCAGTTCGGAACCGACCCCGCTGCCCAGCATGAGCGGCAGTGCCGACAGCAGCGCCGCCAGGGTGGTCATCAGGATGGGCCGCAGCCGCAACAAGCAGGCCTGGTGTATGGCGGCGCGCGCGGCGAGGCCCTGATTGCGTTCGGCATCCAGCGCGAAGTCGATCATCATGATCGCGTTCTTTTTCACGATGCCTATGAGCAGAATGATGCCGATGATGCCGATCACGCCCAAATCCTGGCCCGTGAGCAGTAGCGCCAGCAGCGCCCCTATGCCGGCCGAAGGCAGGGTGGAAAGGATGGTCACGGGATGGATGAAACTTTCGTACAGCACGCCCAGTACGATGTACATGGTGAGCACCGCGGCCAGAATGAGCCACAACTGATTGGCCAGCGCGCCGCGAAACGCCAGCGCGGCACCCTGAAATTGCGTATGCACCGAAGGCGGCATGCCTATGTCGCGCGCGGCGCCCTCGATGGCGGCCACCGCCTCGCCCAGCGCGGCGCCCGGCGCGACGTCGAACGAGATGGTGGCGGCCGGAAACTGGCCCAGGTGATTGATCGCCAGCGGCGCCTGGCCTTCTTCCACGCTGGCGATGGCGGATAGCGGCACCTGGGTGCCGGCCGACGATGTCACATGGATTTGCTCGATGGCGCGCGGACCCTGGCGGAATTCCGGCCCCACTTCCAGCACCACGCGATACTGGGTGGTCTGCGTGAATAGGGTGGACACCAGGCGCTGGCCGAAGGCGTTATAGAGCGCGGTGTCTATCGCACCGGGCGTGATGCCGAGCCGGCCGGCGCTGGCGCGGTCTATGCGCACATAGGCCTGCAAACCGCGGTTCTGCAGGTCCGACGCAACATTGGCGACAGTGCTTTCTGCGCCCAGACGTTCCACCAGGCGCCCGGTCCACATTTCCAGTTCTTCGGGATTTACCGCATCCAGGGTAAATTGGTACTGAGTGCGGCTCACGCGGTCTTCTATCGTCAAATCCTGCACCGGCTGCAGGTAAAGCGCGATACCGCCCACTTCCGCCGCACGCTGGCGCAGGCCGGCCAAAATGGCGGCAAGGTCGTGCGAACGCTGGGCGTGCGGCTTCAGCACGATGGCCAGGCGGCCGGCGTTGGGCGTGGTATTGACGCCATCCACACCGATGAAGGAAGAAATACTCTGCACTGCGGGGTCGGCCAGCAAGGCATCGACCAGGGCCAATTGCCGCTCGCGCAGGGCCGGAAAGGAAATGGCCTGCGGTGCTTCGGTAATGCCCTGCACGATGCCCGTATCCTGGAGCGGAAAAAAGCCTTTCGGCACCATGATGTACAGCAATACGGTGAGGAATAGCGTGGCGACGGCCGCCAGCAATGTCAGCCTGGCATGGTCAAGCACCCAGCTGAGCGCGCGGTCGTAGCGCGCCACCACGGCATCGAACAGCCGCGCGCCGGCGCCGGAAAAGCCGGCTTGTTCCGCCGCCGGCGCATGGCGCAGCAATTTGGCGCACAGCATGGGGGTGAGCGTGAGCGACACCACGGCGGAAATCAGGATGGCCACCGCCAGGGTGATGGCAAATTCGCGAAACAGCCGCCCCACCACGTCGCCCATGAATAACAGCGGAATCAGCACCGCCACCAGCGAAATGGTGAGCGACACGATGGTGAAGCCGATCTGCCCGGCGCCCTTGAGCGCCGCGTCCAGGGGCGAGTCGCCGCGCTCCAGGTAGCGCGATATGTTTTCTATCATCACGATGGCGTCGTCCACGACGAAGCCGGTGGCGATGGTGAGCGCCATCAGGGTGAGGTTATTGATCGAGAACCCGGCCAGATACATGACGCCGAAAGTGCCGACCAGGGAAAGCGGCACCGCCACGCTGGGGATGAAAGTGGCGCGCAGATTGCGCAGGAACAGGAAAATCACCAGCACCACCAGTGCGATGGATATCACCAGTTCGGTACGCACGTCGGCCACCGAAGCGCGCACCGTGACGGTACGGTCGGACAGCAGTTCCAGCTTGACGGCCGCCGGCAGCCCGGCCTGCAACTGCGGCAACAGGGATTTGATGCGGTCCGCCACCTCGATCACATTGGCACCGGGCTGGCGTTGCACGTTGATCACGATGGCCGGCCGCGTGTCGCTCCAGGCCGCGAGGTGCAGGTTTTCGGCCGCGTCGGTCAGGCTTGCCAGGTCGGACAGGCGTATCGGCGCGCCATTGCGCCAGGCGATGATCAGGTCGCGGTAGTCGGCGGCGCTTTTCAACTGGTCGTTGGCGGCGATGGTGGCGGCGCGCGTGGGGCCGTCGAATCCGCCCTTGGCCTGGTTCACGTTGGCGGCGGCAATCGCCGTGCGCACATCTTCCAGTTGCAGGCCCAACGCCGCCAGTGCTTTGGGATTGACCTGCACGCGCACCGCCGGTTTGGCGCCGCCGGCCAGCGTCACCAGGCCCACGCCGGACATTTGCGACAGTTTTTGCGCCAGCCGCGTGTCGGCCAAATCCTGCACCGCGATGAGCGGCAAGGTGTCGGAGGACAGCGCCAGCGTCAGGATGGGCGCATCGGCCGGATTCACCTTGGCATAGATGGGCGGGGCCGGCAGGTCGGACGGCAGGAAGGTGGCGGCGGCATTGATGGCGGCCTGCACGCTCTGTTCGGCCGAATCGAGCGCCAGCCCCAATTCGAAGCGCAGCGTGATGACCGAGGCGCCGCCGGAACTGACCGACCACATTTGCGTGAGCCCCGGCATTTGCCCGAACTGGCGTTCCAGCGGCGCCGTGATCGAGGACGTGGTCACGTCCGGGCTCGCGCCGGGGTACAGGGTGCTCACCTGTATGGTCGGGTAATCCACCTGCGGCAGCGCGGATTGCGGCAATTGCCGGTAGGCGATGGCGCCCGCCAGCAAAATCGCCAGCATGAGCAGCGTGGTGGCCACCGGCCGCAGGATGAACTGGCGCGACGGGTTCATGACCGAGCCCCTTGTGCTGCCGTATGCGCCGTCATGCGCGCGGACCGCGCGCACCGGGACGGGCCGGGCGCCTGCCGCTCATTGCGCCGGCGCCTCCGGCTTGCCTGCCCGGCCTGCCTCCTGCGACGCGCCGGCCGCCTTGGCCTCGCGCGGCTTGTGGCGGCGGCGCGTGTCTGCCGCCGCGTCGGTGCCAGCCGCGGCGCTGGCGGCCGGATCTTTGCGTTCCACCTTGGCGCCCTCGCGCAATTTGTCGGCGCCGTCCGTCACTACCGCTTCGCCGGCCTGCAAGCCATCCGCAATGACCGCCGTTTCACCCTGCACAGGGCCGAGTTTTACCTTGCGTACGGCGACCGTGTCGTCCTCATTGACCACATACACATAGGTGCCGGGCGCACCACGCTGAATTGCCGCACTCGGTACGACGATGGCCTTGTCCAGGCTATCCACGGTCAGGCGCACGTTCACGAACTGGTTGGGGAATAGCGCGTCGTCGCGGTTGGGAAATTCGGCTTTGAGCTTGACCGTACCGGTCGTGCTATCGATCTGGTTATCCATCGTGAGCAGCACGCCGCGCCCCAACAGCGTGCTGCCTTCGCGGTCGTAAGCTTCCACCGCCAGCGCACCGCCCGCCTGCATGCGCGCCAGCACGCGCGGCAAGTCGTCCTGCGGCAGCGGAAACAACACCGTTATCGGGTGGGTCTGGGCAATCGCCACGATGCCGCCGGTGTCGCTCGCGCGCACCATATTGCCGGCGTCGACCTGGCGCAGGCCGGTGCGCCCGGCCGCCGGGGCGGTAATGCGCGTGAAGCTCAGTTGCAGGCGCGCCGCGTCGAGCTGGCCGCGATCCGCCAGCACCACGCCTTTGTACTGGCGCACCAGTGCCTCTTGCGTATCGACCTGCTGGCTGGCGATGGAATCCTGCTCCAGCAGCGAGCGATAACGCGCCAGATCGAGCTTGGCGTTCTTCAGCAATGCTTCGTCGCGCGCCAATTGCCCGGCCGCCTGGTCCACCTGGGCCTGATAGGGCCGCGGGTCGATTTCGGCCAGCAGTTCGCCGCTTTTCACGAATTGCCCTTCGCGAAACAGCACGCGCAGCAACTGGCCGTCCACGCGGCTTTTTACGCTCACCAGGCTGCGCGCAGTCACGGTGCCCAGCGCTGCCAGTTTGACATCCACGTCGCGGCGGGCGGCAAGCTGCACGTATACCGGCTGCGGCCTGGACGCCATGTCGTAACGCCCTTTGGCGCCTTTGCCAGCGGTGGCGCCCGGACCTTGAGCTTCTGTGCCAGGCGCGGCGGCTCGGTGCGCGCGGTAATACCAGGCCGCGGCAACGGCCGCACAAAGCACGGCCACGACGAGCCAGAAGCGGCGCCGGCTGCGCGGCGGCGCGCCGGATTCGGCTGGGCCGGAGTCCTTGGTCACGATTTCGCCTTTCCTCGTTTCGACTTTTCCGGCCTGTCACCGGTGGCTGCGATGCTAGCGCCGCGCTGCGATGTCGATTTTTGCGCCGCATGGGCGGCGATTGCAGAATGTTTCCGCCGCACTCGCGCGTGGCATAGCATACACAAGGGCCGCCGGCCGCGACGCGACGGCTTGTTCGCGGCGCCGTCAGTCCGGGCTGCGGTTTTTGCGCACTCCACACGCCGGCCGCAAAGCCGTGGTTCAAAATGGGGGAGGCGTTGCGGATTTCGCAGCAGACGCGGCAAAACACCGGATAGCGCGGCAAAATCCACCTGGTCTGAGCGTTATTCTTGACTTGTGCCTGTATGGCCTCCCCGCGTGCGGCGGTCCGGGCTGTTTCCGGCTGCGCCGGGTAAGGATGGGAGACTTATGGAAACCAGAAATCGTCAGGTCGTATTGCGCTTTCTCGCCCAGCCGGGCGATGTCAATTTCGGCGGCAAGGTGCATGGCGGCACGGCCATGAAATGGATAGATCAGGCCGGCTATGCCTGCGCCGTGGGCTGGAGCGGCCGCTACTGCGTCACCGTGTACGTGGGCGGCATACGTTTTTACAAGCCCATACTGGTAGGCAGCCTGGTCGAAGTCGAAGCCCGCGTCATCCATACCGGACGCACCAGCATGCACGTGGCGGTCGATGTGCGGGCGGGCGATCTCAAGGATGGCGACCTGCAGCGCACCACGCACTGCGTCATCGTATTCGTCGCGGTCAATGACCACGGCAACCCGACCAATGTGACAGCCTGGACGCCGCAGTCCGAAGCCGAGTGCGCGGAACAGCGCTATGCGGTGCGCCTGATGGAACTGCGGCAAGGCATGGAGGACGAAATGCGCCGCCATGCCGGCGCCGATGCCGGGACATAGGCGCCGCACGCATCTGGAGCGGAATAGGGCGGTTTTTTCCGACTTGTGCGCCGCAATGTCGCTACCGGCGCCGGCGTTACGATGTGCATTGCCGTGACGTACGGCGCAGGGTTCCAGGCAAGGAAAAACATGGAAGGTCTGGAAGTTCCAGCCGCTCTTGTGGTTGGCATAGGGGCATCCGCCGGTGGGCTGCACGCATTGCGCCCGCTGTTGCGGGCACTGGCGCCCGAGCGCAGCAACGCCTATATCATCGCCCACCATAGGGCGGCCTGGTCAGGCAACGACCTGGAAGAACTGCTGGCGAAGGACTGCTGCCTGCCCGTGGCGCCAGCCTCGCATGGCGCCGTTTTGCGTCCCGGTCATGTCTATGTGGTGCCGCCAGGCCGTGACCTTGTCGTCGCGGGCGAGCGTCTGGAACTGCTCGAACCCGCACCGAACAGTCTCATCGCGCCTTCGGTGGACCGCTTGTTCCGCTCGCTCGCCGCGCTCGGCCCGCGCGCCATCGGCGTGGTGTTGTCGGGCGCCGGCGGCGATGGCGCAGCCGGCGCAGCCGAGCTGAGCCGTGCCGGCGGCATCGTGATTGCGCAACAAGCGGAAGAAGCGCTGCAGCGCGGCATGCCGGACGCCACGATCAATGCGGGCCTGGCCGATTTCGTCGGCAATTGTGAACAAATCGCCGCCTGGCTCAACGATGCCGCGCTTTTGCGCCCGCCGTCCCCGCACAGCGATGCAGCGTCAGAGCATGCAGCATTCGCCGAGCTGTACGATCTGGTCGCCCGCGCCAGCGGCATCGATCTGCGCCAATACAAGGAAAGTACGCTGCGGCGCCAGGCGACGCGGCGCTACCGTGGCCTGGGCATTGCGTCCGTCGCCGGCTACCTGGACTACGCGCGCGGGGACGCGGGCGAACTGGCGCGTCTGCAGCAGTGTTTCCTGGTGTCGGTTTCGGCGTTTTTTCGCGACGCAGCGGCGTTCGCAAGCTGCGAAAAGGCTTTGCGCCATCTCATCCCGCGCAAGGCGGCGGGGCAGGCACTGCGCATCTGGGTGCCGGGCTGCGCGAGCGGCGAAGAAGCCTATTCGCTCGCCATGCTGGTGGCGGAAATCCAGAACCGCGAGCCTGACGCCGCCTCGCTGCGTGTATTTGCTACCGACGTCGATCAGGATGGACTCGATTACGCCCGCGCCGGCCTGTATGGCGCCGACGAAGTCGCCGCCCTGGGCAGTGCCCGGCGTGCGCGCTTCATGGTCGCCGAGGGCAAGCAATGGCGGGTTATTCCAGCCCTGCGACAATGCTGCGTGTTTGCACGCCACGACGTGATCAGCAATCCGCCCTTCATCAATCTGGATATGGTGAGTTGCCGCAATTTGCTCATCTATCTGACGCCGTCGCAACAGAACGAGTTGCTGCGCACCTTCCGCTACGCACTGCGGCCGGGCGGGCTGCTATTGCTGGGCAAGTCCGAATCCACCGGGCTGCAGGTGCCCGGCTTCGATGCGCTCGACACCGCCAACAAGCTGTATGGACGCAGCAATCTGCCGCTTGCACCGGCCGAGCGCGCATTGCGGCCGCTGGCACCCATACGCATCGGTTCCCCGAAAATGGACAAATCCACCGGCGCTACCCAACGCAAACAATTCGTGTCGGCGGCTACCGCCGCCATCGCGGCCTATGGCCCGCCGGCCGTGCTGCTGAATCCGCATTTCGAACCGCTGCATTTTTTCCGCGATTCGCAACGCTATTTCGAAATTCCGCAGGGCAGCGCCGACTTCACCGTGCATGCCCTGTGCCTGCCCGAATTGCGCGGTGAAATCAAAGCCATGTGCTACCGCGCCGGACAGGAGCAGGAGTCCCGCATCGAAGGTCTGGCGCTAATCCTGAAGGCGGACGGTCAAAGCGTCCGCGTTGTGCCAGTGTTGCTGCGCCTGGATGCGTCGGATGAGCCGGGCGGTCAGCATGCCTTCTTGTTGCTGTTCGAAGAAACCCGGATCGACCCGGATCTGGCGGCCGCAGCGGCCGCCGGCGCGCCGACGGGAGCTGCGGTGGAACGCCTGCAGCAGGAACTGGCCGATACGCGGGAGCACCTGCAGTCGGTCATAGACAAGCTCGCCGCCTCGAATGAAGAACTGCAGGCGGCGCAGGAAGAATTGCAGTCCTCCACCGAAGAATTGCAGGCATCCAATGAGGAACTGCAGGCGTCGAATGAAGAACTGAGCACGCTGAACGACGAACTGCGCCAGAAGACGCTGGAATCGGCGCATCTGAGCGTGGTGCTCGGCAACATCCAGAATTCCGTGCGCATCGGGCTGGTAGTGGTCGATCGCGATGGCCGCGTGACGCGCTTCAATCACCTGGCGGGGCGCATATTCGGCCTGGTGGCGCAGGACGTCGGGCAGTTTCTGTACGGCGTGCCCTGCCACCTGCACCTGCCCGATTTGCGTGCCGATGTGTCGGCCGTGGTGGCCGGCGGCGAGTCCTGCGTGGAGCGCGTGCATGAGGGCGGTTTTCACTACCTGATGCGCATCGACCCCTATATCGACGAGAGCCAGGCCATCGCCGGTGCGGTACTTACCTTTTCCGACGTGTCCGATCTGCACCGCGCGGAACATGCCCAGGGCGTGAGCGAATTGCGCTTCCGCCAGGTTTGGGAAGCCAGTATGGAAGGGCTGCTGGTGACTGACGCGAGCGGCAGCATTTTGCTCGCCAATCCGTCCGCCGAGCGCATGTTCGGCTATGCCCCGGGCGAATTGGCCGGGACGCGGGTAGAAATGCTGGTGCCGGAAGATGCGCGGGCGCGGCATCCCGAGTACCGCAGGAAGTTTTTCGAGCAGCCCGCCCACACGCGGAAAATGTCGGAGCGTAACGATCTGCTGGGCCTGCGCAAGGACGGCAGCCACTTTGCCGTGGCGCTCAGTCTGGCCGGTTTCGAGCAGGACGGGCAGCGCCTCACGCTGGCGACCGTGGCCGATGTTTCGGTGGCACGCCGTGCGATCGACGAATTGCGCCACAACGAAGCGCGCCTGCGCAATTTCGTCGAGCATTTGCCCGCCGCGGTGGCGATGTTCGACCGCGACATGCACTATCTGGCGGTGAGCCGGCGCTGGTGCGACGACTACGGTCTGCTCAAGCGGGAATTGATCGGGCGCTCGCATTACGAGGTGTTCCCGGAAATTCCCGCCGAATGGAAGGCGGTGCACGCGCGCGCGCTGGCCGGCGAAACCCTGCGTGCGGATCACGAGCGCTTCGAGCGCGGCGACGGCCGGGTGCACCATCTGCGCTGGGAAGTACGGCCCTGGACGGATTCGGCCGGCGCAATCGCCGGCATCATCATTACCACCGAGGATGTAAGCGAAATTTGGCGCGCGGAAGAAAGGCGCCAGCGCAACCTGTTCCTGGAGCGTGAACTGAACATCCTGCAGGGGGTGCTGGAATCCACGCTGGCCGGCTATTGGGACTGGAATATCGCGGCCGGCACCGAATATCTGAGCCCAACCTTCAAGCGCATGTTCGGTTATGGCGACGATGAATTGCCGAATTCGCCCGAAACCAGGAAGCAACTCATTTTTCCGGAGGATTTGCCCGGCGTGCTGGCGACTTACGAGCGCCACGTCAAAAGCCAGGGCGCAGAGCCGTTTTTCAACGAAGTGCGCTACCGGCACAAAATCGGCTCCACGGTGTGGGTCATTCTGGCCGGCAAGGTAGTCGAATGGAGCGAGTCCGGCGCGCCGCTGCGCATGGTGGGCTGCCATATCGACGTGAGCCCGCTGCATGAAAAGGTGGAGCAACTTACTTTGGCAAATGCCCGTGCCGACAGCGCGAGCCGCGCCAAATCGGCGTTCCTGGCCAATATGAGCCACGAAATCCGCACTCCCTTGAATGCCATCGTGGGCATGGTGCACCTGCTGCGGCGCCGCAGTGGCGATGCCGACGCCCTGGCCATGCTGAGCCGCATTGATTCTTCGGCCGCGCATTTGCTCGAAGTGATTACCGACGTGCTCGACCTGGCCCAGATCGAGGCCGACAAGCTGGTGCTGCATCCGGAACGGTTTCAGTTGCGCCGCGCCGTGGACAATGTTGCGGCCATGGTGGCGGGCCGGGCGCTGGCCAAAGGACTGCAACTAATCGTCGACTGCCCGCCGCAGGACCTGGCGCTGTTCGGCGATGCCACGCGCTATACGCAATCCTTGCTGAATCTGGCATCGAATGCGGTCAAATTTACCGAATCCGGCCGCGTGTGCATACGCGTGACGCCGCGGCAGAGCGCAGACGGAAAAATCGAACTGCTGAGCGAAGTCGAAGATACCGGGCCAGGCATTGCTGAAGAAGTAGTGGCGCGGCTATTCACGCCATTCGAACAAGGCGACATGTCCAGCACCCGCACGCAGGGCGGTTCCGGCCTGGGCCTGGCCATCACGCGCCGGCTGGCTCAGCTTATGCAGGGCGATACCGGGGTGAATACGAAGCTGGGGCAGGGCAGCACCTTCTGGTTTTCGGCCTGGTTCGGTGTCGATGAAGCCGCAGCTCAGGCAGACGCCGTTCCGGACCTGCAACGCACGCCGACGGAAAAAACCCTGATGTCGGAATTTGCCGGCCGGCGCATCCTGCTGGTCGAGGATGAGGAAATCAATCAGGAAGTCGCCACGCTCATTCTGCAGGATTTAGGCCTGCAGGTCGTGCCGGCAGCGGACGGCCAGGAAGCGCTCG
This sequence comes from Rhodocyclaceae bacterium, assembly GCA_016791105.1. Classification (GTDB taxonomy): domain Bacteria; phylum Pseudomonadota; class Gammaproteobacteria; order Burkholderiales; family Rhodocyclaceae; genus JAEUNM01. The sequence continues at coordinate 19,390 of JAEUNM010000118.1, read as the reverse complement.
AACTTGCGCGCGGCGAGTGCTTCGATCTGGTTCTCATGGACATGCGCATGCCGCGCCTGGGCGGCGTGGCGGCAACGCGCGCCATACGCGCGCTGCCGGCCTGGCGCGAGGTACCCATCGTGGCCATGACCGCCAATGCGTTCGAAGAAAATCGCCAGCAATGTTTCGCTGCCGGCATGAACGATTTTCTGACCAAGCCCATAGACACCAACCGCCTGCACGAGGTATTGCTGCGCTGGCTGCGCGCGCGCAGTGCGGCGGGAAGTTGAAACCGGACCGCGCTCAGGCCAGCGGCGCGTGCGGATTCAGGTGCAGGATGGGCCAGCCGGCACGCGTGGCATGGGCGCGCAGGGTGGCGTCGGGGTCCACCGCCACCGCCTTGCTGACGCGCTCGAGCAAGGGTAGATCGTTCAGCGAATCGCTATAAAACCACGATCGCTCGAAACTGCCGAAATACAGCCCCAGCGATTCCAGCCAGCGCTCCACGCGCTCGACCTTGCCTTCGCGGAAAGCCGGCAGACCGCGCGGCACACCGCTGAAGCGGCCGTTTTCACAGGCGGGAATGGTGGCGATCAGGTGGGCAATGCCAAATTCGCGCGCGATCGGGCCGGTCACGAAACTATTGGTGGCGGTCACGATGGCGCACAGGTCGCCGCGGTCGGCGTGGCGGGACACCAGATCGCGCGCCGCGCCGGTAATGATGGGGCGGATGCGCTCGACCAGGAAACGTTCGCGCCAGGCGTCCAGTTCGACGCGCGTGTGGCGCGCCAGGGGCATCAGCTGGAATGCCAGAAATTCATGAATATCCAGCGTACCGGCCTTGTATTGTTCGTAAAAATCCTGGTTGCGTGCCTCGTACAACTCACGGTCCAGTACGCCCTGGTCGATCAGGAATTGCGCCCATTCGAAATCCGAATCGCCGGCGAGCAAGGTGTTGTCGAGATCAAATAGTGCAAGGTCCATGTCGCTTCCAGCCGCTGCGGCTCAATCGGGCTCGCGAGCCTGCATGATTTCCCGTAATAACGCAATCGTGACCGGGCGCTTTTTTTCCAGCGAGGCGGCATCCAGCCGATCCAGCACCCGGATGAGCCAGGGAATGTCGCGCCGGCCGTGCGTCAGCAGGTATTGCATGTGCTCCGGCGTAACCGGTATGGCGCGCTGTTGCGCGTACTCGAGCAAGGCGGTGAATTTGTCGGCGTCGGAAAGCGGCTGCAATTCGTACACCAGGGCCTGGCCGACGCGGGTGCGCAAATCTTCGCGCAGCACCAGTTGCAGGGGCGGCGCCGGTCCGCTGAACACGAGCGCCGCGGCACGTTCCGGGGCATCGTTATAGGCGCGGAACAGGGCAATTTGCGCTTGCGGCCCGGCCTGGTCTATGTCATCGACCGCCAGCAGGCAGTCTTGCGGCAGCGCATAATCGGGTGCCAGGTCGCGCGCTGCGCAATAGTGCGCCGGGCGGCCGCAGGATTGCGCCGCATGCACGGCAGCGGCCAGCAGATGGCTGCGCCCGCTGCCCGCCTGCCCCCACAGATAAAGCGCGCCGCGCGCAAGCGGCACACTCAGCACCGCCAGTTGCGCGCAGGCTTCGAGATTGGCGCCGGCGATGAAATTGTCGAATCGGGGTGCCGGCGCGGTCGCAAGGTCTAGGGTGAGCTGGCGCATGAGGTACGGCGATCCGGTAGAATCGGCCGCTTTGCATGGCGCGGCCGTCGAGGCGCGCAGTGTAACCCCGGATGCCGCCGCGCAGACATCCGCCGTTTTTCGTCCCCGCCGCAAGGATAAGCATGACTTCAGCCGAAAAGCCCCCGATCAGCCCTGCCGACCTGCCGCTCACCTACCGCGCCGCCGGTGTCGATATCGACGCCGGCGATGCGCTCGTGGAGCGCATCAAGCCCCTGGCGCGGCGCACCATGCGCCCGGAAGTGCTGGGCGGCATAGGCGGATTTGGCGCGCTATTCGAATTGGGCAAGCACTACCGCGAGCCGGTGCTGGTGTCGGGCACCGACGGCGTGGGCACCAAGCTCAAACTTGCGTTCGCACTGGATAGTCACGACGGCGTGGGCCAGGATTTGGTCGCCATGAGCGTGAACGACATTCTCGTGCAAGGCGCCGAGCCGCTGTTTTTTCTGGATTATTTCGCCTGCGGGCAACTCGCCGTGGATACCGCGGCGCGCGTGGTGGCGGGTATCGCGCGCGGCTGCGAACTGGCCGGCTGTGCGTTGATCGGCGGCGAAACCGCAGAAATGCCCGGCATGTATCCGCCGGGCGAATACGATCTGGCCGGCTTTGCGGTCGGCGTGGTGGAAAAGTCGGACATTATCGACGGCCGCCGCATCCAGCCGGGCGACGTATTGCTGGGGCTGGCTTCGAGCGGCGCGCATTCCAACGGCTATTCGCTGATACGCAAAATCATCGAACGTGAAGCGCCTGATTTGCAGGCCGATTTTCACGGCCAGCCGCTGGCCGCAGCCTTGATGGCGCCCACGCGCATTTACGTGAAGCCGCTCCTGGCGCTTTTGAAGAGTGCCCCCGGCGTGGTGAAAGGCATGGCCCACATCACCGGCGGCGGTTTGGTCGAAAACGTCCCGCGCATCCTGCCGGCGGGCCTTTGTGCACGCATGGAGCGCACCGCCTGGCCCTTGCCCGCGCTATTTGCCTGGCTGCAGGCGGCGGGCAGGGTGGCCGACGCGGAAATGCACCGCGTGTTCAATTGCGGCATAGGCATGGTGGTGGTGGTGGCGCCCGAACACGCCGATGCGGCCGCGGCCAGCCTGAGGGTGGCGGGCGAAACGGTATTCCGGCTCGGTCAGATCGTGCCGCAGGCGGCCGACGGGGCGGCAACCGTCGTAGTTTGACGCGGCGCCGGTTCAGGCCGCCAGTTCGGCGGGCGTGCCCACGTCGACCTGCATTTCGGCCAACAACTGGGCCAGCATTTGCTGCAATTGTGGCAAGCTCTGCCGCGCCATGTCGATATTGCCGTTCTTGGCGTACTGTTCCACGTCGCGCGCGCAATCCAGCGCGCGGCTGGAACTGAAATTGCCCACCATGCCCTTGATGGTGTGCGCGACGGCATAGGCCGTGCTGTCATTCGCGGCCTGCAAGGCGGCGGACAATTGCTCGAGCTGGTTCGGAATGTCCTCGATGAACATTTGCGCCACCGTTTTCAGCAAGTCCAGGTCCCCGTCCAGATTCATCAGCACGGTTTCGCGGTCGTACAGGCCGGCGGCTACGGCTTGTTGCGGCGGCGCGAAATCTTCGATCAGGCGTGCCTGAGTGGCTTCCGTCAGGGCCTGTACCAGGGCCGGAACCTGTATTGGCTTGGACACATAGCCATCCATGCCGGCTTCCAGGCATTTTTCGCGGTCGCCGGCCAAGGCGTGCGCCGTCATGGCGATGATGGGGGTGTGGCGGTCGACTTCCACTTCAAATTCGCGTATCAGCTGGGTAGCTTCGAAACCGCCCATTTCGGGCATCTGCACGTCCATCAGAATCACGTCGAATTGATCCGAGGCGGCCAGCCTGACGGCCTCGGTGCCGTTGTTGGCCAGCGTGGCGCGGTGCCCCAGCTTGTCCAGCAGGCGTAGCGCCAGGGTCTGATTGACCGGATTGTCTTCCACCAGCAGTATCTTGAGATGGCGCCGCGCCTCGCGCAGGCTGTGCCGTGTGACGAGGCTGGGGTCGGAGCCGTCCAGCGTGCCGTTCAAGGCGATCATGATGGCGTCCAGCAGTTGCGACTGCACCACCGGCTTGGTCAGATAGGCGCTGATGCCCAGTTCGCGGCAGCGCGCGGCATCGCCGCGCTGGCCGCCCGAGGTGATCATCATGATGGAGGCGGCCTCGGTTTTGGCGTGCCGGCGCAGCAGCATGGCGGTATCGAAACCGTCCTGGCCCGGCATCTGGCCGTCCACCAGCACCAGGCGGAACGGATCGGCGCAGGCTTCGGCATCTTCCAGCGCGGTGAGTGCCGCCATGCATGATTCCGCACCCTGCGGCTTCATGTTCCAGGAGCGCAGCATTTCGAGCAGCAATTCGCGATTGGTATCGCTGTCGTCCACCACCAGCACCGGCAGTTGATCCAGGCTGGCCGGGTTGTTGCGCGGCGCGGTGAGGGTGCGGCCGAGGCCGAAGCGGCCGGTGAAGAAAAACGTGCTGCCGCGGCCCGGTTCGCTTTCCACCCAGATGCGGCCATCCATGACCGCCGCCAGGCGTGCGCAGATCGCCAGCCCCAGGCCGGTCCCGCCGTATTTGCGTGTGGTCGAGGTGTCGGCCTGCGAGAACGCTTCGAATATCACGTTCTGCTTTTCGTATGGAATGCCGATGCCAGTGTCTTTGACGCCAAATTCCAGCACGGCGTAGTCGTCGCCGCAGGACTGCGCGCGCACGCTGACCTGGACCGAACCGCTCTCGGTAAATTTGATTGCATTCGACAGCAGGTTGATCAGCACCTGGCGCAGGCGCGTGGGGTCGCCCAGCAAGCCGTCCGGCACTTCGGATTCCACGCGCACGGTGATGTCCAGGCCTTTTTCACGCGCGCGCTGCTGTAGCGTGCGCGCCGCCATGCCGACCGAATCGCGCAGGCTGAAAGCAATCTGTTCCAGATCCAGCTTGCCGGCTTCGATTTTCGAAAAGTCGAGAATTTCGTTGATGATGGTGAGCAGGTTGTCGGCCGAACTTTTGACCAGACTCAGATAGTCGATCTGTTCTTCGTTGAGCGGAGTGTCCAGCGCCAGTTCGGTCATGCCTATGATGGCGTTCATGGGGGTGCGGATTTCGTGGCTCATATTGGCCAAGAAATCGCTCTTTGCCTGGTTGGCCGCTTCGGCCGCTTCTTTGGCACGCAGGGATTCGCGTTCGGCGTCCTTGCGCTCGGTAATGTCGTTGATGGTGCCCAGGATGCCGGCCACCTTGCCGTCGGCGCGGTAAAACAGGGTTTTGTTGTACAAGGTGTCGCGCCGCCGCCCGCGCCCGTCGCGCACGCTCACTTCGAACATCTGGTTGCCCCCGCTGACCAGCAGTTCCTGGTCTTTGGCGTAATGGAATTGCGCTGCCTCGGTCGAAAACAGGTCGAATATGTTCTTGCCCACCCACTGCTCGCGGCGGGTATTGAAAAATTCTTCCCAGGCACGGTTGAAGGTGAGGTAGCGGCCTTCGGCGTCCTTCACGTAAATCATGACCGGGGTGACCTCGAATACCTGCTGCACGAAATGCAGTTGGTCCTTGAGCTGGTCTTCGGCCAGGCGGCGTTCGCTCACGTCCATGGCGGAGCCGGCAAAACCCGTCAGTGCGCCGTTTTCGTCGCGCAATACGCGCGCGAACATTTCCAGCCAGCGCAAACTGCCGTCGCGCGCCGACAGGCGCACTTCCATGCTGGCGGATTCCTGCTCGCCGTGGGCCAACGCGGCAAACATGCGCTGCAATGCAGCGTGGTCGTCGGCGCCAATGAAATCGAGCAGCGGGCGACCCAGCGATTCGGCACAGCCGTACTGCGAAACTTCTTCCCAGGCCGGGTTCAGGAAGGTCCAGCAAGCATCGCGGTCGGTCTGGAACACGATTTCCTGCAGGTTTTCCACCACCGAGCGGTAGCGGTGCTCGCTTTCCGCGAGCGAACGTTCGGCCCGCTTGCGCTCGGTAATGTCGCGCAGATATGCGGTGTAGAGCTTGCGGCCCGACACATCCACGGCGGTGATGGCGACTTCGGCCGGGAACAGGCTGGCGTCGGCGCGCAACACGTCCATTTCGACCAGCTTGCCCAGTTCGACGCCGCGCGTGTGCGCGAGCAGGGCGGCAAGGTTGAAACAGCCTTCGACGCGATCCTGCGGCGGCACCAGCAGGTCCACCACCGGATTCTGCATGGCCTGGGCGCGCGTATAGCCCAATATGCGCTCGGCCGACGGATTGAATTCGATCACATTGCCAAATTCATCGAAGGACACGATGCAGTCGAGTGCGGCGCCCAGTATGGCGCCCTTGCGCGCTTCGCTTTCGGTCAGCGCGGTGGCCTGGTCGTACAGGCGCAGCGAGGTCCAGTTGAGCGCATTGGCTAGTTGCCCCAGTTCTTCGCTGGCGGCATCGGTAGGCAGCATGGCGCCTTCGGTCTTGTCCAGCGTTTCGGCAAATTCGGCCGCGCGCCGCAGTTGTGCCAGCGGGCGCCGCAGGGCCAGGAACAGGGTGCCCAGCGCGAGCAGGAATAAGGCGAGGCTGGTGGAAGATTTGATCGCCAGACGGCCGCCCGGGGCGGCTGCCAGGGCCATGCGGTGGAATTCCACACGCACCCATGAGGTCTTTTCCAGATCCTGCACCGGCAACCAGGCCAGACTGACGCTCTCGCCACCGCCATTCGGCGCTGGCGTGACGCCGGTACGCAGCTTGCCTTCCTGGTCGCGCCGCAGCGCCACCAATATTTCGCCGCCGTCGCCGACCACGGCCACCGCCTGCAGCACCTTCCAGTTCGATAGTTGCGACAGTTGTTCAGCCAGCCGGTCCGGCAATTGCGCGGGCGTCGGGTGGGTGCGCAGCACCGCGCGCACGCTGTCGGCGGCGGCGTAGAGGGTATCCGACTGCTTGGCCAGCACGTCGGTGGTGAGGCGATCCTGTATCCACACGCCGAACAGCGTGTCCGCCGTGATGGTCGCAGCCATGAGCAGCGCGAACAGCAACAGCAATTGCCGGTGCAGGCTGGCCGGCATGAGCCGGGCGATTAGCGCGCGCCAGTTCATGGGCGGGGCGGCAGTGCGGGACCGGGTCTAATCATCATCACGATAGCGGTTCTTGATTTCCAGCACGCCGTCCATGTCGCTCAGGAAGGCGCGCACGCAATCGGGGTCGAAATGTTTGCCTGCGCCTTCTTCCAGCATGGCGATGGCGCGCGGCAGTTCCCAGGCCTTTTTGTAGGGGCGTTCCGAAGTGAGCGCATCGAATACGTCGGCCACCGCGACGATGCGCCCCTCGATAGGAATGTCCTGACCGACGCTGCCGCCCGGGTAGCCGCTGCCGTCGAATTTTTCGTGGTGCGAGAGGGCGATCTTGGCCGCCAGTTGCAGCACTTCAGAGGCCGAATCCTTGAGAATTTCGTAGCCTATGGTGGCGTGCTGCTTCATGATTTCGAATTCTTCCGGCGTGAGTTTGCCGGGCTTGAGCAGGATGTGGTCCGGCGTGCCCAATTTGCCCACGTCGTGCATGGGCGCGGCCTGCAGCAACAAATCCTGGAATTCTTCGTCCATGCCCATTTTTTGGGCGATCAGGCTCGAATAATTGGCCATGCGCAGTATGTGCGCGCCGGTTTCGGGGTCGCGAAATTCCGCCGCACGCGCCAGCCTCAGGATGGTTTCACGCTCTCTGGCCACGATTACCTCGGTGGCTTTGCGAACTTCGACGCTGAGCGTTGCGGCGCGATCGGCCAGCGCCAGGTGGCTGCGCCGCAGCGCCAGCATATTGCGCGCGCGCGACAGAAACTCCATGCGATCGACCGGCTTGGTCAGAAAATCGGTGGCGCCGCTTTCCAGCGCGCGGTAACGCACTTCCTTTTCGTGCGCCGCCGTCACCATGAGGACAGGTGTGTCCGCCTTGCCGTTCGACTCACGGAAGCGCTGAATGAATTCAATCCCATCCGGCGCGGGCATCTGGTAGTCGACAATGACCAGATCAGGCTCGTTGTCGAGGCAGTACTGCAGCCCGGCCCCGGAGTCGGTAAAGCTGATAGGCTTGCAGCCTTCCAGCTTGCCGACCAAAGCCTGCATGAGCAATACGTTGATCTGCGTGTCGTCGACGATGACTACATCCATACTTGCGCTCTCCGTTCTGCCTGCGTTGCGCGCGGGCGCCCGCAGCTTGCTTCGCAGGGCTAACGGCGCTGCACGCGCGAACTTGAGGGAAGTCAGACGGGGAACGCAGCGGCGGAGGGAGCGATGAGCAAATATGCGCCGCCCCAGCACGGCAGCAAATTGCGCGACAAACTGCGCCTGTCGCATTTGCGCACGCTGTCCTGGCGCGACCTGCTGGCGGTGGCCGTGCCCGCCGTGCTGGTGGTGGCAGCCGGATTCTGGGCGGCATCGCATTTCGTGCGGCCGGCACCGCCCAAACAAATCCGCATGGCGACGGCCGGGCCGGGCTCCTACTACCAGATGTACGCCACACGCTACAAGCTGTTCCTCGAGCGCTACGGCGTCGAACTGGTGGTAGTACCCAGCGCCGGATCGGTCGAAAACCTGGCTCGGCTGCGGCGCGGCGCGGAGGACACGGAAGGCGTCGATGCGGCTTTCATCCAGGGCGGCGTGAAGGGGGGCGAAGCCGACGACGACCTGGAATCGCTGGGCGCCATCTATCCCGAGCCGGTATGGGTATTCGTGCGCGGCAAGCCCTTGCAGCGGCTGGACCAGTTGCGCGGCCGCCGCATCGCCATCGGCCCGGAAGGCAGCGGCACGCGGCGCCTGGCGCTCGATCTGCTGGAAGCGCACGGCCTGGCCGGCGACAGTGCGAAATTGCTGCCGCTGGGCGGGCAGGCTGCCATAGACGCAATACGCAATGGCGAGGTGGATGCGGTGGTGCTGGTGAGTGCGGCGCGCTCGGCCAACGTGTGGACCTTGCTCTACATGCCGGGCGTGCATCCCATGGATTTTTCGCAGGCGGACGCCTATACGCGGCGCTTCCCTTTCCTGCAGAGGCTCTCGCTGCCGCAGGGGGCGGTCGATCTGATGGCTGACATTCCGGGTCGCAACCTGCAACTGGTGGGGCCCATCGCCAATGTCGTGGTGCATGCCGACATCCATCCGGCGCTGGCCGATCTGCTGCTGCTGGCGATGCGCGATACGCACAGCCGCGCCGATCTGTTCGTGCGCGCGGGCGAATTTCCGGCCGCAACGCCGACCGATTTCCCGCTCAGCGCACGCGCACGGCGTTTCTACGAGCAGGGGCCGCCCCTGTTGCAGCGCTATTTGCCGTTCTGGATCGCCAACCTGATAGACCGCCTGATGGTGCTGCTATTGCCGCTGCTGGCCCTGGCGCTGCCGCTGGCGCGGCTGTTGCCGGGCCTCTACGCATGGCGCGTGCGGGCGCGGCTGTATCAGTGGTACGGCGAGCTGAAATTCATAGAGCGCGAACTGGAAGTCAATCCGACAGCACACACACGCGCGGAATGGGAAGCATCGCTACAGCGCGTGGATATTGCGGTGGGCCGCATTCCGGTGCCGCTGTCGTTTGCCGATTACGCCTACAACCTGCGCCTGCACGTGGGCGTGGTGCGGCAGGAAGTGCAGCGGCGTTTCGGCGATAACGGCGGTGGCAAGGGCGAAGCCGTCTCGCCCGTCACCGGAACGGTGCACTAGGCCGCGGGTGCCGCGGCTTCGGCCCAGCAATTGGGCGTTTCGTAGAGCACCACCCGCTCGAGCCGCAAAATCTGGCCGTAGCGGCTGCGGTAGAGCGGCTGCAACAGATCGAAAGCGTGGCGGGCGAGGTTTTCCGCTGTCGGCACGCAATCCAGCACTACCGTTTTGTGCTCGGGAATGGTGGCCAGCAGGGCAAGGATTTGGTGGTCTTCGCGCCAGGCCAGAAAGGCGTGATCCCAGCGGTCGACCAGGTGTTCGCGCGCAATCGTCTTTACTTCGGAAAAATCCATCAGCATGCCGTGGTCGGGCGCCCCGGGCTGCTGCACGGGTTCGCCAGCCAGGGTGATTTCCAGCGCATAGCGATGGCCGTGCAGATTGCGGCACTGGCTGCGGTGGTCCGGAATGCGGTGGCCGGCGTCGAACTCCAGGCGGCGCGTGATGCGTATCATGCAATTCCTATGAGCTTGTGCATCTGCACGGAAAGCCGCCAGCGCGGGTGGCGGCGGCAATAATCGACCGCCGCGCGGGTGTGTTGGCTGCGCTGCGGCCCATCCATGGGTTGCAGAAAAAAATGCTCGAAAGGCAAATCCCCGATGGTGTCCGGATGCAGTCCGGGCTGGGGAAATACCAGCTTGAGTTCGTTGCCGCGCTGTTGCACCCAGTTCGTCCCGGCTTTGGGGCTTACGCATATCCAGTCCACCCCGGGCGGAACGGGCAGGGTGCCGTTGGTTTCCAGCGCGATGCGAAAGCCGCGCGCGTGCAGGGCGTTGATCAGTGCGGCGTCGATCTGCAGCAGCGGCTCGCCGCCGGTGCATACCACCAGGCCCGGCGCATCGCCGCCCTCCCAGGCGGCGGCAATCGCAGCGGCCAGACTGGACGCATCGGCAAATTTGCCGCCGCCGGGGCCATCGGTCCCGACGAAATCCGTATCGCAGAAAGTGCAGTCGGCGCGGCTGCGGTCGCGTTCCAGTCCGGACCACAGATTGCAGCCGGCAAAGCGGCAAAACACGGCGGCGTGCCCGGCCTGGGCGCCTTCGCCCTGTAGCGTGGCGAATATTTCCTTCACCGAATAGCTCATGCCGCCTTGCCCGCGTAGCGGCGCGCAAGCGTGCCGGTACGCCAAAAACGGGTACCATGATCCACAAAACAAAGGGCACCTGATGCTGACGGTACCGCAAGGGCGCGCAAGTACGACATGAAAACCGGGGAATTTGCAGGCGCAGGCTTGCACCGCGGAAGGATGGGCCGTACAGGACTTGAACCTGTGACCAATCGATTATGAGTCGACTGCTCTGACCAACTGAGCTAACGGCCCGGAGGAAAAGATGCGGAATATAACAGACACTGGACCAAATCCGAAGATCTGGCGCCAGCTTCTGCCCGATTACGAGGGCGGCAGCATCGCCAACCTGATGTCCAGCATCATGCAGGCGCGCGGCGTGGCGCCGGAAATTTGCCCGCCCCTCATGGGCGTGGACGACAGCGCCTGGTGTGACGCGCGCTCCATCGTGCTGATCGTGGCCGATGGCGTGGGCAGCCGCCAAATCGCTTCGCTGTCGCCGCAGGGATTGCTTTCCCGCAACAAGTGCAGCGATCTTTCATCGGTATTTTTATCCACCACCGCCTGCGCGCTCACCACGCTCATGACCGGCTTGCCGCCGCGCACGCACGGCCTGGTCGGCTGGCACATGCATTTCGACGAACTGGACGCCATGCTGGCCGTGCTGCCGCTCACGCGGCGCGGCGTGCGGAAAGAGCCGGACGCCGATCTGGCCGAGCGTGCGCGCATCCTGTTCGGCGCCGGCCTGCCACTGGCGGGCCTGCCGGACGGCACCCTGGCGCTGTCACCCGACCCGATTTACGATTCGCCGTTTTCGCAGGCCCACAGCAGAGACGCCGAACGCAGCGGGTATTTCGGCACCGCCGACCTGTTCGAGCGCATTTGCGAACATGCGCTCGGCCCACAGCCGCCGCGCTACACCTACGCCTATTTCGAGGCTTTCGACGCCTATAGCCACCGCTACGGCTGCAATTCGGACAAGGCGCGGGCCGTGCTGGCGGACTTCGAACAGCGCCTGGAAGGTGCGCTGCAACGGCTGGCTGGCAGCGGGACATTGGTGATCGTGACCGCCGACCACGGCTTCATAGACGCACCGCCGGACCGCCTGATCGAACTGGACGATCACCCGCAACTTGCCGACATGCTGGCGCGCCCGCTGTGGGGCGAACGGCGCGTCGCCTTCTGCAGCCTCAAGCCCGGGCGCCACAAGGATTTCGAGCGTTACATGGCAACCCAGCTCGACGACGTATGCGACGGCTATCGCAGCACCGACCTGATAGACGCCGGCTGGTACGGCCCGCCGCCGCAACACCCCAAATTTGCCGCCCGCACCGGCGATTACACGCTCATCATGCGCGAAGACTGGACCCTGCGCGACATCCTGCCGGACGAACGGCCCTACGAACTGGCCGCCGTGCATGGCGGACTATCGGAAGCCGAAATGCGCGTGCCGCTGGCGGTGTTTGCCTGCTGAGGGCAGCAGGCGCAGGTAAAAACACCGGCTCGCATTCCGCCGCACGGCGAGGATCGCTTGCGAACAATACGCGCCAGGCGTGTAACGGGTTTAGGTGCAACCGCAAGATATGTTCCGCAAACAATCGCCGCAGGGCGTCTGCCATCGCGGTATCGGTATGGAACGCCGGAAATTTCTGCATGCCCTCAGTGCCCTGCGAGCTGGCGACCCAACATATCACGCAAGCGCGGCAGACTGACAACCCAGCCCTTCCTGACCAGCTCGGCCGGGGCAAGTATTTCTTCCGGATGGGCGGTGAAATAGCGTTCGGCCGCCTTCAGCAAAGCTTTCGATTCGCCGGGAAAGCGTGGGTACAAGAGCATCCCCGCCAGGCGGAACAGATTAGCCTCGCGCTGGTCGCAGGCGCTGGCGCCAAGCTCGCGTGCAGCGCTGGCACAGCGGGCGAGCAGTGCGAATTCCAGTTCACGCGCTGGCATGGCTTGGTTCGGCGGTGATGGCAGCATATTTAGGCATTCGACATTTCCAATGCGTCCGCTTGTGCGACCGGGTGCAGCGCGTCGATTCGCCGCGACTGGGCGGATAGGGGCGCCGCGTGGGCAACGCGCTGCATCCTCCGCCGTAGCCAAGCGCAGCGCATGCCGCCGCACGCCAGATTACACCCGCCCCACATGGCCGTCGTTCCCCGGCCGCGCCATCCCACCCGATCAGCCCGATGCTGACTCCGCCGCAATCATCTCGCGCCAGTGTTCCAGCGTGGTCCGCACCGCAGCCGCCGGATCACCGCCGTCGGGCATACGTTCGATGAGCCAGTTCAGTTGCTTGATGGCCGAATCCTGTTCGTTGGCCCCGCCCAAAACCCGGAACACGGCCCGGTGTTCCTCCAGCAGACCTGTCAATTCCGGGCTATCCCTGCCAAGTGCCACGCCCGCCCGGACGACCTGCCACAGCAATTCGATGCGCCGCGCGTCGACCTGCGCGTAGTCGTGATAGAAGGTGCGATCTTCGGCGTACCGGCGCTGCGCATTCTGGCGCGCGCCCGCCAGCCAGGTTTCCAGTTCGGGCGTTACGGCATCGAAGCCTGTCCGCTCACCCTGTGCCGCGAGCACGATCAGGCCGTCCAGGTAATTCAAGGTCGGGTAGTAGTCGCGGTCGCCCTCGCGCGCCAGCGAAAGCTCGCTCGCGCTACGGTAACAAGCCAGCATTTTGTGCAGGCACTGCGCGGCCTCTGGGCTAGCGCGCCCAAGCGACATTTCTTTATGTTTCCAGTAAGACGCCATGAGGCTCAGGCGTTCCACCGTTTCGCCCAGGTGTAACAGTGTTTCCAGCCTTGCCCGGCCCAGATCCATCATTTTGTCGGCGGCAGCCGGATCTTGCTTGCGGAACCCGGCCTCCGCGCCGCGGCGTATTTCCAGGTTTGCCAATTGCTCCAGCGCCTTCAGGCTGACGGCGGCATTTTCCTGCGCCAAGGCCGCGCGGTAGTGCTCGATGGCGCGTTGCCGGTCGCCCAGTTTGGCCCAGATGGCACCCAATAATTCGCGCACCTCGGCGGCGCCGAAAAAGCGCGCCCGGATCGCCGCTTCGATACGTTGCAGACGGCGCAGGTAATAGTCTTTTTCGCTACCGGCATTGGGACCAATGCGGGCGTGCAGCTTTTCCAGTTCGGCCAGGGCGTGGTCTTTCAGCAGATAGACGGGCAATGGGTCCGCATCACCGCTTTCCTCACGGCCTCGCTCCGTGGTCAGGACATAGCCGGGGTCGCCATAGGCCTGATAAGCGCCCCAGGTATTGCTGCCGGGATGGCGCTGGAAGGTGTGCATGCGGGCACGCCGGACGGCCGTACCGAAATCCTTGCCATCCAGCAGGGTTTGCCAGAATTCCTGCGCGAAGCTGTCGGCGGCCGCGTCATCGACCGCCCAACCGGCCGCCACCACCGCCTTGCAGCCCATTTCGATAAATTCGGTGGCCAGATTGGCGGCCAGTTTGCCCCAGCGCGGTTTGGCATCGCGGTCCATATTGCCGAGGTGGCAGCAATTCAGAAACACCACTTCCGGCACGCGCGGCAGTTTGCTCACCTGTGCCGTGGTCAATACGGTTTTCGGCCCCAGTATCACGCCGGTGAGGCCGCCTGCATCCTCGCTCACCGTGCCGTGCGCGGCCAGATGGATGGCGCGATATTGGCCGTCCAGCAAATTGACCAGCACGCTTTGCGCATCGGCACTTTGCAGGCACAGCGCATCGTAGCCTTTGGCGCGAAACTTCTGTTCCAGCGCTTTGGCTTCCTGCTGCGCGCCGGGCAGGGCGGCAAAGCCGGATTGCGTATCGCCGACCAGAAATACCCGCCTGCCCATAACCGTGGCAACCCGGTTTTGCCCGTGGCTGCTGGCCAATTGCCGTACCAGCCCGATGCGTGCCGCGAGCGGCGCGTCAAAGGGCTCGGCCTGGTCACGCATCAATTCCCAGGGATAAGTGGCGGCTTCGGCATCTACGCTCATGACCAGGCCGGCGATATCTGCCACGGATTTTTTGAAATCCCGGGGCACCATCAGTTCGAATAGCGCACGCGACAGGCCGGGCTGATCCGAAGTGCTCTGGGTGGCGCTGTAAATCAGGCCATCCACGGCCTGGCGCTGGTTGGGCTCTTCATTCACCTCGTTGCGCGCCCGGTCCGTCACCAGCGTGAAGCGCAGTCCGCCCTCCGGGTTGCGCACGATATGCACGCGGTCCCAGCCGCCTGATCCCTGCAGATCGGGGCCATAGCGCCGGTAGGCCCCGGCTGCGCTGCGTATGCGGCCATCGAAACGGAGGCATTGCCGGTACCTGGATTCGGCGGCGAGCGCGATGAAAGCCTGCGCCGCGGCGATTACGCGGCTTTCTTCGTCCTCGAACAAGGTCAGTTTGCGCACCGTGAGGCTGGATCCATAGGCGCCGGCCAGACATTGCTGGGCCTGCCGCAGCGCTTCGGCCAGGCAGCGCACGGCGACTGCCGTGGAAAGCCCGGCAAAACCGGTGCCGACCGCAACGCTGCACAATTCCAGGCCGGCGGCGTCCGCGGTGCGGGCGGATTCGGCGACGGTGCGGCCGTATTCGAGCAGGCCTTGGGTCAGCGCTTTGGTCAAATCGCCGGGCCGCAGCATGCCTACCGTGCCCAGGCCCACCACGATGGCACCGGCGGGCCGCGCTTTCGGCTCGGTCTGGCGGAATACCGTGGCGTCGCCCACCTGCTGCGGATAGCGGCCGGCGGCCAGCGCGCGGCCGAGCAGGCCCTGCAAATGCTTGTCCAGAAAGGCGCCGCTGCCGCGCACGCCGTCGTTGGCGAAACTTCCCACCATCACCGGCGCCGTGGCCGCGCTCAGACTGCCATGCACAAGTTCTATGGCTACCGGCGGCAATTCGGCCGCCACCTCGCGCCGCGGGCCATCCGCGCCCAGGGCCAGAGCGATGATGTCGTCGGCCGACGGGTATAGCCCCGCCGGCAGCATGGGCGCCGGCAGGTACACCGCATCGCGGCCGTCGCGCGCTATGGGCCGCTGCGCGGGCAGGCTGCAAGTTCCGCTATTCAGCAATTCCAGATATTGCGGAAACGCCGCCTTGTGGCTGAGCAAACTGCCGTGGGCGGCGTCCACGAACCAGCATTTCAAGCCTTCCGGTATGCCGGTTTTCCAGGCCACGCGGCCGTCGCCCTGGTCGGTCCAGGCTATTTCCAGCGCGCCATTCTGAAAGCGCAGCGCCACCGGCGTGGGGTTGCGGCCCGCCACATAGAGCGTCAGATCGGGGTCGAGCTTGGCCGCCTTGAGCTGTTCGACCACCTTGCGCGCCTCGTTCAGGGGGCTTTGTTGTGGCGCCGGCCAGCCACTGCGGATGCCCGGCGCCGGCTCGAACGCTTCCGCGTCGCGCGCCCTGGCGGCGGCATTCGATTTGTCTTCCGCGGCCCACTGTGACCACAGCGCGGGGTCGTAAAAATCGGCGCCGTCGCCGGTCCAGGGCAATAGTTCCAGCACGCCGGGGTAGTCCCGCACGATATTCAGGAATTCTTTCATGTCGTGCTTCCAGTCTGCCCAGGTAACGATTTTGCGCACGAAATCGTCGCGCCCCATGAGCACACAGGCCATGCTGTGGGAACCCTGGTTGGGCGTGCCGAACTGCACCATGCGGCTGCCCGGAATTTCGCGCAGCGCCTGCCAGCGATCGTTCCGGCTCAAGGCCAGGCGGGCCACCAGACCGCCCATGGAGTGGGCGACGATGCGCAGCGGCTGGCGCCTGGCTTTGGCCGCCGCGATGGCCAAATCCAGCGTGGCCGCAAACGCATCGGCCGCGGCGGCAATCGACTGCCGCCAGTCGTAGGGAAACGGCCAGACTTCGTAAGTCTTGCCCAGTTCCCCGGCAAAAGCCTCATAGGCCATGTCCAGCCAGCCGACTGCGCTGGCCGTATCGCCTACCTTCAGGCGGTCTATTTCGCCCCGTATCATGCGCAGCGGGTTGAACCAGATGGTGTCGCCGTCGCGCGCCAACTGGCTGCCCATGATGCCCGGCAGCATGAGGACTATGGGTGCATTGGCCTTTTCCAGCTTTCGATTGCCGCCGCGCGCCAGAATTTCGCGCGACGGCGCGTCCAGAAGCACGAAGGAATCGCTTTTGCCCTCAAGTGCTTCAAGCAGCGGCAGCGCACTTTCCTTGCGCCTGAAATAGCTGAAATGGGTGACGTCGGAACCGGATACGGACTTCAAAAATATGCCCGCCCGGCGCGCCGCGCCGCCGCTCATGGAGGGTGTATTCACCACCAGATCGGTTGCACCGCCATAGAAGGATTCGCTCAGCCAGTCGCCCAGACGGCCGAGCAAGCTGTCGCCGGCGTAGTCACCCGCCACCACGTGCAGCGGGTATTGCACCTGCACGTCCGGCGCATTGAGCAGTGCCACCAGGGGCGAATCCGGCATCATGGCTTCCAGGCCCGGCAGGCTGCGGGCGTCGGTGCGTTCTTTCACCACCTGCAGCAGGAAACTTTTGAATGCGTCGTAAATCGGCACTGCTCCAGCCGCGGCGGGAATGAGTTTCAACCCCCGCCCGAGCAGATTCAGCATGACGCTGGCCCAGCGGTCCAGCCGGCCCGAAGCCAGCGTGGTGCCGCGCGCCGTGGCCGCGACGCGAACGAAACGTTCGACCTGAATGTTCCGCGCCTTCATGAGCGCGTTCAGCTCCTGCAGACGTCTGGCGTCGAGTTCGTAGCCGCTACGCCCGCTCGCGCGCGCCTGGTCCGTGAAGCGCTGGATGTCGGCCTCGGTAAACGGGTCGGCCCCGCTGCGATTGGCGCGCGCCAGTATTTCGCCCACCATGCCGCCGCGCGAGTGGCTCACCACATGCAGGCGGGTGCCGGCGGGCAGGGCGTTGATCAAATCCAGCGAATTGGCGAGCGGGCTTTCGGTCAGGCTGCGGTGTTCGAAGCCAAATACGCGGCCTGCGTACCACTTCGTTAAATTCTCGCGGGCGTCCACCTGGCAGCCCTCGCCGCCCCACAGCGCGGCGAAGCTGCCGGCGCAACTGGATGCGGTACCGTGGATGAATAGCAGGTTGGGCTGATCGCTCGCGGGCAGGCTATCCAGCTTGGTCAATTGCCACTGCGCCAGCCCGATCTGATAAAGCCCGAGCCGATTTTCCAGTTGTTTGTCCTGAAAACCGCCCGCCAGCGTGACCGCTGCCACCGCCGCCGGCCCCCTGCGATAGACATGTAGGGCTTTCAGCAGCCAGGCGCCGAAACCGTCACGGCTTTGCGCCGTACCGGCCAGGCGCAGGCTGTTGCCGACACGTATCAGTCCCGGCTCGTGTGCCTGGCCACCGCGGGCCGGCGCCGGCCCCAGGTAAGTTTCCACGTCGGCGGCAGCCACCAGGATGTGGGAACCGTCCTGCAGTTCCAGTTCCACCACATCGCCTTCATGCAATTCCACCAGCGGCAGCGCCTGCGCCTCGCGCGCCGGCGCGCCGCCCGCCAGCGCATAACTGTCCCCGCTCCAGTCCGGCAAATCGTCGCGGCTTTTGTGGGCGGCATTCAGCTCGAGGCGGAATAGTGCGGGCTTTTCATCGGACATGGCGGTGGCTCCTGGAGCTTGAGGCGCGGACACGGTAGCTGGGGTATGGGCTGGGAGACGGCGAGCCGTTTTCTTGAGCCCCTGCGGGTGCGCGGGTGGGGCAGGGCAGAGGCGGCTGGCGCTGTGGGTTCAGCGGCATAGCATGGCCTCGGCGTCTTGCAGTTCGGGCAGGCGGCGGCCGTAGCCGCATTCGGTGATGAGATCGCGGGCGAGCTGGAGTTGGGCGCGGTCGCGGAACAGGCGGGCGCGGGTGAGGGCGAGGTCGGCGAGAAGCAGTTTCATGCCGCCGCGGCTGGCGATGGTTTCGATCTCTTGCAGGTCGGTGCGGCAGCCGGCGGTGTCCCCGCAGGCGTGGCGCAGCCAGGCGCGGGTGAGCAGGCCGCGGGGAAGGTGGTCTTGGTATCCGGCGGCGCGCAGGCCGGATACGGCGGATTCGCATTCGCGGCGGGCGTCGTCGCCGGGCGGGCGGTTTTGCAGCAGGTCGGTGTAGAGGGCACAGCGGGCTAGCGTAAGGTGGTGCAGGGCGAAGTCCAAGAGGGGTGCCTCGGGCCATGTTTCTTCCCATGCGAGGGTCTGCGCCGCCCGCCGCGCCACCTCGGCACTGGCCTGCAAGGCCGCCTCATCTCCCACGCCCCGCCAGGCCGCACGCTCCATCGGGGCCAGCAGCAGTTCGCAGTACTGGAACCCCTGCAGTGAATAGAGCAGCGGGTACTCGGGCTGGTGTTCCGCCTGCATGGACTCGGCCTCGGTGTAGCCCTCCTGGGCCTGCCCGGTTTCGCCCTGCTGCTGCCTGGCGTCGGCCAGGGTGGTGCGCATGACCATGCGGAAAAACGCGTCGCCGCTGCGGTCGGCGTATTCCACCGCGCGGGCCGCATCCTGCACGGCAGTGGCGAGTCGGCCCAGGGTGAGTTGCAGTTCGCTGAGGTTGCCGTAGATGATGGCGGCGTTTTTCCAGACCTCGCGGCGCACGTCTATTTCCGCCCCCGCGCGCATGGGCTCCAGCGCCTCCGCGAGCCGGCCCAGCGCGCGCAGGCGGGTTGCGGCTTGGTTGAGCAGCCAGCCCTGGTCGGCGTCTTCCCGTTGCGGCGCGGCCCGCCGCCTGGTTACCACCAAAACGCCGGCCACCGCCCCCTGGAGGGCGCCGACGGCGCCGCGCTTCCTGGTGCTGTAAAAACCGTCGTTCCCGGTGCCGCGCAGGATGCGGTCGACGTACACCTCGTACAAAGCCTCCTGGTACAGCCCCGCCTTGCAGCCGTGGGCCACGGCCTGGTACAGCGGCTGCAGGCCGGCCAAACCGTCCGGGCGCTGCGGGGTGTCGGTTTTGAGCTGAACGTATACGCGGCGGTGGCCTTCGCGCCAGGCCTCAATCTGGTCCTTTTCCAGGCGCAGCGCAATATATTCGCGCACCAGCGGGTGGGCGTCCAGGCTGCCGCTATCGGCATCGAAACGCAGCAGG
>JAEUNM010000067.1 GCA_016791105.1 Rhodocyclaceae bacterium | reverse complement strand
GTCCGTGTCGATAACGTCGCCGTGGGCACAAGCACCGCCAATGGCAACGGCAACTGGAGTTTCGTGTTCGGTAGCGCACTCGCTGAAGGCAGCCACGCCGTCACGGCCACCGCGCGGGACGCCGCGGGCAACACCAGCGCTGCCTCGAGTACGCTTGCCATCACGATAGACACGCAGGCGCCGGCCGCGCCCACGGCCCTGGCACTAACGCCTGCGACCGACACCGGCACGAGCAGCACGGATGGCATCACGGCAAACAACACGCCCACACTTTCCGGCAGCGCCGAAGCCAATAGCACCGTCACCATCTACCTGGACAACCAGGCGCTCGGCACCACTACCGCCGACGGCAGCGGCAACTGGACCTATAGCCTGAGTACCCCGCTGGCCGACGGCAGCCACAGCCTCGCTGCTACGGCTACCGATGCGGCCGGCAATGTGAGCAGTTCGTCGTCCGCGCTCGGCATCAGCATCGATACCGCACCGCCCGCCGCGCCCACCCTTGTCGGACTAACGCCCGGCACCGATACCGGCGCCAGCAACACCGACGGCGTGACCGGCAATGCCGAACCCGAAATCACCGGCACCGCCGAAGCCGGCAGTATCGTCACGGTCCGTGTCGATAACGTCGCGGTCGGCACTAGCACCGCCAATGGCAACGGCAACTGGAGTTTTTCTTTCGGTAACGCGCTCGCTGAAGGTAGCCACGCCGTCACGGCCGCCGCGCAGGACGCCGTGGGCAACACCAGCGCGGCATCGAGTGCGCTCGCAATCGCCATCGACACACAGGCGCCGGCGGCGCCCACGGCCCTGGCACTAACGCCAGCGACCGATACGGGCACTAGCGGCACGGATGGCATCACGGCAAACAACACGCCCACACTTTCCAGCAGCGCCGAAGCCGACAGCACTGTCACGATTTACCTCGACAGCCAGGCGCTCGGCACCACTACCGCCGACGGCAGCGGCAACTGGACCTACAGCCTGGGCGCCCCGCTGGCCGACGGCAGCCACAGCCTCGCTGCAACGGCTACCGACACGGCCGGCAACGTGAGCAGTTCGTCCTCCGCGCTCGGCATCAGCATCGATACCGCACCGCCCGCTGCGCCAACGATTGTCGGGCTTACGCCCGGCACCGACACCGGCGCCAGCAACACCGACGGCATGACCGGCAACGCGCAACCCGAAGTCAGCGGCACGGCAGAAGCCGGCAGTATCGTCACGGTCCGTGTCGATAACGTCGCCGTCGGCACAAGCACTGCTGATGGCAACGGCAACTGGAGTTTTGCCTTCGGTAGCGCGCTCGCTCAAGGCGGCCACGCCGTCACGGCCACCGCGCAGGACGCCGCGGGAAACACCAGCGCAGCATCGAGTGCCCTCGCCATCACCATCGACACGCAGGCGCCGGCCGCACCCACGGCCCTGGCGCTCACGCCGGCGACCGATACGGGCACCAGCGGCACGGATGGCATCACGGCAAACAACACCCCCACACTTTCCGGCAGCGCCGAAGCCGATAGTACGGTCACGATCTACCTCGACAGTCAGGCGCTCGGCACCACGACGGCCGACGGCAGCGGCAACTGGACCTATAGCCTGAGTACCCCGCTGGCGGATGGTAGCCACAGCCTCGCTGCAACGGCTACCGACACGGCCGGCAACGTGAGCAGTTCGTCCTCCGCGCTCGGCATCAGCATCGATACCGCGCCGCCCGCCGCGCCCACCCTTGTCGGACTAACGCCCGGCACCGATACCGGCACCAGCAACACCGACGGCATGACCGGCAACGCCCAACCCGAAATCACCGGTACGGCCGAAGCCGGCAGTATCGTCACGGTCCGTGTCGATAACGTCGCCGTGGGCACAAGCACCGCCAATGGCAACGGCAACTGGAGTTTTTCTTTCGGTAACGCGCTCGCTGAAGGCAGCCACGCCGTCACGGCCGCCGCGCAGGACGTCGCGGGAAACACCAGCGCAGCATCGAGTGCCCTCGCCATCACCATCGACACGCAGGCGCCGGCCGCACCCACGGCCCTGGCGCTGACGCCCGCCACGGACACGGGCACAAGCAGTGCCGATGGGATCACGGCACACAACACCCCCACACTTTCCGGCAGCGCCGAAGGCGATAGCACCATCACGATTTACCTGGATAACCAGGCGCTCGGCAACTCCACCGCCGACGGCAGCGGCAACTGGACCTCCAGCCTGAGCACACCGCTCACCGACGGCAGCCATAGCCTGAGCGCAACCGCCACCGATGCCGCCGGCAACACGAGCGGCGCCGCGTCCGCGCTCGCCATCCTGATCGACACCGCCGCCCCCGCCGCGCCGGTCGTGACCGCTCTAACCCCTGGCACCGATACTGGCGCCAGCAACAGTGACGGCATCACGAGCAACACCCAGCCCGAAGTCACCGGCACGGCCGAAGCCAATAGCCTGGTCACGGTGTATGTCGATAACCTCGCCGCCGGCACGAGCAGCGCCAACGGTGCCGGCAATTGGACCTTTGCCTTCAATAGTCCGCTCGCCGCCGGAAACCACGGCATCAGCGCCACAGCCCAAGACCGGGCGGGCAATATCGGCGCCTTTTCCAACGCACTCGGCATCACCATAGACACCCAGGCACCCGCCGCGCCCACGGCCTTGGCGCTCACGCCTGCCACTGACACCGGCGCAAACAACACGGACGGAATCACGCGCAACCCCCAGCCCGTGCTTACCGGCATGGCGGGTCCAGATAGCGAGGTCACGATCCAGGTCGATGGCGTCGCGGTCGGCACAGCCAGCGCCGACGCGGGCGGCAACTGGAGCTATGCGTTGACGGCGCCACTGGCGGACGGAATCCACAACCTCACCGCCACGGCATCAGATACTTCGGGAGGCACATCGGCGGTATCGGCGCCCCTGACGGTCACCATTGACACGGCCACACCGACACTTTCCCTGGCAGATCAGATCGGCACCGACAGCGGCTTGACGGCAACCATCGCGAACGCCGGCATCACGCGCGACAACACACTTGGGCTCAGCGGCAACGCCGGCGACGCGCACGGCATCGCATCGATACGCATATTCGACGGCAGCACCGATCTCGGTGTCGCCACGCTCGATGGCAACGGCACATGGCAATTCACGACTGGCGCACTTGCTGACGGCAGCCACCACTTCAGCGTGCGGGCCGAGGATCGGGCCGGAAATACCTCAAGCTCCCCTACTTTGATCGCAATCGTCGATAAGACGGCGCCAGCCGCACCGCTGCTGCACCTCGTCGAAGACACCGGCGTCAGCGCCAGCGACGGCATTACCCGCAATGGCACGATCGAAGTCGCCAATCTGGAGCCCGGCGCGAGCTGGCAATACAGCACGGATGCAGGTCACACATGGACGACAGGAGCGGGAACCCGATTCACCGTGAGCGGTGATGGCGCAAACAACGCGCTGGTACGCCAGATCGACAGCGCCGGCAATACCGGCGCGGCAGCACCCATTTCCCTGCTGCTGGATACCACGCCACCGAATGTGCGGCTGTCATTCAACCTGAACGAAAGTTTCGGCTCGACCCCCATCTTGAGCGGGCTGCTTTCCGACCTGCCCGCCGAAATCAGCGGCTTGTTGCTCGCGCTGCCCTATCATCCTGCCGGCGTCGCCGAGCTTACCGTCACGCTGGTCGGCTCCAGCACGCACGCACTATCACCCCACGTGGGTTTCACAAGTTGGTACGCGGGTTCGACCGAGCCGATCAGTGACGGCAACTGGCGCGTACAGATCGTGGCGCGCGACCTGGCGGGCAATGAAACCCGAGTCGAGTCCGCCATCGTCATCGCGCCGGTTAGACTTGATGGCCCGGCCGGACAGTATTCCCCCCCGCCGACTTTCCCCGCTTCGCCACCCGACCTGCAAACCCTGGTTCTCAGCGCCCTGCCGCCGGCACCGGCGCCTGCGCCGCTCGTCGCGGACACTCAAACCGCGCTCGTGCCGACTTTGCAAAGTCAGCTCGTCACAGGCACGGGTGCGCCACAGGCGCCGGGTGGTCTCGCCTTGCCGACACTGTCCAACCCACTGACGCTGGTTCAGGCCCCGCCTCCCGTCGAACTGCCCGGCGGGCAGCCAATCAGCATTCAATTGCCGGCCGGCATGTTCCGGAACAGCGATGCCGGCGCAACAACCACGGTCGAGGCGCGGCTCGCGGACGGCCGCCCCTTGCCTGCATGGCTCAAGTTCGATCCGGTTACCGGCACGTTTTCCGGTACGCCACCGCCCGGCCAGGAAGGCACGCTGCAGATTCGCGTCGATGCGCGCGACGACCGCGGCCACGTTGCCGGCGCGATATTCCAGCTCAAGCTGCACAAGAGGACGCGCGAACCCTTGTCGCAAATCGAGCCTGCCGGCGATGCGGCTCTGCACGTCGATGCCGATGGCTACCGCGACACGTCCAACAACCCGTCCCTGCGTAGCCCGGACGCGGCGCCGCCATCAGGCAGGCTTTCGCTCACGCACCAGTTGCAGCGGCACGCGCAAAGCGGCGCTGCCGAGCGCGCACAGCTTCTGAAATGGCTCGGCAAATCGAACGCGAACCGGCCGGCAGGCAAAGCATGACGGCTCTTCAACGGCCCTCCTGTGGGCACCCGAATGCGCCCGCCCCTAAGCGCGCCGTACCCGACAAAAAAGGAAGTGTGCCCTCAATTTCGTCCTCGCACCGCCGATAAACACCGGACAGAGCCGCAGCCCCTGGAGTCAGGCGACGGCGCCCGGTCCGGTCGTCCGAATACGGGCGTCCGGCAGGGCGGCGGCTCCACAGCGCGACCAGCACGAGCTGGCCACGGACCTGCAGTGCATCGGCGCCTTGCGCCGCAGCACGGCGAAAACCGACTGAAAATCGAGGAATAGCGTGACGAACTACAAAATGTCCATTGCGTCTGCAGGGCGCCCCTGTGCGCTGCTGCTGGCGGCACTGCTCGCCGGCTGCGCGATCAGCCCGAGCCCGATCACCAGCGAACAGCGCGCTGCGCAGGTACAACTGGATCGCGCCGCCATGTACCGCGACCAGGAGCCGCTCACGGCGCCGCTCACGCTGCAGGCGGCCATGGCACGCGCCGTCAATTACAACCTGGAAAATCGCGTCAAGCTGATGGAACAGGCACTGGCCATGGGCCAGGTGGATCTGGCGCGTTACGACATGCTGCCGCGCCTTACTGCCGCAGCCGGGTATTTCACACGCAACAACGATCTGGTGACCGACAGCGTGGACGTGAACACCCGCCTGCCGGTGTTATCCAACACCACCTCGCAGGAACGCACGCACCACACTTTCGACCTGTCGCTTACCTGGAACGTACTCGATTTCGGCGTCAGTTATTACCAGGCGCACCAACAGGCGGACCGCAGCCTGATCGCGCGCGAACGCCAGCGCAAAACCCTGCACGCACTGATCCAGCAGGTACGCCAGGCCTACTGGCTGGCAGTGGGGGCGCAGGCGCTCGAAGGTCGTGTCGATCCTTTGCTGCAGCAGGTAAACCGCGCCCTCGCCGATGCCGAGCGCGTGGAAGCGGAAAAGCTGCGCCCGCCGCTGGAAACGCTCAATTACCGCAAGGCCATGCTGGATATCGTGCGGCAACTGGAAGCCATACGCGACGAACTGACCCAAGCCAAACCGCGCCTCGCCTCGCTCATGAACCTGGCACCCGGCACGCCTTACTCCCTGGTCGTCCCCGCCACGCTGAAAACCCCGGTGTTGCCGCTCACGCTGGATGGCATGGAAGAACGCGCGCTGCGCGAACGTCCGGAACTGTACGAAGCCGACCTGCAGGAACGCATCAGCGCCGCGGAAGCCAAAAAGGCCGTGCTGCGCATGCTGCCCGGCGTGGAACTGTCCTTCGGGCCGCACTACGACAGCAACGCCTTCTTGCACAACAACAATTGGGTGGACGCCGGCCTGCGCGTCACCTGGAATCTGTTCAACCTGCTGTCCGGCCCGAAACAGAAAGAAATTGCCGAAGCGCAGGTCGAAGTTGCGCGCACGCAAAGGCTGGCCCTCAGCATGGCCGTATTGACCCAGGTACATGTCTCCTGGCAGGAATTCCAGGGCCGCCAGCGGCAATACGAACTGGCGCAGAAACTGTGGGAAATCGACGACCGCATTCTGGAACATACCCGCATCGGGGCACAGAACGACGCGCAAAGCCGGCTCAATGAAATTCGCAGCGGCGTATCCGCGTTGATGGCCGATTACCGGCGCTACCAGAACTACGCCAATCTGCAGACCGCCTATGGCCAGGCGATCGCCAGCGTCGGGATGGACCCCATCGCCGTCGCCGCCACAGCCGACGCCAGGCCGGATGCCGGCACCGCCCTGGCGGCCGCCGAAAAGCAGGACTGAGCCATGCGCGCGCACTACCTGTTTGTGCTGGCCGCGGCCCTGGCCCTGCCTCTGGCCGCCGCCGCGCAAACGCCGGCGGCCGTCGCGGCCAACCCCTCGCAGGACAAGGACGGCCGCATGCGCGTGCAACTGTCGGCAGTGCGTCAAACCTTGCTGTCGGCGGAAGTCGCCGCACGCATCGCCAGCCTGCCGCTCAAGGAAGGCGATGCGTTCAAGGCTGGCCAGGTCATCGCCGCCTTCGATTGCGCCCTGTTCCGTGCCCAGCTTGCCAAAGCCGCCGCTTCCGCCGAGTCGGCGCGGCAAACGCTCAAGGTAAATCGCCGTCTGGCGGAACTGGGTTCCATCAGCACGCTGGAGGTGGACCAGGCGCTGGGCAAGCTGAAAGAATCCGAAGCCGAAACCGCGGCCATGAGCGTCACGGTAAGCAAATGCACCATTACCGCGCCCTACGCCGGCCGCATCGCCAAACTGCACGTGGAGCCGTTCCAGTTCGTGCAGCCGGGCAAGCCACTGGCGGAAATACTGGATAGCCAGAACCTGGAAGTAAAGCTCATCGTGCCGTCGAAGTGGCTGGCCTGGCTGAGCAAGGACACCCGCTTCGACATCCACGTCGACGAACTGAATCGCGACTTCAAGGCACGCGTAACACGCCTGGGCGCGCGCATCGATCCGGTCAGCCAATCGGTTGCGCTGGCCGGGGAGGTGGATGGCACACATGCCGAACTGCTATCCGGCATGAGCGGCTGGGCCAGTTTCACGCCGCCCGCCAAGTAAACAATGAGCACCCCTATCGCCGACCCCGTGCATGGCCTGGGGCTCATACTGCAGCTCGGCCGGCGCGCGCGCGAAGCCGCCGACGCCACCGCACTGGGCTTCGTGGTGGTCAATGAAACGCGGCAATTGCTCGATTACCGCCAGTCCGCCGTGTGGATTGCCGACCGCGCTTTGCCGGGCGGCGACGGCGTGGCGGCACTATCCGGCCTGCCCGCGCCGGAACAGAACACGCCTTATGGATTGTGGCTGGCGCGCGCCGCTCTGCACTGGCTCACACTAGCTGCGCCCTGCCGCGACGCCGCGCACGAACTGCCTGAGGCGCTGCGCCATGAATGCCAGGAATGGCTGCCCGCCGCCGTCTTGGCAATACCGCTCTGTCGCCGCAGCGGCAAAGCGTTCGGCATCTGGATCGTGGCGCGCGATGAGCCCTGGAGCCAAGACGAAATGTCGCTCGCAGGCGAAATCACGGCCGTCTATGCACACGCCTGGGAAGCATTCCTGCCGCGCAAAACCTGGCGCGACCACCTGCACGAATTGCTCGCCAATCGCCGCCGCACGCGCAATCTGGCACTCGCGGCCCTGGCAATTTGCCTCATTCCGGTGCGCCTGTCGGTGCTGGCACCGGCCGAGGTAACTGCCAAAGATGCATTCGTGGTGCGCGCGCCGCTGGACGGCGTGGTCGATCACTTTCAGGTACGCCCCAACATGCCGGTCAAAGCCGGCGACGCACTATTCGAACTGGACACCACCGGCTTGCGCACGCGGCTGGACGTGGCGCGCAAGGCCTTCGAGGCGGCGAGCGAAGAATACCGCCAGGCCGCGCAACTGGCCGTGACGGACGACGAGCGCAGCAAGCAGGAACTGGCCCAACGCAAGGCACGCATGCAAGAAAAGGCGTCCGAACTGGCCTATTCGGAACAATTGCTGGACCGTGTGCGCGTGAAGGCGCCGCGTGCCGGCGTGGCGGTGTTTTCCGATACGCACGACTGGATAGGCAAGGCCGTCACCACCGGCGAGCGCGTGTTGCAGATCGCTGACCCCGCGCGCGCCGAAATGACGCTACGCCTGCCCGTGGGCGACGCCATCGAACTGGCGAGCGACGCCACGGTGACGCTCTACCTCACCACGGCACCGCAATACGCTTACGACGGTAAATTGAGCTACGCCGCCTATCGCGCCGAACTGGCGCCGGATGGCACACTGGCCTACAAGCTCAAGGCCGATTTCGACGGCGGCGGCCAACCGCCGCGCATAGGCCTCACCGGCACCGCCAAGGTGTATGGCGGCTGGGTGCCGCTGGTGTATTACGTCATGCGGCGTCCACTGGCGGTGCTGCGCCAGCGGCTGGGCTGGTAAGCCGCCATGTGCGCCATGACGCTAGGCGGACCGGCCCCCGGCGCCGTACTGCCGCCGCTGCGGCAGGAACTGGGGCTGTTCGAAGCGCCGGCCGATGCCGGCGGGGCACCGGCCTGGAATTTGCACGATCCGGCCGCCAACCGCTTCTACCGCATCAGTTGGGCCGCGTTCGAAATTCTGTCGCGCTGGCATCTGGGCAGCGCTGACGCCATCGCCGCCAGCCTGCAGGCAGAAACCACGCTGGACCTGGGCGCGGAAGACGTGACCGGGGTGCTCGAATTTCTGTCCCGCCACCATTTGCTCGAATGCCGCAGCGCGGCCGATAGCCAGCGCCTGGCCAAAACGCGCGCCGCCGAGCGCATGCACTGGTCGCGCTGGCTGCTCAAGAACTATCTGTTTTTCCGCATCCCGCTGCTGCGCCCGGACACGCAGGTGGCCTGGCTCGCCGCCCGGCTGGGTGGGCTGTTCCGTAGCGGCTTCTGGTACGCCGCCGCAGGCCTATTGCTCATGGCGCTATTTTTGCTGCTGCGCCAGTGGGACAGCTTTACGCACACCTTCGCGGCCTGGCACAACTGGGAAGCCCTGGCGGCTTTTGCGGTGGCGCTGTCGGCCTCGAAAGTCGTGCACGAACTGGGCCACGCGGTTGCGGCGCGCCACCACGGCTGCCGCGTGCCCTCCATGGGCGTGGCATTTCTGGTGCTGTGGCCGGTGTTGTATACCGACACCACCGAAGCCTGGAAACTGGCGTCGCGGCGCGCTCGGCTCGCCATAGGCGCGGCCGGCATGGCGGCGGAAATGCTGCTGGCGATCGCCGCCACCTATGCCTGGCTGCTATTACCCGATGGCGCGGCGCGCTCGGCGGCGTTTTTCCTGGCCAGCACCACCTGGCTCATTACGCTCGCCATCAACGCCAGCCCCTTCATGCGCTTCGACGGCTATTTTTTACTGTCCGACCTGCTCGGCGTGCCCAATCTGCATGCACGCGCGTTTGCGCTGGGGCGCTGGTGGCTGCGCGAAAAGCTGTTCGGCCTCGGCCTGGCCTGCCCGGAAGCGCTGCCGCCGCGACGCCGGCGCCTGCTCATTGCCTTTGCCGCCGCCACCTGGATTTATCGGCTGGTGCTGTTTCTCACCATCGCGGTCATGGTGTATTACCTGTTTTTCAAGGCACTGGGCATCGTGCTGATGGCGGTAGAAGTCGGCTGGTTCGTGCTGCGCCCGCTGGCCGCGGAATTTTCCGTGTGGCGCGCCCTGCGCCCGGCCATGCGCTGGAATTGGGCGAGCCGGCGCAGCCTGGGCCTGCTCGTGTTGCTGCTGGCCTGGCTGCTCGTCCCCTGGCCGACCGACCTGGGCGCCCCCGCGGTGCTGGCGCCAGTGCGCGAACAAACCCTGTATTCGCCCTTCCCGGCGCAGGTGGTGAGCGTCGCCCCACGCAGCGGCAATGGCGTGCGCGCCGGCGAAATACTCGCGGAACTGGAATCCCCGGAACTGGAGCGCCGCATGGCCGGCGCCCGCCAGACCGAAGCCGCTCTGCGCTGGCAACTGGAACAGCAAGCCCTCAGCGCGAGCTTGCAGCAACAGGGCGAAGCGCTTCGCCACCACTGGGCGGAAGCCGGCGCGCAGTTGAAGGGCCTCACCGAAGAACGCGACAAATTGAGCGTACGCGCGCCTTTCGATGGTGCCATCCTGGCACGCAATGACGAACTTGCGCCGGGCACCTGGCTGGCCGCCAAAGAAATGCTGTTCGCCGTAGCAGACCGCAGCAAGGCCGTCGCCGACGCCTATGTGAACGAATCCGACCTGGAGCGCATCCAGCCCGGCGGGCAGGCGAGCTTCGTGCCGGACGCCGCCGAATTCGGCCGCTACGACTGCCGCATAGCTGAAATCGACCGCGTCAATGTCGCGCAGCTGGAAGACGTGGAACTGGCATCGAGTTTTGGCGGCGCGCTGGCGACGCGACCCAACCCACACCCAGACCGCAATGCGCTGCAAGCGGAACGTCCGGCGCTGGAGCCGGCCGCCAGCATTTATCGCGTGCGCTTGGCCGGCTGCGCGCCGGAACTGGCGCCGGCATTGCGCCTGCGCGGCACGGCGCAATTGGCGGCGAGCGGCCAAAGCTTGCTCGTCAGCGGGCTGCGCCATGTGCTGCGGGTGCTGGCGCGCGAAGCAGGCTTCTGATTGCTGCGTTCGTTACGAACGGCGGCAAGGCTTGCCTAGCCGCACCAGGCAGAAGCGCGGGACGCCGACTTTACTTCCGTTACCAAACCCGGGCCTCAGGTGAATGAGGGCGAGCCGACCGCGTTCCCGGGGTTTGGCGTACGCGGGCTTGTTTCCAAGTTCTGCATGAGCAACAGCCGACAGCACGTCGTTCCGGGGCCGCAAAGCTGCCCCGCGGAATCGGGGAAATGCCTGCGAGGACCGCTCCGGGTTCCCGCTTCTGCCAGGTCGGTTGCCCAGCAAGGCCAATTTGCTGGCGCGATTGTTTGCTGGCTGGCGATCGGTACTTTTCAGGGCCAATTTCGCACCGTCGCTTTTGTCTAGGGTCTTTACCGGGTGAATCGGCACTTCAATACGCGCCGCAACGCGCAATATGCCGTTCGCGCAGCACATCGCTGCGATCGGATCATCGAATTTATTTGTGCCTCAAAATACGGGATTAAACAGCCGCCGCGGACCTTCATCGATGGCATTTCCGCGTGTCGCCGCCGTAGCCTGAAACCGCGACTCAACGAACAGTACTGCTGGATTGCTCCAGAGTGTGGGCCGTCCTACGTGCCCGATCTCAATCCGGTCCAGCCGATGCGGAATTATCCCGACAAGCACGAGTGCGCCGATCGTTCCTTGAACCCCCTCGACGAGGTCGCCCAGTTGCCACGCCTCCGGCGCAAATCCATCCGGCGGCGACCGGGGTGCGCGGCCCCATTTTCGAACCAAGCCGACCAGGCGTTTCAACATCAAGCAGTTATGTTGAGCGCGAAAGTATTTCCGTTGCGCTTCCTGCACACCCGCCTGCATACATCCGCAGGCCTGCACCGAATGGTATTGCCCGACGATCTGCAGCCGGCTACCGATGGATACGCCCGGCCGCTAAGAGGAACATGCCCGTAGTGCATCGGCGTATGCGTAATGCCATTCACGGATTCGCAGCTTTGGCCCAGGGAAGCGCTGCACGGGGCTGCGCGCTGCACACATTACGTAGTATTGTGTCGACCCGCTGCGGGGACTTAAATGCATAATCGAAACGCGAGGCTAGAGTTAATGGATACTTGGCGGTTGCCATTTCTACGGGTTGTGCTTGCAGGTTGCGGTCTGGCCCTGCCGCTATGCTCGGCGCATGGCGAAAACCCTTCCTTCGACCCTCACTTTGCCGTCGCGGAATATCGGGTAGAAGGTGCCACCCTGGTGGATCGTGCGCGCATCAATGACGCACTGGCTGGCTTCACCGGCCCGGACCAAAGCTTCGACAGTTTGCGCAAGGCCGTGGAAGCGGTCGAGGCGGTGTACCACGCGGCCGGTTACCCGGCGGTGCGGGTACAGTTGCCGGAACAGGAAATCGACAGCGGGGTCGTGCTGCTGCGGGTGATCGAAGCACGCCTGAGTTTCCTTCAGGTCGAAGGCAATCAGCATTTTTCCGATCAGAACATACTTGCCAGCGTACCCGGCCTGGTACCCGGCCAGCCCCCATCCGTAGCACGGGTCGAAGCCAGTCTGGCGCTGGCCAATGAAAGTTTCGCCAAACGCGCGCGGCTGAGCTTTGCCCAGGGCGAACAGGAAGGTGCGGTGGTAGCGCGCATACAGGTGGCCGACGAGCGGCCCTGGCGCGTCATCGCATTTGCCGACAACACCGGCACTGCCGCCACCGGCCGGCATCGCCTCGGGCTGATCGGCCAGCATGCCAATCTGTTCGACCTGGATCACGCCATGACGGCCATGTACGTCACCTCGCCGGAAAAGCCGAGCCAGGTGAATATTTACAACGTCGGCTACAAAATTCCCATTTACCGGTGGGGCGATAGCGTCGAATTTACATACACGCACAGCAACGTCGATTCCGGCACCGTCGATGCGGCCGGCGCTTCGCTGGCAATCAGCGGCCGCGGCTCCACCACCAGTCTGCGCTACAACCTGGGATTGAACCGCTGGAACGGCCGCGAGCAGCGCCTCAGCCTGGGGCTGGACCACCAGATCGTGGATTCGCGCGCCACCCCGGTCGGAGGCGGTGGCAGCGTCCTTCCCACCCCCAGAGTTACCGCCACACCACTGAGCCTTACCTACACGTTGAGCAGCCCGGAGGGCCAGAACAACTGGCATACGTCGCTGGGCGCTTTGCAAAATATTCCTGTTGGCCGCAATGGCGACAGCGAGACTTACAACGGTTCGCGGGCGGGCGCAAATGTGCGTTTTCTTGTCTGGCGCTGGGCTTTGGGCGGCAGCGTGGCTTTGGGCGAGTGGAATTTGAAGGGGGAACTCGCGGGCCAGGAAACCCACGACAGGCTGGTTTCGTTCGAGCAGTTCGGCCTGGGCGGCGCGGATTCCGTACGCGGCTTCAACGAGCGCGAAATCGCCAATGACCGCGGCCATCGCGGCAGCGTGGAACTGGCCACCCCGGCGCGTGAATTCGTCTCCGGCTGGCGCGGCAATTTGGTCGGCTTCTACGATTTCGGCCGCCTGTACGCCAATAACCCGCAGCCCACCGACGCTTCGGTGCGCGAGGGCATTGCCAGCGCGGGCGCCGGCCTGCGCCTGGTAGCCGGCCGCGGTTTGTTCCTGAAAGCCGATCTGGCGCGCGTCCTGGTGGGCGGCGGCAGCAAAGTTCCTGGCGACCTGAGCGCCCACGTGTCGCTAATCGCCCTGTTCTGAGGTAGCAATCATGCGGCATCGTCCGTCCCGTTTCCGCCCGCACCCGCTGGCCTTGGCGCTGTTGGCGGTATTGAGTCCGCTGCCCGTTGCAGCCAATCCGCTCAATCCCAGTGTCGCCGCCGGCAGCGCAAGCTTTGCCAGCAGCGGCCGCACGCTCACCGTTACCAATACCAACGGCGCGGTCATCAACTGGCAGGCATTTTCCATCGCCGCGGGCGAAACCACGCGCTTCGTGCAGCCTACCGCCGCGAGTCAGGTGCTGAATCGTGTCACCGGCGGCGACCCCAGCCAGATCCTGGGCACGCTGTTATCGAACGGGCGGGTGTTCCTGGTCAATCCGAACGGCATCGTGTTCGGGCGCGGCGCGCGCGTGGATGTCGCCGCTTTGGTGGCGTCTACGCTGGACATCAGCAATTCCGATTTCCTGGCCGGGCGGCTCAAATTCAGTGGTGGCGGCGCAGGCAATCTGCGTAATGACGGCGAGCTGCGTGCTGCGAGCCAGGGGCGCATCGTATTGATCGCCCCGCAGATCGAAAACAACGGCCTCATCGAAGCCCCGAACGGCGAAGTCATGCTGGCTGCGGGCCGCAAGGTATCGCTGGTCGACCTCAACTACCCGGATATCGAATTCGACGTCGCAGCACCGGCCAATCAGGCCATCAACCTGGGCCAGGTGCTCGCCAGCAAGGTGGGCGTCTACGCCAGCGTGATCAGTGCCGGCGGCCGGCTGGATGCCAGCGCCGCGGTAGTCGGACCGGGCGGAAAAATCATCCTCAAGGCGGCTGACAGCACCACGCTGAGTGGCACGCTCAAGGCCGGCGGCGACAGCGGCGGTTCGGTGGCAGTGCTTGGCAAGCACGTCGATGTCGACGCCAGCGCGAACATAGACGTATCAGCAGCGCAGGGCGGCGGCAGCATACTCATAGGCGGCGACGCACGCGGTGCCAATCCGGACGTCGCCAACGCAACCACCACCCGGGTCGCCGCGGGCGCCACCCTGCGTGCCGATGCCACCGCTGCCGGCAACGGCGGCAAGATCGTCGTGTGGGCCGACGACACCACGGCCATGTCCGGCACACTGTCTGCACGCGGCGGCGTGTACGGCGGTGACGGCGGGTCGGCCGAAGTGTCCGGCAAGGCACATGTCGCGGTGGATGGGCACGCCGACCTGTCAGCCCCCTTGGGCAAAGCCGGCACGCTGCTGCTTGATCCCGGTTCGATCAGCATTTCGACTGGCGCCAGCAATGCGGCAACCGGCAACGTGCAGAACAGCTGGGTCAGCACCCAACTGGGGCTTTCCAATCTGGTTTTGGACACCACCGACGCCAGCCTCACCAGCAATGGCGCGACACAGAACATCACGGTCAATGCGCCCATCGCGTGGGCCAATACCAATTCACTCACCCTCAACGCCGGCAGCAACATCGCGATAAACAGCAGCATTACCTCGACCGGGGGTAATGTCACACTTAATGGAGCCAGCGTCTCTTTCAACGGCAACGGCCTGGTCGATCTAGGCGGAGGGACACTCGCGTCCGGCAGTGCAACGGCGCTCAGCAGCGCCGCCCTCGCCAATCTGGTATTCACTTCCGCAGGCACCATCACGGGTGGCGGCAGCTCACTGACCAAGGTCACGCTGGGCGATGCGAGCCATTTGACGCAATCGCTCAGCGGATCGTTCGTCGTGAACGGCGACCTGACACTGGCGGATAGCGCCATCGTCAATGCCGGCGGCGCCTCGCTGTATTTTGCATCGCCCGGTATCGTCAATATCAGGACCGTCACGCCTGCCGCGGGCGCGACGGTAACGCTGGGCAATGGCGCGCTGTATTCCGGATATGGCGTCAGCGGCCAATTCCTCGACATCAACGCGGGTATCACCATACAGGGTCGCGGCACGCTGAGCGAATATTACAGCGTCAATAGCATCGTCAATCACGGCACGCTGGACGCCAACGTCGCGGGACAGACCTTGACCGTCAACCCCACTACGTTCACCAATGCCGGCAGCGTGCGCGCCAGCGGCGGCACGCTCACGCTCAGCCCCACCTCCTTCAGCAACAGCGGCACCATTTCCGAAACAGGCGGGACGCTCAATCTGAACACCAGCCTGACGCTGGCCAATCTGGGCGCCATCAGCCGCAGCGGTGGGCAGTTCAATCTGGCGAGCAATAGCGTGCTGGATCTTGGCGGTGGAACGCTGGACATCGGCGCCGCCACCTTTGGTACGGGCGGCCTTACCACGCTTAACGGCATGGTCATGAACGGCACCGTGATTTCGGGCGACGGCACCGTGCTGGCCGGCAACGGCACCCTGAGCAACATCACTTTCGGCAGTGCCGCCGCAGCCAGCTTCACCAGCAGCGGCAGCTTCTCGGTCTATGGCGACCTGCGGCTCGCCAACGGGGCCACGCTGAATACAGGCTCCGCCTACTGGTATTTCCGCAGCGCGGGCACCCAGAACATCAAGGCCGTTTCCGGCAGCGCAACCATCAATCGTACCGGCGGCGTCTGGTATGCCGGCTACGGCATCAGCGGGCAAACGCTGGATATCAATGCCGGCGTCACCATGCAGGGCTACGGCAACCTGGACGACTCCAGTCTGGCTACCATCGTCAATCACGGTACGCTGGACGCCAACACCAGCGGGCAGACCTTCACGGTCAGACCGAACACCTTCAACAATGCCGGCACCCTACGCGCCAGCGGCGGCACACTATCGGTCGGTCCTGCGACCTTCCGCAACAGCGGCGACATCGTCGAAACCGGCGGCAGCATCAACCTGAACACCCAGACCACGCTGGCCGATCTGGCCGGCATAAGCCGCAGCGGCGGCACCTTCAACATCAACGGCACCGTGGACCTCGGCGGCGGGACGCTGGACATCGGCGCCGCCACCTTCGGTACCGGCGGCCTCACCACGCTTGACGGCACCGTCGTAAACGGCACCCTGATTTCCGGCGACGGCACCGTGCTGGCCGGCAACGGCAGCCTGAGCAACATCACATTCGGTAGCGCCGCCGCGGCCAGCTTCACCAGCAGCGGCAACTTTTCCGTGTATGGCGACCTGCGCCTCGCCAACGGGGCCACGCTCAATACCGGCGCCGGCTACTGGTATTTCCGTAGCGCGGGCACCCAGAACATCACAGCCGTTTCCGGCAGTGCGACCATCAATCGTACCGGCGGCTATTGGTATGCCGGCTATGGCATCAGCGGGCAAACGCTGGATATCAATGCCGGCGTCAGCATGCGGGGATACGGCAACCTGGACGACTCCAGTGTGGCGACCATCGTCAATCACGGTACGCTGGACGCCAACACCAGCGGGCAGACCTTCAGCGTCCATCCGAGTACCTTCAACAATGCCGGTACCGTGCGCGCCAGCGGCGGCACACTCTCGCTCAGCCCCACGAACTTCAGCAACAC
Organism: Rhodocyclaceae bacterium; assembly: GCA_016791105.1. GTDB lineage: Bacteria > Pseudomonadota > Gammaproteobacteria > Burkholderiales > Rhodocyclaceae > JAEUNM01. The sequence goes on along the minus strand of JAEUNM010000067.1, from coordinate 4 downwards.
CGGC
>JAEUNM010000044.1 GCA_016791105.1 Rhodocyclaceae bacterium | reverse complement strand
AGCGCGCTCAGTTTGCCCGAGGCGCTCAACCTGGCGGTCATTCCGCAGAACCCGCGCAAGCGCGTCGATGCGCAAGCCGAGCATGGCGAAGGACGGGAGTTGGCCGCTGCGCGGCGCCGCCTGGCTGGCCTGTGGATTGCGCACCACCCGGCCGACGCCCGCCTCGCGGCCGACGCCAATTTGCGCCTGCCGCTCTATCGCCGGCGCGATTTGCCCTTTCTGGCACCACATCTGGTGGATGCCCTGTTGCGCACACCGGGGCCGGTGGAAATTCGCTCCAGTATCGATTTACGCGCGCAAGCGCTGGTGGAACGCATACTGGCAGACTATGTGAAGGCACGCGCCGACGTGGGCATCGCCAATGCGTCGGCCCTGCTCGTCGACCTATCCACCATGCAAGTGAAAGCGCTGGTCGGCTCGGCCGACTATCACGATGAATCCATCGCCGGCCAGGTCAATGGCGTGTTCGGCCGGCGTTCGCCCGGATCGACACTGAAGCCCTTCATTTACGCCCTGGCGCTGGACCAGGGCCTGATTCATTCGGCATCGATATTGCGCGACGCCCCGGGCAATTTCGGCGGCTTCGCGCCGGAAAATTTCGACGGCCGCTACGCCGGCCCCATACCCGCATCGGAAGCGCTGATACGCAGCCGCAACTTGCCCGCGGTCAGCCTGGCGGCCCGGCTCAATCGCCCCGGTCTGTACGATTTTCTACGCCTCGCCGGGGTACAGAAACTGGCGCCGGAATCACACTATGGCCTCGCCCTGGCACTCGGCGGCGCAGAACTAAGCATGGAAGAACTGGCGCAGCTTTATGCGGCATTGGCCAACCAGGGGCGCTGGCAGGAACTGCACTACCTGGCCGGCGGCAAGGCAAGCGAAAGCGCGCCGGCCTTGCTGTCGCCCGAAGCGGCGTACATCGTGCTCGACATGTTGCGGCAAACGCCGCGGCCGGACAGCTACGCGCCCGCTCGCCCGGCCATAGCCTGGAAAACCGGTACCTCATGGGGCTTTCGCGACGCCTGGACGGCAGGCATTTTCGGCCGTCACGTACTGGTGGTTTGGGTGGGCAATTTCGACGGCGCCAGCAACCCGGCCTTCGTCGGCATAGACGCTGCGGCCCCGCTGTTTCTGCGCATCGTGGACGCGCTGCGGGCGGAAAAACTCGATCCCGGCGAGCGCGCGTATACGATGCCCGCCGACCTGCGGCGGGTCGAAGTGTGTTCGGCCAGCGGCGACCTTCCCAATGCCGCCTGTCCGGCGCGCAGCACGGCCTGGTTCATCGCGGGCAAGTCTCCCATACGCCAAAGCACTGTGCACCGCGCCGTGCTGGTCGATAATCGCAGCGGCAAGCTGGCCTGCAATCCCGGCCCCGACACGCGCGAAGAGGTATTCGAGTACTGGTCGTCCGACATGCGCGCCCTGTTCAAAAAAGCCGGCATGCCGCTGCGCGAGCCGCCTGACGGTGATTGCGGCGCGCCGGCAGAGGGCGGGCCCCGAATCGTCGCACCCCTGCGCGGCGTGTCCCATGTCCGCCGCGCCCAGCGCCCGCAGCCCCTGCTGTTGCGCGCCGAAGCCGAGGACGGCGCCGGCCGCCTGTTCTGGTTTGCCGGCGACGCCCTGATCGGCCAGGCGCGGCCAGGCGAAAGCTTGAGCTGGAACCCGGCTCAGGCCGGCCGCTACCTGCTCCGCGTAGTCGATGCCAACGGCCGCTCGGACAGCCGCGAGGTCGACATCGAAGTGGCCCAATAAGCCGGCTGGCACGCGCGTGTAAACACCCATCGGCCCGCCTGCAAATTGCGGCTTGCGTTGTCGATCAGGAATGCTTGCCACTCACCGGCTTTAGTCTTTTCTTGCTTGAAGCTCGGCCGCAGGGAATTTGGCGGCCGGCCTGCGTTTTTTGAACCGATCGCAGCCGATATTCGGCAAATTTGGGACGGGCGCAAGCGTCAGCGAGCGTTCAACCACCCCAAGCAACGGCGATCGCCGCAGGCGTATCAAGCACACATGCGCCAGATCATCCCCCAAACCGGCGCCCACTCACCAGTCTATGGTAATTGGACCGCCCCATACGGCGGATTGCGCCTGCGGCTTATCCGCCCTACGCCGCCGGCCTGCCCTCTCGGATCCCGGCTAAAGTGCTGTCGCACATGTATCGCGGCAAGATTGTGGCCGGTCTGGAGGCGCTGTTTGCCAAGTCTGGCCTGCGCCTGCCGCCGGATCTCGGGCAGGAGCCGGCGCGGCGGCGCTTACTTGCCGAATTGCGCCGCACGGCCTGGGTGGTGTATGCCAAGCCCCCGTTTGCCGGACCGCAGGCGGTGCTGCAATACCTGGGGCGCTATACGCACCGCATTGCGATCTCGAATAATCGATTGGTGAGTTTCGACGGTCGCGAGGTGCGCTTCCGGTGGCGCGACTATGCGCACGGCAACCGCCGCGGCGTCATGCGCTTGAGCGTGGGCGAATTTCTGCGCCGCTTTTTGCTGCATGGAATGAGAAACTGGGGTCAGAGTGAGGTATTTTTCGCCACCGACCGAAAAAGGCACGCTTCGGAGCAAGCTTGCATTTGGAAATTACTTCGCTCTGACCCCGATTACGCGTTATCACAATCGGCTTGCACCCCGCCGGCAGTATCCATGCCAAAGTCGCAAGAAACCGCTCATGCACGCGCGGATGGCCATAGTGCTTTTGTGGGTGGACTTCCTCGTACAGCGTCACCGTGCGCCCCTCGACGACCACACTGGCTCGTAAGAAATGCATGCCCTGGTCCCAGGTCAAATCCGACCAATCGACAACCAGTAGCACCTCACGCAACTGCTTTAGCCAACTCGTCGCCAACGCGCAGTAAATTTCGGTACGTTGGGCATGCACTTTGATGTTGCCTATTAAGCGATCAACGCTTTTCACCCGATATCTCAGCGCAGTGGGGCGCTTTATCCCGCACGCTATCGCGGTCAAGCTCACCACGCCGCCGTCGAACGCACCGATTACGGCCTGTTGCAGCGATGCGGCCTGCTTCTTGTGCAAGCACT
>JAEUNM010000140.1 GCA_016791105.1 Rhodocyclaceae bacterium | reverse complement strand
GCGGGTCGAGATGCCCCCGAGTTGCTCCACGGCAAGCTGCAACTGGCTGGTACGGCCGCCGAGCTGGGCGCGGTCGCGCAGGTAGTCGAAGGCCAGTTCCTTGTTGCTGCAATAGGCGATGGGCTGGGCGTACGCCTCGCGCCGCTGCGCCGGCGGCATGCCCTGCACCACGGTGCCGACGGTCAGGCCGAAAAATTCATACAGCGGCGCCATGGCGCGGCCGTCGCGGTCGGCGAGGTAGTCGTTGACCGTGATGACGTGCACCGGATAGCCGGCCAGCGCCATGGTGCAGGCCGGCAGGGTGGCGGCGAAGGTTTTGCCTTCGCCGGTCGCCATTTCCACCAGGCGGCCGTCGAGTAGCGCCCGGGCTGCCATCAGTTGCGAGGGGAAGTGGCGCAGGCCGAGGGCACGGCCAGCGCCTTCCCGCACCAGGGCAAAGCACTCGCCGACAAGTTCGGCAGCAAAGCCCTCGCGCCGCAAGCGCCGGCGCATGTCGCGCGCCCGGTCACGCAGTTCGCTGTCGGCTGCCGCGCGAAACCGGGCGTCGTGGCGGTCGGTCAGCTCGGCGATGCGATCCAGGCCGCGCGCCGCACCACACAGCCGCGCCGGCAGCGAACGGCGCACTTGCGCCAGCAGATATTCCGCGACGCGATCGTGCCAGGGGTCTTCCCTTTCGGCGCGCTCCGCATAGGGCCGCGCTGGAGCGATGTCGTCGCCTGCGACCAGCCCCGGCGCCCTAGACATTGAAGCGTGCCAGGAACAGCCGCCGGATGGCGCGGTACCACTGCAGCGCCAGCGGTTCCATGCGGTGGTCAAAGCGTACCCGCACCCGTTGTCCGAACAGGCCCACGTCCGCGCCTTCCTCGAGTTCCACATCGAACTGGAACATGCGCTCCATTGCCTTGATGCCTTGCGGGTCGCGCGGATCGACGGAAATCTGGCCGCCGCCTTCGGTTGCCAGGGCGCGGCTGGGCAAACCCGCTTCGCCCGCCGGGACCTGGCGCACGATGCGGCCTTCGGCGACTTCGTCCAGGCGCTGGGCCATGCGGATCTGCACGCGGTCGGTGGCGAGCCGCACCTGGTCGATCTCGCCCTGGGCCACCACCACCCGCGCCAGCGGCCGCGTCCGCTCGGTAACGTAGCCCAGCAGTTCGCCCTTGTGGTAATAGCGGCCTTCCATGTCCTGCCAGCGTTGCGCCATGAAAATGCCGTCGCTGCCGCTCTTTACCACCAGTTCGGCGGCACGCTCGCGCGCGCGGGCCAGCGCCGCGCGCTCGCTCGCCAATTGTTCGGCGACGAGTTGGGCCTGCGCCCGATCATTGACGAAATTTACCGCGTAGGTGGCTTCCAGCTCCGCCACCCGGGCTTCGCCGAGGCGAATCTGCGCATCCAGCGCCGGGTTGTAGCACTCGATCAGCACTTCGCCGCGGGTCACGTGGGCGCCTGGTGCGACCACGAAGCGCCGGAGAAACCCGTTGGCGCCTGCGCGCAGATTGGCTTCTTCGGCCAGCCAGATCACCCCCTCCGCCTGCGAGCGAAACGGCGCGGGCACGACGAACAGCATCAGCACCAGAGCGGCGGCAAGGCCGACGGTGATGGTCAGCGCCCGTTGCCGGCGGCGCCGAATGCGGGGATGGGACAACACGTGGCGCAGGCCCTTGACCAGCGGCATTACCGCCATCGCCACCACGGCCCACACGGCCAGGATGACGCCGACCACGAAGAACTGACTGGCGATGAACAGCGCGATCGCCACCGTCACCATCGCGCGGTAGATCGACGAGGCCAGGCCGTAGAACACGAACCAGGCCTTTTCCGCCGGCGCTGCGGCAGGCGCCTCGGCTTCATCCACCTGCAGCAGATAACGCTCCAGCAGGTAGCCCCAGTAGCCCAGCGAGCGCTGGGCGAGATTGGGGATTTCGATCAGGTCGGCGAGGATGTAATAGGCATCGTAGCGCAGCAGCGGGTTGCCATTGAACAGCAGGGTGGACACCCCGGCGACCAACATCACGTTGAAGGCGACCGCACGCGCGATGCCCGGTTCGGCCAGCAGCCAGACGTACATGGCGATGGCCGCAATGAACAGCTCGACGATCATGCCCGCCGCGCCAACCACCGCCCGCCTGTATTTCGACCGGAACACGGTGGCGGCCGAGGCCTCGACGTAAGGAACCGGCATCAGCACCAGCAGCATGACGCCCATGTCGTGGACTTCGCCACCCCAGGCCTTGGTGGCGGTGGCATGGCCTAATTCGTGCAGCGCCTTGATGATGGGGAACACCAGCCACAGCAGCAGCAGGTTATGTGCGCCGAGCACGCGGTCGGAAAAGTTATGGGTCAGCTCCGGCCAGTGCGGTGCAACGAGGATCAATGCGGGAAGCACCACCGCCACCCACAACAGGGCGCCCCAGCCGCTCCACAGCGGACGGATCAGGGCCGTGATGCGGTTGAGAAAGGCATCCGGATCCCACAGCGGAATGCGCACTGCCATCGGGTTGGCGTAGGAGCGCAGGCGGCGCCCTTTGGTGTGCTGCTCGCCGCGTTCGAAAATTTCCGCGACATCGGGCGTGACATCGGCACGTAGCAGGTCGGTGGCGTGGAGCTGGCCGAGCAACTGGATCATTTCGTCCTGGGTCGGCGCATCCTCGCCGAGATGGCGCCCGGCGAGGGTCCACAAATCTTGCACGCTGCGCCGGCCATCCATGGCCGCAATGACCAGCCGCGCCGCCGGAGTGAAGCGATGCACCCGCCCGGACGCCGGATCCTGCAGCAGATACCACACCTCGCCGCGATAGCGATGGCGGTGCAGCCGGGCATGGGCACGCAGGCAGGGCTTCAGCTCCGCCACGCGGTACCACGAGGCGCTAAGTACCGGGGCGCTCATCGGGTACGCCGTGCCATATGCGTCCCGGTTGCCACCGCCAGCCTCATGGCAGCCAGTTCCAGGCCCACAGGCGCAGCCAGTCCACCAGGCTGTGAGTCCAGATCCAGATCAGCCGGCGTTTGCCGACGCTCACCTTGCCGACGCCCTCCAGGCCCGGCCGCAGGCGCGCCGAGGGCTGGTCGATGTGGGCTTCGACGCGGAAGTAGTTGCGCCCGTCGGCGGGCGTGGATACCGAGGTGATCTGCTTGACCGCGAACGGCGTCACCTCGTTGGCGATGCCCGACAGCACCAGCTTGCCTTCCTGGCCGAGCGCAAGGTCGGCAATGTCGCGCTCGTCCACCTGGAGGACCACACGGTAGGCATCGAGCGGGGCGATCTCGAACAGCAGCTTGCCCTGTTCGACGGGCGTGCCGAGCAACTGGCTAAGATCGCCGGAAACCACAATGCCGTCGAACGGCGCCACCAGCGTGGCGCGCGCCAGCTTCTCCTCCGCCAGCGCAAGTTGCGCCTCGGCCTGGCTGATCTGCGCCGCCAGCACGGCCATCGCCGCTCGGTCGGCGCTGGCGAAGGCCTGGCGGTGCTTGCGCAGCAGTTGTTCGCGCTCGGAGGTCCAACGCGTCTGTTCGAGCCGCAAATCCTTGTCCTCGAGGCGGCACAGCACCTGCCCCTTGGACACCGTGTCGCCGGCGCGCACCAGGCTTTCCGCGACGTAGCCCTCGAAAGGGGCGACGGCGGCGCGTTGCAGCGCGCCCTCGATGACCGTCTTGGCGCTCACCCGGTAATCGCCGGTCACCACGCTGAAGAACAGCACCAGCACCGCCGCCAGCACGGCGAGCAGCTTGACGCCGGGGTGACGCGGCCCGAACAGGGCGGTAACACCGCTGCCGGCAATATCGCGGGTGCGCGCCCAAATCCCCTTCTCGTTGTTCCGCTTGAGCGCCAGTATCGGCCCCAGCAGCAAGCCGATGGTTTTGGCAAGTTCGATTTCCGCCGCATCGTAGGGCTCGCCGGCGGTGCGCTCCAGCGTCAATACGCCGCCGGTCACGCCGCCATCGAGCAAGGGCACCGAGCAGATGGCGACGTCCCGGCACTCGCGGGCCAATTCGGTGTGGGCCAGCGCGCCCAACTCGTCGCTCTCGGGTGGCGGATAGACGATCGCCACGTCCAGGTCCAGCACCTCGTCCATCGCCTCGCCGATGAAGCGCACCAGATCGGACTTGTGGTCGAAATTCGCAGTGTGGGAAATGGCTTGCACCTCGATGCTGCCCGCGGTCTCGATGCCTATGCTCGCGCGGTCGCAACGCAGGCGCGCCGCCAGTTCGTTGGCGACCGCCAGCGCGGCGGGGCCGAAGCGGCGCTCCTCGACGGCGGTGGCGACCAGGTCGGCCACCAGGGACAGGCGCGCCAGGCGCCCCTCCTGCTCGGCCAGGAAATGTTGGCGGAAGTGATCGGTGAGCCAGGCGATACCCCAGTGCACCAGCCGCAATGCCCGCTGCAACTCGCCGTCGGCACGCGGCTCGAGGTCGAGCACCACCGCACCGTACAGTGCGCCGCCGACCTGCACCGGGTAGCCGACGTAGGCGGGCTGCTCGGCGCTTGGCGGCGACACGCCGTCGGACGCCACGGCGATGCCGCGCCCTTCGCGCAGCGTGCGCTCGGCTGCCGGCCCCAGGTAGTGCATGGCACGGCCGGCATCCGGCCATACCGCGGCCGCGGCATAGGCTCCGGCTTCCTCCGAACGCAGCAGGAGCAGCGCCCCATTGACCCGATCGACCTGGGCACAAAGGATCGCCAGCCAGCTCGCACAGAATTCGCCGCTGTCGCCGGGCGCGGCAAACCGCGCCCAGGCTGCCGATTCAGCCCGGGCACCGTCTTCGCCGGCGATGGAATGGATGGACGCAGTACCGACCATCGCGTCTCACCCCGCTCGCGACAGACTTGCCCGCCACCGTTGGGCGGTGTCGGGCTTGCTACTGAAGAAGGCCAGGCAGATAGCGCGTCGTGACGCGCGCCTCACACCCCTGCCGCCTGCTGGGCGAGGCCGTTGCCGCCTTCGGCACCACCACCCGCCGCCGGGCTGTCCTGCCTGGCCTCGGTGGATGCGCCGGCTGCGCTCGCGGGGAACATGCGATTGCGCATGTTGGTGAAGTTGCGCATCGATTGCAGATGCAGATAGAGCAGTTCAAGTTCGTCGGACTTGGCCAGTTCGGCCAGTTTGTCGCCCGACAAGTCCTTGAGCTTCTGGCGATTGACCGCCAGGAAGCCCGTCAGGGACAAGCGGCCACCGCCGCTCAGCGCGACCTGTGCCTGCATCGGCTCGAGCAGGCCAAGCTCCTTGAGTTTCTGGCAGAACGCCTGCGTGCGCTGGAACTGGCTCTGGTATCCACGCAGGAAGTTAAGCACATCGTCGACATAGGCGGTGGGCTGGCCATCGGCGTTGAACAGCCGCTCGCCGCGCCCCTCGGCATTGACGCCGGCATAGGCCTCGTCGATGCACAGCGTGAACGTCTGGCCGTCGCGGCTGGTCGAGAACACGAACGGGTAGCGGCGGATGAAGGCCGGAATATATTTGGCTTCCCAGGCGCCCTGTTCGTTCAGATAGAGGTTCTCCTTGCCACGCAGACCCAGCATCGCCGCGGGGATGATCACGTCGTCCTGGCTGGTGAATACGATGGCGTATTCGGCGGCGGCGGCGGGGAATTCGACCGCCATCAGCGGCACTGCATTGACATGGCGGCTGAACGCATAGTCGCCGCCCACCTCAACCGAGTGGGCACCATGACGGGCGCTGGAAACGGGAACCGCGTTTTCGTAGATCAACAACTGCGTGGGCATGCTTGATACTCCTGATTAGTTGAACAAGGCTGGTGGGCCGGGCGGCCGTCACTCCGCCTGTGCGAACGATATAGATCCGCGGCGTGGCGATGCAAGGAGGTAACGGGCGGCGGCGCGGTCGACATCACGGCGACCGCCAGAACTTCCCTGGCGCCGCTGCTTGAACTCTGCGGTGCAGGGCATTCCACGCGGCGAAAGTCGGCTTGCTGCGGTACGGCATTACGAGGGCGAGGGTTTCCTGCTCTTTCTCCTTCAACGATAAGTGAGTCCAACCTAGAAATGACCTAGAGATATCAAAATCGAATAGCGGCGGATTCCGCTTCAGGAATCGCTGGCGTCGACGCGGCGCCGCAGCGCTTCGGTTTCCGCGGACGGTTTGACGCCCAGGACAATCGACAGCGTATCGCGGCAGCGCCGATAGACACGCAGGGTTTCGGCATGTTCGCCCACTTGCAGATGGCAGGCCATGAGGCGCCGATAGAAGTGTTCCACCATGTTGTCCACTTCCAGCGCGCAGCGATACATTTCGGCCGCCTTGAACCACTCGCCGGCAGTTTCCAGTATTGCCCCCTGGGTCAGCACCAGACGCTCGAAACGAATCTGGAGGCGATTGCGGTAGCCGATGAGCCACGGCGCGGCAAGTTCGCGGTCGAGGAAGTGCCCCCGGTACAGCCGGAGGATTTCGCATGCCCTGGAGTTCACGGTGGCCGAGCTGCGCAGCAGTTCGCCGGCAAGGAGATCGAACGCCCACGCATCCACCCAGCAGTAGCGCGCATCGAGGGTGAGCTTGGCATTGCCCAACGCGAGGGCGTCCCCATCGCCCAGAATCTTGCGCAGCCGGTGCAGGGTGTTGTCGAACAGCTTGCGCTGGTTGCTGCTGCCCTCGTCAGGCCAGACCGCGCCCATGAGCATGCTGATATGGACATCGCGGCCACCCAGGGCGATCAGCGCCTGGAGCAATTCCAGGGGTTTGCGCGGCGACTTGCCGGTGAACGCCAGCGGCGAGCCGTTCTTCACCAAAGAAAACCGGCCCAGGGTAAACACCTGGATGGAACGCTGCGGCTCGCGTGCGCTTCCCAACGGTTCACACCCCATCGATGCCACCATCGCAGCATCCTTCGGCTCGAGCGGATTATTCATGGCTGTCGTCTGCGGCTAATGATTGATTTGAGAAGGTGCGCAGACGGCGCCCCGCGAAGGCTTGCGTTGACTATGCATGGGAGATTGGGCTGGGGTAGCGGCTACCGATCAGGACAGAGTGGAATGCACCCATGCAATGACCTCAATAAAGAAACGTTTGGCATCGACGACTACGGAAATGTTCCGGGCCTCAATATTTACCGAAAGGATCCCGACAGCATGTGTTGATTTCCACAATCTTGAGCAAAATCAGCACGCTGATGCATAAGCCGCCGAACCGGATGGCCATTCAAAGTGGCCGGAATCTGCTTCCAATCTTTTGGATTTCAAGCGTTGTGCCAAAATCGACGCTCAGCTTTCGATGTTTCACCACTTCTCAGCGGAATCGCGTAGGCCGGACCATCGTCCGTTGCGGGGCGTGACGAAACGGGCGGACCGGGCATCGAGTGCGATTTCGGCCGCGGTCGATGCCGCGACATCGATGGCCGGGCGCCCGTCAATCGCTCCCGAGCGCTTGTTCACGAGACAAGCTGATCAGCAAAAATGGTCAGCCGGCGATGTCCGCGCTGAATTCGCCCCGGACGGCACACCCGGCGTTGGAAAAGCGGCCCCTGCAATGGCCGCCGCTCACCTGTAGGTCGGACCGGGCATCGGGTGCGATTTCGGCCGCGGCCGATGCCGCGGCATCGACGGCCGCGCGCCCGGCAATCGCTCCCGCGCGCTTGCTCAAGAGGCAAGCTGATTAGCAAAAATGGTCAGCCGGCGATGTCCGCGCTGAATTCGCCCCCGGACGGCACACCCGGCGCTGGAAAAGCGGCCCGTGCAATGGCCGCCGCGCAACGGTGCCCCACTTAGCGCACGGGCGGCCGTTGCCGGACCGCCCCGAGCCGGCCGCGGAGGGCCGGCTTCGCGCAGCCAGTTCGTTGTACCGGCACGGCGCGGCCCCCCTACCCCGCCACCCCCTCAAGGGGCAGCGAGGCCGCTCCCACAAACGCCTTCAACAGTAAGCGATCCACCACCCCCATCCTGTGCAATCGCGCGAGGATGCTGCATCCTGCGCCCCATCAACATGGGAGAAGCAGACTATGTCAGAACGGTCGGAATTTTGGGGGCGGCACCTCGCTGCGATTGACGCGGAAGGACTAAGCACCAGCGCGTATGCGCAACGGGAGGGGTTGGCGGTCGCGTCGCTCTATTGGTGGCGGCGGCGCCTGCAGGCGGACAAGCCCCAGCGTCTGGTGACGCGTGGCGGTGGCGGTTTCGTGCCGGTGACGGTGGCGAGCCCGGCTCACGTTTCCGGCCGTGCGGTGGTCGTCGCCGGCGGCGTGCGCGTGGAGTTGGACCGTCTACCTAACCCGGAGTGGCTGGCCGCGCTGTCTGGCGCACTTGCGCGGGGTGTGCGCTGATGCATCCGGGCAGCCATATCGTAGCCGTGTATTTGTACTGCGGCATCGTTGATTTCCGCAAGGCCATTGACGGCTTGGCCGCGCTGGTGGAATGCGAACTGGGGTTGAGCCCATTTAGCGATAGTCTGTTCGTTTTCGTCAATCGTCGGCGCGACCGTATCAAAGCCCTGTACTGGCATCGTAACGGGTTTTGTCTGTGGACCAAGCGGCTCGAGGCAGAGCACTTCGCATGGCCGCGTGCGGACCCCACGCAGACGACCTGTCAGATCGACATGCAGCAGCT
>JAEUNM010000082.1 GCA_016791105.1 Rhodocyclaceae bacterium | reverse complement strand
AGTGCGTGTGTGCATCGCCCAGGGCTATGTGCTGGCCGACCGGCGCCGCCCGCGCGAGTATACCGACCAGCAATATTTCAAGTCCCAGGCGGAAATGGCCGAGCTGTTCGCGGACATTCCCGAGGCGCTGGAAAATTCGGTCGAGATCGCGCAGCGCTGCAATATCGTGATGCAGCTGGGCAAAAATTTCCTGCCGGCTTTCCCGACTCCGCCCGGCATGTCGCTGGACGAATTTCTCATCGCACAGGCGCGCGAGGGCCTGGAAACCCGGCTCGCCGAACTGTATCCCGACCCCGAAGTTCGCGCCGCGCGCCGGCCCGAATACGAGGCGCGCCTCAAGTTCGAGTGCGACACCATCGCGGCGGGGGAGAATAACGGAGAATAACGGGGACAGACCACAATAAAAGGGGAGAATAACGGGAGAATAACGGGGACAGACCACAATAAAATGCGGCGGAGACCAACTCTATCAGAACTCTATCAGGGCCCGGCCAGGTTCCGATCCACATCCGCAAGCGCCGATTCAGTGCTCCAGGTCGCGCGCAAACAAGTGGATCCAGGCTTGCCGCGGCGTCACGATGCGCAGCGCCCCGGACGCTTTCCAGGCCAGCACCCGCCTGTCTCCGGTCACGAACAGCTCGGCGCCAGCGGCCAGGGCCGCGGCCACCAAGCGGGCGTCGTTGTCGCCCGCCGGTTCGGCCACATCGGCTGTCAGGCTGACGGCCTCAAACATCGCCCGGGCAATGGCGAGTTCCTCGTCCGAGAATCGAAGCTTCTGCACCAGCAAGGCGGACAACTCCATCCACACCAGCTCACTGCCCACGACTTCGTTCGTCTCGAACACCTGCTTTACCAGCGCTTCGCACAAGCCCGGCGTCGCCACCGCGCTGAACCAGACGTCGGTATCCAGGAAGACCTTCATGAAGCTTCCCGGAATATGTCTCCCTCGGTCAATAGCCCTGCAGCCTGGGCGCGGGGCACGGCAATGGCGCGCAGGGCATCCAGGCGCTCGCGAAAAATTCGGGCATGCAGGGCAGCCCGCACCACGTCGCTACGGCTCTTGCCGGTCAATTCGCAGATTGCTTGCAGGTCTTGCGCCTCTTTTTCCGATAGGCGCACAGTCAGGGTGGTTTGCATGATAGCCTCCGGCTGTATTACAACGTAATACATGGCGTAGCACGAACGCACTTCCCGTTCCACACTGGGGCGCCGATCTGGCGCCGGATTTTTCAGGCCGTCCGCGCGGCCACCGCTGGCTCCGGCCTTACCCGTGGCATGGCCGAACACCCGCGAAAGTGCGCGGTGCCGCATGGCGGCCCTGCTCGCAGCCAGGGCGGTACGAAGAAGTGCGGAAAGGAAGACTAAACCGCGTCCTCGCCGGCGCGTGCTTCGACCTGTTCCAGCAGTCGTTCCACTTCGCGCAGGCGACGGCTTACTTCGCGGCCCAGGTTGAGGCTGAGCAGACTGAATTGGGCGACGTCGTGATGGTAAAGGTCCAGCAGCGCGGCGCCTGGAATGGCCAGTGCCCGGCAATCCGAATGGGCGCGCACGGTGGCGCTGCGCGGATTTATGTCCAGCAGGGCCATTTCGCCGAAAAAATCTCCGGAGTTCAGTTCGCGCAGGCAGCGTTCGCCGCCGGCGGTGCGCTTGATTACGCGGACGCAGCCGGATTCGAGCAGAAACATGGTGTCGCCCAGTTCGCCCTCGCGCATGAAACATTCGCCGGCCGCCATCGCGACCGGCTGCGCGTTGGCGAGCACCACGTCGATGGCGGCGGCGCTCAAGCCGCCGAACATCGGGGTTTGCTGTAAGCGGCCGATTATCGATTTGTCCATGGTTTGGCCTGTAACGGCGCCTGCCTCCCTTCCTTTATAGAGCCTGCGCGCGCGCTTCCGCTGCTGCGTCGCAGCTTGCGCGCAGCGGAATGGGCCAAACCCGCGGCTGCGTCCGGCTGCGGCGGCCGGATTTCCGGCCGTGTATCGCATTGCCCTACCGGTGCTGCGTCGGCTGCTGGCGGCCGGCGTGGATGAAGACCGCGCCCTGGTCGGCACGCTCATGGCGCTCATGGCGGAACTGACCGACACCAATCTGCTCTGGCGCGGCGGTGCCGCCGGGCTTGCGGACGTGCAGGCCGCCGCAGCGGCTTTCAATGCGGCGGGCGGAGTGTGCCGGCCGGGCTGGCGCGCGCGCCTGATGGACATGCACGGCTGGATGGTGGCGCGCAATCTAAGCCCCGGCGGCAGCGCCGATCTGGTCGCCGCGGCATGGCTCGTACATGGGCTGGAAGGCGGGTGAAACTTGCCATTCTGTGTTCCGGCCAGGCCGGCCAGCACGCCGGCATGCTGGACCGCGTGCTCTGCGATCCGGCAAGTAGGAGGCTGCGTGCCACGGCGTCCGAGGTGTTGGGGTGCGACATCGCGCAGTGGTGGCGCGGTCTCGACGCCACACAGATTTTCGATAACGCCAATGCGCAGTTCGCCATTGCACTGTGCCAGATCGCTGCCTGGGCGCGGCTGCAGCCGCTATTGCCGCAACCGCCGGTGGTGGTGGCGGGTTATTCGCTGGCCGAGGTGCTGGCCTGGCACGTCGCCGGGGCGCTGGATGCCGCCTCCACCCTGCGCCTGGTGCGCGCACGCGCGCATCTCATGGACCGCCATGCGCCGGCTGCATGGTGCTATGGCGCGGTCGCAGCAGCCCGACGCTGCGCGCTGCCGTGACGCGCGCGCTGGCGGCGCACGGGCTGGCTGCGGCCATCGAACGTCCCGCCGGCGGGCGCGTATTGGCCGGGCCGGCGCCGGCCGTCGACGCCTTGTTGTCCGATGTGGCCGTCGCGGGGGCTGAGTTAAAGCGCCTCGCGGTTGGCGTGCCTTCGCACACGGCCTGGCTGGGCGCCGCCGTGGCGCCTTTTCGCGCCGAACTCGAAGCGGCCAGGCTGGCCGATCCGCGCGTTCCCGTGTTGGCCGGCATCGATGGCAGTTTGCTGCGCCGTGGCCAGCAGGCGGTGGACTTCCTGCCGCGCCAGATCGCCCAGGCGATGCGCTGGGACTGGTGCCTGGATACGCTGGCTTCGCTGGGGGTGGAATGCGCGCTGGAACTGGGGCCGGGCAAAGATCTCGCGCAAATGACGGAAGCCGGCCTGCCCGGGGTACGGGCGCGCGCGCTCGAGGAATTTGCGGCCGACGCGGATATTTGCGGCTGGCTGGAAGGCGTGGGGCTGGCCTAGCGCCGGCCTGAAATGGCCGCTGGCCGGGACGGCGGTTCCACATGGTTTTACGTTTCGCTGCAGCGTCTGGTCCGGCCCTTGCGGCGCGCAAGGTGGCGGCGAAAGCTAATTGGGCGTGCGCCATGATCTTGTGCCGTTGGCTTGGGCTCAAGGACCGCGCCCTGCAGGGGCGTCATTGCGCCGAACGCCGGTGGCTCCGGTAGGGCGCGATTTCAAATGCGGTGGCGGGCGGGTTGCTGAAGCTTGCTTGCGGCAGGCGTGCGGTTTTCATACCGCTTTCATCTGGCCTCGCTACGGCTTCCATACGGCTTCCATACGGCGGAATGCGCTGCGCTTTTCCGCCCTACGGGCAGGTCTTTAACGTGAACTTATTCGGTACATTTTTGGCGGTTTTATCTGCACTATGTTTCGCGATTTGATTGCAAACCCCAACATTCTGCGTCGATCCGTGCGGTGGCCTATGCTCGGGTTTCCTGACGCCCCACAAAGCTGGCTTGCCGGGCGGCGTCGGCAGCGGCAATGTTTTCGCCGTCCCCCCGTCATTTCCACGCAATTGGCATCATGGCCGCGGTGGCTGCAGGATAAAATGATTCCGCCCGCGCGGCGTGCTGCACGGCGCGGGCGATAACGATGGGGGAATCGTGATGGCAGAGTTCAAATGTTTGCCGCGGGCAGGCTGTTGGGTAGTGGCCGTGCTTGTGGGGTGCGCCGCATTGCCGGCGCAGGCGAATCCGACCAAGCGCACGGGCGTGATCGGGCCGGTGTCGTTCAAGAAGGGCAGTACAGTCACGATTTATATAGACCCGGATCCGAAATCCAAGTTGAAGGCCGACGATCCGGATTACCGTGATCGCGTGCCGGACGCGGTAGCGGGCATCAATGGATGGGTCGACCCCGTCAAAAATGCCGGCAACCTCACTTTGAAAGTGGTGAAGCTCAATTCTGACGGGGCCGATCCGGCAACCGGCAAACCGCCCGATCTGACCCAGCCCGGGACCGTGCACGTCACCTGGGATCCTTCGGAAACCATACAGAAAAAAAGCACCGACAGCACGCAGGCCTACACGGAAGAAGCGTTGGCAGAAGGCGAGGATGACGGCAAGGGGCATGTGGTCAAGGGCGAACTAACGACAGGTGCCGTCATCCACCTGCAGGACGATGCGACCGGTAACCCGAATCGCGAGAAAGTCGAAACCAAAAAGAACGCGGCGCACGAAATGGGCCACGTGCTGGGGCTGGATCACAGCGACGAAAAAGCCAAAACCAATGTATTGAGCCCGAAAACCGAAACCCAGCCTGACGACGGCCTGCCCACCGCCGAAGATTTGAAAGAACTTGCCAATCTGTTTGCGAGCGCAACGCTTCCAGCGGATTTTGACGTGGTGGTGACGGCGGAGGTGGAGCCTGCAGGCGCCGGCCTGTTCCGCTATCGCTATGGCGCGCAGTACCTCGCGGGGCCGCCGCTGGGCCTGATTCAGGTCGGCCTGGGCGCGAATGTCCGCCTGAGCGACATCCTTCCACCTGAAGGTTGGGAATGGATACGTAAGGGCAATGTGATCAGTTTCGATCCGCGCTTCCTGGTCGATGATGTGCCCTACCTGGACGCGGCTTATCCGCACGTGGATTTCAGCTTTATCGCCAATGCGGAACCCGTAACGCAAACCGCCTGGGCCGGCAGCCTGATCGAATTGCCGGGCCCGGCCTCTATCGCCGCGCCGCGCGCGGATGCACTGGCGGCCTCTGCGCTATTGGCTTTGCTGCTGGGCAGTACGCGGCGCCGCCGGCCTGCCACCGGGCCGTTGTTGCGCGCCGTTCAGGGCGCGTAAACCGCGCTCCCCGCCCGCGAACTGCGCGGGATAGGCAGGCGCCTGGCGCCGTTCACGGTGCGGAAAACGGCGCCGGGCGAGGCGCAAACCTGGCTTAGGCGCCTGCGCGCGCAGTCAAGCCGGGCGAAGCGCCTGTCATTCCGGCGAACAAGCGGGTTTCCATCGTCCGCTCGCGGATCATTCCACAGCCCGCCCGCAGGCAGTGCCGCGGGCGTTGTAAAGTTGGTCTAGTCAAATCCGCAGTCGACTTCGCACGGTCCGCAGACGGCCACAGGTCCGAACTGGAAAAGGGGCCGGGTTCCGCTGGAAAAAGCCTACGCCCAACTGGACCAGGCACGCCCGGTGCGCGCGCTCGATCTGTCCAGGGAAGAACGCGCCAACCTGCAGCCCTTCTGCCTGATCACCGCCAAGCCGGTGCTGTACGCCGCCAACGTCGATGAATCCGGCATCACCGGCGACCACCACCTGCTGGACGAAGTAAAGCGCCACGCCGCGCGCGAGGGCGCGCCGGTAGTCGAATTTTGCGCCGCGCTGGAAGCGGAA
>JAEUNM010000005.1 GCA_016791105.1 Rhodocyclaceae bacterium | reverse complement strand
TGATCGGATGATCGAGGACATGACGCTGCGCGGGTTGGCGCTGCGCACGCGCGAGTCTTATCTGCAGGCCGTGGTGGGGCTGGTCAAACATTACCGGCGCTCGCCGGACCTTATCACCAGCGAGGAGGTGCGCGGCTATGTACTGCATCTGATGCAGGAGCGGCACCTCTCGAGCAGCACCTGCAACCTGGTGTTGTCGGCCTGCAAATTCCTGTTTTATGTGACGCTGGGGCGCGAGCCGCGCAGCCTGGACGTGCCGCGTTCGCGGCAGCCGGCGCGGCTGCCGCAGATTCTGTCACGCGAGGAGATTACGCGACTTATAGAGGGCGCGAAGGACCCACGCACGCGCCTCATTTTGTCGATTGCCTACGGTGCCGGTCTGCGCGTGTCGGAAATCGTACATCTGAAGGTGAGCGATATCGATTCCGAACGCATGTGCCTGCGCGTGGAGCAGGGCAAGGGCGCGAAGGACCGCTATACGCTGTTGTCGCCGCGGCTGCTGGAAGAACTGCGCGCCTATTGGCGGGCGTTCCGCCCAAAGGAATGGCTGTTTCCGCAAACCCGCAAGCCGTCGCAGCCGATCGCTGCGACTTACGCGCAAAAGCTGTTTTACATGGCCAAGGACAAGGCCGGCATTACCAAGCGCTGCGGCATTCACGGGCTGCGGCACGCGTTTGCGACGCACCTGCTGGAGGACGGCACTGATCTGCACACGATACAGCGGCTAATGGGACACAATAGTCTGGAGACCACCCAGCGCTATCTGCATCTTGCGCAGAAGCATCTCGCTGCGACGCCGTCACCGCTCGACCTGCTGCCCAAGGCGCCGCCTCCCGCACCGAAAGCGGCGCAGCCGGCGCGGGCGCCGCGAGCCGTGCATCCGCGAACGCCGCCGCGCGCCTGAACGGCCACGCGTGTCATGTGCGCGCGTGCGCGCCCGGCCGCGTGCTGCCACGGCGCGGCCGGCAGCCCTGGTTGCGGGCTGGAGTTGGCCGACATCGTGCGTGCGGCCGGTGCGGCCTATTGCGCCGGCCATCACTTGGCCGGCGTCCAGCGGCGCGCGCTCGCCGACATCACCGCCTGTCGCACGGCGGCGGCCGGTGCCACGCATTTGCGCTGCGGCAGTTGCGGTGCGGATTTTGTGCGCTATCACTCCTGCGGCAACCGGCATTGCCCGAAGTGCCAGACGCTCGCCAAGGAGCGCTGGCTCGCGGCGCGGAATGTGTCAATAACTTTGAGACACTTTGGTTGGGAAGTTAGGGAAGATCCTGTGAAGTGGTTGAAGGGCCCGTCGGTGGGTTGATCCAGACGGCGGAAGGTTTTGATGGGTGACGTGGCGGTGCTTTCGGGAAGCGCTCCGGTGTACGCTCGTAGGCGGCGTCGAGTACGCGCTGGCGCCGGTCGATGAGGTCGTCGGCCTGGCCGGGATGCAAGGCCTTGGGTGTGAGTAGAACAATGCCGGTGTGGCGATGTTCGTGGTTGTACCAGGTAAAGAAGCGTCGGCAGTAATCGCGAGCATCCTCGATACAGCCAAAGCGGGCCGGGAAATGGGGCTGATATTTCAAGGTCTTGAATTGCGCTTCGGAAAAAGGGTTGTCGTCGGAGGTGTGTGGGCGGCTGTGCGATTTGGTCACGCCGAGGTCGGCCAGCAATTGCGCCACAGGTTTGGATTTCATGGATGCCCCGCGATCTGCATGCAGCGTAAGGCGGCCGGGATCAATGCCCTGAGTCTTGACGGCATGCTCAATGAGTTGGTTGGCAAGTTCGGCGCTTTCGCGGTCGGCAACCAGCCAGGACACCACGTATCGACTGTAGATGTCGATGATCACGTAGAGGTAGAAGTAGGACCATTTGCATGGCCCGAGCAGCTTGGTGATATCCCAGCTCCAGACCTCGTTGGGTTGGGT
>JAEUNM010000048.1 GCA_016791105.1 Rhodocyclaceae bacterium | reverse complement strand
GGACCGTGACGATACTGCCGGCTTCTGCCGTGCCGGTGACTTCGGGTTGGGCGTTGCTGGTAATCCCGTCGGTGTTGCTGGCGCCGGTATCGGTGCCGGAGGTAAGCCCGACCACCGTGGGCGCGTCGGGCGGCGCGGTATCGATGCTGATGCCGAGCGCGGACGACGAACTGCTCACATTGCCGGCTGCATCGGTAGCCGTTGCGGCGAGGCTGTGGCTGCCGTCGGCCAGCGGGGAACTCAGGCTGTAGGTCCAGTTGCCGCTGCTGTCGGCCGTCGTGGTGCCGAGCGCCTGGCTGTCGAGGTAAATGGTGACGGTGCTATCCGCTTCGGCGCTGCCGGAAAGCGTGGGCGTGTTGTTTGCCGTGATGCCATCGGCGTTGCTGCTGCCGGTATCGGTAACGGATGTGAGTGCCAAAGTCGACGGTGCGGCAGGCGCCTGCGTGTCTATGGTGACGCCGAGCGCGCCGGATACCGAACTGGTATTGCCGGCTACGTCCGTCGCGGTCGCAGTGATGGTGCGATTGCCTCCAGCGAGCGCGCTGCCAAACGCGAAACTCCAGTTGCCGTTGCCATTGGTGGTGGTCGTGCCGGCAGTCACGCCATCTACATAAATGCTCACCACACTATCCACTTCGGCTGTGCCGCTGACTTCGGGGTGCGTGTCGGAGGTAATTGCGTCAGAATTGGACGCGCCGGTATCGGTGGGCGGGGTTAGCGCCAGTCCGGCCGGTGCGGCTGGTGCAAGCGTGTCGATAGTGATGGTGTAAGCACCCGACAGTGCGCTATTCGTGGGTCCGATCGAGGCCATGGCGGTGAGCGCATGGGATCCGTCTGCCAGGCTGGAACCCAGTGTGAACGCCCATTCGCCGTTCGAATCTGTGCTGGTTGTCCCGGCACTCTGGGCGTCGACATAGACAGTCACCGTGCTGTTGGCGAGGGCGCTGCCGGTTATGGACGGCGTTGCATAGGCGGTAAGCCCGTCGCTGCTGCTGGTGCCGGTATCGCTGGCGGAAGTAAGCCCGCTTACGACAGGCGTCGGCACTTCGATGGCGAAATTGCGTGTCGCGCTGGCGCTGGTTTTGGTCCCGTCATTAAGCGTGAATGCCACACTGCGCAGAGCCGTGTTCGGCGTGTTCGAGGTGTCGGCATAGGTGACGGCGCGCAAGGCGTCTTGCCATTGCTGCACGCTTGCCGTGGCGCCACCCGAGCCTAGCGTCAGTACGCCCGTCCCGGCGTTATAACTTGCGGCGATGTTGCCGTAGGCGGCGGCGTCGTTATTCGTGAATGCCAGTACATCCTCGCCGGACTGGAAATTGCCGGTGAGCGCAACCGTTGCACCGGCGAGCGTGGTGTTGTCGAGGTCGGATACGGTCAATCCGTCATCAATGGCGGCCGCAGTGTGAGCCGGGTTCAGGGCGTAGCTGCCGCTCGTGCCGGTGGTACTGACGATAGGTGTCTGGTCGGTCTGTGTGATGCTTACACCGCGCGTCGCGGCGGCGCTGGTTTTGCTGCCATCGCTCACGGTAAAGGATACGGTACGGGTGGCAGCCACCGGGGTGATGGCCGTATCCGTGTAGCGCACCGCACGCAGCGCCGCCTGCCACTGTGTGAGGCTGGCCGTGGCCCCGCTGGACGTCAAGCTCAGCACGCCGCTGCCGGCGCCGTAGCTGGCGGCGATGTTGCCGTAGGTGCTGGCGTTGTCGTTCGTAAATGCCAGAACATCTTCGGCGCTCTGCAGGTTGCCGGTAATGGCAACGGTGGCGCTGGCCAGCGCGGCGTTGTCGAGGTCGGATACGAGCAGCCCGCGATCCACGACGACCGGGGTGGAACTGCTGTTGTCGCCGGCCGTAAAGGCGGTGCTGCCGCCACTCGCGGTAACCAACGGGGTCTGGTCGGTGGCCGTCACCGCTACCAGTTTGGTGGCCGCGGCGCTGCTTTGGGTGCCGTCGCTCACCACGAAAGCAATGCTGCGGTCGGCCGTATTCGGTGTGACCGCGCTATCCGTGTACGTGACCGCGCGCAGCGCCGCCTGCCACTGCGCGACGCTGGCGGTAGCGCCGCCCGAACTGAGCGACAGCACGCCGGTGCCGGTGTTATAGCTGCCGGCGATATTGCCGTAGGTGACGGCGCTGCTGTTGGTGAGGCTGAGTACATCTTCGCCGCTCTGGAAATTGCCCGTGACGGCGACGCTGGCGCTGGCCAGGGTGGCGTTATCCAGATCGCTCAGCGTGATGGCGGCGTCGACCGCCACCGGCGTGGATGTCGCGTTATCGCCGGCCACGAATGCGGTATTGCCGGCGCTGGTGGTGGCGATCGGTGTCTGGTCGGTCGCCGCCACGGTGATGGTCCTGGTCGCGGCAGTACTGCTGTTGCTATTGCCGTCGGCAACCAGAAAACTTATGGTGCGCGTGGCGGTGTTGGGGGTGATGGCGCTGTCGGTGTAGGTAATGGCGCGCAGTGCCGCCTGCCATTGCGCCAGGGTGGCCGTGCTGCCGGCCGAGGTGAGCGTCATTACGCCGGTGCCGGCGTTGTAGCTGGAGGCAATATTGCCGTAGGTGGAACTGTTGCTGTTGTTGAAATCCAGTACATCCTCGCCGCTGTGGAAATTGCCGCTAATCGATACCGTGCCGCTGGCCAGCGTAGCACTCGCGTTATCGCTTACCTGTATGCCGCTGTCTATGGCGACGGGCGTGGAAGTGGTGTTGTCGCCGGCCGTGAATGAAGCACTGCCGCCGCTGGCGGTAAGCACCGGGGCGGCGTTGATCGCCATCGAAACGCTGGCGGCCGGGCTGGTGCCGCCGCGGCCGTCATTGACCGTGACCTGCAAGCTGCGCGTAGCGGTATTGGGTATGCCCGCGGCGGTGTTGTTGTAAGTCAGCGCATCCAGCAGCGTGCTTACCCGTGTCGGCGTCGCATTGCTATTCAGCGTAACGATCAGGTCGTGGCCGCCTACCCCATCGCCATTGCTGGCGATGCTGCCTATCGCCACGCCGCCCACGATTACCGTACTGCCGACACTGGTGCCGCTGGATAGCGCCACGCTGCCGCTGGTATCGATGCCCAGCGCGTCTTCGCCGCTCTGAGCGTTGGCAGACACGTGCACGGTCACATTGCCGCCGTTGAAACTGGCCGTATCCGTATCGCTGGTGCTTGCGGCGGTACCGCTATCCAGTTTGACGGCACCGCCTCCGGCGTAATAGGTGTTGCTGTCGCCGTTCAGATTGGCGATGGCAGGTGCCGAATTGGAAGCGACCGTAACAGTTTTGTTTACGGTCGAACTGGTGTTGCTGGCGGCATCGGTGATGACGAAACTTACGGTGCGGCTGCTGGTGTTGGGGGTCAGGGAAGAATTCTGATATTTCACCGCCTCCAGCGCCGCCTGCCACTGCGCATTGGTCGCCGTGGATCCGCTGGAACTGAGCGTGAGCACGCCGGTGCCGCTGTTGTAACTGCCGGTGATGTTGCCGTGGGTGGTGGAGTCTACGTTGGTAAAACTGAGTACATCTTCGCTGCTGTGAAAATTGCCGCTGATGGCTACCGTGGCGCTGGTCTGGGTGGCACTGGCGCTATCGCTCAACAGCATGCCGCCATCCACCGCCACGGCAAGTCCGCTGCCGGAACTGTAGGCGCTGCTGCCGCCGCTGGCAGTGAGTGTCGGCCCGGGGAAGTGGAAGCCGGTGGCGTTGATGGCGCCGACGCCCAGCAGGCCGGTTATGGTGTGGCCGTTCGCGGCCAGCACGCGAAACGAATCTATGCCAGCGAAGTTGCTGTTGGCGGATACATTGAAGGTGACGGCACTGCCAGAATTGGCGATATCCGAAACGAACTGGCTCAGGTTGGCGCCGCTTACCGCCGAGCCGTTCAGGTAGCCGACCAGTTGAACCGTTCCACCGGAAAAGCTGGAGTCGTAGCCATCCATCACGACGGTAATGGAATTCAGGGTGAACAGACTGCTGTCATTGGGCTTGACGGATAAGTAAGTGATTTGTTTTACACCGTCGCTCAAAGCGTCCACGGTTTCCACCGAGCTTGAGCCGTCCTTTTCCACGATGATCATTTCATTCGAGCCGCTCCCGGCGGAATTGAGCTGCATCTGGAAATTCCAGCCCAGGAAATTGCTTACGGTGAGCGAAGTCTGGCCAGTGCTCAATACCGTCGTGGAGCCATCCAGGGTGTCGAAGTTGGTGGTGCCGGTGGTGGGCCGAGTCAGCAGGCCGTCATAGCCGGACAGGTCGAGCGCGATGGCACGACTGCCGTCACGCTGGGTTTCCAGGGTCCAGTTGCCGCCCAGTGCAGCGGCGCCGGTGGCGTCAGTGGACGCGTCCACCGTGCGATCGACGCTCCGCGCCAGCCCGAGCACGAAATTTGACCCCTCACTGCCCAGCGCCAGGTCGCAGCCATATAGCAGCAGGTCGCCGCCGCTATTGAGCGAGTGGCCGATCTGCGCCAGGTCGGCCTGAACTTCCATGACGCTGAGCGACACAGTGCTGAGCACGTCCGAGCCCAGATAAAGGGTGCCCTGGGCAGCGTGGCTGAGGATGTGGATGGCGTCGTAGCCGGAATGGGTGGCGGCCCAGGCGGAGACTTGCGCGAGGCCGCTCTGGCGGGCATCGATTTCGACGATGCCTACGCCCTCGCGTATACCTTGTTCGAGCTGCTTGTAGTCCTTGAGCGAGGTATCGACAAAGGCCACCTCCTTGCGGCCCTGGTCGCGCGCGGGGTCTGCCGCGCGTACTTCGACGGCCGCCGGGCTATCTGCATGCGTTGCCGTCGCCGGGTCGGTAAGCGCGTGTGCCGCATCGGCGACCACCGCGGCATCGAACATGACCCGCGCTTCGAGGGCCATCATGAGCGGCCGGCGGGCGCCCTTGGAGGTGTCGCTGTTTGAGTGCCCGTGGTTTCGAATGCGCATGCTGTCCCCGCGATGTTGTTGGTTGGATGGGGCCGTGAGCGGTCCCGCTGCGGCCGTGCCTGCTGCCGCTGGGCGAAAAACACGGGGTGTAACGACGTTACAGGGAGGGACCTTGAGCGGGTGGCCACAGCCGGGCGGCCTCCGGTGCGGCTGGAATTATTCGGTCGCAGCGTGTGGGTGGATTTTTGCGCGCACTGCGGGTAAAACAGTGGCTTCGCCCATCGGTGCCGGCTTGCCATGTTGTGTTCCATCGTCCACCGCACCGATTACGTCTATACCGCGCCAGTCGAGCCGGCGCGTCACCTGCTGCGGCTATCTCCGCGCCGCGATGCGAACTTGCGGGTACAGCACTATGTGCTGCAGGTCGATCCGTGGCCGGCGCAAATGATCGAATACCTGGACGTGCACGGCAATTCCGTGCTGCAGGCCGATTTCGCGGGATTTACCACGCATCTGCACGTCGGCATGCGCTGCACGGTGGAAACTTTCCTGCCGCCATTTCCGGGGCCGGCCGTGCAGTTGGGCAGCGTGTACCCGCCCGCGATCTGGCAAAGCTTGTTTCCCTACGTGGCAATCGGGCCGCCTGACGGCAATCTGGATGCACTGGGGGCAGATTTGCGCTACGCCAGCGCGGGCGATGCCGATCAATTTTTGTATTTGCTCAACGCGCGTCTGGCGCGCGACATACGGCACGAATTCCGCGTCGCCGGCGGGCCGCAGGCGCCGGCGCAAACCCTGTTTGAGGGCCGCGGCGCCTGTCGTGACGTGGCCGCGCTATTCGTCGATTTGTGCCGGCGGCAGAACATCGCCGCGCGCTTCGTGAGCGGCTATCAGATGCGCCCTGGCACCCAGGGGCCGGGCGCAATGCACGCCTGGGCCGAAGTGCAGTTGCCGGGGCGCGCGGGCTGGCAAGGTTTCGACCCCATGCACGGCTGCCTGGCCGGCGAGGGCTACGTGCCGGTGGCGGCGGCGGCCGACGCGGCCGCGGCGACGCCGGTGGAGGGTGGATTTTTCGGCAGCGCCGGCTGCACGCTCACCGTCGAGGTGGAGTTGTACGCCTGAGCGCACGCGCGCTGCCGCGCGCGGCGCAGCGGGGCGACCCGTCAATACACCGCCGGCACGAACATGTCGGAAGGTACGGGAGCGCGAATATAGTCCGGGTTATACACACGCTCCGGCAGTTGAACGGATGGGTGGGTGACGTCCTTGTAGGGAACGCAGGACAGCAAGTGGTGGATGCAGTTGAGGCGGGCGCGCTTCTTGTCGTCTGCCGCGACGATCCACCAGGGGGCTTCCGGTATGTGGGTGCGCTCCAGCATGGCCTCTTTGGCCTTGGTGTACAGTTCCCAGCGTCGCCGCGATTCCAGATCCATGGGGCTGAGTTTCCACTGCTTGAGGGGATCCTGCAGGCGCATCTGGAAGCGCAGGTTCTGTTCGTCGTCGGTGATCGAGAACCAGTACTTGACCAGGATGATGCCGGAGCGCACCAGCATTTTTTCGAATTCCGGCACGGTGCGGAAAAACTCTTCGTACTCGTTGTCGCTGCAAAACCCCATTACGCGCTCGACGCCGGCGCGGTTGTACCAGCTACGGTCGAACAGCACGATTTCGCCGGCCGCCGGCAGGTGCGCTATGTAGCGCTGGAAATACCATTGCGTGCGTTCCCGTTCGGAAGGTGCGGGCAGGGCGGCGACGCGACAGACGCGCGGGTTGAGCCGTTGCGTGATGCGCTTGATGGCGCCGCCCTTGCCGGCGGCGTCGCGCCCTTCGAACAGCACGACCATTTTCACGCGGGCATGGACTACCCAATCCTGCAGTTTGACCAGTTCGCCCTGCAGCCGGAACAGCTCGCGGAAATAGCGGCGCCGGTCTATGCCGGCGGCGTCGGCGCTCTGGTGTGTGGCTTTGTCGAACAGCGCGTCGAGGCGGGCGTCGTCGATTTCCATTTCGAGCTCTTCGTCGAAACTGTCGAGCATTTCTGCCTGCACGCGGCGCGCGTAATTTTCAGATTCCTCGTTAGTGTCGTCTGCCATGATTCATCCTGTTCAAGCGGGTGGGCGCTGGCGCCGGACTGGCCGTGGCGCGTGCGTCGAATAGTTTATGCGTGTGGAGGCTACAATGCTTGGCGGCGTTTGATCCGCCCCCGGTACGGATGCACGGGAAGTGCACCGATACACAGACTATCGGCGCTTTGTTACGCTTTTCTTACGGCCGCCGCGCGCATGCCGCGGCACTGCGAGACGCGCGGCCTGCATCGCCAGGCGAGGAAGCGGGGCGGTCAGTGCGGGACGTTTGACCATTCGATCACGCAAGATTTTTCGGTTTCCGGGTATGCTCCACGGACCTGCTCGCTCGGGCAGCTCAGTGCCGCCGGCACCGGATCCATTGCACATTTTCTCCAGTTTTCCATGAGGCAGCAGCTTATGGCCAGCGACCTGCAGGCTGGCGGTTCAGCCGGGCAGCCCCGCCCGCAACGCACGCAAAGGTTGGTTGAGGTCGATGCATTGCGCGGCATCGCCGCGCTTGCGGTGGTGTTTTTCCACTTTACGACGCGCTTCGACGAATTGTTCCGCGGCTATCCGGCGGCGAGCATTTCCATGCCTTACGGTCACTACGGGGTGAACCTGTTTTTCATCATTAGCGGCTTCGTCATTTTCATGACGCTGGATCGAACCAAACAGCCCATGGATTTCGTCGTGTCTCGCTTCAGCCGGCTGTATCCGGCCTATTGGACGGCCATCGTGCTGACCTTCGTGATAACCCACCAATTGGGCTTGCCGGGCAAACTGGTCGGCGTCGAAACGCTGGTCGTGAATTTCACGATGGTTCAGGCCTTGCTCGGCTTCCATCACGTGGATGGGGTGTATTGGACGCTGGAAGTGGAACTGCTGTTCTATACCGGCATGTTCCTGCTGTTCCGCCTCGGCCGCCTGCATCAAATCCACGCCGTACTGCTGCTGTTGTTGGCGCTGCGCATGGTGAACGTATTTCTGGAATGGCGCTTCGGCTTCGGCATTCCCTGGACCATTTACCGCTTGAGCATCTTGCGTTACATACCCTGGTTTGCCCTGGGCATTTGCATATACCTGGTGAGCCGGCGTGCGCCGGGCGAATCGCTGCGCGCCCACGCGCTCACCGCGGGTACCGCGCTGGCATCGCTCGCGCTGGGGGATTCGCTCATGCTGGCTGGCCTGGCGCTCGTGCTCGCCAGTATCGTGCTTGCAGCCGCGCTGGGGCGCCTGGGATTTTTGCGGCTTTGGCCTTTCGTGTGGCTGGGCAGCATTTCCTACCCGCTCTATCTGCTGCACGAAAACATAGGCTGGAGCGTTCGCCTGCGCCTGCACGAATTAGGGCTGTCCACCGACCTTGCGATCCTGATCATGCTGGCTCTGGTGCTGGCGATGTCGACTGCGCTTACGCGCATCGTGGAGCAGCCGGCGATGCGCTGGATACGTGATCGTTACAAAAATCGACTCGCCATTTTGGCCCGATGAAGGTGCGCTGGACCGCTTGGCAGGCCTGCGTGCTGGCAGGGACTGCAGCAGTGCTGGCAGCGTGGGCATGGAATAAGGATCGGTTGGCCGAGGCATCGCTCGCGGGCAAATTGGCCCAAATTCAAGCCTTGAATGCCGAGCGGCGGGTAGATTGCGCCGGGCTTGCGGCACAGCGGCCATTGGTGTTGCTGGCACTGGGGCAATCCAACGCAGGCAATCATGGCAGCCTGGCGGCGGCGCTGCCGCCGGTCTACCTCGTTTCTGCAGGGCAGTGCGTCCTTGCGGCAGATCCGCTGCCTGGCGCGACCGGGCGCGGCGGCAGCATTTGGCAACGCCTGCCGGCCGCCCTGAGCGAACGCGGTTGGGCGCGCCCGGTCGTGCTATCCGTACTGGCCGTGGATGCGACGACCCTGGACGACTGGACGCACCCGCAAAGCCCTCTGGGTGCTCAACTCGCAGAGCACGTGCGGTCCTTGAACGGCCTGCGTCTGGCCCCCGATTTCGTGCTTTGGCAGCAGGGCGAAGCCGACGCCAAAGCCGGCACGGAAGCCGCCGCTTACGCCGCCCGGCTGGATGGGCTGGCCGTCCTGTTGCGCGACGCGGGCAGCACTGCGCCGATTTTTCTTGCCCGCTCTACCGTGTGCCGCTCGCCGCCCGCCGCGGCCATTCGCGCAAGCATCGAGGGCGCTGTGGCGCAGCGTGCACAGTTTCGCCTGGGGCCGGATATCGATGTACTGGGCGCGGAATTGCGTCATGACGGCTGCCATTTGGCAGCGGCTGGGCTGGACCGTGCGGCCCAGGCGTGGGCGGAGGTCATCCTGACCAGCTTGCTCTCGCGCTGAGACAAGCCGGCGCCGACAAAACTATTGGTCCTGGGACGCTGTAATCCTGCCCGGGAAAGGTGTGCGATGCTTAGCGCGCGCGCAATTTGCGATAGGCGTCACGCACCAAGGCGCCGGATTTTTTCAATTCGGCGGCATAGGGGTGACCGGATGCGAACATCGTGGCGACCGTGACCGCGAGCGCCGTGATACCGCCGATAGCCGCCCTCGCAAAGTCGATGGGCAATACCTGGTCGGCGAGTACAAGCCCGCCCATGGCCCCCAGGGCTGCCGCCAGTGCAAGTCCGGCGGCCGGTAGGCAGGCACGCAATAAATCGATTGCCCTGAGCGGTAGCGCCTTGCGCAGGAAATACAAGGCGACCAGCACGTTGAGGGCGCTGGCGAGCACAACCCCGTAACAGAAGGCGACCAGCCCGAAGGGCGCAAATGCCAGCATGACCAGAACTTTAAGAACCTGCAGGCAGGCTTGAAGCAAGCTGCTCAATTTGACCCGCGACAGCGCCAGCAGCACTTCGGTGGCGGTAAGCATGACCAGATCGATCGCCAGGGCAAAGCACAGGATGCGCAGGAGCGGAGCCGCGGCATCCCATTGTGGGCCGAACAGCACCCGTATTGCCGGCAGGGCCAGTATTCCGCACACAGCGTAGAAGGGCCAGCCGATCGAGGTGGTCATGAGCACGGTACGCAACAGCCCGGCGCCGACGTCGCCGCCTTCGCGCCGCGTGGCGGCGAAATACGGCAGGGCGACACTATTTACGGCCGACATGACGGTGCGCGAAAAAATTTCGAGCAGGCCGTTGGCGCGGCTCAGGAAGCCCACTGAAGCCATGCCCGCGAAGCGGCCGATGATCAGATCGGGCGCGCTGCGCCCCAGTTGGCCAAATATATAGATGCCGCTTGCGAAGCCACCAAACACAAGAACGTCCTTGACGCCCTTGATGCCGGGCCAGCGCGGCATTTCGGGCGGGCGCATGAAAATGCTCATGGCGACGGTGATGGCTACCCCCAGCAGCGACGAATAGGCCATGCTCATGTAGCTGAAGCCGGACAGGCCCAACGTTATGGAGGTAATCGAGGAGGCGATACCGGCCACCACGGCGATGCGGAATCCTGGCGCGAAATTCATCTGGCGCCGGAAATAGGCCATGGTGACGGCGCCGAACGGAATCAGCACGAAATTGAAAGCCAGTACCCGCATCACGCTGCCTATGCCGGCGTCGCGATAGAAGTCAGCGGCGAAAAAACTGCCGCCGAACATCATGATGGCCATCAGCCAGGACACCATGATATTGACGGTCAGTGCGGCGCGCAGCTTGTCCGGGGTGAGATCGGTTTCCTGTATCAGATATTCCGCCACGCCGAAATCGCGCACCACGGTTGCGAGTGCCGACATGGATGCCGCGACGGAAAACACACCGACTTCGGCAGGCCGCAGGATGCGCGCCAGCACCATGGAGGTGGCGAGTTGCAGTACCAGCATGAGGTAATTCTGCGACAGCGAATAAAGGATGGATTTCCTGACTGAACTCAAGGCGTGACCACTGCTTGTGCGGGAGGGTTGGCAGGCGAGGCGGGGGTGAAGCGGCGCGGATGGTAACATGATCCCATTCCCCGGCGGCCGGGCATTTGGGCGCCAGTGCCAAGCACTGCATGACTGCGCTCAGTCAGTTCGTGCCGCCGTGCACGGGCGGGCATTGCGGCTTGTGTGCGCCCGTGGTTGTGCGCCGGGGAAAAACGGCGGGGTCGTCTGCCGCGCGCCAGCCCCCACCGCCTGCTGCAAAAAGGAATATTCGATGCGTAATCTTTGTATTGCTTTGTCCCTGTTCGTCCTGGCTTCCACGCTGCACGCCGAGGGGCTGTCGATCGCGGCGACCGACACCACCGTGACCGTGCTCGGCGCGCAAAAGGGCAAGCGCGTTACATTGCGCCTGAAAAGCGGTCAGGAATTGAGCGGCTCGCTGCGTGATGTGACGGAAAAGCTGGTGCTGCTGGAGGGGCTTGCCGGCCGGGAATTTTTCGATGCGGTCATTCCGATCGACTCGGTGGAAGCGATCATCCTGCGCACCAAGCCCTGATCAGTCGCGCCCGACGCATGTATCCGGCCAGACCGCCTGCATGCTTGCGATCCACCCCAGCCGTTCGCCTTACTCGATCAATAGTTGCGGCAACCAGTGCGACCCCGGATCGGCCGCAAACAGATAGTCTGCCGTGACCGGCCGCCGCCGGTCGCCACCCTCGGGCACGATGATGGGCGTGTAGTCGGCGTCCCATAGGGTGCCTTCGAGTGCGCTTCTGGCACCTGCGGCACTCCACCTGAGCTTGTAATAGACGCCGTTTTTTGCATCGATATTCACGCTGGCCGGCTTCTTGTGCAGGAATAGCAGCGCGTACTCCAGCGGAACCAGGTCGTCGCGCGTGATTTCACGTTCTTCGCCATATGGAAACCAGCAAATTTGCTGGCTGGGGCCGGTCAGGCATTTGAACGGGCGCATGGCGAGAAAGCGTTCCTCGAAGCGTGCATCATCCAGTTTGATGTCGAAGCGCCAGCGTTCCGTGCCAGCGCTGCGAAACGTCACCGTGCCGATGTCGATGCGTTCGCCCGCGGCATTGGCGAGCACCAGACGGTGCGTTCCTGCCAGTTCTGCGGCACCGGCCAAGGCCGCGGCAGAGGCCAGGCAGAGGCCGGCAAGCCGGTGCACGAATTTTGATGGCATGGGGATTCTCCTGGCGACAGCACGCTGGTTTGGCGCGCATGTGCGAGCTTAGCGCCAAATTCGGCATTTGCGCGTTTGGCGTCACGGCGGGAAACGATTGCCGTGACGGCACCAGCAAGCGCGGCTCCGTGCAGAACAACTTCAGCCGCCTGCGCGCTGTTCCGCCACCTCGGTGTTGCGCCGCGGCGGCAGAAAAAAATCGCGCGGCGAGGCCAGCATCCGGCGTAGCAGGTTTTTGAAAAATTGGCCGCGCTGTGCGAAGCCCACTTCGCGCGCCCGCATGGCCAGCCAAAGCGCCAGACTGAAACTTACGGCCAGATTGGCGCAGCCTATCGCCGCAATGCCCAGGCAGGCCGCGAATATTTCCCCCGGCGCGAGCTGGAAGCCCTGTGCCACCACGGCAAAGCCGAAATAGGCGGACGAAAAGGTGATGTGGCGAATATCGATCGGCAGGCCGAACAACACGCCCATGGCCGTCACGCCGCCCAGCATCAGGCCGAAATAAAAGTTGCCGGCCAGGGCGCCCAAGTGATTGCGCACATATTCGGCCACGCGCGCGAGGCGCGCTTCGCCAAGCAGCCAGCGTGCCGCGCGCAATTGGCGTATGCGCTGTGGAATCTGGTCGTACACCGCCTTGTTGTCGTAATAGCCGGCCACGATGCCGGAAAGAAACAGGCAGATGCCGGCCAGACCGGCGTAAATGACGGCCGCCGAAGCGGTCGGATGGATGTCTGCGAGCATGCCATGCGCCTTGGCGGGCTCTACGAAGGCCAGCCCCGCCAGATGTGCCCAGGCCCATGCGATTGCCATGGCGGTCGGAATGGCCAGTGCGATATTGCCCAGAATGGCCACGATCTGGCCGCGCACAGTGGCGGCGGTCAGATTGACGAGGTTGTCCAGGTTGCGCCGGTTGTCTTCGCTGTCCTGAATGCTGGCGGCGATGGTGGCTGCCGTCATGGCCGGCTGTTTGGTCGCAACCGTGAAATTCAGCAGGTGGATCAGCATGAAGCCTAACGAATAGTTCAGGCTGAACAGCAGCGCTTCGGAAAGCGGGGCAAAGTGTTGCGCCGCGATCACGACCTTCAGCATGGCCATGAAACCGACGATCAGCCCGGCGCCCAGCCCGGAACGTGCGAGCGCGAAATATTCCGCTCTATCGCTTGCAATGTAATGTTCGCCGGTGCGGCTGGCGTTATCGGTCACGCGCAGTGCGATGAGGTTCAGATTGCGGTGGACATGCCCGCTTACGTCATTGTGCTTGTTCTGCGACTCGACCAGGTGCTTGAACAGCGCCACCACGTGGCCGTAAAAATCTGTGCCGGACGGGGCCGCTCTATAGTCGCCCAATAGTTGCAGCAAAGTTTCCATGCGGCGTATGTTCTGCCGCAGCCGCACGGCCAGAAAGGTGAGGCTTACGCTGGTGCCTTCCTGTGCCGCGGTGCGCCGCACGCGCGCCAGTATGGAACGGCACTGGTCCAGCAGCACCATCACGTGACGGTGGTCGTCGCCGGCGTGCTGCGCGTCTGCCAACCACTGTTTGTAACCTTCCAGGAATTGCCGCACCTCGACGTTCTGCATAAGAAAGGGCGACTCGAATTTTTCCACGCTGGGCTCGATGCGCAGCAATTCCGGCTCCAGGCCCATCGCGGCGATGCGGTAGGACAATACCTGTATCGCTTCGAGCAGCTCACCCAGCGAGCGCGCAACTTCAGTCGGGCGCCCGTCCTGTTCGTCGAAGCGCAGCGCGGCGAGCAGCTTTTTCCAGCTGTCGTCGGATACGGCCTTTACCCAGATCCAGTCCGAATGGCGCGCGAACACGATGCCCAGGGTATCGCGCAACTGTTCCGGCTGCAGCGCTTCGGGCAACAGCTTGCAGGACAGGCGGCGGGACAGTTCGGAAAAGAAGCCGGTGCCGGGCAGGATGCCGCGCTCCGCGTAAAGCGTGACCTGACGTCGCCGGCCTATGAGCGCGAACAGTGCCCGGCGCAGCGCGTGCCGCCATGTCGCGCGCTCTGCCAGCAGTCCGCACAGCAATTTGAGATTCAGTTCGGCCTGGGCGGTGTCGTGCGCGCGCCGCGGGCGCAGGCGGGCCGCAAGCTGTACGAATAGTGGCAGCGGGTCTTCGGCGTCGGGCAGTTGTGCGAATTGGTCGAGTATGTATTCCATGCTTCGGGTGATTGGGTGCGGGCGGCCAGCCGCGTGCGGCGGGCGACATTATCGTGGGGTCGCGGCCGGGTGCGCGATTCTTGTGTCCGGCCGGGATGGGTACGAATGTCCGCGCAAGCTGCCGGTTCCCGCAGCGGCGACCAACGAGCGCAATTGTGAGCCGACGAAAGCGGCGCCGGATTCGCCTGCGCGGGCCGCGGCAACGGGCGCGTTTGCGGGCAGTAAATGATCCGGCGGGACGCGCCCGGACAGGACGACTAGCGATTCACACCGGCGCCCAGTGCTTGCCGGCGGGCCAAAAACTGCGCCAGCAGGTAGGCGCCGGTCAGCATGGCCAAGAGCCCCGTGCTGAGCGCCACGGCCTGAGTTTCATTCCACACTGCCGCAGCGGGCCAAAGCATTTTCGCACCGGCCATGCCGGCGACCAGCAGGCTAGCGAGCGCCACGGCGAGGCTCATGACGCGCGCTGCATTGAGCGCGGCGCGATCGGTGCGGCGCAGCAGGCGTGCCACCCAAAGGCCATTCGCACCGTCCACGATGAGCATGCCGAGCGCAAACAGCAGGGCGAGCAGCAAAGTTTCGGGCCAGCCGCCGTGTTGAGAGCCGGTCCAGGCGAATAGCGCGGCCAGGCTTAGCGCATCGAACGACAGTGCGAACAAGGCACCGACCAGGGCGACCAGTGCCGGCCGCGCTGCCTGCGCCAAAGGGCCCAGCATACGCGCGCGCAGGCCGGAAGGCTTGGGACGTTCCAGCGGCGCGGTCTGCAGCACCGCGCGCAGGTTTAGGCAGCCCAGCAGCACGAGAAAGCCGATGGAAATCCAGGCGCCGGTGGTTTCCAGCCACTCCGGCGTATCCCAGCGGCTGGACAGCACGCTGACGCATAGCGCCACGGCGACGATCACCGCGCCGTGGCCGAGTGCAAACAGAACCCCGCAAAAGCGCGCCAGATGCGGATTGACGGACGCATTGCAGCGCGTGAGGCCATCTATCGTGGCCAGATGATCGGGGTCGAATCCGTGGCGCAAACCAAGGCCGAATACGACCAGGGCGAGTGCATACCAATCAGGGGGCAGGCTGGACATGGGCGGGCGGAAGCGGGCCGGCGGCGTCGGTGAGCTAAGTCGAATGTATGAAGTTTATACAGTTTTTCATACGGCACGGGCAGATTTCCGCGGTTGAGCCTGTTTTGCGCGAATCCGCGCTCAGGTTTTGGGTTTGAAATGTACGTGACGATAGGGGTGGTCGCTGCCGGCGGCCATGTGGGGGTGAGCATGCGCACTGGCATCCACATCGACGGCGATCACATTCAGTGCGCCGTGGCGCACCCCGCGTTCGGCCATCAAGGTCTGCGCGAATGCCCGCACGGCGGCGGTGGGGCCGCGCAGGATGGAGCTTTCGAGGCAGGTTTCGTGGTCCAGATGCGCGTGCAGCGTGGATACGGAAAGATCGTGGTGGTCGTGCTGAATTTGCGCCAGGCGCTCCGCCAGCGCGCGTTCGTGGTGGTCATACACGTAACTGAGGTTGGCGACGCAGTAACGCGCTTCGTCGCGCTCTTCGCGCCAGCGCTCGATTTCCCCGCGCAGCATGTCGCGCATGGCCTCTGATCGGTTGCTGTAGCCGCGTGCCGCGATCAGGCGGTCGAATTCCTGGGCCAAATCTTCGTCGAGAGAAATCGTGAAGCGTTCCATGCCAGCCTCGTCTGCAGTTTGCCTTTGCGGCGGGTCGCTTGAGTATGCAGCATGGCCGGGAAATCGCTACTCGCGGGCGGCGTGCTAGCATGAAAATTCGTACCGCTCTCCTGGCCGTCAAATCCGGCCCTTGCGGGCAATGGCAGTAGGCCGTCCGTCCCGCACACGCTGCAATACGCTACGGCCCTGCTTGGCCGTCCATTGGTGTCGATGTCGGCATTGGAAGCTCTGCCGGCACATAGCCATCCGGAGGATGCTGACATGACGGAATTGAGCGCATCGGTAGGCAAGAAGGGCAGCAATGGCGCGGCCGACGTGGTCATGGTGCAGCAATTGCTCGAGGCGGCGGGATTTTATTCGGGCGCGGCGAACGGCGAGTGCGACGCCGATACGATAGACGCGATCCGGCGCTTTCAGGCCACATTCACGGCAAATCCGGACAGTCTGATCGAGCCCGGCATGCGCACCTGGTTGCGATTGAACGCGCTTGCCCACCTGGAAAGTGCGCCGCCGGCATCGCCCGCGAGCGCCGTGATCACCGACTGGAGCGGGGACAGTTCGCAATGGACGCAGGAAAAAAAGATCGCCAGTCTGAACGCAGCCATGCGTCCCAAGGTGCAGGCGGTGGTGAGCGCGCTGGCCGGGCGCGGTTTTCTGCCGAAAATTTTTTTCGCCTGGCGCTCAGTGGCGGTGCAGCTCGAAATCGTGCGCAAAGGCCATAGCAAGGTGAAATTCAGCTTCCATAACGCACAGTTGCCGGACGGAACGCCCAATGCCTACGCGGCCGACATCATCGACCAGCGCTGGGCCTGGTCTGACGCCGCAGAGCAAAACGGTTTTTGGGATGCCCTGGGCGAAGAAGCTAAAAAAGTCGGACTGTTCTGGGGCGGAGACTGGAAAACGTTTCGCGACGTAGCGCACGTGCAATTGGTGGATAACCCGGAACTGGCGCGCGTGAAGCGTGAAAGCGGCCTGTGATGCTGCGCAGCGCGGCGCTTCTTGGCCTGCTGTGCGCGGCAAGTGTCGCCGCGCATGGGGAGGCGCTCTATCTGGTGATCGCCGCCAGTGCGCCCGAGCCGGCCGTAATTGCCGCACAGGCGCGTGCCTTGCGCAAGGATTTGCGGCAGGCGCGCATCGTGCAGATGGCCGACTGCGGCGACAAGCGGCGCATGTACGCGCTGGTTGCGGCGGCCGCGGATAACGAGGCCGAGGCACGTGCCGGGGTGGGCATGATCCAGCCTTATGTGCCCGACGTCTACGTGAAGCGCTGTGATGTCGTGCCTGGCTCGCTGCTCGCGGCCGGGGTGGACGCGGTGGATAAATCCATCGCCGAGGTGCCGGCCGACGCCGTGAATTGGGGCGATGCGGACCGCGTTTCCGAAGCGCGCGCACTACCCGGCGGGCGCACGCTCATCGTGCAGCGTGTCTATGCGCCGGTGGCCGATGACCCGCTCGAAGGCCGCCGCACGCGCCTGCTGCTGGCAGGAGGCGGGGCGCCGCAGCAGCTGCTGTCCGAGCATTGCAGCGACCCTGCTGGCGTGGTTACGCAGGGCGGCAAATTCGCGCTGCAGTGCGCGCGCGAACAGGCTGGCCCTCATGTTTTGCACAGTGTGCTGGCGTTTGCCGCCGACGGAGCCAGACTGGGCGAAATCGCGCATTGCCGCGATGCGCGCTGGGACGGCACGAAGCGCCTGGTTTGCGCGCAGGAAAGTGTGACGGCGGAAGGAAAACTCCGTCTGGTGCCGCAGGGTCGGACATTCGCCGCCGGCCGCTGAATCAGCACGCAAATTTCGGCTTGCCCGGCGCGCCGGGCAAGCCTGCGGTATGGCCTGAGCGCCCGTCAGGCGAGCGCGACTGCCGATTCCGTCGCGCCGGCCACGCGCTGCTCGATGTGCTGCAGCGCTTCTTCCACCTGATCGACCAGTATCAGGCACAGATCGCCCGCCTGCAGCCGCGCCAGTGCGGTATCGATGGCGACAAATTCGCCGCGAATTTCCTGCACGTGGCTGGCACGCCTGGCTTGGGCCAGTCCGGCGCGCAGCAGGGCGACCACTTCGCCGTCGGCGCGCCCGCGCTGGCATTGGTCCTGGTACAGGATGACGTCGTCGAAGGCGTCGCCCAGCAGTTCTGTCTGGCGGCGTATGTCTTCGTCGCGGCGGTCGCCGGCGCCACTGATCACCACTGCGCGGCGCCGCGCAGGCATGTTATCCACGGCTTTCAGGAGCGCCATCATGGCGTCCGGATTGTGGCCATAGTCGGCGATCAGCGTGGCACCGCGGTAATCGAATACGTTGAAGCGGCCGGGTGCCGTGGCGGCGTCATTGACGAAGGACGACAAGCCCTTTTTGACGATTACCCAATCCACACCCAGCGCCCAGGCCGCGGCGGCCGACGCCATGGCATTTTCGATCTGGAACCCTATGCTGCCGTTGCGCGTGAGCGGAATGTCCGCGAGCGGGATGGATACTTTGCTGCGGCCTTCGGCGGCAACGATGGCATCGCCTTCCAGATACACCACGCGCTTGCCTTGCGCGCGGTGCGTGGCCAGCACCGGATGATCGCGGTCGGACGCGAAATAGATGATGGAGCCGGGGCAGGCATCGGCCATGGCCGCCACCATGGGGTCGGCGGCGTTCAACACGGCTGTGCCCTGCGGCGCCACGTTCTGCACGATTACACGCTTCACCACCGCGAGGTCTTCGACGCTGTGGATGTAATTGAGGCCCAGGTGGTCGCCTATGCCTATGTTGGTCACGATGGCGACATCGCAGCGGTCGAATGCCAGCCCTTCGCGCAGCACGCCGCCGCGCGCGGTTTCGAATACCGCCGCATCGACTTCGGGGTGCAGCAACACATTGCGCGCGCTGCGCGGGCCGCTGCAGTCGCCGGTATCTATGCGCTGACGGCCGATATAGACGCCATCGGAATTGGTCATGCCGACGCGGTGGCCCTGCACGCCCAGAATGTGCGCGGTGAGCCGCACGGTGGTGGTTTTGCCGTTGGTGCCGGCGACCGCCACGACCGGGATGCGGCCGCTGTCACCGGGGGGGAACATGATGTCCACGATGGCTTCGCCTACCGGCCGGCTTTTGCCGAAGGACGGCGCCAGATGCATGCGCAGGCCCGGCGCGGCATTCACTTCGACGATGCCGCCGCCTTGTTCTTCCAGCGGGCGGGTGACGCTTTCGCACACGACGTCTACGCCGCATATGTCCAGACCGACCATTTGCGCTGCTTCGACGGCACGCGCGGCGACTTCGGCATGCACGTCGTCGGTCACGTCGGTGGCGGTGCCGCCGGTGCTGAGGTTCGCGTTATTGCGCAACAGCACGCGCTTGCCTTTCGGCGGGACGCTGTCGGCCGTGAAGCCGCGCTCGGCCAAAGTTGCCAGTGCGATGTCGTCGAGGCGGATTTTGGTGAGCGTGGTGGCGTGGCCCGAACCGCGGCGCGGGTCGCGGTTAATTTCTTCGACCAGCTCGCGTATCGTGTGCTGGCCGTCGCCGATGACGCGCGGCGGGTCGCGCCGCGCCGCTGCCACCAGTTTGTCGCCCACCACCAGCAGGCGGAAATCTGCGCCGGGCAGATAGCGTTCGACGATGATTTCGTCGCCGCGCGCCTTGGCGCCGGCGAATGCCGCGAATACCTGGTCGCGCGTTTCGATATTGACCGTGACGCCCTTGCCCTGATTGCCGTCGCGCGGCTTTACCACGACGCGGCCGCCCAGCGCCTGTGCAGCGGCCCAGGCATCTTCCGCCGTGGATACCACTTTGCCCAGCGGCACCGGCACACCGGCGGCATCGAGCAGGGCCTTGGTCAATTCCTTGTCCTGCGCGATGGTTTCGGCGATGGCACCGGTGCGGCCGGTTTCCGCCGCCTGGATGCGCCGCTGCCGGCTGCCCCAGCCAAATTGCACCATGCTGCCCTGGGTGAGGCGGCGGTAAGGGACGCCGCGCGCCGCTGCGGCCTGCACGATGGCGCCGGTGCTGGGGCCGAGCCGCACGTCCTCGTCCAGATCCTGCAGCCGGGCCAGCGCCGCGGCGAGGTCGAAGGGGCCGTCGTCCAGCGCGGCCTGTATGAGCTGTTCGGCCAGATCCATGGCCAGGCGCCCGACCTCTTCTTCGCTGTATTCGACGATTACCTGGAATATGCCGTCTTCCACCGTGGCCGCGGTGTGGCTGAACGTGACCGGACAGCCGGCTTGTTCCTGCAGTCCCAGCGCGGACAATTCCAGTGCGCGCGCAACCGATACCGGGCCGCGATATCCGGCCGGCTTCAGTACGTCGAGTTCGGGGAAACGTTCGCGCAGCCGCGTTTCAAAGCCGGGCAGGTTGCAGATTGCGCGTTCCTGGTCGTTGCAATAAACCACGGCTTCGATGGCGGTGTGGCGGCTCCACAGGTTGGGCCCGCGCAGGGTACGCACGCGTTGGACGTCCATTTGTGCTCCTCTTTATATGTTTTGCTTGACTGGGCTCAGGCCGGCTGTGCGACCGCGTCGTGCTTGCGCGCCCAAGGTTTTTTGACGGGATTCGGATCGAATGTTTCTATCCCGGCGCCGATCAGATCGTCTTGTACGCCTAAGGCCCAGGCGGCCGCTGCGGCTGCCAACACGTCCTGCGGCGGCAGCGGTTCGGCGTCCGGCCGGGCACGGCGGGCATTCGGCAAGGGGCCGAGATCCTGCATGTCCTTGCCGCGCGCGAATATGAGGCGCCCATCTTTCATGATGACTGCACGGCCACCTTTTTCGAGGTGTTCGACAATGACCGGGTGGCTGCCGTCGAGGCTGAAAAATATGACTTCGCCGTCACACAGTCCGGCCATTTCGGCGACGCGGCCGTCCTGCGCATTCAATATCGCGGCACCGCCGTCCAGTACCACGTCGACCTGGGTGCGCAACAGGTTGTACATGTGTTCGGGCGTATCCAGGTATAGATCGGGCAGGGTGTGGTCGGGGTCCAGTTCGGTCACGATGCCGACCTGGCAGCGGTCGTATGCAAGACCTTCGGTGGCGATGCTGCGCGGGCCGTTTTCAATGATGGCGGCTTCGGTCGAGCGGTTCACC
Source organism: Rhodocyclaceae bacterium (assembly GCA_016791105.1). Taxonomy (GTDB): domain Bacteria; phylum Pseudomonadota; class Gammaproteobacteria; order Burkholderiales; family Rhodocyclaceae; genus JAEUNM01. Next base: position 73,211 of record JAEUNM010000048.1, on the reverse strand, counting down.
AGGGTTTTGTGCGCACTTTCCCAGTTTGCGCAGTTGCCGCTATAGACGCGACGGCGGTGCATGAACATGCCGTCGCCGCAGGCCATGCTGATGTGCTTGCCGGACAGGTAGAGCAGGCGCCCGACCAGGCGCGTGACCAGCGTGGTGCCGCGCGTGCCGGTGACGCCCACCACGGGCACGCGGCCGCTGGCGCTGGGCGGAAACAGGTGATCGACGATGGCGCGGCCGACCGGACGCGGCTGGCCGGTGGCCGGCTTCAGGTGCATCAACAGGCCCGGCCCGGCATTCACTTCCACGATGGCGCCGCCGGTTTCCTGCAAGGGGCGCGCCACGTTTTCAGTGACAAGGTCTATGCCGGCGATATCCAGTCCGACCACGCGTGCCGCCAGACAGGCCGCCGCCGCCACGCTGGGATGGACCTCGTCGGTGCAATCGAAGGCGACCACGCCGGTGCGTTGCACGGTGACGCGCGCGCCTGCCGGCGGGATGGATTCCGCCTGATAGCCCTGGCGCTCGAGTTCGAGGCGTATGGAAGCGTCCTCTTCCAGCAGTACCAGGTCGAGCGGAAATTCTTCGCTGCGGCCGCGGCGCGGGTCGGTGTTGATCTGGGTGTCGATAAGTTGCCGCACGGTGGAGGTGCCATCGCCGACCACGCAGACGATTTCCCCGCGCGACGCCGCCGCCACGCGTCCGCCGACGACTAACAGGCGATGTTCCGAGCCGCGGATGAATTGTTCGACGATCACGTCGCTGCCTTCGTCCTCGGCCACCGCGAATGCGGCTTCCACCTGTTCGCGCGTCGTCAGTTCCAGCGACACGCCGCGCGCATGGTTGGCATCGCTCGGCTTCACGACCACCGGCAGGCCCAAATCTTCGGCCGCCGACCAGGCATCCTCGGCGCTTTCGACGATGCAGCCGGAGGGCACCGGCACGCCGCAGCTTTTGAGCAATTGTTTGGTCAAGTCCTTGTCGCTCGAAATGCTCTCAGCGATGGCACTGGTCTGGTCGGTTTCTGCCGTCCAGATGCGGCGCTGGCTGGCGCCGTAGCCTAACTGTACGAGGTTGCCCGCGGTGAGCCGTATGAAGGGGATGCGGCGATCGGCTGCGGCGTCGACGATGCAGGCCGTGCTGGGCCCCAGCATCAGTCGGTCCGCCAGATCGCGCAGGTGCACCAGCGTGGCATCGAGGTCGAAGGGCTGGTCCTTGATGGCCGCCATGAGCAGGTCGCGCCCGGCCTGCATGCAGGCGATGCTCACGTCTTTCTGGCGCGAGCGCACGACCACTTTATACACGCCGGTTGTCGAGGTTTGCCGCGCCTTGCCGAAGCCGCTTTGCATGCCGGACAAGTTCTGCAGCTCTATCGTGATGTGTTCGAGTATGTGCGCGGACCAGGTGCCTTCACGCAGGCGTTCGAGAAAGCCGCCGCGCGCGCCCACACCGCAGCGATGTTCGACCAGGCCGGGCAGCCAGGCGACCAGGCGCTCGTATAGGCCAGGAATTTTGTTGGACGGAAAATCTTCCAGATTTCCGATATCGACTACAGCTTCGATGACCGGACGGTAGGTCCACATGTTGGGGCCGCACAGATACCGGGCTTCGATGATTTTGATGTCGTCTTTAATCATGGTCGAACGTTTAGGCCGGGTGGGGTGGGATTGAAAGCTTTGTGACAGCAACTAACGCTTGACCACGAGAATGGTTTACCGCACCGTGACGCGAAAAACCGTAACAAACTGCAATCTTTCAGGGGGGGGCGTGCCGCGCGCACGTACCCGAATTTATCGGCGCTGCGCATGTTGCGCCGCGCAATTGCTAATGCGCGGCGGGTGCCCCGCTGCAATGGCCGAATACGGGGCACAGGCATGAAACATCAGGATGTGGATGCGGCGCAAATTGCTGCACTGCCAGACGGCTGGCAGGAGCCCGTTGCTTCTCGTTTGGCCACCGGCGAGCGGGTGTTGGCCGCCATGGAATCCGATCTGGATGGCGACTTGTGCTTCGCGCGTGGCGTCGTGGTGGTGACGGACCGGCGTTTGCTTGCCCAGGCGCCGGGCGCGCAGGACTGGGACGAATGGCCCTACCGCGCCGGACTGGAGTTGCGCCACCATGACCATGCCGGCGTCGGCAGCCTGGATCTGCACGACGCCCATCAGCGTCTGGCGAGCTGGCGCTATACGCTGGCACAGAACTTACACGCGCTGCGCGTGATCGATCAGTTCGAAACCCAGCTCGAGAGCCATCTGAGCGGCAAACCGCCGCCGCCGCCGGAAGAGCATATTTGTCCTGACTGCAAGGCGCAGCTGGAGCCCGAACAGGATGAATGTCCATTCTGCGCGCGCGAAATCCATACCCCGCCTTCCACCTGGACGCTATTTCGGCTCTGGCGTTTCGCGCGCCCCTATCGCGGGCAACTTACCGCGGGTTTCCTGCTCACGCTGGCCGGCACGGCGGCCACCCTGGTGCCGCCTTATCTGACCATGCCGCTGATGGACAAAATTCTGATTCCCTATCAGAACGGGCAACCCATAGATGTCGGTCTGGTCAGTTTGTACATGTTCGGCCTGCTCGCCTCCGCGCTGCTCGCCTGGGGGCTGGGGTGGGCGCGAACTTACATACTGGCGCTGGTGAGCGAACGCATAGGCGCGGATTTGCGTACCTCCACCTTCGAACATTTGCTGGGCTTGTCATTGGAATATTTCGGCGGCAAGCGCACCGGCGATCTGATGGCCCGAATAGGCTCGGAAACCGATCGCATATGCGTGTTCCTGTCCCTGCACCTGCTGGATTTCGCGACCGACGTGCTCATGATATTCATGACCGCCGTGATCCTCATGTCCATCAGTCCCTGGCTCGCGCTGGTGACGCTGCTGCCGCTGCCCTTCATCGCCTGGATGATTCATGTGGTGCGCGACAAATTGCGTACCGGCTTCGAGAAGGTGGACCGCATCTGGTCGGAAGTCACCAACGTGCTGGCCGACACCATTCCGGGCATACGGGTGGTGAAGGCGTTTGCGCAGGAAAGCCGCGAAGCACAGCGCTTCCGCGAAGCCAATCGGCATAACCTGGCGGTGAATGACCGCGTCAACGCCATATGGTCGGTGTTTTCGCCCACCGTCACGCTGCTGACCGAAGTCGGCCTGCTGGTGGTGTGGGCCTTCGGCATCTGGCAGGTGTCGCACGATCACATTACGGTGGGCGTGCTGACGGCATTTCTGGCCTATATCAGCCGCTTTTACACGCGCCTCGATTCGATGAGCCGCATCGTGTCGGTGACGCAAAAAGCCGCTGCCGGCGCAAAACGCATATTCGACATACTGGACCACGTTTCCAGCGTGCCGGAACCGGCCAATCCTACCCACCTGGAGCGCGTGCAAGGCCGCATCGACTTGCAGGACGTGGGCTTTCGCTACGGCAATCGCGCCGTGATACGCGGCGTCGATCTGTCCATAGCGCCGGGCGAAATGATAGGTCTGGTGGGCCACAGCGGCTCCGGCAAAAGTACGCTGGTCAATCTGATCTGCCGTTTTTACGATGTGTCCGAAGGTAGTGTGCGCATAGACGGCGTGGACATCCGCTCCTTGCCGGTATCGGAATTTCGCCGCAACATCGGGCTGGTATTGCAGGAGCCGTTCCTGTTTTTCGGCACCATCGCGGAAAACATCGCCTACGGCAAGCCGGGCGCGACGCACGCTGAAATCGTGGCGGCGGCGCGCGCCGCGCACGCGCACGAATTTATCCTGCGCTTGCCGCACGGCTACGATTCGCTGGTCGGCGAACGCGGGCAGGGCCTGTCGGGCGGCGAGCGTCAGCGCATTTCGATTGCGCGCGCGCTGCTGATCGATCCGCGCATCCTCATCCTGGACGAAGCCACTTCGTCAGTGGATACGGAAACCGAAAAAGAAATCCAGAAAGCGCTGGAAAACCTGGTGCGTGGCCGTACCACCATAGCCATCGCGCACCGTCTTTCCACCTTGCGCCGCGCCGACCGTCTGGTGGTGCTGGATCGCGGTGTGGTGGTCGAAGTGGGCCAGCACGAAGAACTGATGGCGCGCGAAGGAAACTATTACCGCCTCTACCAGGCGCAGGCGCGCCAAGTCGATACCGAACAGCAAGAGCGTCCGGCCTGGCGGGGCGAATCCGAGGAAAGTGTGGCATGAACGGCAGATTCGGCGCGGGGCAGTTCAAGCTGACCCGCAATACCCACGGACGCCTGGTGTTTGGCGCCGCAAATGGCGAGGTGCACGAAGGTGTGGTGCCGGTGCGGGCTTTTCCGATCGCCGATCCCGAGCATGGCATTGCCCTCGTCAGTCCGGACGGGCATGAACTGGCCTGGGTGGAATCACTCGCCGAATTACCGGAAGATCAGCGCCAATTGATCGTGGAAGAACTGGCGCGGCGCGAATTCATGCCGGAAATCCGCCGCCTGCTGGAAGTGTCCTCGTTCGCGACGCCAAGCACCTGGCAGGTCGAAACCGACCGCGGCACAACCCGCTTCGTACTCAAGGGCGAAGAGGACATACGGCGCATCGCGCATTACACGCTGCTCATCGCCGATAGCCACGGCATCCACTTCCTGATCCGCGACATTCAGAAGCTCGACAAGCCTAGCCGCAAATTGCTCGACCGCTTTTTGTGATTGGGGGCTAATCCTCAGGCGAGCTGGAATTGCCACGCGGTTTTTTCGCGTTCTGGCGGCGCTGGTGCTGGAATTTTTGCGCCGGCAGATCGGCCTGACGAATGTCCAGTTTGCGCAGATCGAGCAATTTGTCCAGCGCGCAATAGAGCTGTTTGACGGTATTTGCACCCAGTACTGCGTCGATATGCTCGTATTGCTGTTCGATTACCGGCGCCATTGCGGAAATGAGTTGGCGGCCCTGTTCGGTCAGGGTGACGAGTTGCCGGCGCTGGTCGGTGTTGAGCTTGCGCCTTTGCACCAGGCTCATGTCTTCCATGCGGCTCAGTACGCCGGCCAGACTGGGGCTAAGAAACTGGCCGCGTTTGCAAATCTGCCAGGGCTCGAGCGGCGCCTCCTGGTCGAGAATGCGCAAAATGCGCCACTGCTGTTCGGTCAACTCGAAATGGTGCAGGATGTGCCGGAACGGCTCGACCACTGCGTCGCGCGCCTGAGCGAGCAATTGCGGCAAGTTTCTATGTTTGACGAGACTGTCCATTTTTTCACTGGTTCTGGCGCGCGGCGATAATGCCATGTCGAGAAATTACGCCCAGGGGCTTCCGACTTAGCCACGCATAGGGGTGCCCGTACATAGTTTCCAGCCCACTTATAATAGTCTAATTCAGACTCAAATATTTCTGACGCAAGCATTGATTGGCGGCTAAGTCGCGCCGTTTCGCGAATTCTGCAAATTTTCCGCAAAAATCATGCACTGGAGCAGTGCGCGCGGTAGGGGCGTCCATGCCTGGGCGCGCCCAATTCGTGTGCTATCATCCTTGCGTGCAGGGCAGGCGGCGGCTGGCACTGTTTCGTATGCATCCCTGTCGCTGAGGAATTGCAGAATATGAGGTCGAACATGGTCGAGCCCTTGCGTCAAGTTCTAAGTCTTGCGGGAGTTGAGGTAGGTCCGAATTTCCTGGAACTACTTCGAAAGTGTTATTTCGCTCCCAAAACGTTGTTAGCGACAAGCCGGTGTGGGCGTCGTGCGCAGGTCGGATTTATGGCCGCGGCGCTAAGTGCCTCCGCCTGGTGTGCCGGCCCGCAGGACGCAGAGGCTCGCACGGCACGCTGGCTGGAGGCGCATCGCGATCGTCCGACCTGGGTGCGCCAGTTCGTGCAGCGCATGCCGAAAGGCGCTGATCTGCATACCCATGCCTCCGGCGCCGTGTATGCGGAAAGCTACATCGCCTGGTCACTGGGCGAAGGCGCCTGTTACGAGGTGGCAAAAAAGTTGATCGCCGCGCCGCCATGTCAGGCCGAGCAGGGGCGTCCTCCACTTGCCGACGCGCTCAAGACCGACGGCGATCTTTACGGCGCGCTGGTCGACTCGATGTCCGTGCGCAATCTGGCGTTTGCCGGCCAATCCGGCCACGACCAGTTTTTCGATGCATTCGCTCGGTTTCGCGGCGGCTCCAAGGGCGACCAGGTGGCCGAAATCGCCACGCGGGCGGCCAGCCAGCAAGTCACATATCTGGAAATCATGCTGACCGCGGGCGGCTCCAAGGCACGTGATCTGGCGAAAACCCTGCAGTTCGACGGCGATTTTGCGGCCTTGCGCGACAAACTTCTGGCAGCCGGCCTTGCCGATGCCGTTCCGGCCGGCCGCAAGGATATCGATGACATCGAAACGCGCGTGGCCGATTTGCTGGGCTGTGCCGGCGCCGCGCCGCATCCCGGTTGCGCGGTCGAACGGCGCTATTTGCAGCAAACGACGCGCATTTTCGAGCCGGCGCAGGTGTTTGCACAATTTCTTTACGGGTTTGAACTGGCGCGTGCGGACCGCCGCGTAGTAGGGCTGAATCTGGTGGCGCCTGAGGACAATCCGGTCGCGCTGCGCGATTACAGCCTGCAGATGCGCATGCTGAAATACCTCAAAACGCTCTATCCCGAAGTGCCGCTCGCGCTGCATGCGGGCGAACTCAAGCTTGGTATGGTGCCGCCGGAGCATTTGCGCTTCCATATTCGCGAGGCGGTCCAGGTTGCGGGCGCACGGCGTATCGGTCACGGCGTCGACGTGTTGAACGAAGACCATGCGGCTTCCCTGCTCGCCGACATGAAAAAACGCGATGTGGCGGTGGAAATTTGTCTGTCCAGCAATGACGTCATTCTGGGCGTGGCGGGTGCCGACCACCCGTTTCCCGATTATCTGGCAGCGGGCGTGCCGGCATTGCTGGCGAGCGATGACGAAGGCGTATCGCGTATTGATCTGTCGAACGAATATCAGCGTGCAGCGCTCACTTACAAGCTGACTTACCGGAAACTGAAAGATTTGTCGCGCAATAGCCTGCGCTATAGTTTCCTGGCCGGTGAGGCGCTCTGGAACGCCGCTGGACGCATCCATCCGGCATGTTCGCGGCAACGCCCCGGCATGGCGGAAGCGCGCGGCGCCTGCGCGGATTTCCTTGCCGGGAGCGACAAGGCGCGTGCCCAATGGCGGCTGGAAGGGAAATTTGCCGAGTTCGAAACTTTGGGCTGGACGCGCTGAATCATTGCCGCAGCGGCGCGGACGAGAATTCCGCGCCACTGCGGCGGCGTCGGCCGCGCAGGGCGTTATTCGACGCCGTAGCGCTGCGTCAAATAATCCACGATTTGCGGTACGTCTTCGTCGCGGATGGCGGCGCCCATCACCTTGACCATTTTATTGACGGTGGCTTGCCAGCCGGCGCGCTTCTGGAATGGTGAATTGAGCGGGATGTAATCCAGGCTGTGGCAGGCCACGCAATTGCTCGCGACGAGGTCGCGACCGGGGCCGTCTATCAGCCGTATCGTTTCCTCGCCCGCGTGGGCCTGGCATGACAGGGCAAGCAGTGTGCAAAAAAGGCTGTGGACGCTTGGTTTCATCGCGGCGCTCCTTAAACCACGTCTATTTCCAGGCGCTCCATCACATTGTTGTGATAGCCGGCCGGATTGAATATGAGCTCGCGCGTTTGCGTGCTGCCCTGGCGGTTGGTGGCGCGTGCCATCAGGGCAAGTTTTCCGCGCCGCGGCGGGGTGTGGGCGTAGTGCCAGGCACGGAATGAATAGCGCCCGAGGTCTGCTTCCAGTTCCGCTGCCATCCAGGAATTCCCGCCGTCCAGCGACACATCCACGCTGCGTATGCCATAACCGCCGTCCCAGGCGACGCCGCGTACCGAAAGCGCGTGGCCGGCGCGTACTTTGGTGCCGGATTTGAGGTTGGTGATGAGCGAATTGACCACCATTTCGGTGATGGGCGTATTCGCGTCGCCCTCCTGCGACAGAAAGCGGTCGATGAGCGGGAATTTGCCTTTGGGTATGCGGTAGGCGGCACTCATCCAGAAATTCTTTTCCGGGCTTGAGCGCACGTTTATCGCGATGACTTGTTTGAGCCAATAGGTTGCGGTCCAACCCGGCACGACGAGGCGCGCCGGGTAGCCGTTCCAGTGCGGCAGGGGTTCGCCATTCATGGCGTAGGCGATCAGCGTGTTGTCGTCCAGCGCTTTCCACATCGGCAGGCTTTTGACGAAATCCGGCGTTTTGTCGAGCGCGCCGGAGTCGGCCCCGTCGTAGGACACTTCGAGCGCGCCGGCCTTGATTCCGGCGCGCGCGAGGATGTCCTTCAGGCGCGCGCCGCGCCAGCGCGCATTGCCCATCGCACCATAGCCCCATTGCACGCCCGGTACATGCGGGTCAGAAAGGCCGCGCCGGTTGCCGGAACATTGGCAGACGGCAACGAGTTCGACCGGCTCGAAATCGTTTTGCAATTGCGCCAGCGTCAGTTCGTAGGGACGCTCGACCGAATCGCCGCCAATCTTGAGCCGCCAGTCCGCTGCTGCCACCTGCGGGATGGTGGATAGGTGCCAGCGCACGAAAAAGCGCTCGTTGGGCGTGATGGTGCTGTCGAACAGTTCGACCGGGGTTTCAAAATTGGGCGGCCGGTAGCTGCGCTTGATCAGCGGCTGCTTGCCGGCCAGGGCTTCAAGCACAGCCGAGTCCAGGGTACCGGCCGGCAACCCGGCGGCGTAAGCCCGGGGCGGCAAAAATAGTCCACTGGCGGCGAGCGCGAAGCCTCCGGCGCCAGCCTGCAGGAAATTTCGACGGTCCATTTGCGCCCCCTTGCTCCGAATTGGCAGGTTGTATTGCGACCTGTTCAAGCATAGCGGGGTGCAGCGCTTCTGCTGACGGGAAATGACCTAAATAATTGGTATTTTCGTGCAGCTGGAACTGGTGCTTGCCGTGTCATCGCGCCCGAGCAATGTTTGCTCGACCCAGGCGCGCAACAGTCCGGCTGCTACGACGGCGGCTTGGTCTCCGGCATAGGCGGCCAGCACTTCGCATACGTCGGCAAATGTGCCACCGCCGGCAAGCGTGGCGAGCGCCGCGCTTTCCGGCGCTTCGAGCGAACGCCAGTGGCATTGCAGGTCGGCGCGCCAGATGAGCACCTGATGCTCGAGTTGGTCGGGCGCTTCGGTGACGGCGTCGGGGTTTTCGCTCAGACTTTGCCAGATCGGTTCGATTTGCCAGGTAAGCGGGAGCAGCACGACGCCCGGGCGCAGGCGAAAGCGCTGCTCGGGCCAATCTTGTGGCGCCAGAGCGGCCAAATCCTGCATTGCCAGCGGTACCGAATCGGCTGCGTCGAATGCGCCGCGCAGCGCCCAGTCCATGCGTGCCACGTCGGTCAGGGCCGGGTGCGGCAACACGGCCGGGTTTTGTTCCAGCCAGTCCGTGAGACTATCGCCGAACCAGCGCACGGAACGATGTGGCGACGGATGCTGCGCGAGGTAGGCTGCGGCCAGCTCATCGAAAGCCTCATCGCCCAGTGCGGCCCGCAGCACGGGAAAATTGTCGCGCAATGCTTCCGTGAGGCGCAGCCGGTAGGCATTCAGATAGATGCGGAAACCGCCTTCCTGGGCGGCATCTTCTACCGCGAACAATCCAGGCGTAAGTTCGCCCTGCAGGATGGCGTCCTGGAAGCGCCGCTGCAATTCGAGCGGCGCGCTCATGCCGCCGCGCGCGCGCATTGCAGCGTTTGCGCCGCAAGGGCGCGCGCTGCGTCAAGTTCGGCCACCAGCTCGGCGAGCGGCGGGATGTGGTCATCGCGCTCGATCAAGGTGGGGCGGTGTCCGATTCGCCCTACCGTGTAGGCGTATAAATCCCATACCGCATCGCAAATCGGATGGTCATGGGTATCGATGACATATTTGCCGTGATGCTCATGCCCGGCAAGATGTATTTGCCGCACGCGCTCGGCGGGAACGGCGTCAATGAAGGTACGCGGGTCGAAGCCGTGATTGACGCTGTTCACGTACACGTTATTCACGTCCAGCAACAGTTCGCAGCCGGACCGGGCGCACAGTTCGCGTATGAAGTCCCATTCCGTCATTTCGTCGGCGCGGTAACTTACGTAGCTGGATACGTTTTCCAGCACCAGCGCGCGGCCAAGAGCCTGCTGCACCTGGTCCAGGCGCGTGCATAGATGATCCAGCATCGCCCGGCTGTAGGGCAGGGGACACAGATCGTGCAGATTGATTCCGGCAACACCGGTCCAGCACAGGTGATCGGACACCCAGGCCGGTTCGACGCGCTCGATCAGCGTCGCGAGCGCGCTCAGATAGTTGCGGTCCAGCGCGTCCGAGCTGCCTATCGACAGGGATACCCCATGCATTACCATGGGATAGTCGCGGCGTATGCGGTCGAGAAAGTGCAGGGGCTTGCCGCCTGCAACGAGATAGTTTTCAGAAATGATCTCGAGCCAATCGACGCGCTGCGGCGTATCGATGAAATCCCGATAATGCGCCGTGCGCAGGCCGAGGCCAAATCCCAGTGCGGTATCAGTCAATGTATTTCCCGGCTCAAAAATGCGGCGGCCCCGCAGGAGCGGGGCCGCGATTGCGCAACGCGCTTATTTGACGACCTTGCCGCCGGCGTCGGTACATTCCTTGGCGCTGGCCTTGCTTACCCAGCCCTGACCTTTGCAGGAATTCTGGCCCTTGCACGCATTGCTGGCCGACTTGCATTCGGACGTGCCTTTGCAGGAATTGACCCCCGCGCAATGCACCGTGGCGTCCGCAGCCTGCGCAATGGGTGCTGTCAAGGTCGCGCCAATGGCAAAAATGGCGGCAGCGGCGGTGGCAATGGCGATTCCAGCTTGCTTTTGTGACATAACGATCTCCTTGCAGGGATTTGTGGGTACACAGCTTACATACGTGGCCGATGGCGTCCGGACCGGCCATACCATCCTTTGCCCGGGCGTGCCGCTTGGAACAACGCCCGGAAGAGGTTTGAGTTTGCCTTGCCGCTTGCCGCCACCGTAACGCATATACGCATGCTAGACGGAATTGGATTTGGTGCCCGGAAAAATCGCGCGGCCTGGCTCTCAGCCCAATAAGACCGGAAGCGCGCCGGCAAGCTTACGGGATCAGGAAAAATTTTTTCGCCGCGACATGCGGTTCATTCACGCCGTCCTGCAGGACGGCGCATTGTGGCTGCGAAGCCCTGGCTTCGGTCTGACCGCAAGCTCGCTGTGGATTTCGGCATTGGCCTTTGCCGGTCGGTGCGGGGTAATGGCCGGGCGCGCAAAGGATTTGTGTCGCTCCGATCCGGACCATGACGAGGGGCAGGGGTAAGTTGTGCCGCCGATCCTGCCTGGACTGTCGAGAAATTCGTGCGAAGGAGTGCCCGTGGCGGGTTAGCATTCGGCATCTTTGCCGACGCTCGCAGCTTAGGCGCGGCAAACCCACAACCGCGGAGATAGCCATGCCAGGATTGCTACCGGACGTCGATCCCGACGGCCTGCTCGATTATTCCGTCGTTTATACGGATCGCGCGCTCAACCATATGTCGCAGCGCTTCCGGCGCGTCATGACGGACATTGCGGGCGTATTGAAGCGCGTCTATCACGCGAACAGCGCTGTCGTCGTTCCCGGCAGCGGCAGTTTCGGCATGGAAGCCGTTGCGCGCCAGTTTGCCGGCGGCAAAAAATGCATGGTGATCCGTAACGGCTGGTTCAGTTTCCGCTGGTCGCAGATTTTCGACATGGGCGGTATCGCCGCCTCCTGTACCGTGCTGAAGGCGCGTCCCGTCAGCCCCGAACCACAAGCGGCTTACGCACCGCCGCCGCTGGCCGAGGTGCTGGCTGCGATCGAACGCGAAAGACCGGAAGTCCTGTTCGCGCCGCATGTGGAAACGGCCTCCGGCATGCTGTTGCCGGACGACTACTTGCACGCCGTGGGGGCCGCGATGCGTGCGGTGGATGGGCTGTTCGTACTCGACTGCGTGGCTTCCGGCGCAATGTGGGTGGACATGCAGGCCTGCGCCGTGGATGTTCTCATCAGTGCACCTCAAAAAGGGTGGAGCGGTTCGCCTTGCTGCGCCCTCGTTGCCTTGTCGGAACGCGCGCGGGGCCGCATCGATTCGACGCAAAGTTCGAGCTTTGCCTGTGACCTGCGCAAATGGCTGCAAATCATGGAAACTTACGAGGCCGGCAGTTTCGCCTATCACGCCACCATGCCGACCGATGCGCTGTGCCGCTTGCGCGACGTCATGCTGGAAACCGAAACCTATGGCTTCGAGCGGGTGCGGGCCGAACAGCAGGAATTGGGCAGCCGCGTGCGTCAGCTATTTGCCGGGCATGGGTACAAGAGCGTAGCGGCGCCGGGATTCGAGGCGCCCGGGGTGGCAGTTTTTTACACTGACGACCCGAACATGCAAAACGGCAGCAAATTTATCGCGCAAGGCCTGCAAATCGCGGCCGGTGTGCCGCTGCAGTGTGATGAGCCAGCCGACTTCCGCAGTTTTCGCATCGGCTTGTTTGGGTTGGACAAGCTGCACAACCTGGAACGAAGCGTGGGGACTCTGGCCGCTGCGCTGGACGCCATACAGCGCGGATAAGCGCGCCGGGGCAGGGGCCTTGCCACGCGCCCAACTTTAGCGAGTTTGGTCTTTGCCCGGCGGGCGCCGGGCAGGGCGCAAAAAAGTACGCTCGCGTCAGTTGCGTTTGCCGCCACCGCCGAGCAGGAAAGCCAGTTCGCGCCGCGGCTGGCGCGGCTTGCCTGGCGGCTGGGCGATGGTTGCGGCAGGTGCGGCGGAGGGGACATCTCCCTGCGGCTGGTAGGGCTTGTTGAAATCGAAGCCATCCGCAGCCACGTTTTGCTTGGCACGGGTGGCCGCGGGTTCGGGGTGGCGGCGTGCCTCGCGCTCAATGTGGTGGCGGTGGCGCTCGTCGCGGCCTGCACCCGAGGTATAGGCGGGCAGGCTTTTGCGCTCGATTTGCCGCTTCACGAGCTTTTCGATTTCGCCCAGGCGGTAATTTTCTTCCGGCGCCATGAATGAAATGGCTTCGCCCGATTTGCCGGCACGGCCCGTGCGGCCGATGCGGTGCACGTAATCTTCGGCGTTGGGCGGCAACTCGAAATTCACGACGAAGGGCAAATCTTCAATGTCCAGTCCGCGCGCCGCGACATCGGTCGCGACCAGCACGCGCACCTTGCCGGACTTGAACGCGTCGAGCGCTTCGGTGCGCTGTTGCTGATTCTTGTCGCCGTGGATCGCGTCGGCGGCGACGCCTTCGCGTGCCAGATAAACCGCCAGACGGCTACAGCCGAATTTGGTATTCACGAACACCAGGGCCTGGCGTGTTTCGTTTTCCGGCACGGTGAGCAAATGTCGCAGCAATACGCGCTTGTCGTCGGAGGCAACGGCGTACAACTGGTGCGACACGGTTTCCGCAGTTGCATTGCGGCGTGCAACTTCGATCACTTGCGGTTCGCGCAATATCGTTGCCGCGAGCTTTTTGATGTCCTCCGAAAACGTGGCGGAAAACATGAGGCTTTGGCGCTGGCCCGGGATCAGGCTAAGGATGCGCTTGACGTCCGGAATGAAGCCCATGTCCAGCATGCGGTCCGCTTCGTCCAGCACCAGAATTTGCACCTGATTGAGCTGCACGGTTTTTTGCTGGACGTGATCGAGCAGGCGGCCCGGCGTGGCCACGACGATTTCGCGGCCTTCGCGCAACTGTTTGGTTTGCGCATCCATATCGACGCCGCCGTATATGCAGGTGGCGCGCAGCGCCAGATGGCGGCCGTAGGTGCAGACACTTTCATGCACCTGCAGGGCCAGTTCGCGCGTAGGACACAGGATGAGCGCACGCACCGGATGGCGCGCTGGCGAGGGCGATTGATTTGCCGACGGTGCGAGCCGCTGCAACAGCGGCAGGGTAAAACTGGCGGTTTTGCCGGTCCCGGTTTGTGCGCCGCCCATGACGTCGCGCCCAGCCAGTACGACCGGAATGGCTTGGCGCTGTATCGGCGTCGGTTCCGTATAGCCGGAATCCGCCACCGCCTGCAGTAGCTCGGGCATTAAGCCGAGATCGGAAAAACTCATCGCTAGGGTGCCGGGAAGTATTCGTGCAAATCAAATGAACCCTTCATTATAAAGGGTTTTTCCGGCCGCCACGGGTTTTTACTGGAGGCGCGGGCGCGAGGTATGCGCTCACTTCCTCGCGGTCATGGAATAGTTGCTTGATGCGCAGCTCGTGCGGCGCGCCGCCCAGCGCATCGGCGATCAGCGCGCGGCAGCGTTCGACTTCTTCGTAACGCCGCCGCATGGGCAGTTTCAGGTTGAAAATCGTGTGGCGGCACCAGCCCGCCGCCAGCCACTGGGCAGCCAGCTTTGCAATGCGCGAGGGCTGTTCGACCATGTCGCATACCATCCAGTCTACCGTTTTGGGCGGGCGGAATCGGAAGCCGTCCTCGCGCTGGTGCCGCACCAGGCCGGAATCGAGCAGTTCGGGTGCAATGGCGGCATTATCGACCGCGGTGACGCGCAAATGGCGCCGTACCAGTTGCCAGGTCCAGCCGCCCGGCGCAGCGCCCAGGTCCACCGCAGTCATGCCCGGTTGCAGCAACTGTTCGCGTTCTGCCTCGGTGAGCAAGGTGAGAAACGCCTCGTGCAATTTGAGCGTCGCACGCGACGGTGCCGCAGCCGGCATTTTGAGGCGCGGTACGCCCATATGCCAATCGCTGCAATTGCCCGGCACGGCTGCCGCGACAAGCGCCGCGCTGCCGTTTTCGATCAGCACGTGCAGGCGCGGCAATCCGGCCTCGGTCTGCAACATGCCGCTGGCCTTGGCGGCACGCGTCAGGGCCGGCGCCAGGCTTTTCGCAAGGGCGGAAAGTTCGCGTGCAGCATCGGTATAGGCGGTTTCTACCACAATGCCGGAAAAGGCTGGTGCTAGCGCTTTCGCTGCCGCCAGCAGGGCTTCCACGCGCTGGCCCGGCGCGAGGTCGGTGAGCCGCTCACCCATGAGCAGCAACTGGCGCGCGAATACAAGTTCGGACAAGGCCGGCAGGCGCGTCGCTGGAATACTGCCGTCGTGGGCGATCCACTCGACCAGCGCGCTCATGGGGCGTGCCACGCAATAGCCGGACCAGCCATTTGCCTCCAGGATATGACTTAAATCCTGGGCACATTCTTTTTCGAACCCTTCGCGGCAATACAGCAACAAGCCGCGTGCCGCGGGCGGCAAGGCGTTGCCGCGCGTGCGCGGCGGCGCAGGGGGCGTGTCAGTACGAGGCATGTGTGGGCAAACGCAGGGCGGCGGGCATAATATGCGGGTAACACGTCGATCTGCCGAGCGGACCGGGGCGGCAGACCATTCCTGAACGGTATGCGTCCCTGCTCGCATCAGCGGTAAGGAGGCGCATGTTCGCGCCTATCATGACATAACACATTACGATCGGTTGGGTGCGGATTACCTGGGCGGGACCAGGCCGCGCACAGGCCGGCACCATGCCCGCGGGTTTTCAATCATGCAATATCGCCAGCTCGGATTGAGCCAACTGGAAGTGTCGGAAATTTGCCTCGGCACGATGACCTTCGGTCAGCAGACCGAACTGCCGGATGCCCACGCCCAGCTCGATTTCGCGTGCGCGCAGGGCGTGAATTTTATCGACTGTGCGGAAATGTACCCGGTGCCGGTGCGTGGCGAAACCTATGGCCAAACCGAAAGTATCGTGGGAAGTTGGCTCGCGCGTCAGCCGCGCGACAAATTGATCATCGCCACCAAGGCGGCCGGGCCGGCGCGCGGCATGAACTGGATACGCAACGGGCCGCGTGCGCTGGACCGCACCAACCTGCGCGCGGCCCTGGAAGGATCACTGCAGCGCCTGCGCACGGATTACGTGGATTTGTACCAGTTGCACTGGCCGGAGCGCAATCAGCCCATGTTCGGGCGCTGGAAATTCGATCCTGCGGCCGAGCGTGAATGCACACCGATTTTGCAGCAACTCGAAGCACTTGCCGAATTGCAGCAAGGCGGCAAATTGCGCTATTTCGGATTGTCCAACGAGCACCCCTGGGGCATCATGGAATTTTGCCGGCTGGCCGATCTGCATGGCTTGCCTCGACCGGTGTCGGTTCAGAACGCGTTCAGTCTGCTGAATCGAACATTTCAATATGGTGGCGAAGAAACGGTGTTTCGAGAAAAGCTCGGTCTGCTCGCTTATTCCCCGCTTGCGTTCGGCCTGCTTACGGGAAAATACCTGGATAATCCGGCGGCGGCGGGCCGTTTTACGCTGTTTCCGGGCTTTGCGCAGCGCTATGAAAAACCCAATGTCCCGCCGGCGGTCGCGGCTTATGTGAGCCTGGCGCGCCGGCACGGCGTGGCTCCGGCGGCGCTCGCGCTGGCGTTTTGCCGCCAGCAATGGAGTGTTACGAGCAGCATCATAGGCGCGAGCGATTTGCACCAACTGGAAGAAAATCTGTCATGCTGGCAGACCGATCTGGGCGCGGAAATTCTGCATGAAATCGACGCGATACACTTGCGCTACACGAACCCGGCTCCATGAGGCAGTGGCGAATAGTGCCGGGTCGCTTTCGGCAGGCTGCATCGGCACCGGGAAGGCGTGGCAACAAGACGACAGGCAGCAGCCCGGCATGCTGCAGATATAAATAGGTAGGCTTCGTGGCTAGCGGTCAAACCAGGGAAATCGTTGCGGTTGGGTCATTGCGGACGGGCATGTTCGTATTCGAACTGGATCGCCCGTGGCTGGAAACACCTTTCCTGCTGCAAGGCTTCCTGATCGAAAATGCGGATCAGATAGAGCAGTTGCGCAAATTTTGCCGCTTCGTCTATATCGATCGCTCGCGCTCGGTGGGCGATCAATTCGCGTCGGCGCCGACGGAAGCACCTGACAAACCTGTGCCGGAATCGGCGCCACGCGCACCGGCGCAGGGCTACGCCGGCGGCGCGCCCAACTACGAGGGCGGATTTTTCGACCTGTTGCGCCAGATGCGCGTCGAACGCGCGGCACGCAGCGGTCGCGTCGCGCCTGACGATAGTGATGGCGTCGATAACATCCATCGCGACTGGATGGAAACTTTGCCGGATACGGCATCCGATGTGGCGGATGGAGGCGCGACTGACGCCAGCGTCCCATCGCGGCTCGATCCACGGGCCTGGATAGAAGGCCTGGTCGATCGCTGGCGCCATCGCAAAAATGAGCGCGAAGTGCCGCCAGCGCCGGAAGACGCCCCCGCAAGAACCGGCCCGCAGCCGGTATATCCCGATACGGTGAGCGTGGAGCGCGAAATGCGCGTGGCCGAGCGGGCATTCGATGTCGGGCAAAACGCCGTTGCCGACCTGCTGACTGATCTGCGCGCGAATCGGGCGCCCGACGTGGACCGCGTGCAGCACGCCGTGGAAGATCTTGCCCACAGCGTGGTGCGCAATCCCGATGCGCTGCTCTGGCTCACCCGCCTCAAGCGCAACGACCGCTATAGCTATGACCACGCCCTGGATGTGGCCATACACGTCATGGTATTCGGGCGGCATCTCGGTTTGCCGCGTGACCAGCTCAAGCTGCTGGGCGTTGCCGGCATGTTGCAGGATGTCGGCAAACTGCGCTGCCCGGTTGAACTGCTGCAAAAAAACGGTAGCTTGAGCAACGAAGAATTCGGCTTGATCAAGCAGCACGTTACACATACCTTGGCGATGCTGGAAAAGGATGGGCGCGTACCCGGCCCGGTACTGGAGGTGATCCGGCGTCACCACGAACGTGTCGACGGCAGCGGCTATCCCCATGGCCTGAAGGGCGAGGGGGTCGGCCTGTTCGGCGAAATGGCGGGCATCGTGGATGGCTATTGCGCGATGACGTCGCACCGTGCTTACGGCGTGGCGGTGGAAAACCAGCGTGCGCTGGAGCAGATTTATGCGCGGCGCGGCAAACAATTCAGCGAAAACACGGTCGATCAGTTCATCCAGTGCATAGGTCTTTATCCCGTGGGCACCTTGGTGGAACTGAATACCGGCGAAGTTGCGGTGGTCGTCGAACAAAACCGCGTGCGCCGGCTCAAGCCGCGCGTCATGGTGCTGCTCGGTCCGGACAAATCGCCCAATCGCTTCCCGCCCATGCTCGATCTGATTACCGACCCGCTCGCTTTCGGCGATACGTCATACCGTATCGTGCGCGCCTTGCCGGTCGGTTCGCATGGCATCGATCCGCGCGAGTTCTACCTGTGAACGCACAGGCAAGCAGCGATACGCCCGTTATTCCCGCCGCGGATGGCGCTTCCCTGCTGCGGAACGGGCTCGATCAGTTTGCCCTGGGTACCGGCGAGCAACTCGCGCTGCAGGCTTTCACCGACGCTGCCTGCGCGGACGGTCTATTGCCGCGCCTCGCGGCCACGGTTGCGCAGCAGGTCGGGGCAGTCGCCGGCTCGGCGACTGCCCGACTGGTGGATGCCTTTGTTTGCGACGACGTGTTGCGTTGTCGCGCAGAGGGGGTGGAGCGGCTGGTCGCAGTATGGCTGGAGGCGCGCGCGGCTGGCGTGGAACTGCACGTTCCGGCGCGCATCGCGGCGCAGCTGCAGGCCGCGGTGCTGAATGAACTGGTTGGCGACAAAAATGCCACGGCGCGAATAGACGCGGAAATTCTCACCGCCTTATCAAATCTGAATCTGTTTCTTTGTAGCGTCCTGCATTTGGGCATTGCGTCCTGGGAACAGTCGGTGCGGCGGCAGTCCGGGGTGACCGATGAGGACACCGCGCTTCCCAATATTCGCGCCCTGCGCAGTTTGCTCGACAGCTTGCTCGCCGGCGGCGAGTTATTCGGCCTGCTGCAGTTGCGTCTGGAAGTGACGGCGACCTTGTTGCGCCTGCCCGAAGCCGTGCAGCGCCAGCTGATGCGTCTCGTCGCCTCGCGTATGCGCGGTGCGCTGCGCCAGCAGGACGTCATTTGCCGCACCAGCCGCTACGAATTTGCGGTCGTGCTGCCGGCCTTGAGTTCGCCGGCCCAGGTCATGCTGGCGGCGACCAAATTGTTGCGCCAGTTCGATTCCCCTTTTACGCTGCATACGCGCGAATACCGGCTGGTTGCCTATGTCGGGGCGGTGTGCGCCCCGGATCAGGCGGATAGCGTCGATGATTTGCTCATGTTCGTGCGCCTGTCGTCGTTCGAGGCGCGCACGCGCGGCAGTCGCCTCGAATTGTTCCGCGACGAACTGAATCGCGCGTCGGCGCACCATTTCGAAATCGAGCGCGAATTGTCGCAGGCGCTCGAAAGCGAAGAAATCGAACTGTATCTGCAGCCGCAAATCGACGCCTCGAGCGGATGTTGCGTCGGCGCCGAGGCCTTGCTGCGCTGGAACAATGCCGCGCGCCTGTCCGTGCCGCCCCCCCTGATCATCGAAGCCGCCGACCGGGCCGGCTTGAGTGCGCAACTTTCACGCTGGGTGATCGTGACAGCCTGTCGCCTGCTCGCGAAACTTACGCAGGAAGATCCGAATTTCAATCTTTCCGTAAATATCACGGCAAATGATCTGAAAGACGCGGAACTGCCCGATCTGCTCCAGCAGGCACTAACCACCTTCGGCGTTTCGGCGCATTGCCTCACCTTGGAACTGACCGAAAATGCGATGATTACCGACGAGCAGCGCTGCCTCGAAATCATGACCAGGCTGCGCCAGATGCGCTTGCGCCTGTCGATAGACGATTTCGGCACCGGCTACTCGTCCATGATTTATCTGCGCCGCATGCCGGTGCAGGAAATGAAAATCGACAAGGTGTTCGTGCAACGTCTGGCTCAGTTCGGGCGCGATCGCGAAATCGTGCGCTCGCTGGTAGGGCTGGGGCACGGCCTGGGTCTGGAGGTGGTCGCGGAGGGCGTCGAAGATGCCGGCGTACTCGACCTGTTGCGCTCGTATGGGTGCGATCGCATCCAGGGCTACTACATCAGCCCGGCACTGCCGCCGGCACAATTCATCGAATGGTGGCGCCAAGGCCGGCGCAGGCCGATAGGCGAACTGTAAGCACCGCGCGTCCGCCCGGGCGTGTCGTTCGGCCGCGCCCCGATATAATCGGCAGCCTTCCTGCTGCATGTTCCGGAGTAAGTTTCATGACGTTCAAGCGCTCGATGTGCGCGGTGTTGCTTTGTTGTGTCGCGCTTTGCGCGCAGGCCGCAAAGCCGAAATCTCCGCCCCAAGCCAAACCCGCTGCCGTGCCGGCCGGACCGCTGGAATTTGTGCATCAACTGGCGCCCGACGCAGCGGCGCAGTTGCAGAAAATGGTGAACCGCTACAACGCCGGCAATCCTAAGCGCAAGATCGAACTGCTCGAACGCAAGTTTGATCCGGCCGCGGTGGACAAGCTGCCGGCGCTCATGATTCTCGACGAGGATCACGCTTCGTCGGCGGGCAGCGGTCGCTTGAAAGTGAAGCCCATCCATCAGCTCATGCGCGAAGCCGGCGCGACGCTGGAAACGCTCAAACCGCCCGCGCAAATGAGTCCTGCTTCGCTCGACTCTGCCGGGCATCTGGTAGGCCTGCCGGTCGGGCTGGAGACGCCGGTCATGTACATCAACCGGAACGCCTTCAAAAAAGCCGGCCTCAATCCCGACGATCCGCCAAAAACCTGGTGGGATTTGCAGACCGCACTGGGCGCCTTGCGTGACGCCGGGTCGGCATGCCCCTATACCTCGGCGCGGCCGGTGTGGGTGCACCTTGAAAACATGTCGGCATGGCACAACGAGCCATTCGCCGCCGGCCGTGGCGGCCAGGATGGCCCTTTGGCCGTGAATGGACTGGTGCAGATCAAGCACCTGGCACTATTGGCGAGCTGGTATAAAAGTCGATATTTGCGCTTGTTCGGGCACGAGGACCAGGCGGTCGAGCAATTCGTGAAGGGTGACTGCCAAGTGCTTACGGCGGCCTCGTCTGTCTATCCGTCCCTGCGCCATGAAGCGGGTTTCGACCTATCGGTCGCCAGATTGCCGTACTACGATGACGTGCGCGGTGCGCCGCAAAATACCTTGGCGAGCGGTGCGGCACTGTTTGCCGCCGCCGGCCTGTCGCGCGACGATTACAAAGGCGTCGCGGCTTTCGTGAAATTCCTGCTCGAACCCGAGTCGCAGGTGGAGTGGCAGCGCGAAACCGGATTTCTGCCGCTCAACCGGGCTGGCTTGTTGGCAGCCACGCAAAGTTCGCTGTTGAAGGACGACTTTGCTTCGATCAAGGTTGCCATCGACCAACTGACCAACAAGCCGGCCACCGGCGCATCGTCGGCCTCGCGCTATGCCGAGCGTGCCGACGTCAGGCAGATTCTGGACGATGCGCTGGACGAACTGTGGTCCGATCGCAAGCCGGCGAAACAGGCGCTGGACGACGCCGTCCAGCGCACCCAGCCCACACGTGCCACCGCAAAGCGTTGAAAGAAGGCCAAAAGCTGCCGTAGCGGTCGGACCGTGACGCAAGCGAATTGGCCTTATCCGCGTCTGATCGCGCACCGCGGCGGCGGCCGCCTGGCGCCCGAAAATACTTTGGCGGCGCTCAAGCTGGGCATAGAACGCGGTTACCGCATGGCCGAATTCGACGTCATGCTTAGTCGCGATCATGTAGCGCTGCTGATTCACGACGAAACCCTGGCGCGCACGACTGACGGCGAAGGTCGTGTTTGCGAGCATAGCGCCGATGCGCTCGCCAGACTGGACGCAGGGGGCTGGTTCGGCGCGGAATTTGCCGGGGAAGCCATACCGCGTCTGGATCAGGCCGCGGCCTTATGCCGGCAAGCGGACATTGCGGTAAATGTCGAAATCAAGCCGGCGCAAGGTTTTGAGGCGCTCACCGGGCGTATCGTGGCGGAGCAGGCGGCGCAACTTTGGGCCGGCGCGACCCTGCCGCCGCTATTGTCGAGTTTCTCTCTCGCCGCCTTGTGGGAGGCGCGGGCCGCCGCACCACACTTGCCGCGCGCCTTGCTATTCGATCAGGTGCCGCCGGATTGGCGCGGGCTGCAGGAACGCCTCGGCGCTGTCGCATTACATTGCAACGCCCGCCACCTGCTGCCTGACACCTTGCAATCCGCCAAGGCGGCCGGCATACCGGTTGCCTGTTGGACCGTGAACGACGTGAAACTTGCGCAAAGCTTGTTTGCGGCCGGAGTAAGTGCAGTATTTACCGATGAACTCGACCTGCTGCGGGCACTGGGCTGATAACAGTACGCTTAGGCGAGAAGGCCGACCACCGCATAGAGTTCATTGCGCGAAATCGGCTTGATGAGCAAATCGTCAAACCCGGCATTGAGTATGTCGGTACGCTCTTCCGGCATGGCGTGCGCGGTGTAGGCGACGATGCGGGTGCGCCGCGTGGATTCGCGCGCGCGCAACAACTGGCAAAGTTCGATTCCGCTCATGCCAGGCATGCTGATGTCGAGCAGGATGCAATCGAATTCGCGCTGTTCGAGTATTTCGAGTGCGGCTTCCGCAGAATCCGTTTCCATCACGCCACAGCCCTTTTGCTTGAGCAGCGTGGTGGGCAGCAGCCGATTCACGGCCTGATCGTCGACAACCAGAACTTTCAGCACGTTTTCAGTTAGTCCTGAATTCGAATTGAGCGGCAGCTAGCGGCGAACGCCAATTCATTACACGGCGCGGGCGCTGCGCGCGCGACAGATGCACGCCGAACGCATTGTATTGGTCTGTTCCAAAACATCAAAAACATACCCATACAGGCATCTCGGTAAGGTTTACGCAAGGCCGTCGCGCGGCAGGCTGAAACCTACCGTGGTGCCCGCACCAGGACGGGAGTGCAGCCAGACGCGGCCTTGCATCAATTCCACAAGCTGTTTTACCAGTGACAGCCCCAGGCCCGTTCCGCCATGGCGCCGGGTAATGAAGGCGTCGGCCTGACGGAATTTTTCAAACACCAGATTCTGCAATTCTTCGGGTATGCCGCACCCCGTGTCGATGACCTCGAAATGGATCGAATTGCTGGTCAGTCCGGCCGAAAGTGTAACACTGCCGTGGTCCGTGAATTTGAGTGCGTTGTGCAACAGGTTATTGAGAATTTGGCCCAGTTTGAGCTTGTCGCAAACGACGTACTCCGGTGTGGCTTCGGATACCGTGAGCAATAGCGCCAAGCCTTTCGCGTCGGCCGCGGCGCGGTGCAGTTGAACCACGTCACTGAGCAGTGCCCGCAGCACGAAGCGTTCCGGTTCCAGTTCCATTTTGCCGGCTTCGATTTTCGCCAGGTCGAGTATGGAATTGACAAGTTCCAGCAGATGGCGGCCGCTGTTGTATATCGTGTCGGCAAACTCGCGGTTGGTATTGTCGCGTGCGTCGTCACGCAAATATTCGGCGTAACCCAGGATGCCGTTGAGCGGCGTGCGCAATTCATGCGACATGCTGGCGAGAAATTCGGATTTCATGAGGTTGGCGGATTCCGCGCGCTCGCGCGCCACGCGCAGTATTTCTGCCCTTTGCTGCAGTTCCCGGATCAGCAGCGCAAGCAATAACGATACTGCAAGCGCAGCCAGTGTGAACATGGCGGCGAACTGATAGTAGGCGTCGCGCCGTTCATAAAATTCCTGCAGGGACTCGTGTTCGCCGACACCCACTTCGACCAAAAACGGATAGTCGGGCAGGGCGCGGAAACTGTAGAAGCGATTAATGCCGTCGATGGGGCTTTTGCCCACGAAATTGCCCGACGGCGCCCGCTTCAGTTCCTCGAACAGGTTCGATTGACTGATGTCCTGCCCGACCGATGTGTCATCGCCGGCGCGGCGCGCACGCACGATGCCGTCCTGGCCGACCAATGTGATGACGCCGTTTTTGCCGAGGTCCACATCGCTATAGAACTTGGAAAAATAAAATGGATCGACCGACACCACCACCACGCCGCCAAAACTTCCGTCCGCCTTGTTGATGCGGCGCGTGAGCTGCATCGACCATTTTCCGGTGGCGCGGCCCAGTACTGGCTTGCTTACGAATAGTTGATTGCTATCCTGATCGACATGCACCTTGAAGTGTTCGCGGTCGCCCAGAAAAACCGGCTTGAATTCCGGAATGCTGCTTAGTATGTATTTTCCGCTTTCGTCAATGACGCCGAGCTGATTGAAAATATTGCTGATGATCATGCCTTCCCGAACATAGTCGGCAATATTTATTTGCCGCCCCAATTTTTCGTACTGGAATTTCAGGAATAGAACGGCTTGATCCACGCTTTTGAAAGTGCGTGTGGTGTGTTCGGCAAATGCCCGGGCCAGGTTGGCATTGTCGCGCTCGATGCCGGCGCGCACCAGCTGCTCTTCCTGCTCGACCTTGTAGGCGACGAACAGCCATACCAGTGCAGCGAGGACCAGCGCGGCGGCGGCAACGAACACGTGCGGCCGCCTGCCGCTGGAAATGGCTTCGATCATTTTGGCGCCCGCTACATCCGCGGCGGGCAAACCTGTCTGTCCGGACGCGCTCACGGAGACGAATGCTTGCACTTGCGTGGTCCGAATTTCATGTCGGTTCTATTTTACGGTCCTGTTTCATTCGGACTTTAGCGGATCTGGCATTTCGCTGCCCGGGGGTGCTCAGGGCTGCAACGTCCGCCAGCATGGTCGAATTCTGGATGAGCCGCGGAATTGCCGCAAGTATGCCGCGTAGCGGCAAAGCTTGCGCATTATCCCTGCAGGGCGATGCAGGGTCGGCGCAAATATGGGTAAAGATGTGAATGTAGGGCCGTCGCCACTGCTGTGCGCAGAATGCTCTGCGGCGATCGGGAGCGCCCAGGATGGCGGCGGCGCGCCGGATTTTGCTTGCTGTTGCAACCGGCTTCGATCGCGGCATCAAAGCGCCATGCCGGCGCACCAGCCGGACGACCAGGCCCACTGAAAATTGTGTCCGCCCAGGTGGCCGGTCACATCCACCACCTCGCCGATGAAATGCAGGCCCGGTACGCGGCGCGCTTCCAGGCTTACCGGGTCGAGTTCCTCGGTGGCGACGCCGCCCAGGGTTACTTCGGCTTTGCGGTAGCCCAGCGTGCCGGCCGGCTGTATGGACCAGCGTTGCAGGCTGGTTGCCACTTCGTCAATCGTGCGGTTCGACATTTCCGCAACGCGGCCGGCACCCGGCGTGCCATCTGCCAACTGTTGTGCGAGCCGCCGCGGCAAATGTTGCGCCAGTGCGCCGGCGAGGCCGGCGCGGCTGCCACCGGCGCGCAACTGGCGCAGCCAGGCGTGGGCGTCGATCTCGGGCATCAGGTCGATTTCGAGCGGGCGTTTCGTGCCCTCCTGCCACTGCCAGTACGACGATGCCTGCAGGATTGCCGGGCCCGACAGTCCGCGGTGAGTTATCAGTACCTGCTCGCGGAATTTTGCACCCGGCGCATGCACTTCGGCCGGGAAAGATAATCCGGACAAATCGCCATAGCGCGCCAGCCACGCCGGGTCCATGCTGAGCGGAACCAGGCCGGGGCGCGGTGCTACGACTTCAAGTCCGAACTGTTCGGCGAGCCGGTAACCGAACGGACTTGCGCCGATCTGTGGTATCGACAGCCCCCCGCTCGCAACGACCAGTTTTGCTGCACGAAAGTTGCCTTGCGTGCTCTCTATGCGGAACTGGTCCCCGTCCTTGGCCACCGCCGCGATCGCGCACTGCATGAGGCGTTTTACCCCGGCGCGCGCGGCATTGCGGTCCAGCATGTCGATGATGCGCTGGCTGCTGTCGTCGCAGAACAGTTGCCCCAGGGTTTTTTCATGCCAGGCGATGCCATGCTTATCGACCAGGGCGATAAAGTCGCGCGCACTAAAGCGCGCCAGCGCCTGGCGGCAGAACTCCGGCTGGCGCGACAGAAAGTTGTGGTGTGTGCAATGGATATTCGTGAAATTGCAGCGGCCGCCGCCGGAAATGCGGATTTTTTCCGCCAGGCGCGCAGAGGCGTCGAGCAGCAGCACGCGCCGTCCGCGTGCGCCGGCGGTGCCGGCACAGAACAGTCCGGCGGCGCCGGCACCTATCACGATTGCATCAAAATCCAGGTTCATTCCCTTGCTTGCATTGCGGCCCGGAAGCGCAATGCCTCGAGATGCCGGTGCCGGGCGCTGCCGGGGCGCCGGGGCTGCGATGATACAATGCCTTGCATGCTAGGCAGAGCGCGCATTTGCGGCCAATTGGCGGTATTGCTCCTATTGCCCGCCTGTACGCGCGAGGCGCCGCCCGTCATTACTCCCATCGCCGCGATTGCGGCGGCGCGCGCGGAATATTCCAATCGGGTGGTCAATGTGCGTGGCACCGTGCACAACCCGTTTTTCCTGCGCGAGGCCAATGCGCGGCTTTATTCGCTCGACGACGGCAGCGGCCGCATCGTGGTGATCGTCGGGCAGAGTGATTTGCCGCAGGACGGCGACACTGCCATCGTGACCGGCCAGGTGCAGCCGCCGGACGTGGTGGCGGGTGTTCCGGTGCGGCTGCGCATGGTCGAGCGCAAGCGCGAAATTGTTCTGCCAGCGTTGCGGAAAAACTGATCTGGCGGGGGCAACCAGACGCCACATTCGCGATAGCGGGCGGCCTGTGTGCGGCAAAATATACTGATCGGATTTTACTTACGGACGTACCTACATGAAAACAGCCGAAATACGTTCCCGGTTTCTCGAATATTTCGCGGCAAAGGGCCATGCCGTGGTGGCCAGTTCGCCGCTGGTGCCGGGCAACGATCCGACGCTGTTATTCACGAACTCCGGCATGGTGCAGTTCAAGGACGTATTCCTGGGGGTGGACAAACGGTCCTACACCCGTGCCACCACCGCCCAGCGCAGCGTGCGTGCCGGGGGCAAGCACAACGACCTCGAAAACGTCGGCTATACGGCGCGCCACCATACGTTTTTCGAAATGCTGGGCAATTTCAGCTTTGGCGACTATTTCAAACACGACGCCATCCGCTACGCGTGGGAATTGCTCACCGACGTGTATGGCCTGCCGGCAGACAAATTGTGGGTGACGGTATACCAGGAAGACGACGAGGCCTACGCGATCTGGTCCGAAGTGGTCGGCGTGCCGCGCGAACGCATCGTGCGCATAGGCGATAACAAGGGCGCCCGCTATGCCTCGGACAATTTCTGGCAGATGGCGGATACCGGGCCCTGCGGCCCTTGCTCGGAAATTTTTTACGATCACGGCCCGGACGTGTGGGGCGGCCCGCCCGGTACACCTGAGGCCGACGGCGACCGCTACATAGAAATCTGGAACCTCGTGTTCATGCAGTTCAACCGCGACGAAGCCGGCGTGCTGCATCCGCTGCCCAAACCTTGCGTCGACACGGGTATGGGCCTGGAGCGCCTGGCAGCCGTGCTGCAGCATGTGCATTCCAACTACGAAATCGACCTGTTCGAGAAGCTCATCGCCGCGGCGGCGCGCGTTACCAGCACGGCCGATCTTGCATCGCCCTCGCTCAAGGTGATCGCTGATCACATCCGCGCCTGTGCGTTTCTGGTGGTCGACGGCGTCATTCCCAGCAACGAGGGGCGCGGCTACGTGTTGCGCCGCATCATCCGCCGCGCGATACGGCACGGCTACATGTTGGGATGCAAAACGCCGTTTTTTCACGCCCTGGTGGCAGACCTGTCGGAATTGATGGGCGATGCTTATCCGGAACTGCCCGCGCAGGCGGCGCGAGTGGCCGCCGTGTTGCGGCAGGAAGAAGAGCGCTTCGCCGAAACCATAGAACACGGCATGGACATGCTGGAAACCGCTTTGGCCGGCGGCAAGGAATCGCTGGATGGCGAAACGGTATTCCGCCTCTACGACACTTATGGCTTTCCGGTCGACCTGGTGGCGGACATTTGTCGCGAGCGCAAGGTGCGCGTCGATCACGAAGGATTCGACCGTGCCATGGAGCGCCAGCGCGAACAGGCCCGCGCGGCGTCCAAATTCCGCATGGGCGGGGCGCTCGAATATACCGGACCGGCCACCCAATTTCGCGGCTATGAGGATCTGGACGGCGTAGGCAAGGTAATCGCGCTGTATCTGGACGGTAGCGCGGTGGAGGTGCTGCGGCCCGGCCAGCAGGGCATCGTGGTGTTGGACAGCACGCCTTTTTATGCGGAATCCGGCGGCCAGGTAGGTGACAGGGGAGAACTTGCGTCGCAGGACGGCGCTTGCCTGACGCTGTTCGCCGTCGCGGATACGCAAAAGGTGCAGGCCGACGTGCACGGGCACCATGGTGAGGTGAAAAACGGTGAAATCAGGCTGGGCGACGGTCTGCAGGCGCGCGTGGACCGCGCCGCGCGTGCGCGCACCATGCGCAACCACTCGGCCACCCACCTCATGCACAAGGCCTTGCGCGAAATTTTGGGCGCTCATGTGCAGCAAAAGGGCTCATTGGTCGATGCGGAGCGCACGCGCTTCGATTTCGCGCACGACAAGCCCATGAGCGAAGGCGAACTCGCCGCCGTGGAACAAAAGGTGAATGCCGAAATTCTGCTCAATTCCGCAACCCGCGCACGTCTCATGGCGCTCGACGATGCGCGCCACACCGGCGCCATGATGCTGTTCGGCGAAAAATACGGCGACAGCGTGCGCGTGCTGGATATCGGATCTTCCATCGAACTGTGCGGGGGAACCCACGTGGCCCGCACCGGCGACATCGGATTGTTCAAAATTGTCGCCGAGGGGGGTGTGGCGGCCGGCGTGCGGCGCCTCGAGGCGGTGACCGGCGATGGCGCCCTCAAGTACGTGCAGCAGCGCGAGGCCGATCTGGCACGCGTGGCGGGCGAACTGAAAGCCACGCCCGCCGATGCCGCTGCGCGCGCGGCGCAGGTGATCGAGCACGTAAAGCAGCTCGAAAAGGAATTGGCGCGGCTCAAGGCCAAACTGGCGGCCTCGCAGGGCGACGATCTGGCCGGGCGCGCGAGCGAGGTGGGCGGCGCGAAAGTACTGGCAGCAGCCCTGGATGGCGCCGACGCGAAAGCGCTGCGCGAAACCCTGGACAAGCTCAAGGACAAGCTCAAAACGGCCGCCGTGGTGCTGGCGGCGGTGGGCGAGGGCAAGGTGAGCCTGATCGCTGGTGTCACGCCCGATCTGACGGCCAAAATCAAAGCCGGCGACCTGGTCAATTTCGTCGCCAGGCAGGTGGGCGGCAAAGGCGGCGGCAGACCGGACATGGCCCAGGCCGGCGGTACCGAACCGCAAAATCTGCCCGCGGCGCTTGCATCGGTGAGCGCCTACGTTGCTGAGAAACTGGCATGAAGGCGGCCATCCTGTTCTGCTGTCTGGCTTGGGTCGGCGTGTCGGCGTGGGCGGCCGACGGGCAAATATTGGAAGCCACCACCAGCGATGGTCAAAAAGTGCGCCTGTTGCCCAATGGTCGCTGGGAATTTGTCGATGCGGCAAAACAGGCGGTGGCGAAAAAAGTGGCCGACACCTATCCGGAAAATCGTTCCAGCGATGCGCAGGGCCGCCTGTTTGGAATCGGCCGTTCCATCGAGCCCGGCGACAAGGATTACAACCGTGGCTCGCTCAATCCAAAAATGCGTTGATAGGGCGCCACGAGGCCAGGAACCGATATGAGTGACGCAAACAAATACGCACGGCTGCGGCCGGACATGACGCCCGCCAGCATGACCGAGCGTGGCGCCGGATATTTGCCTGGCCTGCTGGGCATAGAGATTATCGATATCGCGCAGGGAGTGCTGCGGTCGCATCTCACCGTTCAGAAGCATCACATGGCGCCGAACGGCTTTCTGCATGCGGCAACCGTGGTCGCGCTGGCAGATGCCACGGCCGGCTATGGCACCATGGCGCACCTGCCGGCAGGGGCGCAATCGTTTACGACGATAGAGTTGAAAACCAATTACCTGACGAGCACCGACGAAGGCGTCGTGGTGTGTACGGCGCGCCTCGAACATGGCGGGCGCACGACCCAGGTGTGGGACGCGGTTGTAAGTGCCCTACAGCCCGACCGCAGCGAACGCCGCATGGCCTTGTTTCGCTGTACGCAAATGATTTTGTGGCCGCGCGCCTGACGCGGCGCAAGCTCAGTCCTGCGGAACCCCCAATTCGCCGGCCCAGGCCATGGCTTCGGCCGACGCGCGCGCCAGCGCGGTGTCGCTGATGTGCAGTTCGCCGCACAGGGCGGCACTTGCCGGCGCGTCGGCGTGTTCCACGGCTTCGGCGAGCAGCAAAAGCTTGCCCAATTTTCCGGCACGTTCGTGCAGCGCCTGATTGATGTGCGGCGGCAGCGGCAGCGGCGCCAGAATTTCCGCCAGCGGTTTTTGCAGCAGCGCCGGCATCATGGACAGTATGCCGGTCAGAAATGCGTGGTCGGCCAGTTCCTGGCCGCCGCCCGGCGCGCGTGCCGCCAGCAGTTCCATGCAGCGCGCGCGCGTTGCCGCCACCATGAGCAGGGGATTGGGGAAGCGCGCGTCGCGACCGGATTGCGCATACAGCAACAACTGCAGCCAGCGCTGCAACTGGCGCTGGCCAAGCATGGTGAGCGCCTGGCGCAGTGAACTGACCGGATGGCGCAAGCCGCAGGCCACCGAATTGGTGAGCCGCATGAGATTCATGAGCAGCGCCGGTTCCTGCTTGAACAGCGGTTCGAGCTGTTTGGCGTCGGCGTCCTGCAGTACCAGGCCGAGCAGGCGCAACAGGGTGGTTTGCGAAGAATCGAGCTTGCGCGTGGCAATGATGGCCGGGCGCGCGAAAAAATAGCCCTGGAACAGATCAAAACCCAGGCTGCTGCAGTGTGCTGCCTGTTCTTCGCTATCCACTTTTTCCGCCAGCAGGCGCACGCCCCAGGGGCGCAGTGCGCGCGCAAGTTGCGCAAGTTCGTCCGTCGGCAGGGCCTGAATGTCGATTTTCACAATATCCACATGCGGCAGCACGAGTTTCTGTTCGTCCGTCAGACCGATCACATCGTCGAGCGCGATCAAAAATCCGCGGCGCCGCAATTCCTCGCAGCGCTCCACGACTTGCGGCGTGATGCGCACGGTTTCCAGCACTTCGAGCACGATTTTTTTGGCCGGCAGCAGTTCCAGTACGTCACTGCCGAGAAAATCCGCATCGACATTGATGAAGCCGAGGCAAGGCCCGAGAACCCGATGCAGGCCGATTTCCGAAAACACGTTATTCAGTACCGCCGCAGTCGCGACGACGTTGTCCGTCACTGACGCATGATTGCCGCTGCCGGTTCGGAACAGCAGTTCGTATGCGTACAGTTGGCGCGCCCGATCCAGAATAGGCTGGCGCCCGATGAATACGTCTTGGGAAATGTCGGCCGTCATTGCGGGATTAACGGCAGGCGGGACGATAGCTTGAATCGCGCGCAGGGCGCGCTGCGGGGGGGTCAGCGTCCGGCGATGCGGTCCGGGCCGCCCCAGTCGCGCTGCCAGGCATCACGTACCAGATTGGGATATTCGGGCCGGCCGAGGCTGCCGTTGTAGCGGCCCAGCGCGCGAAATAGATCGCCGCGTTCGATATCCAGGTAGTGCCGCAATATCGTGCAGCCGTAGCGCAGATTGGTGCGCAGGTGAAACAGATTGGTGTCCCGCGTGCCGATCAGATCGACCCAGAACGGCATCACCTGCATGTAGCCACGCGCACCGGACGACGATACGGCGTATTTGCGAAATGCGCTCTCCACCTGTATCAAGCCCAGCACGAGTTGCGGGTCCAGCCCGGCGCGCTGCGCTTCGTAATAAACGGTTTTGAGGAATTCGGTACGCTGCTGTATGTCCGGCATGCGGCGCGTGAGCCGCGCCGACATGTCGGTGAGCCAGGTGACTTTGGCGTGTGCGCTCGGGAAGTGCGGTTCCGGCGCCGCGCGGTCGCTGACCGCTCCGTGCAGGGCGGCCTGTACGCTGGCAGCGAGCGGTTCATATTGCTGTGCGCCGGCCCAGGCTGCCGGCATACTGAACACGCCCAAGGCCCACAGCGCGAATTTCGCGCGCCAGCGGCAACCCGCCGACTTGCCGCCGGTGCGTGGGCTGGTTGTTCGGTGAAACTGTTTCATTCGATAATTCAGTGGGATTGCGCGTTGGGTGACGACCGGCCGATACGCGCCCGGTAGCCGAATACTAGCCAGCGCGCCGCCGCAACACAAGCCCGGCGCTGGCTTAGGCCCGCCGCAGGCTGCCCAGGCAGTGGGGGTACAGATCGCCGAGCGCCAGTTTGGTCGCTGCCGTGTCGCGGCGCGCCTGGTATTCCGCGCTGCCTTCTTTGAGGCCGCGCTCGCCCAGCACGACGCGGTGCGGTACGCCTATCAATTCCCAGTCGGCGAACATGACGCCCGGACGTTCGTCGCGGTCATCGAGTATCACATCCACGCCGGCTGCGGCCAATTCCGTATGCAGCTTATCGGCCTGTTCCCGTACGGCTTGAGATTTCCGGTAGCCGAGCGCGATGATCACCAGCTCGAAGGGCGCAATTTGCTGTGGCCAGATGATGCCGCGCTCATCGTGGTTCTGCTCTATCGCGGCGCCGACCAGGCGCGTCACACCTATGCCGTAACAGCCCATCACCATGGGGCGCGGCTTGCCGGTTTCATCCAGGAAAGTGCAATTCATGGCCTCGGAATATTTGGTGCCGAGGAAAAACACGTGACCGACCTCGATACCGCGCTGTATGGCAAGCGGTCCGCCGCCGTCGGGCGAAGGATCGCCTGCCAGCACGTTGCGCAAATCGGCGATGTGTTCCGGTTCGGGCAGGTCGCGGCCCCAGTTTGCACCGGTGTAGTGAAAATTTTCGGCATTCGCGCCGGTCACGAAATCCGCCATGTTGGCAACCGTGCGGTCGGCGATCACCCGCACCGCACCGGACAGCCCGATCGGCCCCAGATAGCCCGGCTCGCAGCCAAAATGGGCGCGGATTTCGGCATCGGTGGCGAAACGGAATCCGCCCGCCAGCCCGTCCAGCTTGCGCGCCTTGACTTCGTTAAGTTCGTGGTCGCCGCGCAGCAGCAGCAACCAGATTTGCGCCCCCTCCGGCAGGTCGGTGGCCAGCACCACGGACTTGACGGTACGCTCCAGCGGCAGCCCGAGCAGGGCCGCGACGTCTTCGCAGCGCGTGGTGGCGGGCGTGGCGACGCGCGTGAGCGGCTGCGTTGCCGCAGCGCGGCTGGCGATGAGCGGGAGGGCTTCCGCCAGTTCGATATTGGCCGCGTAATCCGAGCCGGGGCAGTAGGCAATCAAATCCTCGCCGGTATCGGCGATCACCTGAAATTCGTGCGACAAGGTGCCACCGATATTGCCGGTATCGGCCCGCACCGGCCGGAACCCCAGCCCGAGGCGGCGGAAAATTTCGCAATAGGCGTCGAACATGGCCGCATAGCTCTGACGTGCGCCGGCTTCGTCACGATCGAAAGAATAGGCGTCTTTCATCGTGAACTCGCGCCCGCGCATGACGCCGAAGCGGGGCCGCCGTTCGTCGCGAAATTTGGTCTGGATGTGATAGAAATTTTTCGGCAACTGCCGGTAGCTCTGGATTTCCCCGCGCGCGATGTCGGTAACCACTTCTTCCGAAGTCGGCTGAATCACGAAATCGCGCTCATGCCGGTCTTTCACGCGCAGCAATTCCGGTCCCATTTTGTCCCAGCGCCCGGTTTCGCGCCAAAGTTCCGCCGGCTGCACGAGCGGCATCAACAACTCTATCGCGCCGGCGCGGTCCATTTCCGTGCGGATGATGGATTCGATCTTGCGTATTACGCGCAGGCCCATGGGCATGTAGCTGTAAATTCCGCCGGCCAGTTTGCGGATCATGCCGGCGCGCACCATCAGTTTGTGCGAGGCGATTTCCGCGTCTGCGGGGGCTTCCTTGAGTGTTGCGATGTGAAATTTCGAGGCGAGCATGTACGGATGGGCAAGGTCGGCGGGACGGCCGCGCATTGTAACGCAGCGGCACGCAGAGCCGCCGCAGAGCTAGCAATGCAGCGCACAATAGTGGAAAATCACGACTGACAAGTTTTTTGCGATTGGAATGAATCATGCTCGATCGGGATGGCTATCGCCCGAACGTGGGCATCATTCTGGTGAACGCGCGCAACGAGGTATTCTGGGGCAAACGCATACGCGAACATTCCTGGCAATTTCCCCAGGGCGGCATCAAGGCCGGCGAGTCGCCCGAAGAGGCGATGTTTCGCGAGCTGCATGAAGAAACCGGGTTGCGCCCCGAGCACGTCAAGGTGCTAGGCCGCACGCGCGGCTGGTTGCGTTACGACGTGCCGCGGCATTGGGTGAAGCGTGAGTGGCGCAACACCTATCGCGGCCAGAAGCAAATCTGGTTTTTGCTGCGCCTGGTCGGACGCGACAGCGACGTTTGCCTGCGCGCCAGCGATCACCCGGAATTCGATGCCTGGCGCTGGTCTTTCTATTGGGTGCCGCTGGAATCCGTGATCGAATTCAAGCGCGACGTCTACCAGCGCGCGCTTATCGAACTTGCGCGCGTTCTGTTCCGCACTGCGCTCGATCGCATGCCGAAATGGCCGCGGCTGTGCGGCGCCGATTTTGACCCCCCGGCTCAGGCCGATCTGACCGGACCTACGCTGTTTTCGGGGCCGTTGCCGGGCAAGTAAGCCAGGTATTCGGGTTTTCGATCCTGCCTGGGCCTCGCCATTCCCGGGCATCCCGTTGCGGACGCGCCGGGTTCGGCCTTTCTCCCTCCGTTCAGGCGTATTCAGGAACACCGGCGGCACTTTGTTTAGCCGATGTAGGAGGCATTTCCAAATATTCGCAGCACTGGCGTGCTTGCCATTCCCGATCTACATTTCATGGTACTGGCACGCCGAATGCTTGCCCGGTTTCGGGTAGGCCTACCAAAGTGTCGGACCACCAGCCACAGCGCCCTGGCTATGGGAAAAACAATGCAGAAATGGCGTAATTCACCTGAATGCACATTTGCGAGTGGAGATTCCAAAGATGGACCGTGAGCGTTACAACACCATTCCTCAAGTGAAGCTGAGCGCCGACGCGAGCTACACCTTGCCGGACGCGCTGCTTCCGTTGCGCGTGCGGGCCGATTCGCCCGCCATCGAGGTCATGACCGACCTGCGCCGCATTCCCGCGGCGACCGTTGCGGTGGATATCAACATCGAAGAGGCGCATCGCACCATGATCATGCGCGGCGTGCGCCTGCTGCTGGTTACTGACAGTCAGCGCCACGTGATGGGCTTGTTGACGGCGGCCGATCTGCTCGGCGAGCGCCCGGTGCGCGCGGCACAGGAACGCGGCATCAAGCGCGACGAACTGAGCGTGCGCGACATCATGACCAGTGCGACGGAAATCGATGCGATCGCCCTTGCCGACGTTTTGCATGCCGAAGTCGGCCATGTCGTGGCGACGCTCAAAGCGGCCGGGCGGCAGCACGCGCTGGTGGTCGACGAAGACGTCACCGGCCAGCAAATGATACGCGGCATTTTTTCCGCCTCGCAAATCGCCCGCCAGTTGGGCATTCCGCTGCAAACCACCGAAGTTGCCCGCACCTTCGCGGAAATCGAAGCGGCCATCGGCCACTGAATCCAGAAACCCCGGCGCGCGCTTGCGCTCCGGGGTTGTCAGCCTTAAACTAAGTCTAAGAGTTATACTTTGTCTGCCCGCTGCCCATTTCGGGCAGCGGCTCTTTCGTTCGTCATCGATAAACAGGAGAGTGCCATGTCCCTGAAAGGAACCAAGACCGAGGAGAACCTCAAGGCCGCGTTCGCGGGTGAATCGCAGGCCAACCGCCGCTATCTGTACTTCGCGGCCAAAGCTGACGTCGAAGGTTACAACGACGTGTCGGCGGTGTTCCGCTCCACTGCCGAAGGTGAAACCGGCCACGCACACGGCCACCTCGAGTACCTCGAGGCGGTCGGCGACCCGGCGACGGGCCTGCCGATAGGCGCCACACAGGACAACCTCAAGGCCGCGATTGCCGGCGAAACCCACGAGTACACCGACATGTACCCGGGCATGGCCAAATCCGCCCGCGAGGAAGGTTTCGAGGAAATCGCCGACTGGTTCGAAACGCTGGCCAAAGCCGAGCGTTCGCACGCCAATCGCTTCAAGAAAGCGCTCGACACCTTGGTGGCCGACTGATCGCCTGCAGCATCCGGCGGCCGCGCCACGCGGCCGCCGGATTTCGACGCGGGCAATATGTATCGCCTGCGCGTGTCTATCGCCGGAGCAACAAAATGACCAAGCGAGAAGGCAGTCTGGAGCCTCCCAAGCGCCATCCGATAAGCTGGAAAGACGCTGCGTTCTACGACGAGGAAAAGCTCAACGCCGAACTGCATCGGGTATTCGACATCTGCCACGGTTGCCGGCGCTGCGTAAACCTGTGCAATGCTTTCCCGCGCCTGTTCGACCTTGTCGATAATGGTCCGACCGGCGAAATGGATGGCGTTCCGGTTGCGAAGTACACCGAGGTGGTCGATCAATGCTACCTGTGCGACATGTGTTTCATGACCAAATGTCCCTACGTGCCGCCGCACGAGTGGGATCTCGATTTCCCGCACCTGATGCTGCGCGCGAAAGCGGTCAAATTTCAAAAAGGGCAGGTACGGCTGCGCGACAAACTGCTTACCAGCACCGATGCCATGGGCAAGTTGTCGGCGATACCGGTGGTGGCGCAGACGGTGAATTTCATGAATCGCCAGCCGCTGGCGCGTAAAGCCCTGCAAGGCGTGCTGGGGGTTCATAAAGACCGCGAATTGCCGCCTTACAGTCCGTCGAAATTCCGTTCCGGGCCGGCGCCGCGGCAGGATTTTGCGGTGCGCGACGGCAAGCGCACGCCGGGCAAAGTGGCTATTTTTTCGACCTGCTACATCAACTACAACGAACCCGGCATAGGCCGCGATCTCGTCAAGCTGCTCGAACACAATGAAATACCGGCAGTTCTGGCGCAAAAGGAAGCCTGTTGCGGCATGCCCAAGCTGGAATTGGGCGATCTGGAAGGCGTAGCCCGGCTCAAGGACATCAACATCCCGCAGTTGGCCGAACTGGCGCGTGCCGGCTATGCCATTCTGACCCCGGTGCCGTCCTGCACGCTCATGTACAAGGCAGAATTGCCCCTGCTGTTCCCGGACGATGCCGACGTAAAGCTGGTGGCGGATGCGATGTTCGAACCTTTCGAATATTTCGTGCTGCGCACCAAGGACGGACTGCTGAAAACCGACTTCAAGCGTGAACTGGGCAAGGTGTCCTACCACATACCTTGCCACGGCCGGGTGCAGAACGTCGGACAAAAGACTCGCGAAATGCTGCAGATGGTGCCCGGTACCAAGGTGACCACCGTCGAGCGCTGCGCCGGGCACGACGGCACCTGGGGTGTGAAAGAAGAGTTCTTCTCGATGTCAATGAAAATCGGCAAGCCGGTGTTCAAACAAATGCAGGCGGCGGCGCCCGATTTCGTCAGTTCCGACTGCCCCATCGCCGGTCGCCACATCATGCAGGGCATACGCGAAAACCACGGTGGCAGCAATGCGACCCGCGCGCATCCGATTTCACTGCTGTGCATGGCCTACGGATTGGAGTGAAGCATGGCGGTGAGCCGTGACAGTTTGATGAGCCTGGAGCAGTACGCGCGCGAGCGCACGGCGTTTCGCGCGCAGGTGCTGGCACACAAGAAGAATCGCAGCCTTGCGCTGGGGCCCAACATCACCCTGGCGTTCGAGGACGAATTGACGGTGCGCTATCAGATACAGGAAATGCTGCGCATCGAACGCGTATTCGAAGAAGCCGGTATCGCCGAAGAATTGTCTGCATACAACCCGCTGGTGCCGGACGGCAGCAATCTGAAGGCAACCATGATGATCGAATTCCCGGAAGTGGATGAGCGGCGGCGCTGGCTGGGAATGCTCAAAGGCGTCGAGCAGAGGGTGTGGCTGCAGGTGGAGGGCAAGGCGCGCGTGTATGCCATCGCGGATGAAGATCTGGAACGCGAGAACGAGGAAAAAACCGCTGCCGTGCATTTTCTGCGCTTCGAATTCACGCCGGACATGCTCGCTGCGCTCGCCGGCGGTGCCGCGCTCTCGGCCGGCGTCGATCACGCGGCCTATGAGGCCACGCTAAGCCCGCTGCCGCCGGCCGTGCGTGACGCCTTGACGCGCGATTTCGCCTGAGCGAGTCATCTGGCGGCGCGCGCTTGCCGAGCGCGCCCGCGTGATAGCATGCGGGCCATGTTTCGTCGGCAGGTATCATCGCCGGCGTCCTTTGTCGCCTTCATCTGATCCCATGCCGCAGCACGACCATTTCCCACCTGAATTTTTAAACGGCCAACGCAGCCGCCGCCTGTTATGGCTTGCCGGCGTGGCCTGTATCGTTTTCGCTGCCGGCTTGCCGTCTTCAGGTGTCAGTGCGGGTGGCTTTCTCAAAGACGATCTGGATCGCGAACCCTGGGAGGAAGGCGAAACCAAGCTACCGCCGCCGCCCGATGCATCGAGGCTGATCGAATTTTTTGGTGGGCAGATCAGCCCCAATCACTTTTTCATCGACCCGGAAACCATAGACATAGGCGCGGACGGTGTCGTGCGCTATGCGCAAGTGGTACGCACGTCAGGCGGCGCGACCAATGTGACCTTCGAAGGACAGCGCTGCGAAACGTCGGAAGTGCGCTTGTACGCGATAGGCGCGGCTGACGGCACCTGGAAGCCGGTGCGCGATTCGCGCTGGCGGCCGGTGAACATCGGCTCCACCAAAAACCGCCACGAAATGGTGCTCGCCAGAGACGTATTCTGTCCCGACCAGTCCATCGTGCGCGACAAGGCCGAAGCGATCCGGAATTTGAAAGGCAGTTTCAAAGCCAAAGACTCGATGCCTTGACGTTCGGCAAGTCAAAATTTTGCACCGGGGGTTGCCAGCATGATTGACCGCTTCATCATCGAATTCGACAAGGCTTTGCGTGCCATCGTAGGCCCTCATCCCAGCTCGCGTCCGACACCGGGCAATGACCTGCCCGATGCCGAACTGACGCCCGAGGAAAAGCGCCATGTCGGTGCCCTCATGCGCGTGAACCATGTCGGAGAAATCTGCGCGCAGGCGCTCTACCAGGGCCAGGCACTCACCTCCAAGGACGCGTCCGTGCGGGCCACCTTCAAACAGGCGGCGTGGGAAGAAACCGAACACCTGGCGTGGACCGAGCGCCGCATTGCCGACATGGGCGGGCGCAAAAGTTTGCTCAATCCGCTTTGGTATTCCGGGGCGCTCGCAATCGGTGTGCTGGCTGGCAAATTTGGCGATCGCTGGAATTTGGGCTTCCTCGCCGAAACCGAGCGTCAGGTCGAGGCGCATCTGGCCGGCCATATCGACAGATTGCCCAAGTCCGATGCCAAGTCGGCCGCGATTCTGGACCAGATGCGTGCCGATGAAGCAAAACATGCGCGTACCGCCATCGCTCTGGGCGGGGCCGATTTGCCGGCTCCCGTGCGTCTCATGATGCGCGCCTCGGCCAAGCTCATGACCAGCACGGCCTATTACGTCTGAACTGCCTCCGCTTTTCGATGGCACGGCTGTGTGCTGCCACCGAACCACAAGGTTTCGCCGCAGCGCAGGCAAAAAAAAGCCACCCGGGGCAGGGTGGCAACATCTGGCACATGAGTGCCGGAGGAGGGGTTCGGTTGGACGCGCAAGCACTGGCGGGCCGCTGCGGCAGTGCTTCGATTTCGCTTGCAGTGCGCCGGGTCAGTTCGTCCAGTATGCACGGCGCTTGTTTCCAAAGCCTTGCATGGGTGTGTTCATTTGTTGCAAGTTTTTGCAGCGCAGCATTAGTGACCGATTTGATCGCTCAGTTTCCGGCGCGGCGCCCGCAACTCATTGCCGCGGCCTGAACGACTCTCGTTCTTCCAGTTGTTTCAAATACAGGGCGGTTGCTGCAGATTCTCGCGCAAGCCATTGTTTTACTGCGCTGGCGAAGCGCGGGTCGGCAATCCAGTGGGCGGAGTGCGTGAGGACCGGGTCGAAGCCGCGCGCGATTTTGTGCTCGCCCTGGGCGCCGCCCTCGAATACCTGCAAGCCGTGCGCGATGCACCATTCGATGCCGGCGTAGTAACAGCATTCGAAATGCAGCAGCGGCACATGCTCGATTTCTCCCCAGTAGCGCCCGTACAGCCGCTCCTTGTCATACAGATTGAACGCGCAGGCCAGCGGTTGCTGGTCGCGATAGGCGATCACGGCCATCAGCGCGGAGGGCATGTCCTGCTGCAACTGATCGAAAAACTGACGCGACAGATAGGGGCTGCGACCGCGCATATGGTAGGTATTGGCGTAACAGCGGTAGATCAGGTCGAGTTCTGCGGGGCCGATTTCGGTTCCGGTCAAAACGCGGGTTTCCACGCCGGCTGTGGCGACGCGGCGTCTTTCCTGACGAATTTTTTTGCGCCGCGTGGCGGTAAGCGCGTCGAGAAAATCCTCGAAATCGCGGTAAGCGCGGTTGTGCCAATGAAACTGCACACCCTGCCGCGGCATGAGGCCGGCAGCGGCATATTGCGCGGAAAATTCCGCTGGCGGAAACAGGACGTGAAGTGAAGATACGTCGCGCGCGCGCGCGAAATCGAGCATGAGGTGCAGTAGCGCGCTGCGCGCATCGGCATCGCGCGCAAGCAGACGCGGTCCGCTCACCGGTGTAAAAGGAATGGCGCAGGACAGTTTTGGGTAATAGCTTCCGCCCGCCCGTTCCCAGGCCTCGGCCCAGGCCCAGTCGAATACGAATTCACCGTAGCCATGCTGCTTTTGGTACAGGGGGGCGCATGCGACCAGTATGCCGTCCTGCCACAGACAGGGATGGCAGGCGGTCCAGCCGGTTGCCGGTGATGCCGCCCCGCTGCGTTCCAGCGCGGCCAGGAAGGCGTGGCGCAGGAAGGGGGTTGTGCCGGCCAGCGCGTCCCACTGGCCGGCCGCTATTTCTTCGATCGATGTGAGCTGCGTAAGCTGAAACACGGGTATTGCGCTGTGGAGGGCGCAGCGCCTCAGGGTTGCCGTTGATACAGGCGGAAGCGTTCGTTACGGTCGCCGGGACGGTGACCATCCCATATTTTTTGCCAGCCTGGGCCGGGCGCAAGGCCTTCATGATTGCGCGAGGACTCCCAGGTAAGCAGCAAGGGGCAATTCTTTCCGCCGGGCGGATGGACACGCAGGCCTTCAAAATAATACAGGCTGGCCCGGTGGTAAGGAGCGAGGCCGATTTCCTCGATGCACTGCGCGTTCTGGGGCAGGGCGCGTGCGAGCGATAGCGCCAACCCGCGGTAGCTTTTACCGTAATCGATCCAGGGCAGCCACAGCGTGGTGATCAATCCCCACAGCAGCACCATGCCCGCCGCCCAGCGCAGACTGCCGCGCAATCCCGCTTTGGGTGAGCGCGCGAGCAAAGCAATCCAGGCGAACGTAAGCAGTGCTGCAAGGGCTACGGGTAGCGGGTGAAACTGCATGACGAATCCCGGTTCCAGCCGCGTTGCCTGGCGTGCCAGACGCGCGGGCACTCCGGTGAGCATGGCCAGCCAGCCCAGCCAGATAAAGCCGGCAAACAGCGTGACCGTCATGACGCCGAACCAGTCGAACAGATTGGCTGCGCCGCGGCGCATATTCGCCGCGCCCAGCGATGCCAGCAAAACGAGAGGCGGGATGAGCGGCAGTGCAAATTGCGTGCGCGCATTGCCGGCCACGGCCAGCACCACCAATGTGGCGCAGAAGGCGGTGATGGGCAGGGCGATTTCGCGCCGGGCCAGTTCACGGCGGTGGCGCCACAGGGTCCATGCCAGGATGGGAAAGGCCGGCCATGCGTACCAGCCGAGCATGCTCAGGAACTGGGCGGCAGAATTCAGATCGCCGAGGTTAGGGGTGAGGTCGGTCAGTTCCTGTGCCCACCAGGCGGCGAGCAAATCCGGATGTTTCATGCCCAGCGCGAGCGGCCAGGCCGCTGCGAGGGGCAGGGCAATCGGAAATGCGACCAGCAGGGCGAGCAGATGTTTTGCCGAGCGCCACCCCGGCCAGGCCG
Source organism: Rhodocyclaceae bacterium (assembly GCA_016791105.1). Lineage (GTDB taxonomy): Bacteria > Pseudomonadota > Gammaproteobacteria > Burkholderiales > Rhodocyclaceae > JAEUNM01. Next base: position 31,379 of record JAEUNM010000048.1, on the reverse strand, counting down.
TGATCCCCAGCGCCGTGGCCGCGCCCATCGCGAGCGGTGTGAGGCCGCCGAACAGTGCGCCAAATCCCAGCGCCAGACCAAGGATGACACCGGCCTGGAGCGGCCGCGCCGGCGATAGTGCGAGACCCCAGTAAGCCGCCGCGAGCGCGGCGAGCCAGGCGATCGCCGGCTGCGTTTCGTGCATGAGCGGCAATATGCCCAGCGTTCCCAGCGCGAGCAGCACGGCGGCTACGGCAGCCGCCGGAGAATGCAGCAGCAGGGCGGTGCGGTGCAGGAAAAACAGGAACAGGGCGCAGAACAGCGCGCTGGTGAGGCGGATCGCGTCATGCAGGGGCAGCGCCCAGCCCAGGGCCTGCGCAAATGCGCTTGCGACCCAGTGGTAGAGCGGCGGATTGTCCAGCAGCGGCACATCCACCACGCGCGGCACCAGCCAATTTCCGCCGCGCAGAAATTCCAGCACGATGCCGAACTGGGTGGCGTCCTCCGCTTTCCAGGGGTCGTGGCCTATCGTGCCGAACAGCAGATAGGCTGCGCACAGCGCCAGAACGAGATGGCGGGAGGGCGGCGCGAGGCTGTAATTGGCGACCGTCGGATGCATGGCAGCGCGGCTGTGGACGGCGGGCTTGGCAACAAAAAAGGCAGCAATGCTGCCTTTTCGTGTACCGGGATCGGACCGTATTTACACGGCACGGCGCCCGTATTTCTGGCGGAAACGTTCGACGCGGCCGGCGGTATCGACGATTTTCTGCTTACCCGTGTAAAACGGGTGACAGGCCGAACAAACTTCCACGTGTATGGCGGGTTTGTTGACGGTGGAACGGGTCACGAAGGTGTTGCCGCAGGAACAATGGACTTCGACGTTGGTGTAATTGGGGTGTATGCCTTGTTTCATGGTGTCCTCGCGGGAAGGCGCGCGCCAGAATGAGCGCCGCACGCCGCGGCGAAAGTAAAGACAAAAATTATCGCTGATTATGCGTATCGAAGCAAGTCTCGCATCGGGCTTGTGGCGCGCGCAGGTGGATGTGCCGGCCCGGACGGGGTCGATGGGCGCAATCAGTTAGCCGGGTTGCCGTTTCCTTGTGTGCCGGCGTGGGTATTTGCGAGTGGCGCTCCGCCGCCGGGACTTTCTCTTTCGGTGCGCTGGCGGAACAGATTTTCGGCTTCGTGCTCGGGTACCACGGTGACGTGTACGCTCAAGCTCTGCTCTCCACCGCCCAGAATGACGCCGCGCATGGGCGTCACGTCGTAAAAATCTCGTCCCCAACCCAGCACCATGTGCTCGGTATCCGGGATGCAATTATTGGTCGGGTCGAAATCTATCCACAAGGCGCCGTTTTCCTGCGGGCAATACACCGAAACCCAGGCGTGCGAGGCGTCGGCGCCGATCAGGCGGGGGCGGCCGGGCGGCGGCGTGGTGAGCAGATAGCCGCTCACGTAGCGCGCCGGCAAGCCTTTTGCGCGTAAGCAGCCGGCCATCAGATGGGCGAAATCCTGGCATACGCCGCGCCGCTCGCGCAACACGTCTTCCATGGGGGTGGCGACCGAAGTGGCTTCCGCGTCGAAGGCGAATTCTTCGTGTATGCGCGTGTTCAGATCGGCGACCGCTTCCAGCAGCGGCCTGCCCGGCGTGAAACTGGTGTCGGCATAGCGCGCCAGCGCTGGCAGATGGAGAGGCACATAGGGCGACTCGCAGGCGAACGCCCAGGCATCCAGCGCTGCCTGGGTGCGGTAGGCGGCGAAGCCGGCGCGCACTTCTTCCCAGGCCGGGGCGTATACGCTTTGCAGGTTTGCGGCGTGTGGCAACACTTCGAGCAGGGAGCGGGCACGCACGCGCAATTCACGGTGAGCGCTCACGATGGCGATATCGACCACGCGGTTGCCGTAGAAATCGTCGCGCTCGCGGCGCTCGTGATTGTGCGGCTCTATCGTGATGCGGTGTTCGAGCACCCGCTGCCACGGCGTTGCACGTGGGCTCATGTGCAACAACTGGCGCGATACCGCGACCGGGCTGCTGTAGCTGTACAGCGTGTCGTGTTCGATGACGTAGGTGGGCACTCAGGTTCCCAGTTGCAGGGTCGGCGTATCGACGTGCGAAAAATAGCGCAGACCGAGAAAATCCGACAGGTCAAGCGCGGTGCGGCGGCCTTCCCACAGCAATCCGAGCAATTTTCTGTCGTCCGGCGCCAGATTTTGGGCCGGGTCGAGCGCATCGAGGCGATCGACCAGCGGCCGCAGCATGTCCGAATCGGCGCCTGGCAAATAGCGCGACAGGCGCTGGATATAGTCGCTCACACCGTAAATCTGAAACGCCATGGAGCGCGGATTGGATTCGTCCGTCACCAGCAGGTCGAGCACCGGCAGCCATTCCGGGCGCGATACGTAGCGCGACCGATAGGTGACGATACTGTCCGCCAGTTCGAGCAGCCACTCGAGCCCGTCCTCGTGCGCGTGCTCGACCGCTTCGGTGAGCGCGATGCACAGAAATTGCAGGCGTTCGAGGCGCCGTCCCAGCGACAGGAAGCGCCAGCCCTGGTCGCGCGTCATGCCGTCCAGCGTAAAGCCGGAAAGCGTCATGATGGCCACCACCGCTGCGTCCAGCGAAGCGATGGCGCGCGCGAAGGACGGATTTTGTTTGCGCACGTGGGCCAGTTCCTGCAGCAGCCGGTTGATGGTGCGCCAGTTATCCACCGACAGGCGCTCGCGCAGGCTGAATGCCACGTTGAATAGCGACTGCAGGCTGGATGCCAGCCCGCTTTCGGCGCGGTCGTCGTATATGGCCCGCATGATGGCGGCTTGCAGTTTGGGGTCGGACGGGTCGGATTCGTCGAGCTTGATGCCGACGGCACGGCATACGGCCAGAATGGCCGGCCATTCCACCAGCGACGTACTGGGGTCGTAATCGACCAGGCGCGCCAGCGCGAGCCGCAACAGGCGCGCGCCATTTTCGCTGCGCTCCATGTAGCGGCCGAACCAGAACAGGTTTTCCACCACCCGGCTGGACAGATTCGCACCGCTGCGCACCAAATCCTGCGCCTGGATGCGCCGCCGCAACATGCTGAAGGTATTGACCTGGCCGCGCGTCATGACCCAGGTGTCCTTGGCCTGGCCGCCGCGCTGCATGGAAATGATGCGCTCATTGCCGGCGCCGGCCGCGCGCGTGAGGCCGCCGGGCATCACCAGATAGCCATTCGGCGTGGCGCAGGCGAACACGCGCAGGCCGATCACCCGCGACTGCATTTTTTTCGGGTGATGGCGATTCAGTACCGGCGCGTGCGACAGGGCGATCGCGTCCTGCGCGACATAATCCGCCGGGCGCTCGCGCACGCGGGCGATCAGTTTGGCGCGCTCCACGGCATCGAGCTGGCGGCCGAAGATGGGGTCGAAACGCCGCTGCGGAAACGCCGGCTTGAACACCAGATCGTCGAGATTGGCTTCCACTTCGTCCAGTGCCGCCGGGTCGCCGCACCACCAGCTGCGTACCGAGGGCAGCTTGAGGCTCTCGCCCAGCATTTGCTGGCATATTTTCGGCAGGAAGCTGAACCAGGCGCCGGATTCCATGATGTTGGACCCGAGCGCGTTGGCAATGAGCACATTGCCGCGGCGCGCACAATCGGTCAGGCCGGCCACGCCCAGCGCCGAGTCGCTGCGCAATTCGAGCGGATCGCAAAATTCGTCGTCCTGGCGCCGCAGGATGGCGTGTACGCGCTGCAGGCCGGACAGCGTTTTGAGCCACACGCAGCCGTCGCGCACCGTCAGGTCGTGCCCTTCGACGAGCGGAAAGCCCAGATAGCGCGCCAGATAGGTGTGTTCGAAATAGGTTTCGTTATAAGGCCCCGGCGTGAGCAGCACGGTGCGCGGCGCTTCGTCGCTTTTGGGCGCGAAATGCGCCAGGCTGTCACGCAGCGCGCCGAAAAACATGGCCAGGTGCTCAATCTGCAATTCCTTGAACAGATTGGGGAAGGCGCGCGACACGATGACGCGGTTTTCGAGCGCATAGCCGGCGCCGGAAGGAGATTGAGTACGGTCTGCCACCACGCACCAGCGTCCGTCCGGTGCCCGCACCAGGTCGGCCGAATAAATGTGCAGATAGATTCCGCCAGGCGGCTTTACGCCGTGCGCGGGGCGCAGATAGCCGGCGTGTCCATGCAGCAGCGCGGGCGGAACCAGGCGTTCGCGGGTAATCCACTGCTCGCCGTAGGCATCCGCCAGGATGCGATTCATCAGATCGGCACGCTGCACGATGCCGCTTTCTATGCTTTCCCATTCTTCCGGCGACAGAATGAGCGGCAGCGCGTCCAGTTCCCAGGGATGCCCGGTGCCCTGCGGGTCGGCGTACATGTTGAATGTAACGCCGTCTTCGCGTATCTGGCGCTCGATGTAGCGCAGCTTGTCGGCCAGCGCTTCGGCGCTGAGCGCGCTAATTTCTTCCCACAGCGGCGCCCAATGCTGTCGCGGCGCACCGTCCGACATCATTTCGTCGTAGCGGGGCGTGTCTTTGGGAAGCCCCTCGGGCGGGTTCAGCATGGATGCGGTCGAAGTCGGAACGGGCGGACAAGACTAGCACAGCCTGCCACCTGAAAAGCGGTGCGGCTTGGCGTGTTGCGCTGCGTTTGCACATGCACCGCTGCGTGGCGCACAACAGCGCCACAGCCGGAGGTGCGAGCGATGAATGCCCGCGGCGCCCAGGGGGGCACCGCGGGCAGGGGCGATCAGGCGCGTGCGCGACGCAGATCGAGCGTGAACGGATAGTCCGGGCTGCGCTCTTCGGGCGGCGCCTGGACTTGACCCGGGGTGTGGCCGATGCGGAAAAACCGGCTCAGACGGCGCGATTCGGCCTCGAATGCATTGACCGGGAAATTTTCGTAATTGACACCGCCCGGGTGCATCACGTGGTATTGGCAGCCGCCCATGGAACGGTTCATCCAGGTATCGACCAGGTCGAATATGAGCGGATTGTGCGTCGGTATGGTCGGATGCAGGCAAGAGGGCGGCTGCCAGGCGCGATAGCGCACGCCGGCCACGAATTCGCCATTGATGCCGGTCGGATGGAGCGGCACGCGGCGGCCATTGACGGCCAGCACGTGACGATCATTCACCAGACCTTGCACCTTCACCTGCACGCGTTCCACCGACGAATCGACGAAGCGCACCGTACCGCCGATCGCGCCTTGTTCGCCCATCACGTTCCAGGGTTCCAGCGCGCTGCGCAATTCCACCTCCACGTTCATGGAGGCGAAGTCGCCCAGCAGAGGGAAGCGGAATTCGAAATGCGGCTCGAACCAGTCCAGTTGCATCGGGTAGCCGAACTGCTGCATTTCCGTTACCACGTCCTGCAAATCCGCCCAGACGAAATGCGGCAGCAGGAAGCGATCATGCACTTCCGTACCCCAGCGTTTCAGGCGCGCCGGCTGATAGGGCTGCTGCCAGAAGCGCGCGATGAGCGAGCGCATCAGCAATTGCTGCGCGAGGCTCATGCGGGCGTGCGGGGGCATTTCGAATGCGCGCAATTCGAGCAGACCCAGGCGGCCGGTAGGACCGTCGGGCGAATACAGCTTGTCGATACAGAATTCCGTGCGGTGCGTATTCCCCGTGACGTCCACGAGCAGATTGCGCAGCACGCGGTCAATCAGCCAGGGCGGGCAACTGCTGGAACTTTCGCTGCTGAGGCGCTTGAGTTCGCGCAGGGCGATTTCGATTTCGTACACCGATTCGTGGCGCGCTTCGTCGAAACGCGGGTGCTGGCTGGTAGGCCCGATGAACATGCCCGAAAACAGATAGGACAGCGACGGGTGGTTATGCCAGTACGCCACCAGGCTGGCCAGCAGGTCGGGCCGGCGCAGGAAGGGCGAATCCAGCACCGTGGCGCCGCCCAGCACGAAATGGTTGCCGCCGCCGGTGCCCACGTGACGGCCGTCCAGCATGAATTTTTCCGTGGATAGGCGGCTCTGGAATGCGGCGTCGTACAGGAAGGTGGTGTTGCTCACCAGCCGGTCCCAGCTATCGACCGGCTGCACGTTCACTTCCAGCACGCCCGGGTCGGGCGTGATGCGCACGTTTTCCAGACGCGGATCGCGCGGCGGCTCATAGCCTTCCAGCACTACCGGCATACCCAGCTCGACCGCGGTGGCTTCGATGGCGGCCACCAGTTCAAGGTAATCTTCCAGACACTCGGTGGGCGGCATGAATAGGTAGAGCACACCATTGCGCGGTTCGGCACACATGGCCGTGCGGGTGATCCAGCCCGCAGACTGCTGGAAGCCAGGCTGCGCGTCGGGGTTGCTGGCGTCGGCCAACTGCGCGAGGCTGGCCGGCAGTTCGGCCTGCGGCTTGGGCGGACGCTGTTTGCCCCGTCCTTCCGCGCCTTCGCCGCCGAAACCTTCGCCGCCTTCACTGCCATCCCAGCCGGCGCCTTCATCGCCGCCCAGGTCGCCATAAGCGGCGCGCATCGCGGTGTCGGAATAACCCAGTTCGGCAGCCCGCTGCGGATCGAAAGGCAGCTTGAACAGGCTGGCGATTTCACGGTGCGAGGGCAGCGGGGCATAAGCCTGCGCGAGGTCCGGCTGGGTTACCCAGGGGTAGTCGATGGGGGCGGCCCAGGGTTGAGAATCCAGCGGCAGGCGATAGCCGATCGGCGAATCGCCGGGGATCAGGTAACAACGCTCCGCGCGCAGGAACCAGGGACCGGTTTGCCAGCGCGCCGAGCCGAAATAGTTGCGCTTGACCGGCAGCACCCAGCCTATGGTCTGTTCCAGACCCTGCGTAAATACCTTGCGCAGGCGGTCGCGCTCGAGCGGGTCTTCCAGGCGCGCGTCGAACGGGTCGACATTGACCGGCAGACGGCGTTCGCGCCACAGGTAGTACCAGGTGTCTTCGTAGGCCGGGAAGGCATAGTTGCCGTCCAGACCGAGCTTGCGTGCCATGGTCTTGAGGAAATTGCCCGCCACGTCGGGATTTGCACCGGTATTTTCACGCTCGTTGGCAAACAGTTCGGGGTGGGTCCAGATCGGCTCGCCGTCCTTGCGCCAGAAGCAGGTGAGCGACCAGCGCGGCAATTGTTCGCCGGGATACCACTTGCCCTGACCGAAATGCAGCAATCCGTCGGGCGCATAGCGTTCCTTGAGCTTTTCCAGCAGCGATACGCCCAGTCCGCGCTTACGCGGGCCCATGGCTTCGGTATTCCACTCCGCCCCGTCGCGATCGTCTATGGACACGAAAGTGGGCTCGCCGCCCATGGTGAGGCGCACGTCGCTGGCTTGCAAATCCTCGTCCACGCGATGGCCCAGCGATTCGATGGCCTGCCATTGCGGTTCGGAATAGGGCTTGGTGACGCGCGACACTTCATGCACGCGCGCGACCGTCATGGTGTGCGAGAACTCGACTTCGCACTTTTCCACCATGCCGGTAATGGGCGCGGCCGAGGACGGCTCGGGCGAACAGGCGAGCGGAATGTGACCTTCGCCGGCAAACAGGCCGGAAGTGGGATCTAGACCAACCCAGCCTGCGCCTGGCAGGAACACTTCGCACCAGGCGTGCAGGTCGGTAAAGTCGGCTTCGGGGCCGGAGGGACCGTCCAGCGCCTTTACGTCGGCCGTCAGCTGGATCAGATAACCGGAGGCGAAGCGCGCCGCCAGACCCAGATGGCGCAGCATCTGCACCAGCAGCCAGGCCGAATCGCGGCAGGAACCGCTGCCTTTTTCCAGGGTTTCTTCGGGGCTTTGTACGCCGGGTTCGAGACGGATCAGATAACTGATGTCTTTCCACAGCTTCTGGTTGATGGCGACCAGAAAATCCACCGCGCGGCGCGGCGTGCGGTCCACCTGATCCACATAGGCCTGGAATTTCGGCGTCAGCGGCAATTTGACCAGATAGGGCGCCAGTTCCGGCGACAGCGAACTTTCATAGGTGAAGGGGATTTTTTCGGCATAGGGCTCGAGGAAAAAATCGAAGGGGTTGATTACCTTCATTTCCGCGACCAGATCGATCTCGATGCGCAATTCGCGCGTGCGCTCCGGAAACACCAGGCGCGCCAGATAATTGCTTTGCGGATCCTGCTGCCAATTGACGAAATGTTCCTGCGGAACCACCTTCATCGAATAAGACAATATGCGCGTGCGTGAATGCGGCGCCGGACGCAGGCGTACGACCTGAGGGCCCAACTGGATAAGTTTGTCGTACCGGTAATGGGTAACGTGATTCAGCGCGACGTGTATGGACACGGTGGGTTCTCCCTACGAGTTTGCAAATTCGGGTGTGCGAGCCAATGCATGCACCATGCCTGCCGGAATGGGTGCTGTAGCCCGAGAATTGGCACGATAGTGGTGCGGCGCGTGGATAATTCACACTGCCGCCGCACCGGTGCGGTGCATTGGTCGCGTTTGGTGAATGTCAAGCGGGGCGCGTGTCAGCCGCGCCGCATGGCGTCGAAAAATTCGCCGTTGTTCTTGGTCGCCTTGATTTTGTCGAGCAGGAATTCCATGGCTTCCATGTCGTCCATGTTGTAGAGCAGCTTGCGCAAAATCCACACCTTTTGCAGCACGTCCGCCTTCAGCAACAGTTCTTCGCGGCGCGTGCCGGAACGATTGACGTTGATGGCCGGGTACACGCGCTTTTCCGCCATGCGCCGGTCAAGATGGATTTCCATGTTGCCGGTGCCTTTGAATTCTTCGTAAATCACGTCGTCCATGCGTGAGCCGGTGTCGATCAGGGCGGTGGCGATGATGGTGAGCGAACCACCTTCTTCGATATTGCGCGCGGCGCCGAAAAAGCGTTTGGGCCGTTGCAGCGCATTGGCGTCCACGCCGCCTGTCAGTACCTTGCCGGAGGCCGGCACCACGGTGTTGTAAGCGCGGGCGAGGCGGGTAATGGAGTCGAGCAGAATGACCACGTCCTTTTTGTGCTCGACCAGGCGTTTCGCCTTTTCGATCACCATTTCCGCCACCTGCACGTGGCGCGTGGCCGGCTCGTCGAAGGTGGAAGATACGACCTCGCCCTTCACCGAGCGCTGCATTTCCGTCACTTCTTCCGGGCGCTCGTCGATCAGCAGCACGATGAGCGTCACGTCCGGATGATTGGCCGTAATCGAGTGCGCGATGTGCTGCAGCATGACGGTTTTGCCCGACTTCGGGCTTGCCACCAGCAGACCGCGCTGGCCTTTGCCTATCGGCGCGATCATGTCTATCACGCGCGCGGTGATGTTTTCTTCGGCGCGTATGTCGCGCTCCAGCCGCATCATCTGCGTGGGGTGCAGCGGCGTCAGGTTTTCAAACAGTATTTTGTGCTTGCAGGCTTCCGGCGGCTCGCCATTGATGCGGTCCACCTTGACCAGCGCGAAATAGCGCTCACCGTCCTTGGGCGTGCGGATTTCGCCTTCTATCGTGTCGCCCGTATGCAGATTGAAACGGCGAATCTGCGACGGCGAAACGTAAATGTCATCGGTTCCGGCCAGATAAGAAGTATCCGGTGAGCGCAGGAATCCGAACCCGTCCGGCAGCACTTCCATCGTGCCGTCGCCGAATATCGCTTCGCCTTTTTTGGCCTTGTTTTTCAGTAGGGCAAATACGAGTTCCTGCTTGCGCAGGCGGTTGGCGCCATCGATTTCGTTGGTGATGGCCATTTCCAGCAGCTGGCTGACGTGCAGGGATTTAAGTTCGGAAAGATGCATGGGATGCGTGCGCGCGGAACGGGGAAATTTTGCTTCGACGGGGACTGATCGGATGAATTCGGAGCGGCCGGATGCGGGCTCCGAATATCTCCAGCGGTCAGGGAAGACTGGCGGCCGGACAGAAGCTTTGCTTGGTTTTGCCGGGTTGGCTTCTGGCGCCGGACTCGCGTGGCGGCTTGCGGTGCCGGCCTGCCGGGCGAGGGCCCGGATCAACGTTCCAGCCGATTGTAACCGACCGGCGATCCGGGCGCGCAATCTAGCCGCCTCGCCGGCGGCTGTCAAGATTTATTGTTGCCGTATGTTGTTTTCGATGAATTGCACGAGTTGCGACTTCGACAGCGCACCCACACGGGTGGCTTCGATGGAGCCGTCCTTGAACAGCATGACGGTCGGGATGCCGCGGATGCCATAGCGTGCCGTCATGGCGGGGTTTTTATCGATGTCCATTTTTGCCACCTTGATCTTGTCCTTGTAGTCGCCTGCGACCAGGTCGAGGATGGGGGCAAAATTTTTGCAGGGACCGCACCACTCGGCCCAGTAATCGACCAATACCGGCAATTCGGATTTCAATACTTCGTCTTCAAAATTGGCGTCGGTGACGTGGTGAATATGTTCGCTCATTGACTCCTCACTGGGGAATGCGCGCGCTGCGAGCCGCTCCGGGCCGCAACCGGCAGGGTAAAAGGGAAGTACGGGCTGACCCGTTCGATAGTGCTTCTGGTGAAATTTTTTGGCCAGACTTGCGGGCAATGCGGTCCGGCATGAGCATGGTTGGCCGGCGCCTGCGGACCTGCGTTGCGCGGGTTCCGTGTGACCCGGAACCCAGCCGTTTCGCATCCACCAGGGAAGCTCGTGGCACCGACGCCCGTCGTGTTAACGCTTGATAATTGGTGGCATGCTAGCGAAAAAGCAAGTGCATGGGAAGTCCGGCGCGTGGCACATGCCCACGGCCGGCACCGAGTTTCGCTATATTTATAGCAATTCGGCAACTTGGCCGAATGCCATCCCCGACATCTGGAGCCTGTATGACCTACGTTGTGACCGAGCCCTGCATCAAGTGCAAATATACGGACTGCGTCGATGTGTGTCCGGTCGATTGTTTTCGCGAAGGGCCCAATTTTCTCGTCATCGATCCGGACGAATGCATCGATTGCACCCTGTGCGTGGCCGAGTGCCCGGTGGAGGCGATTTTTGCCGAGGATGATGTGCCGGCCGGCCAGAAGCACTTTACCGCGCTCAATGCCGAACTGGCCAAGCACTGGAAGCCGATTATCGAACGCAAGGACAAGCTCGAAGAGGCCGACGAATGGGCCAAGATCGAGAGCAAACTGGATCAGCTCGAGCGCTAGCGGCGGGCGCCGGGCGCCGGCCCTGCCACGCGACCCGGCGCAGGTTTTGCCGCCGAGCCTTAGATAACGATGGGCCCGCGCCGTCATGCGCCCGGCGCGGCTTCGAGCGGAGGGGGCGTCATGCAGGTTCGTGATGTGTTGCGCGTCAAGGGCACTGTGCTGTACACCACCGGATCGGCCAGTCCCCTGGGCGACGCCGTCAAAACCATGGTGGAACTGGACATGGGATCGCTGGTGGTCATGGACCATGGCCACGTAGCGGGCATGCTTACTTTTCGCGAGGTATTTGGCGCGCTGGCGCGCCGCGGTGCGGATTGGCAGAACGTGCCGGTGGGCAGTGTCATGATGCGCAGCCCGATTTGCGGGCACCCCGACATGGAACTGGACGACTTGCGCCGCACCATGCTGGACGGGCGCGTGCGCTATCTGCCGGTACTCGACGGCGACACGCTGATGGGCGTGCTATCGTTTCGCGACGTTGCAAAAGCCGTGCTGGAAGAACAAACGTTCGAAAACAGGATGTTGAAAAGCTACATCCGCGACTGGCCGGCGCCGGAACAACTCTGACAAGCATTGCGTGCCGGCCCGACGGCGCGAAGTCGAAAAAGAACGGAGTGGCGATGGAAAAAATCTGGCTATCGAGCTATCCGCCCGGCGTACCGGCGGAAATCGACGTAAACGAATTTTCGTCGCTGGGCGACCTGTTCGAAAAAAGCTGCGCGCGTTACGCAAATTCAGAAGCCTACGTCAGTTTCGGCAAGGCCATCACTTATGCCGAACTGGATGCCCAGAGCGCGCGCTGGGGCGCCTACCTGCAGAGCCAGCTCAAACTGGCGCCCGGCGCGCGCATCGCCGTCATGATGCCGAACTGCCTGCAATATCCGATCGCCGTATTCGGCGCCTTGCGCGCCGGCTATACGGTGGTCAATTGCAATCCGCTGTATACCCCGCGCGAACTGGAACACCAGCTCAAGGACTCCGGCGCGGAAGTGATCGTGATCGTCGAAAATTTTTGCGTCACGCTGCAGGAAGTGCTGGCGCATACGGCAATCCGGCAGGTGGTGGTAACGGGGCTGGGCGATCTGCTCGGGTTTCCGAAATCCTTGCTGGTCAATTTCGTCCTGCGCCACGTCAAGAAGCTGGTGCCGCCCTGGCGCATACCGGCTGCGCTGCGTTTCAAGGATGCGCTCGCGCAGGGGGGCGCCCACAGCCTCAAAAAAGTGCCGGTCACGCATCAGGACATCGCCTTTTTGCAATATACCGGCGGCACGACCGGGGTTGCCAAAGGCGCCATGCTCACGCACCGCAACATCATCGCCAACCTGCAACAGGCGCATGCGTGGATCAAGCCGGTAGTGCGTGAGGGCGACGAAACCATCGTCACGGCTTTGCCGCTCTACCACATATTCGCGCTCACGGCGAATTGCCTCACCTTCATGAAAATCGGCGCACGCAACGTGCTGATCGCCAATCCGCGCGACATTCCGGGTTTCATCAAAGAGCTTGCGCGTACGCCCTTCACGGTCATGACCGGCGTCAATACCCTGTTCAACGCGCTGGTGAACAACCCGGAATTCGCCAAACTGGATTTTTCGTCCTTGCGGCTCACCCTGGGCGGCGGCATGGCAGTGCAGCGTGCGGTTGCGGAACGCTGGAAAGCCGTGACCGGTTGCCCGCTGGCGGAAGCTTACGGGCTGACGGAAACTTCCCCGGCGGTGTGCATCAACCCGCTCGACATCAAGGAGTACAACGGCGCCATCGGTCTGCCTGTACCCTCCACCGAAGTGGTGCTGCGCGACGATGAGGGCAAGGATCAGCCCGTGGGCAGCCGCGGCGAACTATGCGTGCGTGGGCCGCAGGTCATGAAAGGCTATTACGGGCGGCCGGATGAAACCGCCAAAGTCATGACGGAAGACGGCTTCCTGCGCACCGGCGATATCGCGGTGATGGATGAGCAGGGTTTCCTGCGCATCGTGGATCGCAAGAAAGACATGATTCTGGTGTCCGGCTTCAATGTCTATCCGAATGAAGTCGAAGATGTCGCGGCCGCCTGTCCCGGCGTGCTGGAGTGTGCGGCGGTCGGCGTGCCGGACGAAAAATCCGGCGAGGCCGTCAAACTGTTCATCGTCCGCAAGGATCCGGCACTCAAGGTCGAAGCCGTGATGGATTTTTGCCGCGAGCGCCTGACCGGCTACAAAATGCCGCGCTACGTGGAATTTCGCGATGAAATGCCGAAAACCAACGTCGGCAAAATATTGCGCCGCGCACTGCGCGACGAAGAAATGAAAAAGCATGCGGCGTGAGGCCCGCCTTTGCCGTGGCGGGCAGGCACGCGGCACTGCCAGCTAGCTGCGGCCGCGATTTTTGTCCCACACATAGCGCACGCTGCGGCGCCAGCGCGTATCGGCCTGGGGGCGCGGAGCGGGCGCCGGCGCCGGGTGGGCCGGCGGCGGCGGTGCGGAACGGCTCGATTTGCGCATGGATTGCCTCGTGGTGGTGCGCCGGAAGCCGCGTGCTAAACTCGCCGGCCACTCGCGCGGGGACTTTCCCGTACAAATTTTACCCGCGCCTGCGCGCATGCGTTTGCGGCGCGAACACCAACCCGGCTGCCATCCCACGTCCATGTCCGGCAATACACTAGGCAAACTGTTTTGCGTCACCTCGTTCGGTGAATCTCATGGCCCCGCCATAGGCTGCGTGGTGGATGGCTGTCCGCCCGGCATGGCGTTGTGCGAAGCCGACATTCAGGCTGAACTGGATAGACGCAAACCCGGCACTTCGCGCCACGTGACGCAGCGGCGCGAGCCGGATACGGTGGAAATACTGTCCGGCGTGTTCGAGGGCAAAACCACCGGCACCAGCATAGGCCTGCTGATACGCAATCAGGACCAGCGCAGCAAGGATTACGGCAACATCGCCGACACCTTCCGGCCCGGCCACGCCGACTACACCTATTGGCAGAAGTACGGCATCCGCGATTATCGCGGCGGCGGCCGCAGTTCCGCGCGCGAAACCGCGGTGCGCGTGGCGGCCGGCGCAATCGCCAAAAAGTGGCTGCTGGAGCGCCACGGCGTGCAGGTGCGCGGCTACATGAGCCAGCTCGGCCCGCTTCCCATCGCCTTCCGCTCGTGGGAGGCGGTGCGCACCAACCCATTTTTTGCGCCCGACCCGGACTGCGTGGCAGAACTCGAAACCTATATGGACGAATTGCGCAAATCCGGCGATTCGGTGGGCGCGCGCATCAGCGTCGTGGCGAGCGGCGTTCCGGTCGGCTGGGGCGAGCCCGTCTATGACCGCCTGGATGCCGACATCGCCTACGCCATGATGGGCATCAATGCGGTCAAGGGCGTGGAAATTGGTGCCGGCTTTGCTTCCGTGGCGCAGCGCGGTACCGAACATTCGGACGAGATCAGTCCGCAGGGCTTCCTCAGCAATAACGCGGGCGGCATATTGGGCGGCATTGCGACGGGCCAGGACGTGGTGGTGCATATCGCCATCAAACCCACCTCCAGCATACGGCTGGACCGCCACTCCGTAGACAAGGACGGCAAGCCGGTCATCGTGAACACGCACGGCCGCCATGACCCCTGCGTCGGCATACGCGCCACGCCCATCGCGGAAGCCATGCTGGCCCTGGTGCTGATGGACCACGCGCTGCGCCACCGCGCGCAATGCGGGGATGTGGTGTGCGGCACGCCGAAAATCCCGGCCCAGGCGCCCGACGAGGTGGTGGATGCCCTGCGCGCCCTGCGCGGGGCGGAACGGGACGACCCGGAGCCTGAGGAGGGCTGATCTGCTGCGCTGCGGTTGACTTTCGTCAACACGCAAGCACCCTGCCTGCGATACGGTTATTACCATTCGCTCTGGCAAGGTTATCGCATGCTTCCCGTTCATGATCTACACGCTGAATTCCCGGAAAGCGCAACGCTCATCCGGCTGCTGAATCAGCACAATCAGTACTTCGCCTCGTTGTTTGACGAATTCGACCAAGTCAATCGGCGCGTGCGCGAGGCCGAAAGATTGGGTTTGGGACGTGGCGACCTGGGGGCACTGCTCGCGCGCCGGGGCGCACTCAAGGAACAATTGCGTGACATGCTGAGCGGCGAACCGGCCTGAATTCGGGCCGGCCGCTGCGCCGGTTCGGTGGTCGGCGCAGGCACCCGCAGCAATGCCGATAGCCTGCCGTTCACGCCGCCGCGGGTACAATTTCGCCGATGTTGCCCTACTGGCGCCTGTCGGCGTACTACTTTTTCTACTTTGCGTTCGTCGGCGCGTTCGCGCCGTACTTTTCGCTCTATCTGGCCAGCCTGAAATTTTCCGCCTGGGAAATTGGCGTGGTCAGTTCCCTGATGCAGCTCATGCGCATCGTGGCGCCCAATCTATGGGGCGCGATGGCGGATCGCAGCGGCCGCCGCGCCGGCATCGTGCGCTTGTCCGGCGCCTTGAGCGTAGCCAGTTTCCTGCTGTTTTTCGGGGCGGCAAGTTTCGAATCGGTATTCGTCGCCATGGCCTGCCTGGCGTTTTGCTGGAGCGCCGCCCTGCCACTCATGGAAAGCATGACTTTCGCGCATTTGCGCGCCACGCCGGCGCGCTATGGCTCGGTGCGCATGTGGGGCTCGGTCGGGTTTATCGTCGCGGTGCTGGCGCTGGGGCAGGTGCTGGATTACGCACCGCCTTCCAGCGTGCTGTGGGCCTCGTTCGCCACGCTGATCGGCATCATGATCTGTGCCTTTACCGTTCCGGAAGCCCAGGCGGCGCCCGATCCGGCACTGCAGCCGGCGCGTTTTGCCAATCTGCTGCGCGATAGGCGCATCGTTGCCCTACTGTTGTCCTGCCTGCTCATGTCGGCGGCGCATGGCGCCTTATACGTGTTCTATTCGATCTATCTTGATACGCACGGCTATACGCGCAGTGCCGTGGGCTGGCTGTGGACCTTGGGCGTGGTGGCCGAAATCCTCGTGTTCTGGCGCATGCCGGCGCTGCTGGAGCGCTTCAACGAACGCAACGTACTGTTGGCAAGCTATGCCTGCGCGGTGCTGCGCTTCGTGATGATAGGCTGGGGCATAGACCACCCGGTCGTCGTCATTGCGGCCCAGGTGTTGCACGGCGCCACATTCGGCGCCTTCCACGCCGCCGCGGTGGCGGCCATCAACAGGCTGTTCGTGGGGCGCCACCAGGCGCGCGGGCAGGCGCTGTACAGCAGTTTGTCGTTCGGCGCCGGCGGCATGCTGGGCGGCCTGGTGAGCGGCTGGTTCTGGGACCGCGCCGGGGCGCCGCTCACCTACACGCTCAGTTCCGTCTTCGCGCTGGCGGCCTATGTCGCCCTCGCGCGCCTGTGGCCGCGTGCGCAGGCGCGCCTGCAGCGCGATTCGGCCTGAGCCGGTGTGTATCTAAGCCGGCGCCGTAAATACCGTCAGTACGCCGGTATAGCCGTACAGATTGGCGCGCGCAATTTCGCCGCTGGCAAAAAAACCGACCAGGGGCAATTCGCCCAGCGCGCGCTTCACGGTCTGCAGTTCCGCATGCGGCGCACCGAAATGCGCGCCGCCGCGCCCGACACAGCTCACGTAAATGGCGCCTACGGCGCGGCGTCCCGTGTCGCCTTCGAGCTCGTCACGAATTTCCGTGGCGATGCGGACCAGATCGGATAGCGCAGATTTCGGGTCGCGCCGGCAAAACGACAGTTGCGTGCCGACTTCCACCTGTTCCGCGATCGCAAGTATTTGCTGGCGGGTATCCACGCCGACCAGATGGCGCACCACCCAATCGACGCCGAACTGCCCCGGCCGCACCGGCAGGTCGAGACGTTCGGCGCGCAGGCCGGCCAGGGTGCCGGTCATGGCCTGTAACAACTCGCGCTTGGGCATCGCGGCATCAAGGCCCAAATCTTCCAGCAGACATTCCAGCGCCGGTCTGTCGTCCAGCGTAAACAGAAAGTTGCCTTCGCAGCGCGTCACCGTGCGGTTTGGGCCGACCGGCTGACAGCCTTGCGTGACGCGCGACAGCAGGCCTTGTTGCGGCGCAAATGCAACACCGGACAGGCCGCCGTCGAGCAGGTCGCCGGCGATCTGCAGGCTGTCCTGGCGTGAGGAGGTGAGGCCGCCGAACAGATAACCCGAAGCCGTGCGCGCGGCAAGTTCACCCAGCAAATCCTGCAGGTCGGGCGTGGCCGGATCGGCATGTACGAGCGCGGCGTGGGCGATGAAATCGGATGCTGCCGCGGGCAGCGGCTGACGCCCGGAAAACAGCCGGAACGACTGCGCCGGCAAGGGCGCCAGCATGAGCGCCATTGCCGGTTCGTCCACATATTCAACGCCGCTCGCGAATATGCCCATACCGGCCGTGCCGGTCCATGCAACGCCCGGAAATTCCTGCTTCAGGCGCTCGAGTATGGGCAGTGCGGCATCCGCATAGTAGTCGCTCAGGTAACACCAGCCCAGGGTGAATGGCGTCGCGCCGGGCAGGGTCGAGCGCGCGGCCTGGTTGGCGCGCAATTGTGCGAAACATTGCGCCAGCGCGACGCGCCAGTCGGGATTACCCGCATGGGCGTGAATGAAGGCGGAAGCATGCATGGCGCAGGGGGGCTCCAGACAGGATGGCGAATGCTGCCAAATCAGCATTCGCACGCATATGTTAGGGCAGAGCGCACATTCGTGGCGCACCTTTGTGTGTCGATGCAATAGCGTCGCGTGCGCCGCAGAGGCGTTGCTGCCGCTGCGCTTGGGCGCAGCGCGCCCTCCGTGCAGTGCAAATATATCAGCCCGTTGCGTTGCGCAATGCAGCTTGCCGTGGGGCCGATCCAATATTCCACCCGTTTTTGCCCGGCGTGCCGGCGGCATGGCTTTGGCATTCCTTGCCGTCAATCAAGTTTTCTCCGATCGAGTCGATAAATTGCCTTGTCCGGAGCGCCCGCGGCAACTCGCAACGGACCCGGCCTTGGGTGACGCAAAAGCCGGCCCGCTGGCGCAGCGTCGAGTGCAAGCGCGCCCGGGCGTCTTGCTAGCTTCAAGTGTCGCAACGAGGCTTTTCCGAGCGTTTGAATGGGGTCGATCTTTCCAGCGTGGCACGCACGCACGCGCGCGTGCGGGGACCGTGGCCGGCTTAGCCGGGCGCGGCTGGGACTATTGTTGTGTTGCGCTCTTTGTCTGGGCGCGCGCGCCGCTCAGGCGGAACTAAGACTGGGCGTGTCCGACTGGCCAGGCTGGGTAGCCTGGTATGTGGCCGAACAACGCGGACTGTTCCGCAAGTACGGCGCCGACGTCAAACTGATCTGGTTTCCCAGCTATAGCGATTCCATCGCGGCGCTGGAAGGCGGGCGCATAGACGCCAATTCGCAGACCTGGTCCGACACGCTGGCCCAGCGCGCGCGCGGCGCGCCGGTCAAGGCGGTGCTGGTCAATGACAATTCTGCCGGCAACGACGCCATCGTAGCGCGCCGGGACATCGCCTCCCTGCGCGAACTGAAGGGCCGCAGCGTCGCGCTGGAACAACATAGCGTGTCGCAATTCATGCTGGCGACCGCGCTGGCGCGTCACGGCATGAGTCTGGCCGACATCCGCCTGGTCAATCTGTCGGCGCCGGCGGCGGCCGCTGCCCTGCGCGCGGGGCGGGTCGACGCGGCGGTGGTGTGGAACCCGTGGGTGCGCGAAGTCGAACAGAATGGCGGCGGCCGCACCTTATTCACGTCGCGCGAAATGCCCGGGCTGATCGCCGGTCTGCTCGTGGCGCGCGAACAAAGCATCCAGTCCAAGCGCGCTGAACTGGTCGCAGCCATCCGTGCCTGGTATGAGCTTGAACGCGTGCTGCGAGAAGATACCGAGTCCGCGCTGAGCATCATGGCCAAGGCGGCGGGCGTGCGTGCGGCGGACTACGGCCTGCCGTTGTCGGACACGCGGTTTTTCGACGCCGCCGCCAACCGCGCTGCTTTCGATGCCGCGCAGCCGGAATCGCTGGTCGCCGTGGCACCGATAATCGAAAATTATCTGCGTCAAATGGGGTTCGCCGATCACTCACTGCGAGCCGGCGACGCACTCGATGCGAGCTTGCTGCGCGATGCCGGCGGCGCCGTGCCGCGCGGGAGTCAGCCTTGAATCCGGCGCCAACCGGCGAACCGCGCAGCGCTGCCGAACAGGGCCGCCGCCAGCGCCGCGAGCGCGCATCCCTGGCGCTCGCCCTGCTGGTACTGATTGCCACCTTGTCGCACAGTTGGTATGCCGCATACCATCGCGTCGCGGACGACGGGCGGGCGCAACTGCTAAGTCAATCACGCGTCGTGTACGACCTCGTGGCCAATCAGTTGCGATCGGTACAGCGCACGATGGAACATGCGGCTACCATGCCGCTGGCGGCCGATGCAAAAGAAGCGGATTTGCAATCCGCACAGCTCGGCGCCCTGGTCGACGCCGCGGGCGGCATGCGCGCATTAAGCGTGGTCGATAAGAACGGCATTGTCCGTAGCACCAACCGCCCGGAAACCCTGGGCGAAAATGTCGCTGCATCGAGCGTATTCCGTGCCGTGGAACAAGCCGGCTGGTCGGATGCCGTGCGGATTCCGGCACCGGAACGCGCCTATTCGGGGCAACCCATGCTGCGCTTGTCGCTGGCGCGCAGTAGCGCCGACGGCGCCTTCGCCGGCATCGTGCTGGCGGTGCTCGACCCGGATTTTTTCACGCGCGTCATGCTCACCGCCACTTACGCCCCGGGCATGCAAAGTGAAATTGCGCACGGCGACGGATTGCCCTACGTAATCGTGCCGGGCGACGTCGCGCCGGTGTTGCAGCCCGGCGGCGGATTTCTTGCGCAGCATGTTGCCGCCGGCCTGGGCGAAAGCGTGAGCATAGGCAAACAGGCGGGCGGCGGCGTCGAACGCATGGTTGCCATCAGTACCTTTGCGCCGGCCTCCGTGCGTCTCGATAAACCGCTCGTGATCGCCGTCAGCCGGACTACACACGATCTTTACGCTGGCTGGCGGCATGCCGTACTGCTGGAAGCGACGCTGGCCCTGGTCGGCTCGCTCGCCGCTGCGGTCGGGCTTTTGCTGTACCAGCGCCGGCGCCTTGCATTTGCGTCGCAGGCAGCACAGGCGGCAAGCAATCTGCACGCTGAACAGGAGTTGAAACAACGCTATCTCGATCTGGTGGAGGCGGTGATCGTCGCCGTGGATCCGGATGGCCGCCTCACGCTGGTCAATCGCAAGGCCTGCGAGGTGCTGGGCGGCAGTGCCGCGGAATTGCGCGGGCGCGCATGGTTCGGCAGTTTCGTTCCGGGCGGACAGGACGACGGCCGTGCCGATCTGTTATTCGAAAGCGTAAGTGCCGGCGTAAAGGAAGGTCCGCTGCACTACGAGCACGAACTGGTCGGCGCAGGCGATCGGGTTAGTGTCTATTCCTGGCACGCCAGCCCCTTGGCGGACGCGGACGGCAGCATGAGCGGCATACTGCTGGCGGGCGAGGACATTACCGAACGCCAGCGCATCACCGAAGAACTAAGCCAGCACCGGCAACATCTGCAGGAACTGATAGACGCCAGTACGCAGGAACTACTGGAAAAAAACGCTGAAGTTGCGGCGCTGCTGGCCGAGCAGAAAACCATCCTGGACAACCAGGAGGTTGGAATAGTAAAACTGAAGGAAGGCAAATTCATCTGGACCAATGCCTGTTTCGACCTGACCTTGGGCTGCGCGCCCGGCACGCTGGTGGGCCAGTCGGCGCGCGCCATGTTCGAAAGCGATACCGCGTGGCAGGTGTTCGAGGCACATTGCAAGGACGTGCGCAGCGGACAAGGTACCTACCACGGCGAGCTCGACGTATTGCGGCAGGACGGCGGGCAGCGCTGGCTGGACCTGCACATTGCCGTCCTGCCCGGCGACGAAGGCGAACTGATCGTAACCCTGATGGATGTCACAGAGCGGCGCGAACAAACCCAGGAATTGCAACGCCTTTATCGCCGTATTGCGGAACGCGAAAAATTCCTGCGCACGCTTACCGATAATTTGCCCGTATCCATCAGTTATTGGGACCGCGAGCAGCGCCTGCGTTTCGCCAACCGTGCCATGAGCGAGCATTGGGGCACGTCGGTCGAACCCCTGCAGGGCTCGACGCTACGTGAACTTCTGGGTGCGGACGCCTACGCGCGCGCAGCCGGTTACACGCAGGCGGCACTGGGCGGGGTGCCGCAGCACTTCGAGTCCTGCATCGCGCAGCCCAACCGGCTGCCGCAATATACGGATACCTACCTGATTCCGGACCAGGTCGGTAGCGAGGTGGCCGGCTTTTTCGTGCTCGCCAGCGACATTACGGAACTAAAGGCGGCGCAGTCCGAACTGGAGCGCCTCAACGTGCTGGCCACCGAAGAGCGCGATCGCGCACAGGAAGCCACGCGCGCAAAAAGTTCTTTCCTGGCCAATATGAGCCATGAAATTCGCACCCCCATGAATGCCATCCTGGGCCTTACTCATCTGTTGCGCAATGCCGGCCCGTCGCCGGAACAGGCCGAGCGCCTGAGCAAAATCGCCATGGCGGGCGAACAATTGCTGGGCATCATCAACGACGTACTCGACATATCGAAAATCGAAGCCGGCCGCCTGTGCCTGGAACAAAAAGACTTTGCGCCCGATTCGGTGATCGAATACGTGCATTCGATGGTGGCTGGCAAGGCGCGCGAAAAGGGGCTGGAACTGCATCTTGAACGCGATCCTGCCGTGCCCGACCGCTTGTACGGCGACCCGCTGCGCTTGGGCCAGATATTCCTGAATTTTGCCGGCAATGCCGTCAAATTTACCGACCTGGGCCGCATCACGCTGCGCGTGCGCCTGTTGCGGCGGGATGCCGGCAAGGTATTGCTGCGCGTCGAAGTCGAAGATACCGGCATAGGCCTCTCGGCGGAACAGCAGCAGCGCATTTTCGATGCATTCGAACAGGGCGACAGTTCCACCACGCGCCAATACGGCGGGACCGGGCTGGGGCTGTCCATCAACCGTCACCTCACGCAACTGATGGGCGGCGAAGTCGGCGTGCGCAGCGAAGCGGGGCGCGGCAGTTGTTTCTGGAGCACGGTATGGCTGAGCGAGGCGAAAGGCGCCGAAGCCGAGGCCGCCGAGCCGGGCAGCGCCGAAATTTTGCAGCGCCACCATGCCGGTAAGCGCATCCTGGTGGCAGAAGATAATCCGGTCAATCAGGAAGTGGCGCTGTCCCTGCTCCATGATGTAGGGATGGAGATCGATCTGGCCGGCAACGGTCTGGAAGCATGCGAAATGGTGCAGCGAGAAAATTACGATCTGGTGCTGATGGACATGCAGATGCCCAAACTGGATGGCTTGGCGGCGACGCGTCGCATACGCACGCTGCCGCAACGCAAAGGGCTGCCCATCATCGCCATGACCGCCAACGCCTTTGCCGAGGACCGCGAGCGTTGCGTTGCCGCCGGCATGGACGACCACGTGGCAAAACCGGTCGATCCGGACCAATTGTACGCAGTCCTGTTGAAGTGGCTGGAGCGCAAGGCGGCACGGGAGGAGGACGCGCCGGTCACTGTGCCGGAGGCGCCGATGCCGATACCGACTGCAATGGAGTCTGCGCCCACGGACGTGGCGCCGCCGGTAACCGTCCTGCCGCGTACTACCGCCGCCGACCAGCCGGAAGATCCGGCTGCTTGGGTCATAGCGGGACTGGACGCCGCCTTCGGTCTCAAGTGCGTGAATGGCAACGCGACACTGTACCGGCGCGTGCTGCAAATGTTCGCCCAGCGCCTGCCCGGCGACGTGCAGGCACTGCGTGGCGCGGTGACCAATGCAGGCGCGGCGGATGATGGCCGGCGTCGCGCCCACACCTTGAAAGGGACTGCCGGAACCGTCGGCGCCATCGACGTGCATGCCTGTGCGGTGGCGCTGGAAGCGCGCATCAAGGAAGGCGCGCCGGCCGACCAGATAGCGGCCGGCCTGGCGGCACTCGAAGCGGCGGCGGCGCGCCTGTTGCCGGAGTTGCTCGAGGTGCTGGAAGCGAAAACCGCCGCCTGAAGGCCGGGGCGGGGGCGGCGCAGCCAGTTCCGCCGTGCGCCGGCCGGCGCACGTCCTTCGTACCGTGGCGCGCACGCGACACACCATACTTCAATGCAGCGATGGGCGCGCGCGAAGCCACATGCCGTTGTCGCGGGCGGCCGGGAAAGGGGCAGGCCGCTCCGCCGCTTTTCCCCGGCCCGGCCAGTGAACCCGTTTCCGGCTATATTTGGGCTTTGCTACCCGAAAGATCACCGTGGCGGAAACAGTAAAAGTGTTGGGGATATGTGGCAGCCTGCGCGCAGGCTCGTATAACGCCGCTGCCCTGCGGGTGGCGCAGAAAATGGCGCCACAAGGTGTGAGCGTGGATATTGCGGAAATCGGCGATCTGCCGCATTACGACGATGACCTCCGTGTGGCCGGCTGGCCCGCCCCGGTGGCACGTCTGCGCGCCCAGGTTGCGGCGGCTGACGCCATCCTGTTCAGTTCCCCCGAATACAACTATTCGGTGCCGGGCGTACTCAAAAACGCCATAGACTGGGTTTCCCGCCCGCCCGACCAGCCATTCGCCGGCAAGCCGGCGGCTATCCTGGGGGCGAGTCCGGGCATGCTGGGCACGGTGCGCATGCAATACCACCTGCGCCAGATCATGGTGTTTCTGGACATGAAAACCATCAACAAACCGGAAGTCATGATCGGACACTGTGCCGAGCGCTTCGATGCGAATGGAGAACTGACCCATGCGCCGACCAGAGAACTTATCGTTAAATTGCTTGAATCTTTGCGCGACTGGACGCGGCGGCTCCAACGAGGCGCGGCCTGAGCTTGCGCAGGCGCCAAGCCTGCCGTACCCGGAGTACATTTGAATCTTCCCAATGCGTCAGCGCTTGCGCGGCTGATCAGGCTTGCGCAACTAAACTGTCGCAATTGATTGCGGTTGGCCTTTGGACCGCGCCGGCCGCCAGCGACCGGCCAAACCGAGCTAGGAGCGAACATGAGCAATTCGAATAGCGCCGCACCCGTCGCCATACCCACGCGCGATGCGGAACTAGGACGCGGCATGCGCATACGCCGCGCGCTGCCCAACCGTGGCAAGCGCCTCATCGGCGCCTGGTGTTTTCTTGACCACGTCGGCCCGGTCGATGTGAGCGAAGGCGACGGACTAAGCGTGGGCCCGCATCCGCACACCGGGCTGCAAACCTTCACCTGGATGGTCGAAGGCGAAATCCTGCACCGGGACAGCCTGGGCTACGAACAAATCATACGGCCCGGCCAGGTTAATCTGATGACCGCCGGGCACGGCATATCGCACTCCGAAACCTCGCCGGCCCAGCGCCCGAAAAACATACACGTGGCGCAATTGTGGATCGCGCTGCCAGATGCGCTGCGCAATATGGACCCGGCATTCGAGCACTATCCGGAACTGCCGCGGCAGGAACACGACGGTTTTTCGCTTACCCTGCTGGCCGGGGAACTACTGGGCGAACGCTCGCCGGTGCGCGTGCATAGCCCGCTGTTCGGTACCGACATCAGCGCAGTGGGCGGTACGCGCACCGTGATGCCATTGCGGCCGGAATTCGAATATGGTTTGTTGGTGCTGTCCGGAGAAGTGCAGGCGGCCGGACAAACGCTGGTCCCGGGCGCGCTGCTGGATCTGGGCAGTGGCCGCGACAGCCTGCCGCTGGCCTGCGGTGATGCCGCGCGCTGCCTGCTTCTGGGCGGCCAGCCCTTCGGTGAAGAAGTACTGCTGTGGTGGAATTTCGTCGGCCGTACGCGTGCCGAAATCGAATCCTACACAGCCGACTGGCAGGCCGGCCGCCGCTTCGGTACCGTGCCCGGCGGCATGCAGCGCCTGGTCGCCCCGCCCGTGCCGGAAGGGCTGCGGGCAGGCGGCTAAGCGGGTGTCGGTGGTGTCGCTGGTGTAGGTTGGGGTGAGCCTGCGAACCCCAACACTGTGCGCCGACTATCAATGCCGTTGTTGGGGTTCCTGTCGTCACCCCAGCCTACTATTCTGTCGAGCTTGAGGTTTCTGTCGTCACCGCCCCCCCCTATTGCGAGTCCGGCCATGCTTAGATTAGCCGCAACAATTTTCCTCTGCACGCTGCTGCTCGCGGCACCCAATGTCCACGCTGCCGAAAAAGCCTGTGCGCTGATCGCTCTGCACGGCAAATGGTGTAGGTTGGGGTGAGCCTGCGAACCCCAACGCTGTGCGCCGGCTATCAATGCCGGTGTTGGGGTTCCTGTCGTCACCCCAAGTTAATATTCTGTCGGTGTTGGTGTTCCCGCTGTCACTCCAGCTTACTATTGCGAGTCCGCCCATGCTTAGATTAGTCGCAACAATTTTTCTCTGCACGCTGCTGCTCGCGGCACCCAATGTCCACGCCGCCGAAAAAGCCTGTGCGCTGATCGCTCTGCACGGCAAATGGGCCAGTCCGCGCGACATAAGTTTCTTTGCCAATCGCCTGGCGCCATCATGTGACTACAAAGCGCTGGAAATGCCGTGGGCCAAGCGGCGCGAATATGACGCGCCTTATCCGGCCGCGCTACAGGACATCCGGCAACAGGTGGCGGCTTTTCGAGCCGATGTCTATAAGCGCATCGTGCTGGCCGGGCACAGCTTCGGCGCCAATGCCGCAATTGCCTACATGGCCGAATTTGGCGATGCGGACGCCATCGTCGCGCTCGCGCCGGGACACAGCCCGCGCTTCATGTACGAGCGCGGCATAGGCCGCGAAGCGGTGGATGAGGCGCGCGAACGGGTGGCTGCCGGGAAAGGAGCGGAAACCGTGACCATGCTCGATCTCAATTCCGGTGATCGAAAATTGAACATACGCATGCGCGCGGACGTGCTGTTAAGTTACTTCGACCCGCAGGGCCTGGGCAATATGCAGCTTACCGCGCCACGCATCATGAAGCCGGTGCCCATATTATGGGTAGTGGGCGACCAGGATCCACTCTCCCGCCTGGGGCCGCAATATGCCTTCCAGCGTGCACCGCATCATCCGGCCAGCAAATATGTGAGCGTGAATGCCGATCACGCCAATACCCCGGACGCCGCCGTCGCCGAGGTGCTGGCCTGGATACAGGCGCTGCCCGAGTGAGCACGGCAATGCTGCGTGAGGTGACTCAGCCGGTCCCTGCATTATGCGTTTACCCGATGGATAAGAGTCGGGGATTTTGTCATTAGGGCGCGCCGCGGTGACGTTCGCGCTGGCCCGCCCTACCTCGCGGCAGGGGCGCGCTTTTTATTTGTGTTGCGAATTCTGGATTGCAGTTTAATTGTTCGGTGTGTGAAATTTAAGTGAGGAGATTTTTGTGAGTGAACGAACTGGGGCCTGTCTATGTGGGGTGGTAAAATACACGCTTGCGAGCGACCCGCTGGCTACGCGCATATGCTGGTGCAAGGATTGCCAGAAAGTGTCGGGTAACGGTACGGTCAATCTGATCGTTCCCACCGAAGCGCTCACTTATTCCGGCGAGGTGACGGAATTTACCAGTACGGCGGACAGCGGCAATCAGGTCGTGCGGAAGTTCTGCCCCAAGTGTGGCGTCCATCTGTTCGGCAATTCGTCGGCCCGGCCGCAATTTACCGTAGTCCGGGCAGGAACGCTGGCGGACCCGTCCTCGATACGTCCGGACATGAACATTTGGGCCGCAAGTGCGCCCAAGTGGGCGTGTATGGATCCGGGTCTGGGGCTGGCGGAAAGGCAGCCCATGCCGCCGCCGCAGCAGAAGTAAAGCGGCTGGTAAGGTTTGTGTTAGTTGCGATGTCGTCGGGTTGGTGTGCGGGTGGGGATTGGTTGTCGGGCTGGTTCGGTAGTACGGGTGGCCCGGCGCGTGTTACAGGTGGGTGTTGGGGTTCCTCCGTCACCCCAACCTACGGGTTAGCGGGCGGCGTTCAGGCGTTCCTGCCAGGCGGATAGTTCCGGGATGGGGGCGGGCTGGGTCTGTATGCTGCGGTCCAATTGTTCCAGTAGCGATAATTGGTCTGGCGTGAATTCTTGCGGCCATAGCACTTGCAGCTTAACTTTCAGGTCGCCGCGCTTGCCGCTGCCGGTATCGACCAGCATGCCCTGGCCCGGCAGCAGGATTTCCGCGCCATCGGTAGTTCCGGTCGGCACGCGGGTGGCTTGTTCGCCTTCCAGGGTGGGAATGGCGATCTCGCCGCCAGCCAGCGCACGCGCGCCGGTGATGGGCAAATTCAATTTGAGATGCGGGAATTCCGGCTCGAATAGCGCGTGGTTGGCCAGTTGCAGGTCCACCAGCAAATCGCCGGCCCGTTCGTGTTTGCGCGCCGGTTTGCCGTAGCCGCGCACGCGCAGCGGCGCATCCAGGCGGGCGCCGGGCGGAACGTCGAAATGCAGCAGACCGGATTTCGGCACGTCGGTGCCGGTGCCGCCGCACTCGCCGCATTTTGGCGGCAGGGCGCCTTTGCCTTCGCAGTCCGGACAGGGTTCGACAGTAGTGCGCAGCGAAAAGAAAAAGCCGAAACCGGTTTTGTGGATTTCGCCCTTGCCGCCGCACTTTTGGCAGGTGATGGGGGTAGGGTCCGACACGCCCGTGCCGTCGCAGGCCTTGCAGAATTCGGCGCGGGTAATCTTGATTTTTGCGCGATAGCCGCGCAGGTGCTGTTCCAGCGTA
Organism: Rhodocyclaceae bacterium; assembly: GCA_016791105.1. GTDB lineage: Bacteria > Pseudomonadota > Gammaproteobacteria > Burkholderiales > Rhodocyclaceae > JAEUNM01. Next base: position 3,736 of record JAEUNM010000048.1, on the reverse strand, counting down.
ATCCAGATTTTGCGTGTGACGTCACCGGCGCTGGGGCGCTCGGTCTCGGCGGGGCCGGCCGCAGCGCTTTCCGGTTCTTCGCCGGCTTCCGCCTCGGCTGTGGCTTTTTCCGGTGCAGAGCGTTTGGCGCGTCCGCGTGCGGCGGAATCCGTTGCCGCGCCTTTGGACGAAGAACGGCCCGATTTGGCGCGGCCGGCCTCGCCCGCAGCGGTTGACGCTTGCGCCGGCTCGGCGGCGGCTTCGGTTGCCGATGGGGTGGCCGGGCCGCTGCTTGCGGGTTCGGCAGCGCGGCGCGGCGGCGGCGCTTCGGCTTCGACGTCGGTTTCCGGCGGCACGTAGGTCCAGCGGTAGCGCGTGGCGAGGTCGTATTCGGCGCGGCGCGGCGGATCGCGCAAAACTTCGTAGGCGTACTGGATGCGCTTGAACTTTTCTTCCGCGGCGGGGGCGGCATTGCGGTCCGGATGCCAGGCCATCGCCAGTTTGCGATAGGCGCGCTTGATTTCTTCGGACGTGGCATTGCCGCGTATGCCGAGCAGCGCGTAATAGTTGTCGTCTTTGACTTCCGAGTGCATGGCGCGATTATCCCATTTTGCCGATCGGCTCAACAGACCGTCTGCCGCCCGCGCGTGGCGGTGGGGCCAGGCGCGCGCCGGGCCGCGATTGACACCCCGCTTGCGCTTCCGATAGGCTAGCCGCCTCCCGGCGCGCAGGGGCGCTGTGGCGAGCGGTCCGGCACAGACCGGCAAAAAAATCCAGAGAGAACCATCGCGTCATGGTCGATGCAGCAGATCAGAAGTGGTACCAGCCACTCATACGGACCAAAATGCAGCCGCCCTGCCAGGGCCGCGTGCAGGTGGCGCGGCCTGCGCTCATCGAGCGCCTGCAGCCCGGGCTGGCACGCAAGCTCACGGTGGTGGTGGCGCCGGCCGGCTTCGGCAAAACCACGCTGCTGGCGGACTGGCGCGGCGAATTGCTGCGGCAGGATTACGCCGTGGCCTGGCTCAGCCTGGATCGCGATGATGACGATCTGCCGCAATTCGGCGCCTACGTCCTGGCGGCATTGAGCCTCGCGCCCTGCGGCATAGGCACGCAGGCGCGCGAACTGCTGGCGCAGGATCCGCTCACGCCGGTCAAAACCGTCATTTCGGTACTGCTCAATGAAATTACGGCCGCAGAGCGCAAGGTGGTGCTCATGCTGGACGATTTCGACCGCCTGCAATCGCCCGCGGTGCGCGAAGCGGCGTTCCGGCTGTTGCGCTATGCGCCGGAAAATCTGCACCTGGTGATCGCCGGGCGCGCCGCGCCGGCCATACCGCTCAGTTATTTTCTGGCGCGCGATCAACTGGTGCGGCTGGAAGCCGAACACTTGCGCTTCGATCGCGGCGAGGCGCAGGCGTTTTTTGCCCAGGCCGGGGTGGCGCTGGATGCGAAAAACGTGAACGTGCTGTGCGAGGCCACCGAAGGCTGGGTGGCGGGCCTGCAACTGGCCTCGCTGGCGCTGGGCGAAGGCGGCGAAGCGGCACAGCTCGCCGAACGCCTGCCCAAAGCCAAACGCAGCATAGATGCTTATCTGACGGAAAACGTGCTGGGCAATCTGGATGCCCGCATCGTCGATTTCTTATTGCGTATTTCCATCCTGGACCGGCTTGCGCCGGCCCTCTGTGCGGCCGTTGCCGGCGTGGCCGACGCGCGCTCCCTGCTGGAGTGGGTGGATACCCACAACCTGTTCTTGCGCCCGCTGGACGAAGAACGCGAGTGGTACCGCTTCCATGCGCTGTTTTCGGAATACCTGCAAAAGCGCCTCGCGCAGGAACAGCCGGATGCCGTGCAGCTGCTGCACCAGAAGGCCAGCGCCTGGTTTGCCGCGCGCAATATGTGGCCGGAAGCCGTGAAGCACGCGCTCGCGGCGGGCGAGGATGAACGCGCGGCGGCCTGGGTGGAAAATTGCGCCATGGCGCTGGTGGATAGCAGCGACGTGCGCACGCTATTGGCGCTGGTCGCCAAATTGCCGCCCGCCGCCGTGCAGCGGCGCATCCGCCTGCGCCTCGCGCACGCCTGGGCGCTGGCGGTATCGATGCGCGTGGTGGAAGCGGCGGCGTCGCTCAAATCCATACTGGCCGAGGTGGATGCCGGCGTATTCGCGCCCGACGCCGCCATGCAATGCGAACTGCTGGCGGTCAGCGCCGCTATCGCCGGTTTTTCCGACGACAGCAGCAAGTCCCTGCAACTGGGCGAGCAGGCATTGGCCATGCAGCCGGCCGAAGGATCGTGGGTGCAGCGGCTGGGCGAAACCACCTACGTGTTCGGGCTGATTTACGCTTCGCAATTCGGCGCCGTGGCGGCGCTGCGCGAGCGCACCCAGGCCTGGCAGCTGCCGGCGCCCTCCATGTACGCCACGGTGTACCGCGAATGCATGTTCGGGCTGTCGGCCGGCATACAGGGCAAGCTGCACGAAGCCGCGCAAATATTCGAACAAACCCTGGCCCGCGCCGAAGCCGCGGTGGGGCGTCAGTCTGCCGCAGCGGTGCTGCCGGCCGGTTATCTGGCCGCCATTTATTACGAATGGAATGAATTGCCGCGTGCCGCCGCGCTGCTGGATGAACGTGTCGCCATCGCCATCGAAGCCTGTGCGCTGGGCGCGCTGGTGCGTCTTTTCGTGACCGCCGCGCGGCTGGCGGCGCAGGCCGGCGACCATGCCGAGGCGCATCGCATCCTGGCGCAGGGCGAAGCGGTGGCGCTGGAACGGCGCTGGTTGCGCATGCTGGCGCCCTGCATGGAACAGGGCATACGCCTGTACATCCAGGAAAACCGCGTGTCCGACGCGCAGCACAAGGCGCAGGCGCTCAAAGCAATGATGCCGGCCGAATTACCCGCGCTGCGCAGCAGTTTCAGCGAAACCTGGCATGCCTGGCAGAGCGCCCAGGCGCGGTTGATGATCGCCCACCGCGACGCCGCCAAAGCGGTGCCGCTGCTGCAAAGCTTGCTGGCAGACCTGCAGGCGGGTGGAATGCACTATCACGCCGCGCGCACGGCGGCGCTGTTGGCGGTGGCATTGGAGCAGGCCGGCCGCCGCGACGAAGCGCTCGGACTGCTGGCGACCAGCCTGGCCTATGGGCAGGAAAACGGGTTGCTGCGCTGCTATGTGGACGAGGGCGAAGTCATGCTGCACCTGCTGGTGACACTGGCCGAGGCGGGGCGCGCCATGCCGGGCGTGGATGCCTGGTATGTGGACGAATTGCTCGCCGCCGCCCGTGCCGCCGCCATGCCGGCGCAGGTGCCGGGGCGCGTCGCGGCGGCGGAAAATTTCAGCAGCGCCAAACTGAGTGCGCGTGAGGTGGAAATTCTCGATTACATCGCGCGCGGCCTGTCCAACAAGGAAATCGCCCGCATGCTGCGGGTGGCGCCGGAAACGGTGAAGTGGCACCTGAAGAACGTGTACGAAAAGCTCAACGTATCGTCCCGCGTGCAAGCCGTGCAAAGCGGCTTGGGCTTCGATTTGCCGTCACTCAAGCCGGCTGCGCCCGTTGCGGTCAAGACGCCGGTCAAGCGGCGGCGCGGGCGGTAGGGCGGGCTCGTAGCCGGCTGGTGGCGGGCGCGTAGGGCGCAAAAGCGGAGCGCATTGCGCCGTATGGGGCGGTTCGGTTTCTCCGCACGGTAATTTGCGCGGCATGGGGCGGGGGGATGCGCCCTTGCGGTGAATTGCGCGGTATGGCGTGATTTCGCGGCACCATACGGC
>JAEUNM010000026.1 GCA_016791105.1 Rhodocyclaceae bacterium | reverse complement strand
GGAACATGAATTGGTGTGGCGCGAGGACATGGCTATGCCGGGCTGGCAAGCGCTGCAGGCGGGGCCGGTCGGCTTCGATCGTTTCGGCCTTTACGCCGAATTTTCGGTCGGCAAGGTCGTGCAGCGTTGCCGCTGGATGGCGCCGGGCAGCTTCCGCATGGGCTCGCCGCCCGATGAAGACGGACGCGACAATGACGAAACCTTGCACGAGGTGACATTGACTCGGGGCTATTGGTTGGCGGATACGGCTTGTACGCAGGCTTTGTGGCTGGGGGCGATGGGGAATAATCGAAGCAGCTTCCAGGACGATCCGCGCAATCCCGTGGAACGAGTAAGTTGGCTGGAAGTACAGAAATTTCTGGGCGAACTGAACACGCTGGTGCCTGGCCTCGGCGCGGGCCTGCCTACCGAAGCGCAATGGGAGTACGCGTGCCGCGCGGGCACGCAAACCCCGTTTTCGTTCGGAGGCAATATCACGCCGGATCAGGTCAATTACGATGGCAGCAGGCCATATGCCGGGGCCAGCAAAGGCGAGTATCGACAAAAGACCGTTCCCGTCGCAAGCTTGCCGCCCAACGACTGGGGCTTGTACGAAATGCACGGCAACGTATGGGAATGGTGTGCGGACTGGTATGGCGATTTGAGCGCGAACCCGGCGACTGATCCGGCCGGCCCGGCAGAGGGCGCGAGGCGCGTGCTGCGTGGCGGCGCGTGGTACTACTACGGCAGGAGCTGCCGTTCTGCCTGCCGCAGCGGCGACGGGCCGGGCTACCGGAGCCGCAATATTGGCTTCCGCCTGGCCCCAGGTCAAACACAGCAGGCGAGGCAGGCCGGGCCGCGGGCAGACGGGCAGGGTCAGGCGGAGCCTGAGCCCGGCCAGGCTGCCGGCGGTCCGGCCGGGCAGGCGCGCCGGCGGCCGAAAAAGGAGGGCTGACACCATGCGCATGCAATTTTTCCATGTTCCCGCGCTGGCCCCTGAGGCCGCCCAGACCGCGCTGGATGCGTTTTGTGCCCAGCATCGCGTCGTGACCCTGGAAAAGCATTTCGTAGTGCAGGGCGACGCCAGCTATTGGGCGGTGTGCGTCACCTGGGTCGAATCCGCTGCGGGTGTTGCACCAACATCAGGCCGCCGCGACAAGGTGGATTACCGCGAAGTGCTCAACGAACAGGATTTCGCGGTGTTTGCAGAATTGCGCAATCTGCGCAAAATGCTGGCCGAGCGCGAGGGCGTGCCGGCCTATGCCTTATTCACCAATGAACAACTGGCCGAAATGGTGCAGCGGCGCGTGGCCAGTGCTGCGGCTCTATCGGAAATAGAAGGAGTGGGCAAGGCGCGCGTGGAACGTCACGGTGCCGCGTTTCTTTCCATTCTGACACGTCAATTGCAAGTGCCCGGGAAAGACGCGCAGCGTGAAACGCCTCAGGATTGAGCTGGATCAGATTGCGGCCTGGGACAATCTGCTGCTCGCGACCTGGAAAGCCGCACGCGGCAAGCGCGACCGGCCGGAGGTGAGTAATTTTCTTGCCGCGCTGGACGCCAACCTGGCGCGGCTTGCCCAGGGCATCATGGACCAGACCGTGCCCAGTGGAAGTTATCGGGCATTTGCAATTCGCGATCCCAAGCCGCGGTTCATCCACGCCGCGCCATTTTCGGATCGGGTTCTGCACCACGCCATTCTGAACCTGACCGAGCGCGCTTTCGATTCCGCGCAGGTGGACGACAGCTACGCCTGCCGCACCGGGCGCGGCGCGCATCGTGCCGTGTTGCGGGTGCAGCAGCACTTGCGCCGCTACGCCTGGTATGTGCAGGTGGATGTGGCGGGCTATTTCAACAGCATCGACCACGCCATACTTAAAGGCCTGCTGGCGCAGCGCTTCAAGGGCATGCAATTTCTGCAACTGCTCGCGCGCATCATTGACACCTACGCTTGCGCGCCGGGCAAGGGCCTGCCCATAGGTTCGCTCACCTCGCAGTATTTTGCCAACCATTACCTCGTGGCCGCGGACCGCCTGTTGCTCGCACGGCCCGACGTGCGGGCGCTGGTGCGCTACATGGACGACAGCGTATTCTGGTGCGACGACCGCGCTAGCGCTCTGCAGGCGCTGGCGGACTTGCGCGAACATTTGTCACAGCATCGCCAGTTGCAATTGAAACCGGCCGTGCAAATAAACCGCAGCGCACATGGGCTGACTTTCTGCGGCTATCGCGTTAAACCCGCTACGGTGCGCCTTACGGTGCGTAAAGCCCGCCGCTACCGCCAGGGGCGCCGGCTTTGGGAAGGCGCCTATGCTGCCGGGGAAATCAACGCCTGCCAGTTGCAGGCTGGCTATGCGGCGGTACTGGCCCCGGCCCTGCATGCGGATTCCGTGACCTGGCGGCGACGCGACTTGCAATTGCATCCGCCCGGCGTGGAAAATGAGCATGGGTGACCGTCGAGGGCGCGAGGCGCGTGCTGCGTGGCGGCGCGTGGAACAACAACGGCAGGAACTGCCGTTCTGCCTGCCGCAACAGCAACGAGCCGGACAACCGGAACCACAATATTGGCTTCCGCCTGGCCCCAGCTCAAACGCAAACGGAGCGAGCATTTGACCA